>NZ_CAXBEQ010000004.1:0-457424 GCF_963974845.1 uncultured Marivirga sp.
CGTAAAAGGTGGGAGAGTAAGTCGTTGCCAACTTTTATTTTAACCCTGATAGATGATTCTATCAGGGTTTTTTTATGCCTAAAATGTAAAGGTTGGTTGAATATTAAACTTTTATCAAAGTCGGGATTAGATTGCTTGATAAACCTATTCTTATTTATTCTGATATTCCATGCTTTAAAATCAATCCTAATTCTTGTTTTCCAAGATGAAGGCACATATATTAGAAATATATGGAACTATCCTTTATAATCACTATTGTAGTCATATTGTCAGCGATTGTGTTATTCGCTACAGAAGCAGTGCGAGTAGATTTAGTGGCAATTGGGGTTATGGTAGTTTGGATTGTTTTTGGAATTTTAGAACCCGAAGAAAGCTTTAGAGGATTTGCTAATAGTGCTACACTCACTGTAACGGCCATGTTCATCTTAAGTAGTGCGATGATCAGGGCAGGTGTAATAAAGCTACTAGCTCCTTTGGTTACTCGGTTATTCAGCAAAACTTACGGTGGAGCTATTTTAGGAATGAGTTCAGGAGTCGGCTTGTTATCGGCATTCATAAATAACACACCAGTGGTAGCAACATTTATTCCAATTGTTTCGAAAGCGGCTAAAAAATTGTCTTTGCACCCTTCTAAATTTTTAATTCCATTGTCGTATGGTGCTATTTTAGGAGGGACATGTACTTTAATAGGAACTTCTACCAATTTGCTAGTAGCAGGTATTGCTAAAGATAAAGGCTTCGAAGGTATCGGTTTGTTTACAATGGCTCCTATGGGCTTGGTATTTCTAGTAGTAGGTTTATTGTATTTAATGTTTGCGGGAAAGTACTTACTGCCGAAGGAATCTCAGGTTAAACCTTTGCAAGATGATAGTCAGATCACAAAATTTCTAACAGAGGTTAAAATAAAAGAATTACCTGATGAAAAAACGGGTATTAGTATTGAAGGGTTATTCAAAAGAAAGGATTTAACATTTGAGGTACAGGAATTGAGAAGGGAAGACAGTTCCATTAAAAATCCAAAAATGAATACTCGCCTGCAAGCTGGAGATGTGATGTTGATTAAAGGGGAGCTCGATAAAGTAAAAAAAGTGGTAGCCGATCAGCATCTGTCCATCGTGAAATCGATTACTGATAAATATTTCCCAGAAGAAGAGACTAAAGTAGTTGAAGTGATTATAATGCCAGGGACACACTTGGTGGATAAGAAATTGAAGAATATCAATTTCTTGAAAAATTATCATTCTCATCTATTGGCCATCAGACATAGAGGTAAACGTCAATTCAAAGATATGGAAAACATCCGATTGAAGGTGGGGGATATTCTATTATTACAAACTAGTCAAAAAGGTCATGAATTATTACAAAAGGCGGAAAGCAACCCTAATGCACCTTTTTTGTCTGTCAGGGAAAGCGATTTAGATATACCCGACAAACGAAAGCTTTATATATCTTCTATTGTTTTAGCTTTAGTAATTGTTGCTGCTACTTTTAATATTCTCCCTATTGTCGCTTCCGCGTGGGCTGGTGTGTTTTTATTGGGTATTTTCAGGATCATAAGTATGACGGATGCTTATCGCTCGATAGACTGGCAAGTGATTTTTTTGCTAGCAGGTTCATTAAGTTTCGGTACTGCTATGGAAAAAAGTGGCTTGAATGACTGGTTGGTCACTAATTTTTTAGCATTTACAGAAAATCAGACAGCCCCGTTCATTATGATAGCCGGAATTTATTTGATTACTATGCTGTTTACTGAAATAATATCCAATAATGCTGCTGCGGCTTTAATGGCGCCACTTGCCATGTCAATAGCAGAGGCTTTAAGTTTTAGTCCATTACCCTTTTTAATTGCAGTGATGATGGCTGGAAGTGCGAGCTTCATGACCCCAATAGGATACCAAACCAATACCATGGTCTATAGTGCTGGTAATTATGATTTTAAAGATTTCTTTAAAATTGGAGCACCACTAGGAATTATCTTCTGGATCATTGCCTCTTTACTAATACCTATTTTTTATTCTTTTTAGGTGTAATTTTTATAAAAAGGTTCAATCTATTAAAAATATAGTTATTCGAATCAGTAACTATTTTTCCTGCCTATTGTAGTAACATTGAACTAATTATTGAATACTTATTGTAATTTATTTTGTGTTTACGTTTTTTTTTTTTCTTCATTTGTGAAGTTTCGAAATAAAACCTTACAGAAAACCCCAATTGATGGATTACAAATGCTAGCTAGTTTTTTTGATTTAGGCGTGAGTTAAGGTTGAGTTTTGATATTAAATAAATTTTCAACTTTTTTAACAAAGAAATTATGAGAAAGAAAGTAATGTATTTAATGTCTATAGGCATTTTCTCAGCAGCATTATTGTTCGGGATGAACAATTATTCAGAAGCAAGACCTCCACATTGCAAAAACGGTGTTGAACGAGGTAACCAAACTTTAGGAGTTTGTTATGGCTTCGGAACTGATTGTCATCGGTGTAGAATTTTTGCAGAATCAATTTAATTTAACTTAAAGGGTTGACTTTAATTAGTCAACCTTTAAAGGACTTATATGAAATCGACATTAAAAACTTAGCTGCGAATTACACACTAACCGAAGATGAATTTTTAATCAAAGATTCCATGTGGCCGTAAAAAACAATATTATAGACATGAAATTTAAAGGTTTATATCTTATATTTTTTATTATTTGTTCATGTTCCAAATTAAAAGAAGTAGAAAATAATACATTAGACTTTTCAGTTTTAAAATCAATTGAAATACCGATAAATGCTGATGTACAATATGAACATAGTCAAATTCAGTTAGTAGGTGAGGATGAATTTGTAGGACTTGATCGTAATTTCAGCAAATTGGATTTCTTCAGTTTGAAAGAAAATAAGTTTCTCTTTTCAACTCAATTGGAAAGCGAGGGACCAAATAGAATTTATCCGGTAAGCTCATTTTGTTACCATAATATGGACTCTATTTTTCTATTTTCGCTTGATGCTAGTTCATTTCAATTAATTAATCAGGAAGGTGAAGTGATGAATAGTTTTAGAATGGTAGATAATCAATATCCCTCTAAACTATTTAATGATATTACGGGTTCTGACAGTCAATTTTTCCCATTTTCTATAACACAAAATGGCAATTTCTATATTCCCTTTTCATATAATAATCAGAGTAAAGAATTAATTATCAATACTGTTCCAAATTCGTATCTAGATGGTTTCAATGATAGAAAAACCTTCTATAGTGCTCCATTGATTTCTAAATTCGATTTTGAAACTTTAGAGTTCAGTCAATTTTCCGGAAGATGGCCTGAAATTTATGATCAAAAGAATGCACCGAACAACCCATTCAATACTTTTTGCTTGAATACAGATACTGAGGATTTACTGATAAATTTTTATAATTCAAGTGAGGTTTTTAGTGTGAAAGAAGATGAGTTTTTCAATGTAGAAAGCAATAGTGCGAAAGGGGATGTTACCTTATTCGATATTGAAAATAAAAAAGGATATAGCACAGAGGAAGAATTAGATGCTTTTAATAATGACGAAGGTTATGTAAATCTTATTTATGATAAATATCAAAATGTTTATTACCGAATTTTTAAAAGTAGTACACATAATAGTGAAGAGAATGTTCATAAAATGAAAGCTAACTGGTTTCTTATAGCATTTACTCCCGAATTTGAAGTTTTAGGCGAGGTGGAATTTCCAGCTTCAATTTATAACTTCTTGCATATATTACCTACTCAGGATGGACTTTTGATTAGTAAAGAAAGTGCTTGGTCTACAGAAAATAATGAAGAAAAATATGAATTTGATTTGGTTAAGATTAATTTTTAGACATCTGTTATTGCTTCAATTATTGGTTGTTAGTTCAACCCATTATGCACAGGAAATACCTGAATCTTATATTTTTTATAGCCCATCCGATGAGCAAATGGGTAGTCTTACCATTCTAAGTGAAAATAGCAGGATGTTTTCCAATTCGCAAAGGTTATTATTACTTGATAGCAATAATTTACATCAAGATACACTGGAATTGGAAGACTGGTCAAATGCCGGCATTGTTCAAAATATTACAGTTTTGAATGATAGCTTGTTTTCGATTTCATTTATGAAGGAGTTTGCTTTAATATCCTTCAAAAACAATCGTTTTGAAACCATTGAAAGATTGGATAATAGAGATCTCAGACAGAACGATATAAAAGCAACTAATTTTCTATTTTTATCAAATGCTTATTTAGGTATAGATATTAAAAATAAAAGGAAGCATACGGATTACGAATTTCAATATTATGACAAATCTTTTAATTTAATTAATTCCAAAAAAGTAAGATTGAATAATACTGAACGAAATGATTTTAGTTATAAAAGCATAAGTTATCCTCATAATTATTATATGAATAATAATGGAGAATTATGTTTCTCTGATAAAATTTCAAATTCATTTACTAAGCTTGATTTGGATGATTTTAAAGTGAGCGTTCTTGATTTATCTAAGGAAGTAGAGTCAGATCAGAGCATTGAAATTTTTTACAATAAGGTAGATAGTCAATATTATTTGGTGAAATATTATCCTCTAGAAGGAGAGCAAACTAAATTAAGAATATATAATTTTAATGAAGATGATTTCGAGTCGGAAGTTCTAAATGATTTCAATGTAACCCTAAACAAATTAAATGGTGGCTTTTTTAATGGGAAAATCATGCTCAGAGATAAATTTAAAGGAGGTTATGGATTTTATTTAGTGCCAATTGAAGATTTACATAAATTATGAAAAGATTTACTTTATTGTTACTTATTATACTTCTTAATCTATCGTGTGACAAATCAGATAAGTTTGAAAAATTTATTGAGGAAGAATTAAATTTAAATGAAACTCAAAGAAGCAATCAGCAATTTTACGTTATTGATATGAAATCTTGTAGTGGTTGTTTAGAAATCAATAATAGCTTCCTTTTGAAGAATGAAATTAATCGTCTCAATCTTGTTTTTATTGGCAATATGGAAAGAGGGGGCTACTTTGATCGAGCCGAATATGAATCAGATAATTGGAATATATATGAGGTAAAGGAAAAAGATTTCTTTCCTTATGATATTTATAGCCATGATCCTCTTTTTTTGCAATTTGATGGAGATGGAAATACTTATTCGCATCAAAACATTAAGGTTGATGAAATTAGAATCTTAGATAGTTTACTTGAAATATAAATAATATTACAAATTTCATTTGTTTTTAATTATTCCACTATTATCTTTGGCAAGATGAATTTTAAGCGCAACACATATTATTACTATTATCTAGCCCCGACAGGAATCGGTAATGGTAGTGTTATGCATATGATGTAAGACATATTTCAAATTGAAAATATACCAAGCCCGGTTCCAATGGAATCGGGCTTTTTTTATGTCCAAATTTTAAACACTAACATTAAAAATTAATTAATAGTAGCATGGAGCAAATTTATGACAATTACACCACCGAAGACCAAGAGGTTTGGGGAATCCTTTTCGGGAGACAATTTCAAAACATCAAAAAAGTAGCAACTAAAGAGTTTGTAGATGGAATCGATAAGATTCATTTTACAGAAAAAGCTATACCCAATTTTAAGGAAACTAATAAGTACCTTAAAGAATTGACCGGGTGGCAAGTGGCAGCGGTTCCAGGAATTGTAGATGATGATAAGTTCTTTGAACTCTTGAGCAATAGAATTTTTCCAGCTACTACCTGGCTGAGAACTCGAGAGCAGTTGGATTACCTGGAAGAGCCAGATATGTTTCATGATGTATTTGGGCACATCCCATTATTGACAAATCAGCCATTTGTTGATTTCTTACAAGGTCTTGCAAAAATTGGTCTCAAACATTTAGATAATGACTGGGCAATTCACCTCTTGAGTAGAATTTACTGGTTTACTATCGAGTTCGGTTTAATCAGGGAAGAAGGCGATTTAAGAATTTATGGTGCTGGAATTATTTCATCGCCTGGAGAAACCAAATTCTCCATTTCAAATGAACCTGAACACTTCGATTATAATGTAGAAGCTATTATTGACAGTAGTTATAGAAAGGACAAGTTTCAAACAAAATACTTTATCATTGATGATTATGAACAACTATATAGTTCTTTAGGTCATATCGATAAAGTAATTGAGGATAGATTGCAGAAAGAGCCAATAAGTATTCCTTGATGATTTAAGTCGGCCTTCTGGCTTTTTTCAAAGCTGGAAGGTTTTCATATATCTAAGTTTGTAATTTTTACCTTTTCTACTCTTCCATTCCTGAATTTTTCCTAAGTTTGATAAGCAATGGTAGACAGTTATAAACATCAGGGAATGCGTAGGAGATTAATTCAAAAGCTGCGCGAAAAAGGGATAGAAGATGAAAGTGTTTTATCTGCTATGGGAAAAGTACCTCGTCATGTATTTTTCGAGAATGCCTTCCTCGAGCATGCTTATCAAGATAAAGCCTTTCCTATTGGGCACGGTCAAACCATTTCGCAACCGTATACTGTAGCGTTTCAAACCGAATTATTAAATGTAAAAGCAGGAGATAAGGTATTGGAAATCGGAACAGGTTCAGGCTATCAGGCATGCGTATTATGTGAGTTGGGAACAAAGGTGTATACCATAGAGTATCAAAGAGATTTGTATGAACGCACCAGAAGATTTTTACCAGAAATGGGATATAAACCACTTTTCTTTAGTGGAGACGGTTCCAAAGGCTTGTCTAAACATGCCCCGTTTGATAAGATTATAGTAACAGCAGGTGCTCCAACCGTCCCAAATTCTCTAATAGAACAATTGTCCATTGGTGGTTGTCTAGTTATTCCAGTGGGTGATGATAATGTCCAGCAAATGTTACGTTTGACGAAAAACACTGAACGCAAGATTTCAAAGGAAGTATTTTCTAATTTTAGTTTTGTACCCTTGAAAGGAGAGGATGGTTGGAAATAAGCATAAAAAAAGAACGACTTATCCCTGGGTTAAGTCGTTCCTGCATGTCTAGAAAAAAAATCAGTTAAATGTATAAAGAGTCATTTCTTTGAAATCTTTCTCTGCATTTATTTCCAAGTCCTTAAGAAGTCCTTCTTTTAGATCATAAACCCAGCCATGGATTTGCAAGTCATGTGATTTGATTCCTTCTTGAACATAGCTCGTTTTATATAGATTGTAAACTTGTTCCTTTACATTACTTTCGACCAATCGGTTAACTTTAGCTTCCTTAGTTTCAGCACTATCTACAAAGTTTCTATTTTTTTGATAACTTTCTTTAATATTCATCAACCACGAATCAATAAGCCCTAAGCTCTTATTTTCAAGAGCTGCTGCTACACCACCACAACCATAATGTCCGCATACAACTACATGTTCAACTTTCAAAACTTGGACAGCATACTGTAAAACAGACATTAAGTTGTTATCTGTATGAACCACCATATTGGCTACATTTCTATGAATAAATAATTCTCCAGAAGACGTCCCCGTCATCTCATTTACGGGTAAACGGCTATCAGCACAGCCTATATATAGATATTTAGGACTTTGTCCTTTTGCATGATTTTCAAAATACTGTGGGTCAATATTTAACTTTTCTTCAACCCATTTTTTGTTGTTTTCGAATAACTTAGAATATTTTTGTTGTTCCATAATTGTATTTATTTTACACTATATTTTTCATGAAATTTTTCAAAGCCTTGTAGCTCTACTTCTATATTTTTGTATTTGGCACCTTCATTTGTGAACAATTCAATGGCTTCGATCACATCAAAATCGATGAATGATGATTTTTGAGCATCGATTATAACTTTGGAGTCCTTAGGTACACTGTCTAAAGTTTTAACCATACTTGCCTTATTTAAGAAAGATACTTCATCAGATAATTTTAAAACAATCGGATCACCTTCCTGATGTTTCTTGGCATCAAATGAATAAGTGTTTTTCATATTCTTAATCAGAATATTTAACAGTCCCACTAGTAATCCTATTACAATACCTATTAATAGATCTGTGAATACAATTGCCACAATTGTAACCACAAATGGATAGAATTGAGTAGGGCCGATTTTATACATTCTTTTCCAGAGTGAAATATTGGCTAGTTTATAACCTGTTACCAAGAGTATAGCAGCCAAACTCGCATATGGTATCATATTGATAATCGTAGGAATTAATAGGATGGCAACAATTAATAAAATACCGTGAAAAAATGCCGATAATTTAGTTTTAGCACCAGAATTTATATTAACTGTCCCTCTAATAATAACAGCAGTCATGGGTAGTCCTCCTAGAAAACCTGCAATAATATTACCCACTCCTTGTGCTTTCATTTCTCGGTTTAAAGGAGTTCTTCTTTTCTGCGGATCTAATTTATCTACAGCATCAACACTTAAAAGAGTCTCTAAACTTGCAACGATTGCGATTGTAATGGCTACCGTATAAACTACTGGTTCTGTTAAGATTGACCAGTCAGGAAATACAAATAAATTTTCAAAGGAAGTATCTTCACCTAAGACAGGGATAGTTACTAGGTGCTTTTGAGACAGAGCCATCCCGTTATCTAATGCAAGGAAAATGGCATTTATTCCGACCCCTACAAAAACAACTATTAAAGGGGCAGGTATAGATTTTATGCTGTTATTTTTAATGTAATTCCAGCCAATTAAAATCACCAATGATATTATTGAAATTATGAAAGCTGTAGGATCTATATTTTCAAATGCAGAAACTAGGGCAGATAATGCATTTTCATCATTATTTTGCCAAAAATCCAAATCCCCTAAATAATCTTCATCATATCCGAAGATGTGAGGTATTTGTTTTATGATCAGTAATATACCAATGGCCGCCAACATTCCTTTAATTACAGAAGAAGGAAAATAATTACCAATTGTTCCAGCTTTTAGATATCCTAAAAGTAATTGGATAACACCGGCTAAAACTACGGCAACTAAGAATCCTTCAAAAAATCCTATATCTTCAATTCCGTTATAAACAATTACAGCTAATCCTGCTGCAGGACCTGAAACGGCTAATTGACTACCACTCAGTAAGGCAACCACCACACCACCAACTATACCTGTTACTAAACCAGAGAATAATGGCGCACCTGATGCCAAGGCAATCCCTAAACATAGCGGCATAGCCACTAGAAATACTACTAAACTAGAAAGAGAATCACTTTTTAAATGATTAAAGGTGATTCCTGTATATTTTGTAAATTTTGATTCACTCATTGTTAATCAATTGAAGTTTTTTGTAAAATCGTAATTGTGAAAAATGTACAACAGTGATAATAAGTATACTGTGTATTTACCTTAAAAAATGTAAGGTTAAAAACTATGTGAATTATAGTTTAGGGGGTGGTGTGGTGTTTAACACCGAAACTGATTGGTAGTGATTGGAATGAAAAAAACTATTAACAAGCGATTCATGAATGAAATTATGAACAGACGCTCTAAATAAAGCCATTGCTTTCAGATTCAGATTATTATTTTCATCCTCATTATTTTCTTTAGAAGATTCTTTGCTTTCTTCCTCAAAAATATTCAAGCCGTTTGTTGATTCTTCTCCTAAAATGTTATTGGTCACCTCTTTGTGCTGTAAATCTTCGATAGCATTTAGACATATTTGCGGTATGAAAGCCACATTGAAGAGACAAACAAAAAAGAATATTGATATGGTGATTTGTATCGGTTTCACTAAAAAGCTCTCTATACATCAAAATTAAGTATTAAATTTTTAAATAAATAATATAAAATACTTAAATGGTAAAAATGAACTTTAACATTCAAATTATATCAATTTCAAAAATTCATAATTTCTTTATTTCTACTTTATAATCAGTTCATTTCCCACATATATCTTTCTAAAAAAAAAGGATGAAAATTTTATATGCGATTCAAGGTACTGGAAATGGACATATCAGTAGAGCTAGGGATGTTATTCCTTTATTGCAGCAATATGGGGAGCTTGATATACTGATCAGTGGGACACAAGCGGACGTTAAATTGAATTATCCAGTGCGATATCAATTATTTGGTGTTAGCTTCATTTTTGGCAAAAGGGGAGGTGTCGATATTTTTAAAACATTAAAAAGGATGAACCTCTTCCGCTTTATACAGGAAATATGGAATTTAGATGTGCACCAATATGATTTAATCATTAATGACTTTGAAGCTATTTCTGCTTGGGCGTGTTTATTGAAAGCAAAGAAATGTGTCGGATTAAGCCATCAATCAGCCGTTATTCATCCTTTTTCTCCAAAACCAATGAAAACAGATTGGCTAGGTTATTTGATACTGAAATATTACGCTCCTGTCAATCAATCTTATGGTTTTCATTTTAAAACTTATGCGGATAAAATCTATCTCCCTATTATTAGACAGGAAATCCGAGATCTAAAGACGAAGGAAGGTGATTTTTATACTGTTTATTTACCTGCATATAGTGACGAAAGAATAGTCAAAGTTTTATCAGTACTGGAAGTGTCCTGCAAAGTGTTTTCAAAGCATTGCACTGCAGCAAAAAAGGTGGGGAATATTGAGATTATTCCTATTGATAATCAATTGTATCTTCAGAGTCTTGCAGCATGTGAGGGTCTTATTTGTGGCGCTGGTTTTGAAGGTCCTGCGGAGGCATTGTTTCTTCAAAAGAAGTTACTCGTAATTCCGATGAGAGGGCAATATGAACAACAGTGCAATGCCGTTGCTTTACAAAAAATGGGTGTAAGAGTGATTAACTCTTTGAAATTGTCACAATTAGATACCTTAAAGCTTTTCATTACTGAAGCAAATGTTATCAATATCAATTACCCAAATCAAACGGATGCAATTGTCAGAAGACTAGTCTGTGAAAATGTAGATCCTTATTATACTACTACTGCCGAATCTTTTTCATTTTCTCCGTGATTAATAATTCTATTCATCATTCCCTTGAAAATAAATTCATGAAAAATAAAGACACTGTACCAATATAATCTTCCAAATAAACCGTGTGGTCTGAAAGTGGCAGTTTGTGTGAGTTTATTCTCTTCATTGTCCTTAGTGATTTTAAATTCTAACCACGCTTCACCAGGTAATCGCATTTCAGCATATAACAATAATCTCCCTTCTTGTTTATCAGCCACTAAGACTCGCCAAAAATCCAATGAATCACCGACCACTAATTGGTCAGGGCTTCTTCTGCCTCTACGTAGTCCAACCCCTCCGACAGCCTTGTCAAGGTAGCCCCTAATTTTCCATAAGAAATTCCAGTAATACCACCCACGATCACCACCAATTTCCCAAATATTCTGCAGTACTTCGGATCGCTGCCTGCGAAATGTGGCCGTCCTTTTATCAACAAAGCATCCGTATGTAGGGACTTGGACAAATTCCATTAATTCGGTATTGATTTTCGAACTAGCAAATGCATCTTTCCAGCTGGAAACCACCTCATTTTGAGCAATTCTATCAAAAGCCATTTTCACCGCTTCGCTATAAGGAATGAGTTCTTGTGGTACAATGTTTTCGATTCCTTTGTTTTGAACTATCACTTCATTTTTCATGCTTGACACTAAGCTGCTTGCAATTTTATAACTCGTTGCTGTTACAAAATGAAGCCAATATGAACTTAATCTAGGAGTCAGTACTGGAAGTGTGATGATATATCTTTTTAGGCCTCGTACTTTGGCAAAGATGAGAAGCATCTCTTTGTAGGTCAAAATATCAGGGCCTCCTATATCGTAAGTTTTACCATAAGATTCATTTTTCCCAATAATTCCAGATAGATAATTGATAACATTTCTAACGGCAATGGGCTGACAACGAGTTCGGAGCCATTTTGGAGCTACCATTACTGGGAGTTTTTCTACCAAATCACGGATGATTTCGAATGAGGCCCCACCTGACCCGATAATAATAGCTGCCCTTAAAACGGTTAATTCTGCTTTAGCTGAAGCTAATATACCTTCTGCATTTTTTCTTGATGATAGGTGTTTGGATAGTGAGTGATCATTAGAAATCCCACTTAAGTAAATTATTTGCTTACAATTAGTTGTATTGAGGGCTTCAACATAATTACTAGCAGTATCTTTTTCCATTTGCTGGAATTCATTGGAAGAACTACCCAGCGAATGAACTAAGTAGTAGGAAGCTTCAATGTCTTTAGGTAAATCTTGGAGTTGTTCTGGTTTAAGCAGATCCGCTTCAAAAAATTGGACTTTATCTATGAGTTTTTCCTCAAGTTCAATTCTTCTCTTATCTCTTACTAAACAAACAAGCTCATGTCCTTGCATCACTAAAATAGGAAGTAGCCTTCTTCCGATATACCCATTTGCTCCTGTAAGTAGAATCTTCATAATTATAAAACTTCTCGCAATCTAAAATGTTACAACTAGCGTTTATCGAATAAATCTGACCTATTGTAGAATATGTTTAGCTATTATAATTCTTCTTTGCTATTTTTAATTTAAGTAATATTTTATTGTATTAAATAAAGTGTATATGTCAAAGCTCGTTATTAAATCCCGGAAAAGTCCTTCACTAGTTGAAAATGAGATTAATGTGCTTCTTGTCGGTAATAATCCCATTGAAATGAGCATTGTCTATGAAAAACTGTTTGATTTACAAGGTAAAATAAAGAGAATAGAAACTGCTTTCTCTCAAGCAGATATGTTAAATAAAATTCATTTAACGCATCCCAACTGTATTATCTTAGATGATAATTTAGGCCTAAATCCATTAAAGGCTATAATTAGGAATATTAATGAATTAAGCAAAGAAGCAATATCTATTATACTTTTAAAAACATATAATAAGCAGGAAGTAACCTCAGGAGTTCAGGAGTATATTCTCAAGGATGGCATAGATAGTAATCGGATATATAATGCTTTAAGAAATGCACTTAAATTCAAAAAAACACAACAGTTTTTTAGAATAAAGTATTATTCAGGAAAAAGAAACATTAAAAGGATGTTTATATAAAAGCTTGTAAGTAAAAGGTGAATGTTAATATTTCCTCAGCTCTCTTTACTTTAAGCTTTATTTTTTTTCCTTCCTTTTTGCTTAATGTTTCATTAATTCTTTGCAAACTTAGGTCTTTGCCCGAGTTTCCATTTAAACTGATAATTTTATCTTCCTTTCTTACTCCCGATGTATACGCAGGTGTACCTTCTCGTACTTTTTCCACTTCATAATAAGGTTCTAAAAAATATTCTCCTTTGGCTACTACGGTCATTCCGCTCATATCATGATCAAAGTCTTCCCTAATTAGACTATTTCTCCTGAGATATAATTTTTCATTTCCATAATCGAAAAATAGCTTGAATCTTTTTAGTACTCCACCACCGATAGTTCCATTTCTGCCAGTACTTCGGATAATATCTTGATAAACTCCAGAATCAGGATAATTTGTAACCACATTTTCCAGTGTGTATTTATCAATAGTCAGTAATGGGATTCTAGCCGCATGACCTTCAATCGTTCCCGCAATTCCTGCACCCAAGATATCCCGTACATTTTTTTCTGGCAGTTGAATGTATTCACTGCTATTTTTATGGAGCATTAATGGATGTGAAGCTCCTGTATCAATCATGAGTTTACTTAGTATTTCCGTGCTGTCATTTACTTGAAGTTTTTGAAAAATATAAGGTTTACTTTGCTCTATTTTCATGTCAATCCATTTGTAAAACAGCATTGGTCTATTAAAATACTCCGGTCTATAAAATTTCATTAACTCATTTTTGTAATCAACCCTGACGATAAAATTTTTAAAGAAGTCATATCCTAAAATTCCATGGATTTTTATGCCTAAGTTTTTTTGAAGGTTCAAGTAATCTTCTTTTAAGATTAATAATGGGATGTTTGTACCTGTTATATTTTGGACTTTGATATTTGTTCGGTTGACAATGTAGGCTTCAACTTCCTTAATCCCTGCTGCACCTACTAGAATTAATTTTCGGTCTGGTTCTATATCTAAAATATCACTATAAGTCTTATCGATTAATACGGTATTGGTGACTCCAGTATCCACGATAAACTTTAATGGGATTACTCCTTCAAAAAGTACATTTACGATTATAAGATTACTATTTAATTCAAATGGGATAGTAGTACTTCTCTTATTGTCATTTATTTCAAATCCAAATTTTAAATTTTGACCCGAAACTTTTTTAATTTCATTGGTTAATAGTAGTATAGTTAAAAAAGTATAGAGGATACACTTTTTGGTCATAGTTTGATAATAATTAGATGAATATGAGAAATATACAAAATTACATTGAGCATACTAACCTTAAACCCACAATAACTTCAAATGAAATTGAAATGTTATTAAATGAAGTGCAAGAAAATAATATTTTTGGAATATGTGTCCCCCCATTTTGGGTGAAAAAGGTTAAAAGAGACATTGGTAAGTCAAATATTAGTTTAATTACTGTGATAGGGTTTCCTTTAGGCTATCAGATGAGTCAAACCAAAGAAGCTGAAACTATTCAGGCTATTAAAGATGGCGCGGATGAAATTGATATGGTGTTAAATATATCTGCTGTTAAATCTCAAATGATGTGGCCCAAAATTGAGATAGCAAAAATAGGGAAGCTGGTTCATGAAAATGGGAAAATATTAAAAGTGATTATAGAAACAGCCTATCTGAATGATGGCGAAATTAAGGAGGCTTGTAAGATTTGTGCTGATGCCGGTGCTGATTTTGTAAAGACTTCAACAGGTTTTGCAGCAGAGGGAGCTAAGCTGGAGCATGTTCAATTAATGCGTTCAGTTTTACCTGATCATGTAGGTATTAAGGCAAGCGGAGGGATAAAATCCTATGAGCAGGCTTTACAGTTTATTGAGGCTGGGGCAGAAAGAATCGGCACATCTTCAGGCCCGGAAATATGTAAAATGAAATAACTAAGCTATTTTCATGGGCACAATTCCTTTGTATTTATATATCTTAATTCCGAAATAATCGGAGATATAATTTTTTAATCTGGAATAAGCCAATTGTGATTGCTTGTCATCTGGATAGAAAATAGTGGTTTCCAAAATAGCCTTTAGAAAATATTTAGACTTGGAAAATTCAACAATCCATTTTTTGTAAGCTAGTGACCAATCCTCTATATATTTCTCTTGGTGGTCTCTACCATCAAATAGAAGTTCAAGTTGATTTGAACTATACTTGTATCGATAGTATCCAGCAAGTTCATCGTAAAAAACGGAGAGTTCCTCGAAATTATAGTTCTTTGTGCTAAGAATTTTATTGATAGAACTGTCTTTAAGACCAAGAGGATTATAACGTAAAAGATAGATTTCCTTGACGATTTCAACCAATTGATTCATTAAAACTTTTTTATGTTCCATCTGAACATTCTCTAACAAGTAATTTTTATCAAAAGGAAAAAATCTGCGCTTCATTCAATTATATTTTTACAAATATATAACCAAATCCATAAAAACAGAAGGTTTTTTGAGCATTAGTGGGCAAATTAATGTCTAATACCACATTCTTCACAATACTTCATTTTTTCCGGAGCTCGCTTTTTAGGCTTTTTTTTATGTCCAAAGTATGTCCAGTCTGAGTATTGGGGTTTTTCCATTTCTTTGGCTTTCTTGCGCTTTGCTTTTGCATTCCGCTTCATTCTTTCCTCATATTCTTCCACCAACTGGTCTCCCCAACTGACTTGTTGCTTCTTTTTAAAAAGCCCGAAAAACCAAGTATCTTGCTTAGGTATAGGTCTTTGTCCGTAATTTTCTCTAGCTTCTGGATTCAAGCTAGAAGGACTTTGCTTACTGTAAGATGGTTGGGATTGGTTTATGGCTTGCTTTTGACATGAAGCAAGGAGTAAACCACAGGCAATAAATACAAAACAAACTTTATTCATACTTTAGAAACGCAAGTCTTAAAAATTATTGTGTAAAATTAATGAACTTAATTTTACGGAAATAGTATATTGTAATCCATTATAATTTAGACTTATTGTGAAGAAAGAACTAATTGAAATAGGATACAAAACCTTTAGTAACGCAGAGGATTTACCAATTGAATATCAAAAATTGTGGAGTGCAGCACTAGAGGCTCGACAATTTTCGCATTCTCCATATTCCAGTTTTACAGTTGGAGCAGCTATAGAATTAGAAAATGGTGAAATTATTACAGGAACCAATCAAGAAAATGCATCCTTTCCAGCCGGACTGTGTGCCGAAAGAACTGCGATGTATCGAGCAGGTATTCAGGCACCAGATCAAAAGTTCAAACGGATAGCGATTGCTGCAAGCAGAAAGAATGCCGATCAGTTATCAAGTGCCCCGCCTTGTGGTGGATGCAGGCAAGTCATGTTGGAATTTGAAAAGAGACATCAACAAGCTTTTGAAATTTTGTTCATGAATTCGGAAGGAGAATTTGTTTTGATTGACAAACCTACTGATTTGTTCCCTTTCTCTTTTGTATTTTGACCTACCCGTTCTTTAGAAAATGCTAAAGAACGAGTAGGTGGTAATTTAGATCTTAATCATCTTTTTCATTATATAATTTCCATCAGTATCTTGTAGTCGTAAAATATAAGTACCTGTGCTCAAATCTTTTGTATCTAGCGTATTTTGTCCGCTGTTCAACTTGATACGCTTTTGAATCACTCCCTTGATGTCAAACACAATTAATTCAGTTGAAATTGTTTCGCTTTCCAGCATCAAGTGTAATTCATTTTTGACTGGATTGGGGTAAAATTTGAAAAGTATAGGGTTTTCAGGATTATTGGAAGTAACTCTTCCCGTTTCAGTAACTGTGACAAGGCCGTCTTCAACTAGAGCCTCTAAAGTCACAACTTCCCCTTGCTCACCTGTTAAATTAAAATTGATGTCAGAAGTTTCATCCATTTCGACCCCAGGATATTCTATTCTTATTCGGTAATTACCACTAGGTAAATTTGGGAGCGTGAATTCTCCATTTTCATCTGTTTTGATATAAGCGACCAATTCATAATCATCGTCCAATAATCTTAAACTTTTTTCAGGTCTTGAAGAGCCTGTTAAGACCCTGACGCTCACTCCAACACCGCTTACTCGCTTTCTCGGCAGTACTCTTAAGGTGGTGTCAGCATCTGAGAATTCTTCTTGAATAGTTCCTGAGATTTCTGAACCGCGTTCTGTTAAGGGTTCTGGCTCTTTTTCAACCTCAATAGTGACATTGCTAATATTTCCTTGCAAGAATAAGGTATCAGCCACTTGCCAATCTAATGTATTACCAAGGTATGTTGGGATTAGGTTGGGGTATTCTGTTTCATCAGGGTCAGCTAAAATTATATAGTCACCTAAAATAAGATTTTCAAAATTAAAAGTGTTAGAGCCATTTAAACTTTGAATAGCTGCAGTATCATATTTGTTGGCAAATGGATTTATAGCAAATAACCTAACAGTGCCTTCTGTTACATTAATATTGTCGATATCTACTACGTCTCCTGATAAATTTGCTGATATGGCTTCATACGTGACATATGTTCTATGACTTCTCTTGCCAGATTCATCAATGGCCACGAATATCAAGTCGTAAGATTCATTAGCTTGTATAGATGATCGGTTAGGTAAAAACTCTACCTCCAAATCTTGGGAAATTTCAAATCCATTTACATTATAGGGGCTTGAGGATTGATTGTTCCGCCTGTACAAGTATCTAATATTTGCAATATTAGTATCATTGTTAGATTTGACATTTAATTTTGCAGATAGGCGGTCTCCAATCTCAATATTGTAAATAGAAGGAATAGGTGGAAGTCCGCTCAGTTTGTATGGATGGTCCCCTGCAAAGGCACCTTGCGGTAGATCACTATTAATTGGAGTATAATCATTATCAACAGTAAAATCCCCACTAGAATTCGTGAACAGCCCTTCATCGTAGTCAATATTATTTTCAAAAGTATTGGTTCCGATTCCTTGCTCTCCAATAATACTGTTTGAAAAGCTTAAATCATTAATACTGTCAGAAATGTACCGAATGTTATTAAAATCAAAAATCATATTATCTAGACTACTTTTTTCAGTCGAAATAACATCAAAAAAAGTATTCACTGTATCGATTATGTTATTGCTAATTGTAAAGCCATTATATGATCGATTAACATTTTGAACGGATGTAGATGCGAATTGTAATTCATTTATAATATTCCCTCGAACAGTTATGTTAATGTTTTTGTCCGTAAAACTCAGTGATTTTACTCTATTGCCGGCAACGATAACGTTTTTCAAAGTATCAGGCGCAGATGAAGATTGGTTGTTAAGTCTCAAAGTTTGCGTTGAAATACCGTAGACTTCACTTCCGTCTGCACTATTGGATAGGTCAAGAAAATCAATCTCTGCCGCTTGGGTATTGAATTGGGTATTCGGATTTTCTTCTAAGAAGTACCCAGGGCCTATAATTATCCTTGCACCTTCTATAATACCGCCTGTATAGAGTTGATTAGACCCAGCAATGTATAATGTGTCCCCAGATTTAGTGGCGTTGATTGCTTGGCTTAAATCTCTAAAATCAGCAATTGTACCAGGTCTGTTGTCAATGTACCAGTTTGTTTTTCCTCCTGCAATTTTTAAATTTATTGGTGCTGAATTCAATATAAGCTCCGGTAAATCTGGGTGCGTAGCCTGCATAAAGTATCTACCTGATGTGCTAGTTGTGAAGTTCTCAATCGTAAATGAACTAGCAGAAGCATTCGCTAGGGAGTCACCATTTAATATCCATTGATAATTAACATTTTCAAATTCATTTATAGCAGAACTTATTTCTTGTGTTGACCCAATTGAAACTTCTAGGTCTTGGGAGTTGCCAATTATCCTTTGAGGCATGAAGAAATATTCACTTATGCCTAAATATGGTATTAAACTTTCAAATTGAAAGCGATTTTGGATCAGATTTACGCTCTGTAAATTGGCCATCCCACTGATATCAGGCATAAAATCAAAATTATTAGAACTGATATCAAAAGTATGCAAACCGGAAGCTGACATAATTTCAATTGGAAAAGCACCCTCCAAAAGATTATTTCTCAAATAAAGCTGTTCAAGATTAACTAAATTACCGATTCTTTCATCTATGGTTCCAGTAAAGAATTGCTCTGATAAATCAAGACCATAAAGATTCGTTAAATTATATACTCCTTCGGGGAAAGCACCTCCATTTGGTCTTGTATTCCAAATAGAGAGGAATTCCAGCTGCGTCAAATCGCCAATATTGTCAGGTAGATCCACCAAAAGATTGACATTACCACCTGCTTGCAAGGCTCTAAAATTCGGTAGATTAAATACGTCAGGTAAGGTACCAGAAAAATTATTTTCACTGAACCAAAATTCCTGTAGGTTCATACAATTTAGTATTTCGGGAGGCACTTCTCCTGTTAAACCAATTTGTTCAATGTAAAGAAATTTTAAACTATCCATCAGGCCTATTTCAGTTGGAAGATTGCCTTCCAAGGGATTAGCACTCAAGTCTAAGCTACGAAGCTTTCGAAGCTGGCCGATTTCAGCTGGGATGGAACCGGTGATGTTGTTACCATTTAAAGTGAGGTCATCCAAATTGGGGGAGTTAGTAATTTCAATTGGAATGCTATCCGAAATCGCGTTATTATGTACTCTTAGCTCCACCAGGTTTATTTGAAAAGCCTCTGGGTTAATTAGACCAGTGAAATTACAATCATGTGCAGAAACTCTCTCTAATGCAGGGAAGTTTCTTAAAAAATCAAAGAGTTCTCCTTCTAAATTTGGATTGATGTAGAAATATAATTGTTGCAGTGCATCCAAGTTTTTAAAACTTTCAGGTAAAGCTCCTGTCAGGTTATTATTGCTAAGATCCAAAAAATTTACCCTTCTTTCCGCATTTAAACCAACTCCTTGCCATTGATCCAAAGGATCTGTAAGCCAGCCGCTCGCATTGTTCCAGGTAGTATCCCCAGAATTGGTTGCATTATACAAATCCACTAGTGCTAGCGAATCAATTTCAGTAGCTAAGGATGCGCTGTTTATTGCATTATATAATGACTGAAAACCAGGGGATAAAGACTGCTCACCGCTAGCGATGGGGCTAGTACTAAATGAAGAACTACTAACAGTCATGCTCGTGTTACCATTTACTATTCGTGCAGCGCTAACCGTGTAGCTATTGTTTTGCAGTGATTGGGTAAATGCGAAAGCTGAACCAGCGATCAGAAAAATGATTAATGATATTATTTTTTTCATAATGATTCTGTTTAAGATTAAAACCATTTATTATTAATCATTGCTTGTAATACTAATATTTTCCATTAGCATTTTTTCCAGCTTAGAAATCCTTTCAGTAAGGTCTTTTTGCTGGTTTAATGCAGTAGCTAAATTATCATTTTCTGTCTTAAGTTTTTCTATTTTTGTGTTTAGCTCTTTAACCGCTTCTATTAATACGGCAGTCATTTGAGCATAATTAACTGATTTTAATCCTTCACTACTAGTATGTACAAACTCAGGATATACTTTTTCGAGTTCTTGGGCAATCACTCCTATTTGCCGTTGAGTTGATTTATTTTTATCTTTCCAATAGTAGGTCGTGGCTCTCAATTGCAAAGTGTTTTGCAAAGCATTTTCAAGGGGAGAAATTTCTTTTTTTAATCTTCTATCTGATGGATTATTGTATGCTGTTGCAGTCAATTCTCCATTTTGACCATTCAAAACTACGGTATTGATACCAGAACTATTTCTGATTTCTATACCTCCTCCAAGTCCAGCTGCACCATAATCGGAAGTCACTAAAACTCCTTCGTAGTTCAATCCTCCATTATCTGTGCGCTTCATTTTTAAATCAGCATAGCTGCTCGTTCCTTCACCTCGCAAAATTTCAGCACTAAAATTTGATTGAAAAAAAGTATCTCCATCATCGTTATTTCCAAATAATTCCAGTATAGGTAAATTATTATTGTCCCATCTTTTTCCTGTTAGTGAAACATTTATTGAATTTGTGCCCCATAATGTCAAATAGCCTGATTTCCCACTTGGGTCGGGACCTGATTCATCCCTTGCATTTCCAATTGCCGCAAGCAGAGTGCCTTCATTATCCGACCAATCAGTACCTGCTCGCTTGTAATTTCCGCTCATAGCCGGACCATTTTCTATCTCGTTTCCAGTAATGTAATTATTAATCATTAAGGAGGCATTATCTGCAGCAGTGTTTTGACCAAACAAGTTTAAACTACTTGTAGCATTAGAAGTACTTGCGGTTATGGCGCTAGAAAAATTCCCAGATGGATCAAGTTTTTGAAGTTGAAGATAGCCTCCATTATTTCTAGCTCTTAGAAATCCATTTGAAACTCCTAGTGAATCAAAAATACCGATATTACCGAAAAATTGATCATTGGTGCTTCCAATTGTGATATTGACACTGTCATTGATACCAATTATTTTAAGATTACCTTCGTCATTCAACAATGAGTTCGTGGAGATTAAAGGCTTGTAAAGAGTAATTATTCCAATTTCAGTTCCATCAACTGTGATTGTAAGTGGTGTTTCAGCTATACCGTTAAAAATATTGGATGGTAGTGGCGAGTTTGTGCCCAATACCACATTATATATTCCCTTAGTTACAGGAATTGCACTGAAACTTTCTGTCCAACCGAAATCTGCTAAATCAAACTGAAAATCTCGGTTTCCTTCCACTGGGACACCTGATTCTTCCAGATAGCCTTGGAAAGGTAATTTCTGAGCTACAAGACTGATGCTAAAAAGTAGAATTAATGCGATGGTGATATTGATTTTTTTCATTTTGCAGTATCTTTTAAATAGAAGCTATTTTTAACTTTTAATATTATTCAAAGTACAAAAATGAAAATTGATATGCTATTGATGGATAGAGATATACCTATATGTAGGTATTATATTTTTTACCTTTTTCGATAAAACCCACATTATTCCTGATAAAGAAAATCACCATTATTTAACGGTGTCCGTAAGGAGATTGTAAGCCTTTTTATTCTTAGAGGATTTAAGAATATGAAGTTTCAATCTTTCTTTGTTGGGTATTAGTTGCTATTTAATGTAGAAATTTAATTCCAATCCTGAAGCTCTTCTTGATTGGTTACTATTCGTTCTTCCACGATAGAGTAAATTCTCTTGTCAATAACTTTGTAGTTTAACCTGTAAATTCCGAACTCTTCAGAAGTTAGATTACCAATAATCATCCCCTTTAATTCGGATTTGTATCTAGTTTCTTTTTGAAAAAGCCTATGAATATAACTGGGCTTTTGATCTTCTGAGAATTTAAAGTATTGCCCCTTTTTACTGGAAAGTAGTAAAGAAAAATGATTGAGTAGAATGGAATGAAGCTGTTTAATGATAGGCCGTAAAGTATTGTTTTGAAAGGCTTCAATTTCTTTGGTACCAGTTTTTACTTCAGAAGATGGAATTATTGGTCTTGAATCAAAATTATGCATCTTTAAAAAAGCAAAAAGGACGTAAATTGTTCAGATGCATTAATGCTTTTAATAGTTACTCTTAAAATCAAAATCTTCTTGTTCAGAATCCAATAATTTACCCTGTTGGCATTTTAAGACTCTGGAAGGGTGCGTATCTAAAAAGCTATGGTCATGTGTGCCCATAAGTATAGCTGTACCACTTTTGTTGATGTCTGTAAATAATTTAAAAATGCCCTCAGAAACTTCAGGGTCTAAGTTTCCAGTAGGTTCATCTGCAATTAATAAAACGGGTTCATTTATTAAGGCTCTTGCAATTACCACTCTTTGTTGTTCACCGCCAGAAAGCTGATGAGGCATTTTTGAATCTACAGCACCCAAACCCACTCTCATCAATACATCCGCCATGCGAGCTTTCATTTTGGATTTTTCTGTCCATCCAGTGGCTTTCATGACGAAATACAGATTTTCGGCTACAGTCCGGTCAGCCAGAAGCTGAAAATCTTGAAAAATCACACTAATTTTCCTTCGGAGTTGTGCAATCTGTTTTGATTTAATTCCATTTATTTTAAATCCCCCCACTTCCATTTGACCCAAACGTAGATCTAGATCTGCATAAATTGTCTTCATTAAAGAACTTTTTCCACTTCCTGTTCTGCCAATAAGATAGACAAATTCACCTTTGCCGATACTTAAAGATATATCACTTAAAATAGCCTTATCTTCTTGGAAGATTGTAGCGTTTTCAATTCGGATTACTGGATCGTTGGAAAATGAGGACATTTCGGTTTTATGAATTCTAAAACTTAATTATACAAAAAAAATATCATGGGCTCATGAACAATCTAAAGATTATACCATCTTCATAAAATTGTCAAATGAGGGTACATCATATGTCTAAAGCTTGAATTTTACCAAAAGGTAGTTCATTTATGACTTTTTCTAAGGCTTCTTCCTTGCCCTCTAGTCCATATTTGTCCATATTTTTTAACGGACGGTCAGCTCTGAAGTAGGCAATTAATACAAAATCGTTATCTCTTAGTTGGATATAATCTGGTATTTTTGCTTTGCCTTTTACTTTTATGATATACATTTCTTGATCAATATGAGATTTGAAATTGGAAATAGGAAAAGTGGTTATCATATTTCCAATTTCTCATGTCTACTTTTATTTATTTCCTTTTTTATGATCAGCAAGGAATTGAGCTAAACCAGAATCTGTTAGTGGATGTTTCAATAATCCTGTAATTACTTTCAACGGACAAGTCACAACATCAGCACCCATATTGGCACATTCTATTAAGTGCATAGTGTGTCTAACAGAAGCTGCTAAAACCTCAGTATCGTAAGCATAATTGTCATAGATACGAATGATATCTTCAATTAAGGTCAACCCATCAGTGGAAATATCGTCTAATCTTCCGATAAAAGGGGATACATAAGAAGCCCCAGCTTTGGCAGCCAATAAAGCCTGACCAGAAGAAAATACCAAAGTGCAATTGGTTCTGATGCCTTCAGCTGAGAATTGCTTGATCGCTTTCACGCCATCTTTGATCATAGGCACTTTGACTACGATTTTGTCATCGATTTTAGCAAGCTCTCGGCCTTCTTTCATCATGGTTTCGTAGTCAGTAGCAATTACTTCTGCACTAACATTATTATCAACGATATCACATATCGCTTTGTAGTGAGCTTTGATGTTCGCATCTCCAGTGATGCCTTCTTTAGCCATAAGGCTAGGGTTGGTGGTTACGCCATCTAGAACGCCCATATCGTAGGCTTCTCTGATTTCGTCTAAATTAGCGGTATCAATAAAAAATTTCATTGGTAAAGTTATTTTAATGAGTTCAAGTAATCTTGTGCAAAGGTAGGATATTAATCTGAAAATGTCTTATTAGAAACCTGTCAGCTTTATAGAATTAATAGTGTCAATACTAGAGCGTTTACATCATAAATATCGAGTGCAAACCAGACAGGTTTAAGGCTGCCCCAGTTTGATTGATGAATAGATGTAGTATTATTGGGAAAAAGGAGGGAAAAGAAAAATGGCAAACCAACATCGCACCGCTACGACCGCCTACCCTTGCTACCTTCCGGTCCTGGGGGAATTCAGCAGGAGCTGGTCGTGCCGATTTGCCGATGCAAAGGTAGGAAGAATGATTGGAAATGTAAATAGGGAAAGGAGAAAAATATTTTGGGAATTTTTAAAAGATTGAAGCGCAGGGTGTTGTTGTTTAAAAATAGTCAAAACTATATTTTTGGAGATTTTAATAAACTTTTAATTGACAAGCCCGTGTGAAAGAATTAGATAATTCGGATTTAGAATCGAATGTAATATCGTACATTTGTAGCCCTTCAAACGGAAGGATTAATAAATTGATATATGGGGTTGACCGGTATTGACGGTAAGTGTGAATTATGTATTAGCATGCAGGGTGGAGAATGTACATCCTTAAGTAATTCATTCCAACTATAATTGGCGAATCTAATTACGCCATGGCTGCATAATCTTAATTTATTAAGATAAAGCTTTAAGGGTTGAGTCCCCAAAAGGATTCCCCAGCCACATTCCTCGTTCCTTCGTTTTTCCGGGAGCGGTCAAGGAGTGTCGAAAGGAGAAACTAGCGTGGTGATGCTATTAAGCCGTTGCGAAACTCAAATAGCTAAGGCCTGCAACAGGACTGTTGCTTTCCATAACAGGCTCGAAAACCTAATTAGTAACTAAGCATGTAGAAGATGCATCGTTTCCTTATCCGGACGAGGGTTCGAATCCCTCCAACTCCACTATAAAAGCCTTTTCATTAGTTTGAAGAGGCTTTTTTTAATTTAAATCTGTCTAGTCCTGAAATAGCGTTTCACAAAAAGTAAATTTGCAAAATAAAAAAGCCACCCGAATTCTCATCTAGGTGGCTCAACCATATACTAAACTATTAAACTTTAATTTTCTACCTCTTGAAGTTTCGGGTAATCGGTATAGCCTTTATGACCAGGCGTATAGAAAGTATCAGTATCAAATTCTGCTAGCTCAGCCCCGTTCTCAAAACGCTCTACTAAATCAGGGTTTGAGATGTAAGGCTTTCCATAAGCTACCATATCAGCATCTCCATCTTCAATAACCTTATTACCTTTTTCTTGATCGAAATTAGCATTAATCATTAAATTGCCTTTGTAAATTGGTCTGTATCTTTTGGCAATTTGTGTCTCTGCGTCTTCTACATCTGATACATCATTAAAAGGTTCTGATAAGTGTAAATAAGCTAAATCATAATCATTTAACTTTTCAATAATGTAGTCGAAAGTTGGAATGGTGTCTTCATTTAAAGTCATTCCGAAAATACCATGCAGTGAAGGATTTAATCTTAACCCAATTCTGTTTTCAGGCATCACTTTTTTAATCTCATCTATAATTTCAAAAAGTATTCTGGCTCTGTTTTCAATGGAGCCACCATATTCATCTTCGCGAATATTTGAAGTGGAACTGAAGAATTGATGTAATAAATAACCATTTGATGAATGGATTTCAACACCATCGAAACCTGCTTCCCATGCATTTGCTGCTGCATTCTTGAAATCTTGGATGGTCTGCTGGATGTCCTCAAGGCTCATTTCCTTTGGTACCACCGTGTCTTTGAATCCCTCAGGAGTAAAAGATTTTGCTTCAGGATTAAGCGCTGAAGGAGCATGTGGTAGTTCTCCATTATGAAAATCAGGATGTGATATTCTGCCTACATGCCAAAGCTGGATAAAAATTTTACCACCCTCATCGTGCACCATTTTGGTCACCTCTTCCCAAGCTTCCGTTTGTGCTTTAGTGTGAATGCCGGGAGTATTAATATAGCCTACAGCTTTTTCTGAAATTTGAGAACCTTCGGTGATGATTAAACCAGCAGAAGATCTTTGCTGATAATAGGTCCCCTGTAAAGCTGCAGTAGCTATTTTTTCAGGATTATCTGCTCTACTTCTGGTCATTGGAGCCATAATGACTCTATTTTTTAGTGTTAAATCTCCTAATTTAATAGGTTTTAATAGTGCTTGATTTGTATTCATTTTTATGTAATTAAATTTTGCTTGATTGAATTTATGATCTAAGTTCTTCTAATAGATTGTTTAGATTTTGTAGTTTTTTGTTGTTTAATGAAAATTGAATTTGCTCCATCTTCGCTTTTCCCTGCTTCATCACCTCTATACCTTTTTCAGTTAGCGCTATATACACTACTCTTTGATCGCGTGTACATCTATCTTTGAGAGTAAATCCCTTTTCGCATAGCTTATTCAGCAATCGGGAAACATTGGAGCGGTCATCAATCATTCTATCCTTGATGACTTGTACATTGGCTTTATTTGCTTCTTGCCCATGAATGATGCGCAATACGTTTAGCTGCTGGAAAGAAATATCCAAAGGGCTTAATGCTTTAGCGATCAGATTTTCAAGCCAATTCGCTGAATACAGTAATTCAGCGATAAGTTTTTGACTTTCATTTTGAAACTGATGATTGATGACTTTTTCTATTTCCATAAGCATTCCATGGAATTATGTTCCATGGAATATAAATACGGGAGCTTAAATTATAGGTTAAGTTTTTAAAGAAAAAAATCAAATTATTTTATTCTGATATTTGGATAAGGCACATAACCATCATCACCTGGCACTTTTGGGAATTTTTTGTCTATCCAGTCTTGCCTGGCTTGCCGTAAAACTTCCTTATCAGATGAAACAAAATTCCAATTAATATAGCGCTCTTCAGGAAAAGGATCTCCACCAAAAATATAGACTGTGCTGTTTTCTCCCATTTCAAATTCGCACAAAGAGCTTTCTTTAGCTATTAGTATTTGCTTTGGATCAAATTGATTTCCCTCGCTTTTTATATGTCCTTCTAGAATATATAGGGCACTTTCACCAAAAAGATCATTACCTATATTCACTTTTTGAGCCTTTTTACTTTTAATCTCAATGAAAAACAAGTTGCTATGCACTGGCACAGGAGACTCTTTTTCAAATGCTTGTCCTGCTATCAGTTTTATTTCTAAGCCGTTTTCATTCCACTGCGGAATCTTATTTGCTTCAATATGTGCAAAGGTGGGAGCGGAATCTTCTAAATGCTTAGGTAATGCTACCCAAATTTGTAAGCCATGAAGCTTCTTATCAGAATTTCTTAAATATTCTGGTGTTCGCTCCGAATGCACAACACCTTTTCCAGCAGTCATCCAATTAACAGCCCCTGGTTTAATTTCTACCTCGCTACCGATACTATCTTTATGCAAAATAGAACCTTCAAATAAATAGGTCAGGGTAGAAAGTCCAATATGAGGATGTGGAGGAACATCTAAGTTTTCATGATCACTCAATGCAGCTGGGCCCATGTGATCGATAAAAACAAATGGCCCAACACTTCTTTTCTGTTTGAACGGAAGTAAACGACCAACCATAAAACCGCCTATATCGGCAGCACGTTCTTCTATTATTAAGGAGATATTAGACATTGCACTAGATTATTTATTCATCTTTAAACTCTCATATACAACGCTAGGTTTTCAAAAAACTGAAAGCTTTTTCTAATTTTCCCAACCCCAAGGAGCAGCAGGTGCTTCCACTTCTTCAGTTAAATCAAATTCAACTCTAATAGGTTTATCGCTACTTACTCTCCTTAAGTTATAGGTAAAGGTAGAATCCGTGATACTGACCCACCAAACATTTCCAGCAGCGTAAGGGATTAAATCAACCGTTTCTTGGTCGGCTGGGAAATATTGTAATTTCGCAAATCCAGTGTTGGGACTTGTGCCTCCGTACATCGTAATATCGTCCGGACTTCCATCTTCGTGTCTGTGGTCATGTTTTAACTGGATACTATTTTCGTTCAAAGTAAACATCCATGTTCTGGACCGGTTTTCTCCCACCACAAAAGGGATTCTTATTTGACCTTCCCCGCAAGATAGAAAATGCATGACCAAATCTTGCTGCTGAAAATCCTTTGGCACTGGGGCCGTAATCACTTTACCGGCATATGCTTTTCCGCAATGTTGTTCTAATGATTCCCAAAATTGGAGATGATTGGATTTTTCTTCTTGGGCGATAGAAAAGGAAGTGTAAGAGAATAATAATACCGAAAGACTAAATAGGATTTTCATATTGAGAGTTTTATAGTAATGTTCGAAAGATACTTCTTTGGCTTATTTTTCCCATACTTATGTTGATTTAAAAAATGATCATAGCTAATAAAACACCCCCCCCGTAGCCCCCCTCAAGGGGGGAGACGCACAGAGTTACTTTTTATTTTTTAATTTGATTTGTATCACTGTAATAAAATATTATCAAAAGGTATTATTTAATAAATAGTGATGAACCCTATTGCTTTCTACTAAAATAAAATCGGTGAGAACTATCCCCTTGAGGGGATCATAGGGGTGTTGATAGAAATATCAGCTAATTGAAATAATACTTATTTGACTGATATTCAGTTAAATAATTCATATGAATCAATTTTATTAAAATAATTTCAAATTCTCTGTAACTTTCACTCCTCTTGTGCATCTACCTATTGTAATGAGCGAAGAAAACTACTTTAAAAATATCTACCTAAGTCAAAAGAATAAGCTCTTCCGCTTTGGCTACTACTTTCTAAAAGACGAAGAGGAGGCTAAAGACGCGACCCAAGAAGCTATGATTAAGATTTGGGACAAAAGAGCCGACTGGGAAGCAGTAGAAAATCCAGAGGCTTGGGGTATGCAAATAGTTAAGAATATTTGCTTGGATAGATTGAGGAAGAGAAAAACAGTCCAAAAGCATCATGATTCGCTCAAATTAGAGAAGACTTTTGGACAAGATCCTGGTACAATCTCCCTTTGGCAAGACCAATGGAAAATTATGCAGGAAGTGATGGAGCAGTTGAGTGACAAGCAAAAAACGGTATTCATTTTAAGAGAAGTGGAAGGGAATAGTTATCAGGAAATTGCTGAAACTTTGGAAATATCTGAGGCACAAGTGAAATCTGACCTCTTTCGCTCCAGAAAATTTTTGAAAGCAAGTATGCAAAAAATAAATGACCATGGCATTAAGAAAACTCGAACAATGGCTTGAAAAGTACTGGCTGGGCGAGCTCAGTCAAGTAGAAGAAATGGAGTTTAAAAACGAACTCAAAGCCAATAAAGATAAGCTTACTGGCGAATTAAAGAAATTGGCAGATTGGTTTGGAAGCCATGAAGAAGTCAAGCAAGAGCTCGTGCTGGATGATGATTTTGATAATAGAATCATGAAGGAAATTCATCAAAAATCCAAGCCAAAAGACAGCTGGAATTGGATGAAGGTTGCAGCCTCTATCTTGGTAGTATTTGCATTAGGTTTCTTCGCGTGGTGGATGCCACAGCAACAAGAGCAAAAACAACTGGCTCAACAAGAAGAAAAAGCCTATAAAGAAGCAAAAGCTACTTTAGAGCTGATGGCTTCCATGATGAATCACGGAAAAAAGCATCTAAGCTCTCTTGAAATGATTAATACGGCACAAGAGAAAGTGAAAAACACTTTTCAACCGGATAGAAAAGAAAAGAAAAAAGAAGGGCAAGATGGATGAATAGATAGAATCAAGAGTCTAGAGTCTAGAATCTAGACAGGAGATAGGATCTTAAATCTTAAACTCTTACATCTTAAATCTAAGTACCTAATACTTATTACTTAATACTTAAAACTCGAAAAAAAATGAAAAAGATAGGATTAATAGTTGCATTAGCTTTAGTAAGTTTAGCAGCACAAGCACAGAACACAGAATTCATGAAATTTTATAATAAATACTCATCAGATGAGACTTTTACTATTGTTTCAGTGAATCAACGAATGATTGAATTGTTCTCTAATTTTGAAGTAGAAGGAGAAGAAGAGGAAGCCATGAAAAAGGCGGTATCTGGATTAAAGGGAATAAAACTAATTGCTAATAGTAAAACTAGCAATGGTGCAGCACTTTTTTCAGAAGCGAATTCTGCATTTGCTAGAGGATATGATGAGTTGATGACCGTTAGAGATGGCGATTCAGATATTCGATTTTTAATTCAAGAAAAAGGCGGTAAGGTAAGTGAACTCGTGATGTTGGTAGGAAGTGACAGCAGTTTTGTAGCGGCTAGTATCTTCGGTGAAATAGACCTTAAACAAATGTCGAAAATGGCAAAAGGTCTGAATATATCGGGTATGGAAAATCTCGAACAATTGGACAATATGGAAGATGACCAAAAGTAATTACCAAAAAATAAACTAATTTTAGCGAGGTGAGCTTAGGCTTACCTTGCTTTTTCTATTTAAATTATTGAGCATATGAGACTATTAATTTTATTTTTATTTACCTTATCTATTTTCTCAGCCTGCGAGAAAAAAATTGAAGACCCATTGAAAAGTCTCCAAGAAAAAGAAATTCATACATTAAATATAAATCTTTATCCCAGCAATTTGAAAATGATCAATACCAAAAATGATCCTAATTTTGCTGAGGCAACGAAAGGTATACAAAAACTGCATGTATTGCAGATAAAATGGGATAAGGAATCTAAAAAAGCTGATTATGCTGAATGGAAAAGCCAGCAAGATTTCAACGATTGGGAATCTATATTTTCTGCTAGAATGGAAAATGCGGATATCGAAATTAAAGCACCAGAAGGTAGAGAAGATATCCTCTTTGCTTCTGCTGACACTAAGGACGGTCTTTTTGTTGGTTTTCTGGAAGGAACATTCGATATTTCACAAGTTCCAGCTTTAATGAAAGCTGATTTGGATTTGGGTCCGATTGGCGACTTTATTCAAGACAAAGAAAAGCAAAAGGAACATAGGAAGAGGGTAAGAAAGATGCAGAAGGAAATGAAGGGTGATTCCACTGAGAAACAGTCTGAAAGCACTGACGAATAAATTTATGGCAGAAAATGTATTAGAAATTTCAGGGCTGAATAAGCAATATGGAAATATTCAGGCAGTTAATAATCTCGAATTAAAAGTTGAAAAGGGAACTGTTTTTGGATTGCTGGGTCCCAATGGGAGTGGTAAAAGTACAACCCTCGGAATTTTACTGGGGGTTGTTCAGAAGGATTCTGGAATGTTCCAATGGTTTGGGGAGGAACCGACTGCAGCGCAAAGAAAAAGGTTAGGAGCCATTTTAGAAAGCCCTACTTTCTATCCCTATCTCTCAGGAATTCAAAACTTAAAGATAGTCTGCAAAATTAAGGAAGTACCCGAAAGCAGAATAATGGAAGTTTTGGAGCAGGTGGGACTGGCTCAAAGAGCTAAATCTCCTTTCAAAACTTATTCATTAGGAATGAAACAGCGATTAGCCATTGCTTCTGCATTGCTATCCGACCCAGAAATCTTGATTTTAGATGAGCCGACTAACGGATTAGATCCACAAGGAATTGCAGAAATCAGAGAGCTAATCGTTAATATTGCCGGGCAAGGAAAAACCATCATTTTAGCAAGCCATTTATTGGATGAGGTGCAAAAAGTTTGTACTCACTTTGCTGTTTTGAAGCAGGGCGAGAAAATCTTTCAAGGTACAGTAGCAGAAAGTTTAATGGGAAATGAAGGAGTGGAGTTGTTAGCTGATGATATCGAAAGTCTTAAAAACACAGTAAGGACTTTTCCTGCCTTTGTTGATATGAAAATCAATAATTTGGGAAGATTGGAGGTGCAATTATCAAAAGAGACCCCAATTCAGGATTTTCATCGGTTCTTAATTGAGAAAGGAGTTGTCTTGACCTATTTAACCTACATCAATAAATCCTTGGAGAAACAATTTTTACAACTTTTATCCGAAAAGTCATGATATTGAAATTTTTACGTATAGAATGGTTAAAACTTAAAAATTATAAGACATTTATACGCCTAGCCTCTCTTTATTTTTTGCTTTTATTACTAGTCTTAAGCAGTGTTAAAATGCTCTTATCTTGGATGGCCAGTTCGGGCATGGAGTTTCAAGGGATTAGTCCCGATATCATTCCTTTCTATGATTTTCCTGATGTTTGGCAGAATTTAACATATTTAGCTTCTTACTTGAAGTTTTTCTTAGCCTTTATAGTGATCATATCAGTTACCAATGAGTATTCTTATAGGACTATTCGCCAGAATATTATTGATGGGATGTCACCTTCAGAATTCTTATGGGCAAAACAAAGCTTAATTTTTGGCTTTAGCCTTTTCAATATGTTGGTTATCTGGATATCGGGTACGCTTATGGGTGTAATTTATGGTTCAGAATTTAATTTTGGTCTCTATATGACTGACATGGAATTCTTACTGGCTCATTTTCTCGAACTGATTACCTTTTTGAATCTGGCCATGTTGATATCTGTTTTGATGAAAAAAGCAGGTTTTGCTATTATTGGGTTGTGTTTTTATGCTATCTTTTTAGAACCAGCAATAGTTGGTATTTTAAATTACAAATTTGATGATCATTGGTTAATTACGCTTTTCCCAATTCATGCAGTCAATAATTTAGTTGAGATTCCTTTTCAGAGATATGTATTTATGGAGATTCAGGATTTTGTAAAAGTCAGTAGTGCATTAATAGCTCTAGCTTGGTTGATTGTAAGTATTGGGTTGAATTACTTTTTAATTGCCAAAAGGGACGTTAATTAATTTATGGATGATTTGATTTCTGAAATAAAGGAGTGTCAACTTTGTCAAAATGAACTTCCTCTTGGTGCTAATCCGGTAGTTCAAGCTTCTTCAGAAAGCAAAATAGCCATTATTGGGCAAGCTCCTGGTGTAAAAGTGCATCAATCTGGAATTCCGTGGGACGATAAAAGTGGTGATAATTTAAGGAATTGGCTCGGTGTGGGTAAAGAGGAATTCTACGATAAGCATAGTTTTGCATTGATTCCTATGGGGTTTTGTTATCCTGGTACAGGCAAGTCAGGTGATTTTCCTCCTATGAAAATTTGTGCTCTTATGTGGCATCAAAAGTTATTTCAAAGAATGCTGAATGTGAAAGTCACATTATTAGTGGGTCAATATGCACAGAGATATTATTTGAAAAAAGAAAGGAAAGAAACTTTGACCTTGACCGTCCAATCCTATACAGATTACTTGCCTGAATATTTTCCTTTACCTCATCCTTCACCAAGAAATAATATATGGCAAAGTAAAAATCCGTGGTTCAAAGCAGAGGTCTTGCCTTACTTAAAATCACGGATTTCAGATATAATTTAAGAATATTATTAAGCTACTGCGGGAATAGGAGCTGTTTTTAATTCCTTTACTTTCTTATCATAGCTGCCAGTTCCTAATTGATTTAATAAAGTGAAATGACTTTTCAATGCCACTCCAAAAGATTTATGATGGTGATAAGGAATACCAAATTCTTCAGCAGTTTTTTGCACTATTGGCGCAATTTTATCGTAATGGACATGGCAAATATTAGGAAATAAATGGTGCTCAATTTGATGATTTAATCCACCAACAATCCAAGTAAACCATGAGGAAGAATTCGCGAAATTGGAAGTAGTTCGCATTTGGTGGATCGCCCAATTGTTTTCTACGCTACCTTTTTCATCGACCTTATAGAAATCAGTTTCAGTGATTACATGTGCCGGTTGAAATACCAGCGCTAACACCAAGCCACTGATAAATTGCATAAGCAAAAATGCTAAGACAACCTGCCACCACACAATACCTGTTATCATAATGGGAGCCACGAGCGTTAAAGCAATGTACCAGGTCTTGTTGAACAACATTAGGCCTAATGCTTTTTTGAAATTAAGCCCTTGTCCCTTTAATAGATTTCTTTTATTGTATCTGATGAGTTGGTCAATATCTTTGGCTATCAACCAATAGAATGTCATAAATCCATAAAGTAATGGGGCATAAAAAGCTTGAAACTTGAAAATACTTTTACGCTCTTGATGTGGGGAAAATCTAATTATACCTTTTTTGTCAATGTCTTCATCATACTCATCAATATTAGTGAAAGAATGATGTAAGACATTATGCTGGATTTTCCAATTGATATGATACGCACCCAGAAAATTTGCGGTAAATCCTAACATTTTATTAACGTTGTTGTTCTTGGAATAAACTCCATGATTAGCGTCATGCATTACGCAAAGTCCAATTCCAGCCATTCCAAATCCCATAATTATAAACATTGGGAAGGCCAAGGAAAAGCTAGTGATCAATCCACTAAGTAAAAATGCTAAGGGGATGAAATAAAGCAAAAGCATAAAAGCGGTTTTTATTCTCATTCGAGTATTAGCATACTTTGAGACATTATGATCTTTGAAGTATTGATTTACTCTTTTTCTTAAGATGCTTACAAATTCGGGGTTATCGGTGGTGTTAAATTTTACGGTGTTCTTATTCATAAATAACTATTAATACTACTAAAGTCACAAGATAGCCTTAAATCAATGAAATCTGTTACTGATTCGAATTTTTTAGACGAATGCATGATACCATCAGATTGAGATCTTTGACTTACTATATTTCTAAGATAAATACATTTCTTGAACTATGAAAATTGTTCAAAAATCAAAAATTATGGGGACTTAATTCTGTTAATGTTCTTCCTAAACAATCTCTTCAGTATTCAAGAATACATATTTACTTAAAATACAGCTTGTTCTTATTGAAAATGACTTACCTTTTTCTTATTGATCATGAACTTAAGCTAGTTTATTCAACTTGCCAAATTACTGTATGGATATCTTTGAAAAATACATTTTTGTTTAATTATTGAAGCCTTGAAGTAAACATGATTTGAACAAAAAAGGGGGCGATCCTTCTAATATACAAACGTATTTGTTTTAGATAAAAGCAACAATAGTTTATTGGCATTTAAAAAGCCATACTCGGTTTTATTGAGTATGGCTTTAAATTGAATTTAATATGCTATTTATTCCTCATCTTTATAAATGAAGACTTTCGGCATATTTTTTTCATTCATATATCCACGATACATACCAGATGTATTAAATGGCATTGATATATTTCCAGCTTTATCTAAAGCAATAAAGCCTCCTGACCCACCAAACTCCACTAATTCTTCATAAACAATTTTATTGGCAGCAGCGTCTAGACTCATGCCGGCATACTTCATTTTAGCTGCAACATCATAAGCTACGACAGAACGAATAAAGTATTCTCCATGACCAGTAGCGGAAACTCCACAAGTTGCATTATCTGCATAAGTTCCAGCTGCAATTATTGGCGCATCCCCAATTCTCCCATATCTTTTGTTTGTCATCCCGCCAGTTGAAGTTCCAGCAGCAATATTCCCATCTTTATCTAAGGCTACACAACCCACTGTTCCGAATTTGCTATCAGGAAAATCCAATAAAGCAGCACTTCTATCTTTTTCCACTTCTCTTTTCTTTACTCTTTGTAATGCATCAAATCTACTTTGTGTAAAGAAATACTCAGGATCTACAATTTCCAAGCCCTGTTCTGCTGCAAATTGTTCTGCTCCTTTTCCAGACATCATCACGTGTGGGCTGTCGTCCATAACTGAAAGAGCTGCTAAAATTGGGCTCTTTATAGTAGAAACGCCTGCTACTGCGCCAGCATTTCTTGTTTTCCCATCCATTACGGCTGCGTCTAGTTCATTTTTACCTTCATTGGTGAAAACGGCTCCTACTCCAGCATTGAATAAGGGAGATGCCTCCATGATCTGTATAGCCGCTATCACAGCTTGCATTGCTGGTGCTCCTGATTCTAATTTTGCATATCCTGCTTCAAGTGCTTCTTCCAGTTTTGCTCTATATTCCGCATCCTGCTCTTCGGTCATGTTTTCACGTTTTATTGTGCCCGCTCCACCGTGAATCACTAAACTGATAGGACCTTGTTTTACTTCCTTTTCCTCCGTTTTGATATCTCTCTCCTGTGGCGACTTTCTTGTGGTAGGGTCGCAAGCCATTATTAAAAGAAAAACAAAAATGCTGAAGTAGTATTGGTATGTCTTTTTCATATTTTGATTATTTATTTTGTGAATCCAATATACTTAACTGAATTTCTTTTACCAAGATGAATAACTAAAGCGGTTATTTTCTTCCATAAGCGCCAAAAATTCAATAATTTTCGTCAATCTTTTTAAATCATTGATTTATGATAAAAATTTATAAAATTATATTCGTAATAATTTTTTCGTTCGGCTCATTTGCTTCCTTTTCTCAAGCAGAGAAAAGTTTGTATTTCGTACAGACTTATGATAATGCTGGCCAACCCTTACAAAAAGGAACGGCTATCATTTTAGATGGACAGGGAACAGGAGCCACGCATCAGAATTTGTTTATTGGGGCTACAAGTGCAAAGGTTTTTACTCAGGATAGCACAATACATAATATTTCTACATTCAATGCTCATGATCCTGCCACTGGTTTAGTGAAATTTGCAGTTGATAATAACTTGAGCACCAAATTTCAAAAAGCAAATATTACCAATGGAAAATTCAAGGAAGGCGGTTCAATAAAATTTATACATGCTACTGGTATACAAAAAACAGAAAGTAAGGATGCCAAGATTTCTAAATCCTCTGAAATTGAGGGCTATGGATACTTTGCTGTAATACCTGATAATCTGAGTAAGTCCGCTACAGGGGCTGTTGTGGTTTCTGGTAATAGTATTGAAGGGATAATTTTAGATAAAGCCGAAGGCGTTAACGGAGCGGTCATTGTGGATTTAAGTAGATTGGGAAAAGCTAATTCAATCACGAACGGTTTTTCCAACTTCTCCCAAAAAATTAATTCAACTACCAATTTATTTTCTGCCTTAAATGCATATTCGAATAAAGAATGGTCAAAATCATCAAGTGCATTTGAACAATTTGCCAATGATAATCCTAGAGATGATTTTGCATGGAAAATGGCTGGGTTTGCTGCTTTTGAAGCTGGGAATTATGATAAGACCATAAGTGATTTAACCAATGCATTTAAAATAAACTCTAATCCGAGAGCCTATTCCATTAGGGCTTTTGCCTATTTTGAGCAAAAGAAGTACACAGAAGCTATTAATGATTTTTCACAGGCGCAAGATCAAAAGGTAGATGCAGCAAAATGGCATGCTTATAAAGGAATTAGTCATTATGAATTAGAACAAATCAATCAAGCTATACCAGATTTAGCGAAAGCAGTTGAGTTGGGGTCTAAAGATCCACAAGTCAGCTATTATTTGGGTAATGCCCACTTTAAAAATAATGACTTTGCAAAAGCTATTGTCGCTTATGATCAATCTGAAAAATTAGGGTTTGGATCAGAAGTGCTCTTTAATAATAGAGGGAAAGCAAAATTTTTAACGGATAAGTATGAAGCAGCTATTGAAGATTATACCACCTCATTGGCTTTAAAAGCAAACTATCAAACGGCTTTGGAGAATCGTGGAGCTGCTTACTATAAGACTGAAGCTTGGGGAAATGCGATAAAAGATTTTGAAAAAGCCGTACAGCAAGGTTCAAATACTTCAGATATTTTTCTTCAGTTAGGGGAAGCTTACTATAATTCCGAGAATTATTCATCGGCTATAGTGAATTTTGACAAAGCCATCAATTCGGGAAAAAACGAAGCTGAAGTTTACAGAAAAAGAGGAACTGCTCACTTAAGAGAGGGAAATAATGACAAAGCAATTGCCGATTTCAATGCTGCAGTGCAAAGAGGTGCGAATGACGGCAAAATATTCCAACTGCTTGGAACAGCACAGTTTGAAAAAGGCACCTATGAGGAGGCGCTACAGAATTTAGAAAGAGCGATTTCATTTGAGATCAAGGATAGCAGTCTTTTCATAAATGCTGCAAAAGCAAGTCAACAATTAAGTAGAAGCGAAGGCGCAATTTCTTATTTCAAAAAAGCCATTGCAGCCGGAGCAAAATCACCTGAAGTATTCCAACAATATGCTATTCTTTTGTACGAATCAGGTAGTACTCAAGAAGCTAAAATCAATATTGAACGGGCACTTTCAGCTGGCGCTAAAGGAAACAGGATTTATTTATATCAGGGGTATTTAGCAATTGTTGATAAAAAATGGGATCAAGCGATTTCTTCACTACAAAAAGCTGAGGAAGGTGGATTAAAAGAAGCAGGCCTATATTCGGCATTGGGTAAAGCTTATTTCCAGAAAGGTGATTTCAATTCAGCTGTAGGCAATTTAAAACAAGCTATACAAGCAGGCGATGGGTCGACAGAAAATTACGAATTAATCGGGCAATCTTATTTTATGCTTGAGAATTATCAGGAGGCATCAAGAGCTTTGAATTCTGCTATTCAGGGAGGAATTACTAATCAATCTGTATTTTTTGCATTAGGACAGTCACAATTTGAACTAGGGAATTTCAAAAGTGCGGTAGATGCACTAAGAAAAGCTGAAGAACAAGGAGAGAATTCGCTAATTCTTTATGAAAAAAGAGGGTTGGCTCATAACGAATTAAAATCTGCTGAGTCTGCTATTTCGGATTTAGAGAAGGCATCGGGAACGGGAAGCAAATCCATCGATGTTTATGTGACGCTTGGAGATCTTTATTTTCGTCAACAGAATTTACTAAATGCAGTTAGCTCCTATGATAAAGCTGTTAATTTAGGAGCAAAAGATGCGATCATTTATAATAATAGGGGGAAAGCAAAATTTCTGCAGGACAAGGTTTCCGAAGCTATCACAGATTATGGTTTGGCTTTAGCTCAAAATCCCAATTATGACCAAGCTTTATTGAATAGAGGTACGGCATATTATCAACAGGAAAATTATGCTGCAGCAATTTCGGATTTAGAAAAAACTGAGAAGAAGAGTCCTGAAGTTGCAGAAATGTTGGGTTTAGCTTATTACAAGACTCAGCAAGCAGATAAGGCTTTACAAAGTATGCAATTGGCAATCGGTGGAGGAGTTCAAAATCCTGAACTGTTTTATTTCAAGGGTAGTATTTTATACGAAAAAGAAGAATATAGGCAAGCGATAAGTGATTTTCAAAAAGCTGAAGAGGGCGGGATAAGTGAAGGCGATTTATTTGCCAAGATGGGGAATGCTTTCTTCAAAACAGATAATTTTAGACAGGCGGCTGAGCAATTGATTAAAGCAGTGGACAAAGGAGTGACTGAGAAGTCCGTGATTGAGAATTTAGGAAATTCGCTCTATGAAGGAAAGAAATATGAAGAAGCTGCTCAATTTTTACAGAGAGCAATTGCGTCAGGGACTCAAAACCCCAAAACACATTATCATTATGCGAATACTCTGTTCAGAGAAGACAGGTTTAATGATGCCATAAAATCATATGATGAAGCAATAGGCTTAGGGCAAAGGGACGAGGTAATTTTTAATAACAGAGGAAAAGCAAAGGCAAAATTAGAACAGTTTGAAGAAGCTATTCTGGACTATGATAAATCCCTTGCAGTGGATCAAAATTATGGACAAGCCATTTTAAACAGAGGAAATGCTTATTTCCAAATGGAAGCGTATCAGAAAGCCCTAAATGATTTTGATAAAGCCACTGAATTGGGACAAACGGACAACGATACTTTTGTGAGGTTAGGATTGTGCTACTTCAATTTAGAAAACTACCCACAAACTATTGAAATGATGACACAAGCTTTTCAAACAGGAAATCAGTCTTCAGATGTTTTTTACGGGAGAGGAAATGCCTATTATAAACTAGGTGAATTAGATAATGCTTATTACGATTTAAATCAAGCAGTTACTTTTGGAGATAAGCATCCAGAAACTTATTTCCATAGAGGGGAAATCAATTTCCAAAAGGAAGAATATGAAATGGCATTGTCTGATTTTGTTAAAGCTGACGAATATGGAAGTAAAGCACAACAACTCTATTTCTTAAGAGCGAAAACTCATTATGCTTTAGATAATTGGAAGGAAGCTTTGGGAGATTTCAACACATCCATTGCTTCAGACAAGGAAAATTTTGAGGCTTATGCTTTGCGTGGAAATACCAAATTCCGATTAGACGATCTATCTGGTGCCATAAGCGATTATAATACTGCTATCAAGGGAGGAATTGTGGAGGCAGTATATTTTAATAACCGGGGAAAAGCGAAGCAACTTACGGGAAAATTGGAAGAAGCAGTTGAAGATTACGATAAAGCTATACAGACTGACAGTGAATATGGTAGGGCTTATGAAAACAGAGCTTCAGCTAGATTTGAGCAAGAAAATTATGCCGGAGTAATTGAGGATGTAGATAAGCTAGAGGATTTAGGTGAGGGGAATCCCAATGCATTTTATATCAAAGCTGAATCCTACTATGCTTTAGAGGATTGGGTAGGAGCTATTTCCTATTTTGAGAGGGCGATTCAAGGCGAAGTGATCAAGTCGGATTCATATTTCAAAAGAGGAAGGTCTTATTTGGAACTGGAGGATTATCAAGCAGCATTGGATGATTTGAATCGAGCAGCAGAGGTAGATCCTTCTAATCCAAGTATTTATTTGTACCGAGCTCAATGTTTTCTATATCTAGGAGATGTTCGCTTTGCCGCGGAAGACTACTCTAAAGCTATTACTCTACAACCAGAAAATACAGATGCTTACTACAATAGAGCCATTTTGCGAGAGGAAACAGAAAATTGGGAAGGTGCATTAGAAGATTATGATAAAGTGGTGCAGTTAAATCCTGAGGATGCTTCAGCCTACTATTACAGAGGGAATGTTAAGACTGTGCTGGAGAATTATCAACCGGCCTTAAAAGATTTGAATAAAGCTATTGAACTTAATTCTGAGGACGCTTCATTCTATAAATTAAGAGGGAATATTTACTATCAGTTAGAAGATGATATAAAAGCCTGTGAAGATTGGAGTAGAGCTAAAAATATGGGAGAGGAAAGCGTTAACTATTACATAAGGCAGTATTGTGAGTAAATGAATACTAAAGTCTAGTTTTGGGTAACTTAAGATTTTAAAAATCAAATTTCAACATGAATAGTATGTAAAAGTTTACAATTTTAAATTTATTTGAATGTTGAACCTCAAATTGACAAAATGATTAACCTTAGTTTTAAAAAATTTCTCAAATCTTTATTCAGTTTTATTGGATTAGCGTATTTAGCCGTTTTCATTTTTTCCATTCTATACAATTTTCAGAGTTCTTCAGCTTATGAATTCGGAAAAATAGTAGGGTATAATATTGGATTTGTTACACCCTATATCCTTTTAATTTCTTTTATTTTTATAGTTTTATTGATCATCAACTATGGGGTTAAGCAGTATAAATTGAAGAGAAGTCAGTTTGATTAATGTAGATCGGTCGGAAACGCTACAGGTTAATAAACAATATTTTGTATTGTAGATTGAGTGTTTTAAACAATTGCTGGCCTGACTCCCTGCTGACTTAAGTAGAATCTTGAAGTCAAAAGGCAGTCAGGCCGTTTTTTGAAACTCCCTGCTTCTCACTTCTATTCTCAGACTTGCTACTTTTAAACTATGCCCTATCCATAACGTTATTAGTATGAATTTAATTTAAATTTTAAGCTCATGCTGCAATCTGATTTATTGTCCAAAAATCCTAACCTTTACATATTTCTTCCTTTCTATTTCACATTATGGGAAGATTTTAATCTAAGCGAGGCTGATATTCAAATCATGAAGAAATTGATTAAATCTCAATTATGGCTGGAAAAAGCTGAGGTCGAATTATTGGAGCAAAATCTTAATCCTAATCAAAAGCCTTCAGCCCAAGAACTAAAGAGCTGGAAAAATCAGATTCAGTTTATTAAGCCTCGTAATCTAAAGAATTTGACTACTCTAGGAATGCAGTTGGTTCTTGCTCATCAAAATGGGAATGAATTAAAAATCTCTGAACAGAATAAAAAAGCATTCCAAAATACCGAAAAGGAATTGGGTCTAATATTCAATGAAGCGGCCTATCGATTTGAGGACAGCCATTCTACTATTACTTCTGAACAGCAATCCAAATCTTCTTTTGATCCAAAACTAATGCAAGAAGTGCTGGATGGATCCAAAATAGAATTGATTCAAAAAGTAAAGGAAACATTAGCAAAAGCTGATTTTGCCTATCATCATCACGAAAAAATAGCAGATCAAAGACAACAAGTATTAGAGTGGTGCAAATTGTTGGCTAAGGAAGGTTATGGATCATGGGCCTTTCCAAGAGAATTTGGTGGGAGAGCTGATATGGAGGGCTATTTCACCATCATGGAAACATTGAGTTATCATGATTTGAGCATGGTCATCAAATTTGGCGTGCAATTCGGGCTTTGGGGCATGAGCATATACTTCTTGGGTACCGAAAAACATCATCAAAAATATTTGAAAGATATTGGTACTTTGGAACTTCCGGGATGCTTTGCTATGACGGAAACCAATCACGGTTCCAATGTACGAGGGATAGAAACTACTGCCACATATAACCATCAGAATCAAACTTTTACTATACATACCCCTCATCAAAATGCACGAAAGGAGTATATTGGAAATGCAGCTCTACATGGTCAAAAAGCAACCGTATTTGCCAAATTGATTATTGACGGAGATGATTTCGGAGTAAATGCTTTCGTGGTTCCACTAAGGGATAAAAAAGGAGAAATGCATCCTGGTGTTGAAATTGAAGACTGTGGATATAAAATGGGGCTGAATGGAGTAGATAACGGTTTGATAGCTTTCAATAAAGTTGAGATTCCTAAAGCTGATATGTTGGATCAATTTGCGTCTGTAGATGAAGAAGGCAAATTTCAAAGCTCAATTTCCAGTGATAATAAAAGGTTCTTCACTATGCTGGGAACCTTGGTAGGTGGTAGGATTGGGATACCTCGTTCAGGCCTTTCAGCTGCTAAATCAGGATTGACCATCGCGATTCGTTACGGAAATAACCGAAGGCAATTTGGTCCTGAGGGAGGAGAAGAGGTGCCCATCTTAAATTATAGAATGCATCAAAGAAGATTGATGCCATTATTGGCAAAAAGTTATGCGCTTCATTTCGCTTTAAAATATTTAACCAATCGTTTTTTAACTAGAACGCAAGAGGAAGGACAAGAAATTGAAGCATTGGCCGCAGGAATGAAAGCTTATGGGACTTGGTTCACAACTGCTAGTTTGCAAGAATGCCGAGAAGCTTGTGGGGGTAAAGGATATCTATCGGAAAACAGAATTGACGATCTGAAAAACGACACGGATGTTTACACCACTTTTGAAGGTGATAATACCGTACTGATGCAGTTGGTTGCTAAAAGTAGATTGACTGAATTTAAAAGGGAAATGGGGGATATGAATTTCATCACCATTTTTAACTATCTGAGTAATCAGGCTAAAACATCCTTCACTGAAAAAAATCCGATTGTAGTCAGAAGTACAGATGAAACCCATCTGCTAGATTTTGATTTCCATATCAATGCGTTCAAATACAGAGAAAGGGCCATCGTTGCTTCAGCCGGTCAGCGAATAAAAAAATTGGTTGATGTTGGAATGGATTCATTCGATGCTGTGAATGTGGCTCAACATCATTTGGTAAATGTTGGGCAGTCGTACATTGAAAGAAAAGTACTGGAAAGATTTCAATTGGCGGTGGAAACCACTCAAAATGCTGCCTGTAAAAAAGCGTTAAAGCAATTATGTCAATTATACGCTTTACATACCATAGAGCAAAATAAGGGCTGGTATTTGGAGCAAGGCTATATGGAAGGAGTAAAAACGAAAGCCATTCGAAAAATGGTGAATCAATTATGCTGGGACATTCGACAGGATGCAGTAGCACTAACTGATGCTTTCGGTATCCCTGATAATTTGCTCGCTGCACCTATTGCAGCCCCCTAACCCCCGAAGGAGGAACTTCGCACAGAAATTCTGTTGTTTTTTTATATGATACAAAAATGTATGCCATTGAAAATGTCGGACACTTTTGCTGACAAGCGCTTTTTTAAATCCCAATGTCCAAAATTGAAAATGTCCGACATTCCCCCCAAAGCCAACGCAAGTTTCTAACTCGTGCTGTGTTGAAATGTCAATGATCAAGTTTTGCGGGTCTAAAATGTGAGGTCAAATCCCCCTTTTGGGGGCTAGGGGCTAGTACTCCCCAAACTTAACGCTTACCATACTGTTATATTCCATTCCCAGTAATTCTGATGCATTTCCTTGTTTGATACCAATTTCTAAAACGCCTTGATCATTAAAAATGGCAAAAGCTTCGCCTCCTTGGCTTTCGTGATAATGCTCTTGAACTCCTGTGAGAGAATAATTTCTAAATTTTATTTGAACGGATTTTCCTTTACTTAAAATATCGTAGTCGTACTTCTGAATATCAGTAATCAGGTTTCCATAATCATCAATATGTACTACATGACCTTGAATAATCTCCCTGGTAGCTTTTACCTTTGGTACAATATATCTTTTAAAATCATCCACTTCCATTTCTTCGCCAGTTCCGTCAAGATTTTTGGATTGTAAAATTTTAACAGCGGCAGGAGCCAAAATATCCTTAGCTGGAAAATTACCTTTTAAGTCATCTGTTGACGCAATTTTCACAATTTTATCGGGATGTTTATCTCTTATAATACTAAGCAATCCATTATTGCTACCTAAGAAGAAACGCTTTTTAATTTCAACAGCGATCATTGCTTCATTTGGTTCAGAACGGGAATTGACTGCTACTAGATGAACGCTACCTTCCGGAAAATCTTGATAAACGGACTTTAGTACATGTGCAGCATGAATGATATCGTGCTTGGTGATGTTGTGAGATATGTCAATCACTTGAAGACTAGAATCTTCACCCAGTATTTTGGCTTTCACCGCTGCCACATAATGGTCGCGCCAACCGAAATCTGATAGAAAAGTGATCAAAGGCATACAAAAAGTCGAATTATTGTTAAATTTGTTAAAAACAAAACTACATAATTTTCAGTACTAACACATTGAGAGAACATAAATAAGAAAATCATTTGGTAGAAAAAGTTATCACTTTAGAAAATGTATCCCTTGTGGATTTTTTGGGAGTAGAAAATCGGAATATTAACGAACTTTCTTCTGCTTTTCCTAAATCAAAAATTATCTCAAGAGGGAATGAAATTAGAATACAAGGGAGTACACCCGAAATTATTCGCATCAATCAGATTGTACATTCATTGGTTACCCACTATCACAAATTTGGGAAAATAACAGAAGATAGTGTCAAAACTTACTTGAATGAGGAACATGAAGAAAGCCAAAGGAAGCTTGATGTTAATGCGGATGAAACCTTAGTTTTTGGTACGAAAGGTTATGCGATAAAAGCAAAAACTCCTAATCAAATAAAATTGGTCCAGGCTGTACGAAAAAATGATTTGGTTTTTGCAATAGGCCCTGCTGGAACTGGAAAGACTTATGTTTCAGTTGCCATGGCGGTTCAAGCTTTAAAGAATAAAGAGGTCCGCAAAATCATTATTACGCGTCCTGCTGTAGAGGCGGGTGAAAATTTAGGATTCTTACCTGGGGATTTAAAAGAAAAGATCGATCCATACCTAAGACCGATTTATGATGCATTGGACGATATGGTTCCAGCGGAAAAATTAAAGTACTACCAAGAAAATAGAGTGATAGAAATTGCTCCATTAGCCTACATGAGAGGTAGGACCTTACACAATGCTTTTATCTTATTAGATGAGGCCCAGAATACTACTCCTATGCAGATCAAGATGTTCTTGACCAGAATGGGGCCAAATTCCAAAGCCATTATCACAGGTGATATGAGTCAGGTTGATTTGCCAAAAAAGCAAAAATCAGGTTTGATAGAGTCCACACAAATATTAAAAGATATCAAGGGAATAGGAATTGTACATTTAAAAGGTGAAGATGTGGTGAGACATAAATTGGTGAAGCAAATCATCGAGGCTTACGACAAAAATGACGTTCTGATAGAAAAAGACCACAAATGATTACAGTAAAAGTAGTAGAAGATAAAGAAGAGTTAAAACAAATATTTAGTATTCGAGAGGAAGTTTTTGTTAAAGAGCAAAAAGTGGCTCGAGAGGAGGAATATGATGAGTTTGAAGAAATTTCTACACACTTTATAGCTACTGATGAAGATGGCAAGCCTTGCGGTACTGCAAGATGGCGATTTACGGAAAACGGGATGAAACTGGAGCGCTTTGCAGTTCTCAAATCGCACAGAGGCAGGGGCGTGGGACAAGCATTAGTAAAAGCAATTATTGACAACATTAAGGAATCGCCCGATTCGATAGGTAAAAAAATGTATATGCATGCTCAGCTTCCTGCAGTTTCCCTTTACTCGCGCTTTGGTTTTGAAAAAGTAGGTGAGCAATTCGAGGAATGTAATATTATGCATTATCAGATGGAAATGGTTAATAGTTGAAACACCAAGGAATCACCAGAGGATAAACCCAATCAAAGTCAACAGTCTTACTATAAATGCGGTAGCATTATTATCATTAAGTTTTGTTAAAAATTTTAACGCAAACAAGTTGCGTTTAAAATATCTGTATCTATATTTGCAATAGAATTGCGTTAATAACATTGTTAATTTTCAAAAGTGCAGATACAAATGAAAACTTCAAATAAGAATACAGTAAGAATACCTATTGACGCCTTGGGTATGATGGCCTCCATAGTATGTGCCATTCATTGTGCGGCCTTGCCTTTGTTGTTAAGCCTTTCAACACTGACAAGCCTACATTTTTTGGCTAATCCTTGGATTGAGTATTCAGTCATTATACTTAGTTTGTTTTTAGCGTTGGTTTCTTTTTTGCCTGCATTTAAACGTCATCATGGAAAGTATTCTCCACTAATTTTACTTGGCGTAGGTTTTGTTTTCATAGGATTTGGTCAGTCAGGATTGTTTTCAATAGATGAAGTCATTTTAACGGTTTCAGGTGCTTCGTTTATTGCCACAGCCCATGCAATTAATTGGGCCCTGGTCATTAAGTAATCACTAGGTGGTAAAATTTAAATAATAGTTTTTACGATTTAGATAAAAAGTTATTTCGAAAGGTGGAAGGTAAAAAGTCCAATGAGTTAGCTCAATATTAATAACAACGACTCATGATTTTGTAATATTTTAGTTAGACATTATATCACAGCTTTTTACTCCCCCTTTTTTTCTTTATTGATATTTTTTTACTTTTATTTCCATGCATCAAGCCTGGAACAGATACGCCTTCATCCGTTTTGTGCTATTCATGTCTGGAGGAATAGTTGCAGGGACTTTTTTACCAGCTATTTTTGAAATTGTACTTCTTTTATTTGGTGCGATAGTCGTTATATATATAACTGCTCAGTTTTTTAGGGGTTATCAGTTTCCTACTTTTCAATCTATTTCTTTTGCTTTATTAGCTTTCCTGATTTGCTTTTCATTTGGCTATCTTAATGCTTACTGGCAATCTGAAAAACATGACGAGACCCATTTGCTCACTATCGAATCAGCACAAATACAAGCTTTTGAGGCTATACTAGTCAGTGCAGGTAAAAGCACCGAAAAAACTTACGGTTTTAAAGTCGAAATTCAGCAGGTTTTAATAAATGGAGACTGGCGAAACAATAGGGGAAACGCTATGATTTACTTCCAAAAGGATAGTTTATCGAAGGTGTTAAAATATGGTGATCAATTACTAATAAAATCACGCATAAACGAATTAGAAACACCAAAGAACCCATTAGAATTTAATTATAAGCGATTTTTGGGCTTTGATCAGGTTTATCATCAACAATATATCACATCTGGAAAATGGCTGAAGATTGGAAAAGGGAAAGGTAATCTAATTATGGCAGCATCCATCGAAACTGGACAGTATTTGGAAGAAATTATGAATGATAACATTCATACTGAGCGATCATTAGCCATTGCCAAAGCCTTAACCTTAGGGATAAAAGATGAACTAGATAATGACTTAAGAAATGCTTATGCAGCGGCTGGTGCAATGCACGTTTTGGCAGTAAGTGGATTGCACGTTGGTATCATTTTTTTGATTGTTTCTACGCTACTAAAAAGATGGCGGAATAGGAGGGGAGGTAGAATATATTTTGCCGTAATCAGTATGTCGGTGTTGTGGGCTTATGCTTTTATAACAGGTCTATCGCCTTCAGTTCAAAGAGCAGCCATGATGTTTAGTTTTATAATTTTGGCTCAGGCTTTACGAAGACAGACAAATATATATAATACTCTGGCTGCTTCGGCTTTTGTTTTGTTGAGTATCAATCCCTTTCTATTGTTCTCTGTTGGATTTCAACTGTCTTATCTGGCTGTTTTAGGTATCGTTTTCTTTCAGCCAAAACTCTATAGCCTTTTACAATTTAAATATGTTTTATGGGATAAAATCTGGGCAATCACTTGTGTTTCTATTGCAGCGCAATTGGCAACTGCTCCATTGGCCTTGCTTTATTTTCACCAATTCCCTACTTATTTCTTTTTATCAAACTTGGTGGTAATCCCGTCAGCTTTTGTAATTCTAAATAGTAGCTTACTTCTACTATTGATATCATTTTGGGAATGGGCAGCAGAAGGGATAGGTTTTCTGATTGATCATTTTATACAGTTAATAAATTATTTGGTTTTTAAGCTTGATTATCTTCCTAATAGTACAATAGATGGTGTTTTTATTACTACTCCTGAAAGCTGGCTGATTTACATTAGTATTTTGTTTATTGCCTTATTCATTTCTGAGAAGAAGCTAAACTATTTAAAATTGACTGTCTTAAGTTTGTTTTTAATGAGTGCTAGTATTTGTTGGCGTCAATATGAAAACTTCAATGCCAAAAAATTGATCGTATATGACACCGGAAAGCATCATGCATTAGCAATCAGAAATGGATTTACTCAATATTTGAAGGTAGAAGATAGCCTAGCACAAGATAAGAATAAACTTCGATTCCATGTTTACCCTAGTCAACTGCAAGCAGGAATAGCCGATTTTCATCCTGACCGATTTGAAGCTGAAAATCAGAATGAGATTTTTGAAGATTTTCAAGAGTTAGAAGTTTCTGTCTGGAACGGTCAAAAAATTGTCCATTGGCATCAGAAAATAAATAAAAATGTGATATTGAAGGAGCCTTTGGACGTTGATTTATTAATTCTAAGTAATGACGCTTTAAGAAACCCTTCGAAACTCCAAAAATATTTCAATGCCCAGAAAATTGTATTAGATGCATCCAATTCTTATTATAACATTCAAAACTTTAAAGCTAAATTTGAGGAGGAAAATTTAGATTATTACATAGTGCCGGAAGAAGGTGCTTTTGAATGGAAATTATAAACTATGGAATTAACGAAAATTGAAATTAAAGACAGAATTGGTTACATCACCTTAAACCGACCTGAAAAAAGGAATGCTTTGAGTTACGATTTTGTGGGTGAACTGAAGGATGCTTTTGCACAGTTGAAGGAAGATGATAGCGCAAAAGTGATCGTGTTGAGAGCTGAGGGAAAGGCTTTCTGTGCAGGTGCTGATTTGGCTTACATTCAAGGTCTGCAAGGCAATACTTTTGAAGAGAACTTAGAGGATTCCAATCATTTAAAGGAGCTTTTCTATGAGATTTATACTTACCCCAAAGTAGTGATAGCCGAAATTCAGGGTCATGCATTAGCAGGGGGCTGCGGATTAGCTACCGTTTGTGATTTCTCTTACACAGTACCACATGCTAAATTTGGTTACACAGAAGTGAAAATAGGTTTCATTCCAGCCATCGTAAAAGTATTTTTATTAAGAAAAATAGGAGAAGGGAAATCTAAAGAATTACTTCTTTCCGGGAAATTGTATGAAGCCAAAGATGCTCTAAAAATGGGCTTGGTCAATGAAGTGGTTGAAGCTGAAAAGCTTTCAGGAACTGTTTATGATTTTGCCCAACAATTAATCCAAAACAATTCAGGTCAATCTATGGCCTTTACCAAGCAAATGATAGCGGAAGTTCAAGAAAAAGGGTTAGAGGAGGGTTTGCAGTATGCTGCGGAGCAAAATGCTAAGGCAAGGGCTTCGGAAGATTGTAAGAAAGGGATAGCCGCTTTTTTGAACAAGAAAACTCCTAGTTGGTAATTTACAGACTTAATAAATAGCGGTTCAATATTCTATGCAAAATATAAAAGCCATTGATATCCTTCAAAAGTACTGGGGCTATGCTGCCTTCCGTAGTATGCAGGAGGATATTATCAACTCCGTAACTACAGGGAATGATACATTGGCTTTATTACCTACCGGTGGGGGAAAGTCTATTTGCTTTCAAGTCCCGGCTTTAATGAGTGAGGGCTTATGTTTGGTGATTTCACCTTTGATTGCCCTGATGAAAGATCAAGTAGAGCAATTAAAGAAACGAAAAATTCCTGCAGCAGCAGTTTATTCAGGAATGACTTCCCGAGAAATTGATATCCTACTTGATAATGCCGCTCATGGAGCCTATAAATTTTTGTATGTTTCACCCGAAAGATTGAAAACTGATTTATTTCTGGAACGAGCCAAGAAAATGAATCTTAACCTTCTAGCAATAGATGAGGCGCACTGTATTTCCCAATGGGGATATGATTTCCGTCCTCCATACTTGGAGATTGCTAATTTCAGGGAGTTGTTTCCCAAAGTAACTTGTATTGCCTTAACTGCCACGGCCACTGAAGATGTTAAAATTGATATCCAGGAAAAACTGAATTTCAAGAATGGGAAGCTTTTTCAAAAGAGTTTTGCCCGTGGTAATCTATCCTATTCAGTGAGAAAGGTTGAAAATAAGGAAGCCAAGCTTTTTGAAATTCTGAGAAAAATAGGAGGTACGTCAGTTGTTTATGCCCGTAACAGAAGACGTACAAAGGAATTAGCCGAACTCTTGAAAAAGAACGGGTTTTCGGCAGATTTCTATCATGCAGGACTTTCTCAGGCCGACAGAAATGCCAAGCAGGATGCATGGTTGACAGATAAGACTCGAATTATTGTTGCTACAAATGCATTTGGTATGGGAATTGATAAACCTGATGTTCGCACAGTAATTCACTGGGAAATACCAGATAATTTAGAGTCCTACTATCAAGAAGCTGGAAGGGCAGGGCGTGACGAAAAACCCGCTTTTGCTGTTGCCCTTTACCATGTGCAAGATTTTAAGGAAATGGAGGAGAAGCATGAGATCGCTCATCCCGAATTCGAATTCCTGAAAAAACTATATCAATCGCTGGCTAATTACTTTAAAATAGCGATTGGTTCTGGTGAAATGCAAAGTTTTGATTTTGAAATTCAGGATTTTTGTCAACACTACAGATATGAGGTATTTCCTGTTTTTCATGCTTTGAAAGTATTAGAGGAAGAAGGCTTCATTCAAATGAACGAGTACTTTTATCGGCCATCGGGTTTGCATATTAATTTAGACTTCAAGGATTTGTATTCTTATGAAATCGCAAATGCCAAATTTGAAAAAATAATTAAGACGGTTTTAAGAATTTATGGTGGTGATTTGTATCAACAAGTGATTTTTATAAACGAGTTGCAGATAGCGAAATTGGCTGAGATGAGTCCGCAAGAAGTTGTAAAGCAATTGAAATATTTAGATAAAGAAGGAGTAATTGATTATTCGCCTAAATCTGACTCTCCGCAATTAACATTTTTGGAAGCGCGCCATGATGCCAATAAATTGCCTCTCGACAAAAAGCGATTGGAAGAACGCAAAAAGAATAAGCATCAAAAACTGATAGCTGTAAAGAATTATGTAGAAAATGATGTCGTGTGCCGTACGCTCAAATTACTGCAGTATTTTGGTGAGTTTAAGTCGGAGCCTTGTGGTTTTTGTGATGTTTGTATCAATAAGAAAAAATCTAGTAGTTTTGAGAAGGATTTAGAGTTGAAGATTTTAAATATCTTAGAAGATTCCCATCTGAATATGGAGCGACTTGCAGAAAACATTGAAGGCTATTCCAAAGAAAAAGTGATATCGGCTGTCAGAAAACTTGATGACGAAGGCAAATTGAAAATTGATAAAATGGGGATGTTGACATTAGTTGATAAAATTGATTCCAAATATTAAAATTAATTTCAACCTTGCGAATAAAACCCCTAAATTCGCATAAATTCTAAATCACTTTTTTTCATGATTACCATCGCTAAATCAGAAATTGCACGTGCCATTGCTATTGAGTTATTAGATGTTGGAGCTATCCAAATCAGACCTACTAAACCATTTACATGGGCTTCAGGTTGGAAATCCCCTATTTATTGTGATAACAGATTAGCATTGTCTTTTCCGGAAACCCGAAGCATAATCAAACATTATTTGGCTGACGTAATCAGGTCGAAATTTCCTGAGGCAGAAGCTATAGCCGGTGTAGCCACTGCTGGTATTCCACAGGGTGTTTTAGTTGCAGAGTCTTTGGATCTTCCTTTTATGTATGTTCGTTCAAAACCAAAAGGTCATGGTATGGAAAATTTGGTTGAAGGTAAATTAGAAAAAGGACAAAAGGTGGTGCTTGTTGAAGATCTGGTTTCAACGGGCGGTAGTTCTATTAAGGCAGCAGAGGCTTTGCACGCAGCGGGAGCAGAAATTTTAGGGATGGCAGCAATTTTCACTTATGGCTTCGATGTAGCAGTAGGGAATTTTGAAAAGGCCAATATTAAATTAGTTTGTCTGTCCGATTATCCGCATTTATTGGAAGAAGCTCTGTCCAAGAAATTGATTCAAAATGACGAATTAGATACTTTGAAAGAATGGAAGGATAATCCTTCGGGATGGAATCCAGCCCACTGAGGCAGCCCCCTTTATGGGAATTAAAGAGGGCTTTTAGCCTTCTTAATATTCGCAACTACTATGGCAAAAAGAATAGTAGCAACTCCTACCCATTGCAAAGCGGTTACCTCTTCTGCTAAAAGCCAGCTTGAAAAAAACACGGCCACGGGTAATTCTGCGGAACTTAAAATACTGCTTAGCCCTACTCCGGTAGAAGGGATACCATAAGCATAGAAAAGTGGAGGAATAACAGTTCCAAAGAAAGCGAAAATCAAACCCCACGACCATAATCCTGCTGATAGACTACCGTTCCATAAAAACTCAGGAGGAAAAATAATGAAGATGAAAAGACAAGCTCCCGTGATCATCATGGCACTTTTCTGAACAGGAATCAAAGCATTGCCTACTCTTCCATTTGCCCAGATAAATACTGCGTAGAAAAATCCCGCTAGAAATCCGTAACCAATACCCTCCAAACTAAAAGGGATATTATCTAAACTATAAACATTTCCTGCCAAGTAGGTGCCAAAGAGAATAAAGATTACGGAGATCCATTGCATTCGTGTCGGGAATTTCCGGTGGATTATGATTTCCAATAAAAGACTAATCCATGTGAACTGCATTAGTAGAAGAATGCCAATTGAAGCGGGCAACTCTTGTATTGATTTATAGTAGCATAAACTGACCAAGCCCGTACTAATTCCAGTAAGCAATACTTTCCAGCTATTTTTCCAGCTGAATTTGAAATTAATATTTTGAAAAAGTGCTCTACCTGCTAAAATTAACCAGAGAATTACTGCACCAAAAAATACTTGTGCTCCAGTAACCTCTGCTAGAGTGAATCCTTCCTTATATGAAATCTTTACCAAGGTGGTTAAAACCCCAAAACTACAAGCACCTAAAAATACTAATATCGCTCCTCTTAACATTCTATCTAATTTTTTCGGATTGCAAAAATGATGATTTTTTGGAAATATGAGGTGTGAAAGTGGAAATATAAGTTTTGAATACTTGATTAGTCAAAAGATATAAATATAGTCCAAGCGTCTCACTTGGATTATACCAGAGTAGTTAATTACCTATCTTGCAAACTAGTCTAAGCGTCTCGCTTAGACTCATATTCTATCATTCAATCTTTCTTCATATCCGGCTGACCATTCACATCAAACCCAAAAACATCATTCCGAGCATAATGACCAATCACATCAAAATCCATTTTTGCGCGGATGATTTCATCATGGTCGATTTCTGCAGTCAATAATCCTTCCTCATTGTATAGCGGGCCTGCCAATACTTTACCTAATGGAGAAATTATTACACTACCACCCCTTGATAATATTTCAGGTCGATCTTCAGCCAATTGTTTTTGCAGATGTTCAGGATAATCACTTTTTCGAATAAATTGATTAGATCCTATTACATAACATCTGCCTTCGCAAGCAATATGAATTAAACTGCTATTCCAGCTATCTCGAGAATCAGCAGTTGGTGCAACATAGATTTCTACACCTTTTTGATACATTGCCACTCTGGCTAGTGGCATGTAGTTTTCCCAACAAATCAAACCGCCTAGTTTTCCAATTTTCGTATCATAAGTACTAAGGGTTGTTCCATCGCCCTCTCCCCAAACCAATCGTTCTGCTGCAGTGGGTTTTAGTTTTCGATGTTTTCCCATTAATTCACCTTTTGCAGAAAAGTATAGTATGGTGCAGTACAAGGTTTTACTTATCGAGTCTTTTTCAGTTACACCTATAGTGATATACATATCATGCTCTTTAGCCCATTTGGCTAACTGTTGAGTTTCTTCTGCTCCAATTTCTACACTATTCTCCCAGTATTCCCTGAATTGCTCGCGACCTGCTTCAGTTCTGCTACCCACTACTGTCCCAAAACCTAAACCTGCCGGATAGGCAGGAATGAAGCTTTCAGGAAAGACTAGTAATTTAACATTCTCCTTTGCTGCTTTTTGAATCCATTTAAATACAATATCCAATGTCTTGGATTTATCAAATAGGGAAGGAGTGGCTTGTACGCAGCCAACTTTGAATTTTTTCATTCTTTAAGATGATTTATTAATCATGCCGAAAATCTCCAACTGCCTCGGCAAAAGCTGAAAGGACTTCCGATGATGTTCTGTGATTCCATATGCTTTTATTCCTTCTCTATGTTGCTTGGTGGGGTAACCCACATTTCGTTCCCAACCGTATTGAGGATAAATATCCGATAATTCTCGCATGAGGTTATCTCGATACTCTTTTGCTAAAATAGAGGCTGCCGCTATGCAAAAATATTTGCTGTCTCCCTTTATAATGCATTCATGTGAAATTTCTTGGTAAGGAGTAAATCGATTTCCATCTATCAAGAGGAAATCAGGTTTTTGTGTTAATCGATCTATGGCTTTGTGCATAGCCCAGAATGAGGCATTTAAGATATTGACTTCATCAATTTCTTCAGGGCTACATTCTGCAACTGCCCATGCAATCGATTTTTCCTTAATGATATTTACTAATTCTCCTCTCTTTTTTGAGCTTAGTTGCTTGGAATCAGTAAGGTATGGATGAGTGAAATTTTGCGGCAATATCACTGCAGATGCCACTACCGGTCCTGCTAAGCATCCTCTCCCGACTTCATCACAGCCTGCTTCAAAGGCATTCTTTTTATTAAAGTAAGCTTTTAAACTCATTTTTGAATTTTAAATAAATAAGCCAGACCCATGGCAACAAAGCTTTGCTGATATTCGACCAAATTATTGGTTTGTTGAACTAAGTCAAATCCAGCGTGCAGATCCAATTGGAACTTCGGATTTATTAAGTAGGTAAATCCACCGTCAAAGTAATTTAATGGGGTTCGAGCTTCAGATCTAAATCCGTAGATTTCTGCATAGACGGATAATTTATCGGTTAAACTATAGCCCGAATTGACGGTAAACCGAAGCCGTCCAAAGTCATTGAAACGTTTATCAAAGCCGAAATTTCCCATTAAATACCATGCTGGATTCAGTTGGTATTTCGAAGTCAATTGAATTCTATAGAAACTATTTCTTTGGAATGTTTCTGGGGCAAGTGTGTTGAATCCGTACTCTGCCACTACGGCTGTTTGGGGTATAAAACCAGATTCCTTCCATAAGTTTATTTTAGTACCCACTACCACAGGTCCGGAGAAACTCTGCCAAACAAACTGTGGGCTTTGACCTCCCTCTAGTAATCTTTCACTTTGATAGGTTTGTCCTAACCTTAGCTCCATGCCTTTCATTAATCCATACTTAACCAAAGTATTGTTCCAATTAATGATTTGTACTCTGTCGCTCGGGTTCACCGTTTCACTGTCAAAAGAGAAGCCGGCCTCTATTTGGAAATACCCTTTAGGAATACTTTGCGGATATTCTGAAAATCCAGGTCTGTCGGTCCCAATTTGAATACTGTCTTCTTGAGCCAGCGCATTAAATGTGAAAAACGACAAAGTAAAGAGGTAAATATATCTCATGAGTTGTTGGTTAAGATTTGCAAGTTAACAAAATTTTAATAGTTGATAATCTTGATTTTTTCGAAAAACCAATTTAAATAAATTTAGTAATCTAATTATAATTAATATATTTGCATTAAAATAAATTTAGATTAATCTAAAAATATAATCATGAGAAGCGTATTACTGATAGTTGTACAGGTTCTATTGTTTTTGTCGGTTGTGCATATTTCTAAGGCTCAAATATTTAAAGCTGTTGTTACCGATGAAAATGGAAAGTTTCTTCCTTTTGCCACTGCGCTTGCTCAAGACAGTGGATATGGAACTACCGCCAACGATGTTGGGGAGTTTTCTTTGAAAATCAAAGAAGGTACGAAGCATATATGGGTTTCTCATGTTGGATACCAAAAGCAGGAGGTAACTTTAGAAAATTATAATTTGTCTGAAACTCATATTATTCAACTTATTCCGGATAAATTGGGCTTGAATGAAGTAGTGGTCAGCGGACAATTACAAGCCAGAAGTTTGAGGAATTCCCCAGTAAAAGTAGAAGTTTTCCGGGCTGGTTTTTTGAATGATTTCTCACAAGGTTCTGGAAATTTGATGGAAAGCATCTCTATGATTAATGGTATTCAAGAAAATGTAGCTTGTGGAGTATGTTATACCAATGAAATCAGTATTAATGGTTTGGAGGGTGCTTACACCTCGCTTTTAATCAATGGGATTCCAATATATGGTAATTTGGCCACAGTTTATGGTTTGAACAGCATACCAACTGACATGATGGAAAAAGTGGAAGTGGTCAGAGGGCCAGGCTCTACACTTTATGGTTCAGAAGCCATGGCAGGAGTTATTAATATTATTACTCCACACGCAAAAGAAAATATATTAAGTCTTAATTCCAGTTTCTCACAACTCGGAGAATGGAAAGGAAATCTGATCGCTCAGCATGGGAAGAAAAAGTGGAAGAGTTTTTCTGGGATGCATTGGGATATGGCCAATCAATTTGTAGATCAAAATGGGGATTTGTTTTCAGATGTAGTTTTGAGAGATCGATTTTCAGCCTTCAATTTTTCAGAAAATGAAAGTAAGCAGTTTTCTATTGGCGGCAAGTATTACTTTGAAGATAGAAGAAATGGGGTTTTGGAATATGTAAAAGACAAGAATTATAAAGAATTAAGAGGTAGTGATCAGATTTATGGAGAAAGTATTTATACCCATCGCTGGGAATTGTTTGGCGATAAAAGATTTGTAAATAGTCCTTTTAGATTACAATTCTCGGCTAGCCAACATTGGCAGGATAGTTATTATGGCGATACTTTCTATGAGGCCGAACAGCATCAGGCTTTTGCTAATTTTATTTATGAACATGAATTAGGTAATCATAATCTTTTATCAGGCTTTAGTCAGAGAGTTACCTATTATGATGATAATTCGGCTGCAACGGAAAACGTGTCCGACAATCAAGCAGATGTTCAGATTATTCCTGGTGTTTTTATTCAGGATGAATGGAAAATCAATAAAGATTGGAAAGCCTTATCGGGTGCTCGATTAGACTATTATAATCGCCATGGATTAATATTTTCTCCGCGCTTAAATATTCAGTACCAATTAAGTGAATGGACTAACTTTCGATTCAACAGTGGGACAGGATTTAGAATTGTGAACCTTTTCACCGAAGATCATGCATTTGTTTCTGGTCAGCGAGAATTGTTAATTGAAGAGGATTTGAATCCGGAACGATCTTTTAATGTTGGGCTTGGTTTTCAACATGTCTATACATTTGGGAATCAACAAGGGAGTATTGAAATTGACGGTTTTTACACCTATTTCACTAATAAAATAATCCCTGATTATGAGACTCCCGGTTTTATTATTTATCAGAATTCCGAAGCCTATGCCTACACGAGAGGGTTAAGCGCAAACATTAATCATCAGGTAGGAGCAAATCTTTATCTGAATTTAGGTGCACAATGGCAAAATGCTCGTCAAGCTGAAACAAATGTAGATGGCAAGTTGGAAGAAATGCCCATAATTTATTCACGAGATTGGTCTGCAGTAGGGTCATTAGAGTATAACTTTCCGTTAGATATTAAATTGAATTACAGTCTTAATTGGAATGGACCAACAGCCATGCCTGACATCTATGAGGTGAACGCCTTGGGTGAAATTGTAAGCACTAGAGCTAATCTCTCCCCTAGTTTTGCACAGCATAATCTTAAATTTAGGAAGGAATTCAAAAGAGTTGAAGTCTTTGTAGGAGTTCGAAACTTGTTTGACAATGTACAAGAGATATCGCCTTTGGGCGGTACACAAGATGAGACAGTGGCACTTGGCTTTGGGGAATATTTTGATACTGCATATAATTATGGAAATTTGATGGGAAGGAATTTTTTCTTAGGATTCGATTGGTCTATTTATTAATTCTTTGTTAAAAGTACATTCATTTGAATGTTTTTTAAGCTTGCTGAGCAATTATTAAATTTCTTAAATAGTGTGTATAAACGAAAATAAATATCACTATTTTCATCATCAAGTGCAGCAGTGCATTCCTAAAAAATGGTAAGTATAAGGTTTTGTTTTATAAAGATTTACAAAATTTTTAAATTTTTTCAGTTTCGTATACAACCGCAAAAAATATAGCTTGGTCGTTTTTTTTGTAAATCTTGACGATTAAACGCAACTAATGTCCATAAAATTACTTTATTTTGATATTTGGATAGTATATTTGCAATTAGCTTACATGAAATTTGAACCATTATGAACAGATTCTACTTACTATTAACATTTATTTCAATCGTTGCGTCCCTTCACTCAGTAAAAAGCCAGGTAGTAGGACCTGCTGGAGTTGGAACTGGCGATGGATCATCAGGTCCTCAAAATGTTCTGTGGCTAAGATCTGACATTGGAATAAGTCAATCAGCAGGCAAAGTATCAGCTTGGGCAGATCAATCTGGAAATAACCTGCATGCAAGCCAATCAACACCAGGACTGCAAGCTGATTATACGGCATCTAATGCTAATCTAAATGGTTTTCCTTCAATCAATTTTGGTGCATCAGGTGGCTATCTAACAATTGGAGATGATGATCTCCTTGATGACACAGATGGTCTGACAGCATTTTTTGTATTCAGAACACCTTCTTCAATAGGGACAGAAGGTATATTAAGTAAAAGGGTTTCCAATGGAAATGAACAGTCATATGTGTTCTTTACTACCAGCGGTGGTTTTGAGGCTAGATTTGATGGCGATGGGGGAGTTGATAGTGAAAATTCCACTATATCAGCTGATGATAACCTTGTTATCAGCTCAGTTTTTAATGGGTCAGTGCAGTCAATTAGTAATTTTGTGAATACTGCAGATGGTGGAGTTCAAACGGGAGCTTCTAATCTATTAAATAATGAAAACTCTGATTTGTTCCTAGGGAATTTCAATACAAGCGATACTAGAAACTTTACTGGGGACATTGCAGAAATCATTATTTTCAGAGATGCCTTAAATGGTGCTGAAAGATTAATTGTCGAAAACTACTTAGCCGAAAAGTATTCTTTAAATGTTACCAACGATATTTTTGGGGAGTTCGCGAATTTTACTTCGAATTACTTCAACGATTTTAGAGCAATAGGTACTACAGATGGTACGTCTAAAAGATCTGAATCTGGCTTTTCAGATGCCTTTCAGATAAGAGAAATAAATGGAGGACTAGATACTAACTTAGAGTTTTTCGCTGTAGGACATAATGATGCAGTGGCGCATTCAGAAGGCGTTGTTACAGATTTGGGAGCTAATATCACATCACGTTGGGGTAAGGATTTTTATCTAGAAAACAGCCAAAATAATGTAATCGACAACGGTGAGTCCGATATGGACTTAATTTTTGATTTTGGAGATGCAGGGTTTACATTGGGGAGCCCTTCCAATTATGTGTTACTGTATAGGTCAGGAATCAGCGGAAATTATGAAAGAGTTTTTGCTAACAGCTACGGAGTAGAGAATGGTGATCAACTAGTCATATCTGTACCAGGAAACAGAATTAAATCTGGATATTATACCGTAGGTCAAGGTGATCAGTTGATCAGCAGAACATGGTATGTCCTTCGGAACGGAAACTGGAATGATCCTAATACATGGACTTTAGACGCTGGTATTGCTCCCGCCCCTAATAATCCTGGGGGTGACATCCCTGCTGATGAGGATAATGTTGTGATCAGAAATGGTAGAACTGTAAATATACAAACTGGAACTAATGACATTGAGATTGCAAGCTTAAGAGTTGATGGTAGAATCAACCTAAATAATACGACTGGACATAATTTTAATGTCATCAACGGGAAAGGAACGATAAGTATTCAAGGTAATTCTGGAGTTTCAAATTTCCCTTTAGGAAGTACCACAGGTTCAAATGGTTTTGCTAATGAATTGAATGGTGGACTATTATTGGTAAGTGGTACAGGACTCGAATTTGATCAAGATTTAACATTGAAAGATTTGAGAGTTGATCTAACAAATCCTACAGACCTCGCAATATTAGGTGCTGACTTAACATTAAATGGAGATTTTACTATCAGAAAGGGAAGTTGGCAGTTTGGAGATAATACTGCTACTGCCAGGGACTTCACAGTTTTTGGTGATGTCTTGGTTCAAAATAATGGAAGTACCCAAAACGGTAGAATTCGAACATCTACTCAAAATGTGCGTCATAATTTCAATTTGTATGGCGACTTTACTAATGAAGGGGATGTGCGATTCTCACAGCGAACCACTCAAACTGTTGGAATCGATCCTCCAGACGGAATTACAGATGTATTTTTGATATCTGAAAATAGGAATCAGACGATAAGAGCTAATGGTCCCACCTACTTCTTAAGAGTAATTATCGATAAAGGAGATCCTGCATATTCAGCTACTTTCACTGCAAGTCAAGCTTCCAACTTCGTATTGACAGGTAGGGCAAATCAAAATATTGGTGGTGATGTCAATGCTCCAAATGATAATCAAAATGCATTTGGATTAATAACGGGCACAGCCGTTTTAGGAACAAATATAAATGTTGATCCATTAAATAACACAGGAAATTACTCAGTCGGTACCAATGCAAAACTTCTATTAGATGGTGGCTTTGCTAGGAAAACCGGAGGCAATGCGGTTACCCCTTATGGGACAATAGAAGTTAATGCAGGTACTTTTCAAGTAGAAAGTTCAAGCGGTATTACTTCTAGAGAAGCAGGGACATTAAAGGTTAATGGAGGTATTGTAAATATTCCGCAGTTTAGGACTTCGGTAAACGGTTCTGATAACGTAGGAGGTATGGAGATAAATGGTGGGACTGTCAATATCGGTACGACAGCAGGAGTGAACCCTTCCAATAACTACTATACATTATCCTTGACATATACAGACAATGCTTTTATAATGACAGGAGGCGAACTTAATATCAGTGACGCCACTAATAGAGGGTTAGTATTTATCAATAGTGATCCGGGAAATATTAATGTGACTGGTGGAACAGTTAATTTGATATCTACCAACGGTAATGAGGCTAAAATCTCTACTAGAGCGCCATTCTATAGAGTAATTATGGCTAGTTCTGGAGCGGGTGTGTCAGAAATCACGCTTAATGAAGGCACCAGTGGAGATGGAGGAAATGCCAGAACCCTATCAGGTGAACCACTTAGAGTTCTAGAAGATTTGATTGTCAGAGGTTACAACGATCAATTCTATAATAATCCATTCGGCAATTTCCCTACTACTTTTGCAGCAGTTACTTCTTCTGCAAACGTGAATGATGTTTATGTTGGTGGAAGTTTTTATGTGGGCCGATGGTCAGCATATAATTCGGTTTTTGGAGGCGTGGACCCTTATGATAATTTGGGAGACCAACCAACAGAAGTAAATAGTACTTATTTTAACCAAACGATTGGAACCTCATCAATTGACACTATATATTGGGGTGGATCAACATCTCCCCGCTTAGAATTGGGGAATTTGGTCTTAGACAGGAATTCTGGAAATGAATTAAGAGGTATTGCCAGAGCAGGAGGAAATGGTGCTATTAGATTCGACATTAATGGAAACGGAGAGGTTAGATCGGGAACCTTGGATCAGAATATTTTCACCATTAGGATTTGGGGTAATATCCTTAATTACGATAGAATGGGTACCTATTTTGCTTCTGGAAGTTATCCCGAAGCAGGTGGTACACCAGACGTTGCTCAAATTAGATTTAGGGAAGATCCACCGCTAGTTATAGAAACCGAAGACGGTGCAGTTTTTGGCAATATTAGGTTTAATGTGGGAGCAGCGACTATTGCTGAGCTCAATAGTGATGTTACAATCGAAAGAATGGAGTATTGGAACGGTCGAATTTATATTAAAAACCATACCCTTACAATTGATGAAATTTGGAATATAAACAATGGAGGAGGAAACTTTTTTAACGGAAATGTATCTACTAACAGTTTAATCAATATAAACAACAGTGGTGTTGTTGCAAATATATTGGTGTTTACTGATGGTAATGCAAGTGACGGTGGTTTAAGATTGAAAGTGAATGGCAATACCATTCCAGAAACAGAAGAAAGCAGATTAAATAATATCTCACCTATATCTTTTCCAGTTGGTTTTACAACAGACGGTGGAACTACTGTTTACACTAGACCGGCTCAAATGAAAGTAAAGGACTTTTCAGATGATGGTTATGTTCGAATTAATGTGGTAAGTGGTGAGTTGGAAACATCTGATTTAGGTGGCGGTGAAATATTGCAACATTATTGGAGAGTTCGACATGATGGATTCACTGATTTACCAACAGTTGCCTTTAGATTTTATTACAGAGGCTCTGGTGCTGTTGTTCCTGGTCTAGATAGACCATCAAATTACGCTTCATCTGATGAGGACAATTATGTCCCTGGCTATGTTCTGGATGGAAACCCATATACTCGGGTTTTTGAATCAGACCCAGCGGAGGACTTAAACGATATCATTACTTCTACTTATGGTGGTAATCAAAGTGCCAATGAAGATAATAGAACTAGGATCATTCATTTTAATGGATCAAGCACAACAGCTGAATTTGATCAAAATGACTTTTCTGGCTTTGAATTAGTAGGAGCGAACTACACAGCAGGTGTTTCAGGGAGGTTTGTTGGCGCTCCCGATATTTTCTACACAAGAATATCTGGAAACGGTTTTCCAATTAAGTGGAATAATGGAAATAATTGGACCTTTGCTCCAAATGATATTGATGGTAATTCTACAGTAGACAGCTATGAGTTCCATGACTCAAGACAGCCGGCAGCTGGTGATTTTCCGCAAGCTGGCGATGTCGCAGTAATCGGTTGGGTTCCATTTGGGTCGCCAGGTAATGACGGTGAGCCGCATGGAATCACGGCAGACAATATAGTAGTAAATTTTGCAGAATTGGTATTTAATCAAATGCTGGATGCAAATGACGGAAATCCAACAGGACGTGTGTATGCTCGTAATTTCCAATTCCGGCCCACTTTGAACATCAATATAGCAGGAGGAGGTATCAATGGAGGTCCTGTAAAAGGAGAAGGAATGTTTTGGATCCGTTCAGCTGGTGGTAGTCAGGCAGATCCAGATTTTTCAGGAGTTGATTTGGGTGATTTTGTAAATCAAGACTCTTCATATTTTGTTTATGAAAGTACTCAAGATGGATTTGTTTACAATAATATACCTCCTGAAGTACCGAATCTTCTTATTGCAGGCAATGGATGGGGTGCTGCAGATAGAGATTTTGAGATATCTACAAATGTGACTGTCAAGCAAGATTTTGAGCTATTAGGTGATGTTAATTTGAGATTGAGCTCTGGCGCTACGGGCGATATAACTGTAGAAAATAATCTAAGAATTTTCAGAAGTAATGTAAGCGGTAACGACAGCGGTGGAAATGGTAGAATTGATTTTCCAAATAATGCATCTAGAACCGTAGAAGTTCTGGGTGATTTGAGGCTAGAGAACGATAATGCATTGATTAGAGTGGAAAATCCAGATGCCACAATTAATCAAAGTAACCTAATTGTGCATGGCGATATTTACCAAGATAATAATGGTGGAGGTGGATTGCAGCTTTATACAAATGGAAATCAAGATTTTGTAAAACTTACTTTGAGAGGAGTGGGAAATAACACTTTCGATTACCAATCAGGAGCAATTCCAAATTTCCACAGTATAGAATTAAATAAAGGCAGTGATCTAAGTTCTAGCTTTATTTTCCGGTCAGATTTCAATTTGCCTTTGCCTGCTGATATTAATCAACAGCCTATTGAAATAGTAAATGGCTTATTAATCTTAGATGAACCTAATGTTGATATTACTTTAACTGACGAAGCCAGAGGAAATTTCAGTCTTCCTAATTTATCTAATCCAGAATCATCATCGGGTTCAGGTGGCTTAGAATTAAGACAGGGGATAGTACGGATTGAAGGAGATGATACGGGCTTAATTCTAGATGGATTACTTCGGATTACTGGTGGTACTTTAGACATGGCTTCTGGTACAGGTAATGGAAATAACTTTATTGAGTACTCTGTTTCGGGCAATGCAGAAATCGACATTACAGATGGAACTTTAGACGTAGGTTCTCAGGTCAGAAGAGGTTTACTCTCTACTTCCGGAGTTCTAAAGTATACCCAAAGTGGAGGAGTTGCACGATTTGGAATAAATACTGCTCCTGAACAAAATAGAGGTGTTTTTGAGGTTTTAAATGCTGGAAGTGAATTCAATCATACTGCAGGGGATTTCATAATTGAGAGACAAAATGGTTCAGCTACAAATGCTTCATTAAGGTTAGATCCTGATAGTTATGATTTTACGGGTTCAACTATTACCATTGGTGGAGTCTCAACCCCAGCTGGTCAAAATCAAATTGGCATTAATGCAACTGTTCCTTTGAATAATCTATTGATCACAGGTAATAATAATTTGAATGCAAGAACATTTATTAATCCTTTGATTCTTAATAATTTAGAAGTTGAGAGTAACGGTACTTATTCCGCTAATGGTCTAGATTTAACCATTGTTAACAACATGGAAGTAAATGGAACTTTCAATAATCAAGGAAATGGTACGAATCAACAAACTACATTCTTCAACACTCCTACAACTCAAAGTATTTTGGGAAGTGGGATAATTGATTTATGGAATATTGAAAAAGCGGGAGCAGGGGACCTTTCCATAGAGCAGGAGTTGACGGTTGAAAATAATCTTAGAATCTTAAATGGAATCTTGAATACAAATACTAGCGCGTTGAATTTAGAAGGTGATTTGATCCATGATGGAGAGCACCAATCAGCTGTTGCAGGGCCTGGTATTGTTTTCAAAGGTTCAGCTACTCAGAATATTGCTCGTTCCTCTAGTGGGCAGAGTACATTTGGAACCATTACAATTGACAATAGTAATGGAGTTGAAGTAACAGCCGGGCAAAATGATTTTGAAATCAATCATAAAGTCGTATTAGCTTCTGGCGTGTTCGATATTGGTTCCAACTTATTGATCATGGATGAGGATGCAATTTTTGAAAATGGTGCTGGAGGCGCATCCGTATCTGATTTCAATGTCAATAATATGATTACAGTCAATACTAGTTTGATTGACAAAGGGGTAAGGAAAATCTATCCCGATAACTTCAATGGAAGTTTTGTTTACCCTGTAGGATTATTGAATTATACCCCTGCAGTAGTTACGGCATCTGACGTAGATGGAAATGGTTTTATTACAATTAAGCCTATTGATAATTTCTCAGATGGTATAACCGATGATGACGATGAACTTTGTACTGGAGGTGCAGATTATGATGATACACAAAATGTATTACAGTATTACTGGTTGGTAAAATCGCAAAACATCACAAATTTTGATGGTTCCTTGACTATGTATCATAACGATGCATTAGAGTCTGTAAATAATGCAGAGGGATTGGGTTTAATGAATTATGCACCTGCAAGATTGTTGAATGTTGACGATACTTGGGACAAGATTTATTCAGAACAACTATTTGATGAGGTAGGTAATTCAATTACTTTTCAGTCAGACGTATCCAACGAGTACAGCGGATTAATGAGTGAGACTTTGGAGGGACGATATACAGCAGGTATCACTAGAGATAATAGTGATGCGTTGTTGTGCGGCAGTGCAATACCAAATGTTGTGCCTCTTTTTGAAACTCTGACGGGTTTTGCGGATGGAAATGTAAATGCGGGTGCTTCTTTTGACGGAGGTTCGGCCCCTTCTGTAGGTCAATCGCCAGATTTAGTTGTTAGAGGCAATTATACCTTGGTCTTGAATGATAATTTTAGACGTTTTAGAAAAGTGACAATCGAAGAAAATGCAACTCTAGAAATCAATAGCACTTTTGGACATAATTTAGGAACAATTGAGGGTAGTGGTACTTTGAAACTAGTTGATGATGCTTCGTTTCCAGCTGGTGACTACGAGGATTTCTTTCCAGACGCAAATTGTTCTATAGGCGGAGGCTTAGAATACGAAAATAATGATGTGGGAAATGATGTTACAGTTTTAGCTGAAGGATTTACCAATTTGAAAAGGTTAATATTAAGCGGTAATGGTAAAAAGGTGATGTCTAATGCTACAAGCGTTAACATATGTGAGAACTTAGAATTGACTGGCGGTGACTTTGAAATGGCTAATTTCTCAGAGCTGAGAGTAAAAGGTAATGTCATTAAGAATGGCGGCAGTAGTTTCAATGCAGAGTTTACTGATGCTACTATCGTGATGGATGGAACTAGCAATCAAACAATATCAGGTCAGTTTACTGGTCTTGAAGCATTCAATGTTTTAGAAGTCAATAAGTCGAATGGAAGACTGTCAGTAATTGATGGTAGCAATAATGATATAGAAGTAAGCGGTGAACTTAAATTTACAAATGGATTAATTGATACTGATATCGATAATTCATTGATTATTCAAAACACTGCTGTATTATCGGGTTTTAAATCTTCTAGTCACGTTAATGGTCCTCTCATCAGAAACTTAAATGCTTCCACAGCTTCTGAATTTGATCCTTTTCCTGTAGGGCAAAGTGGAAGATACGGATTAATTGAAGTAAGTTATATTCAAAATACAGACGATTGGACAGCAACTTTCTTCAGTGAAAGCCCAGAGGATAACCCCGCAATTGCCACTTTGTCTAATAATCTTGTTGGAGCTAATCCAGTGGTAAGTGCTAATCAGTATTGGGAATTAACAAGTGCCGGTGCTAATATGGCAAATGTAAAAATATATTGGGACCCAAGCAGTAATATTGCAGATGGTTCGGCAAGCGTTGCACAATCTTTAAGTGAACTAAGAGTAGTTCGATTTAAAGATGGTGTTTCTTCTCAGTGGGAGAATCAGGGGCAATCCAGTGTATCAGGAAATGCAACGAATGGGCAACTAACATCAAATACAAGATTTGATTTTTCTACAAACTTTGTGACCTTTGGGGCAGGAGATGCAAATAACAATTCATTACCTGTTGAATTAACCTTCTTTACAGCTGAGAATAACGGAAACAGGGTTGATTTGAAATGGCAAACTGCTTCTGAGAAGAATAATGATTTCTTTGAGATTCAGCGCTCATTTGATGGTAAAGATTTTGAAGTTCTAGGTATTGTTGAAGGAAGTGGTGATTCTAAAGAAGTTCTTGATTACAGTTTCAAGGACTATTCCCCTCTGGCTGGTGATGGATTCTATCGATTAAGACAAGTAGATTATGATGGAGCTTTTGAATATTCAGAGGTGGTAAAAGTGAACAGAGTTCAGAATTCTGATTTAGTTGCAGTACCAAACCCAACTCAAGCACAAAATATTAAATTGAGATTATCTGGGTTCCATGCAGAGCAAAAAGTACAGGTCTCCATATTTGATATGCAAGGAAGAAGACACTATGAGGCAGTTCATAGTCCATCGGATTTCAATAATGCATTACCGATAGATACAGAACTAAATTCAGGTATTTACATTGTAGATGTGCGACAAGGTAATATAAGAAAGAAGGTTAGATTGATGGTTAAATAACTTATAATGCTAACAAAAAAGAAAGCTGCATTTTCCTTGAGTTGATGCAGCTTTTTTTATATCCCTTTTTTAATAAGTGCAGTTAGCAGAAATTTAAACAGCCACCACCTTCTAGAATATACCATTTTTCCGTTATCAAAAGACACAATTTTTTTGTTAGCAATCATCACAGCAATATTTTGATCAATAAATTTGCTCAGGATAATATATTTGCGAAAAAGAAGATAAGTTTTCAGAGGAAAAATAACAACTGATGCAGAAGAGATATTAATATTCAAGTCATTTGTAGTACCATGAATATTAATTTTGCCTTTTACACTTTGCAGCTCCACATCAGCTGTTATTTGCATTTTTTTCATTTCGATTCAGTTGTAATACTTAATTTTCCGTTCATGGTCCATTCAGTCTTTTCCTCTGAACCGACCTTTTTTGGCACTCCGATTTTGAAATCAGTAAAATCATAGTTGATTTTTGCATTTCGGCCAGTTAATTTATCGTATAACCCAATGGCTAAATCTGGCCAGCTCTGTGTTTCTTCTGTTTTGCTCATAGTTTTTATATTTTATTTAAAAAGGAAACGCCTTGTAAAGCATATTGTTTAATTAAAAATAAAAAAGGTTAAACAAAATGTAGTATAGGTTAAAAATATATTTTTCAACTATTCGGTCAAAGCATTTTATCCTGACGAAATCCCACTTAATTTTGCATCATGCTTTCTATTAATAATTTAGACTACTACATAGGGGATCGGCCTCTATTTGATACCGCTTCTTTACACATCAAACCCAAAGATAAAATTGGCTTGATTGGATTGAATGGACAAGGAAAATCTACTTTGCTTAAAATCATTAATGGTGATATCACTCCAGATAAAGGAGAGGTGCAAATGAGTAAAGACTGTACCATAGGTTTCCTAAATCAAGATTTGCTGTCATTTCAATCTGATGATAGTATTCTGCATGTTGCTATGCAGGCTTTTAAGGAAGCATTAAAGCTACAGGAGAAAATAGAATCTATTCTTAAGAAAATGGAGGAAGATTATTCGGATGATCTAGTAGATAAGCTCACCAAAGCTCAAGAGCAATATGAAATGATGGAAGGTTATAGCCTTCAAGCTAAAGCGGAAGAAATTCTGGAAGGTATAGGTTTCAAAACAGAGGATTTAAGTAGACCATTGAGGACTTTTTCCGGAGGCTGGAGAATGAGAGTGATGTTGGCAAAGTTGCTATTAGAAAAGCCTTCTCTTTTGATGCTAGATGAGCCGACAAACCACTTGGATTTGCCATCGATACAATGGATTGAAAATTATCTAAAATCCTATGAGGGAGCTTATATCATTGTTTCTCATGATAGAGAGTTTTTGGATAGAACAATAGATATTACTGTTGAGGTAGATCAACAACAATTAAATGTATATGCCGGTAATTGGAGCTTCTATAATGAAGAGAAAGCACTTAGAGCCGAATTGCAACAAAATGCTTATGAAAATCAACAACAAAAAATAAAACAGACTGAACAATTTATTAATCGCTTTCGGTCGAAAGCAACCAAAGCCAAGCAGGTGCAATCTAGAGTAAAGGCATTGGACAGAATGGATAAGGTCGATGCAGTGGTGGATAATAATGCCACTATCAATTTCAGCTTTAAAATTAATAATAAATCGGGAAGGCATATTGTTCGACTGAATGAGGTATCAAAGTCGTATGGAGATATAAAAATATTGGAAAATACGGAGGCTCATATCGAAAGAGGGGATAAGATTGCCTTAATTGGAGCCAATGGTAAAGGTAAATCTACTTTACTAAGAATTATTGCAGGAGAAGAAAAGATTAAGGGCAAAAGAGAGGAAGGTTATAATGTAGAATTTGGTTTTTTTGCTCAACATCAACTAGAATCTCTCCATATTAATAACGAAATTTTGGATGAGCTGAAACAAGCAGGCAGTGACCGAACTGAAATGGAGTTAAGAAATCTACTGGGATGTTTTCTTTTTAGAGATGAGGAAGTATTTAAGAAAATTAAAGTATTATCAGGAGGAGAGAAGTCTCGAGTAGCTTTATCTAAAACCATGATTTCTAATGCGAATTTCTTGCTATTAGATGAGCCGACCAACCACTTGGATATGCAATCGGAAAATATACTAATTCAGGCTTTGCAACAATATGAAGGCTCTTTTATAACAGTGTCACACAACAGATACTTTGTTTCTAATGTAGCCAATAAAATTTGGTGGATTGAAGATTACCAAATTAAAGAGTACCCGGGGACCTATGATGAATTCCAAGATTGGTTTGCGAAGCGGGAAGCGGCAAAAGTAGAAGATAAGAGCTTTGATGAGGAGCTGAAAAAGGAGCAGAAAAAGGAAAAGCAGTCCAAGCCGAGACATAATCCGGAAGATGCTGAATTTAAAGCTAAACAAAAGGAGCTATCAAAGCTAGAAACAACTATTGAAAAGCTAGAGGCAGATAAGAAAGTGTTGGAAGAAGAACTTGCTAAACCTTCTGTTTACGGTAATCCTGATAAGCTTTTTGAAGTAAATCAAGAATTCGAAAAGCTTAGCAAGGAGTTAGAACAATTGACAGAAGAGTGGGAAAATTTAGCCTTGGAGTTAGAATAAGTTTTCTTGTCGGACTGACGCATTTGGTGTCTGACTGATACTTGTAGGATTTCGACAGTAATTTTCAAAGAGCCTGAATATGAACTGCGGTTTTATATGAGATTATCCTATAGAAGCAGGTATTTTATCTTTCAAGTGAAAGCTTAGCATTTCCCTCATTTAAATGATTTAATAGAGTCTTGGCTACTGATTATACTGAGGTAAATATATTCTGAAAGTAGTGCCTTTGTCAATTTCGCTTTCAATATCCATTTCTCCTTTATTCATACTTACAAATTCTTTAACCAACTGAAGACCTAAGCCGACACCTTTTTCTCCCTGGGTTCCCTGGCTGATCTCAAAATTATCTTCTGCTAGGAGTTGATCGATTTTAGACTGTGGCATACCAATACCAGTGTCATTTACTTTTATTACTACAAAAGAGTTTGATTTTTCAGCTGCAATACTGATTTCTCCTCCTGCGTCAGTAAATTTTAAAGCATTGCTCACTAAATTTCTTAATATGGTTTTGGTGCTATTTACGTCTGCCCACAAATATAGATTATCAGATATATTTGTCCTCAAACTGATCTTTTTAGACTCAGCCATATTAAAAAACAGATCGATTAATTCATTGATTAAGTGATTGAAATCAATCTTTTCCGGATGATAAGGGATGTCGCCTTGTTGAGTAACCGACCAATCCAATAAATTGGTTAACAGACTTGAAAGATTGTTGACAGATTTATCAAATACTCTATGGATGTCATTTAGGTCTTTAATGTCTTGACTATCAATACTCATCTTCATGATTGTGGATAAGCCTTTAAAAGAATTAACTGGCCCCATTAAATCATGTGCAATAATGGACAAGAATTTTTCCCTTGTTTCATTGATGGCTTCTAATTGGTCTCTTTGCGCTTCAGCTTCTTCCTTTCTTTCCTTCAATATTAAATTGAGCGTTTGTTTTCTTCTACTATTGCGGTAGTAAAGAAAACTGGCAAGCCCCAATAGGATAATAATGACTGCCATGGAAGCAAAAATGATGTATTGAGTCCTTTTTTCATTTTTTAAGATTGTAATTTCTGCTTCTCGTTTATTTACTTCGTATTCAGTTCTCAACTCCGCTATTTCCCGAATTTTACCTTCACTATTGATGCTATCTCTGTATGCTAAATACTGACTCTGATGATAATACGCTTTTTGATAGTTGTTTTGAGCAACATACAATTCTGATAATTTGAGGTTGGCATCGCGAATCTGCTCTTTTAAGGAATGTTCTAAAGAAATGTTCAGACTCTGAACAGCATAAGTAAGTGCTTTTTCATAATTATCCCTATTTTGATATATATCTGACATGTAGGTATTATAGACGGCTATTGGATAAAAATCGCCTTCCTCTTCCAGAATATGAATTGCTTCTTGTAGATTGGTCTCTGCTAAGGAATCACTTCCTAAATCGGCATGAGTCAAACCGATGTTTCCGATATTATAAGCTAGGCCTACTCTATGACCGACAATTTCAAATATATCCCCTGATTCCTTGAAATACGTTAGAGCAGAGTCAAACCGCTGATTTACTCTGTAGATTTCCCCAGTATTCATTAGATTGATTGCTAAGTTCACTGAATCTTGAATTTCTCTATATATTTTAATTCCTATATTGGCATATTTAACTGCATTTTTAAAATCCTCATTTACTTTGTAGATGTTTGATATTGAGGCATTTACTAATGCTTCGTTTCTAATATCATCAAGTAGCTCGTTTTGTTTTAGCGCTGCGTAGTAGTACTTTAATGAAGTGTCTAGATCACCTTTTTTCTTGTAAATGTTACCTAACTCGTAATTAGTCTTAAATAGCCATAATTCGTTATGTAGTTGATTTGATAATTTTAATGATTTCAGGGCATATTTTAACCGTAGGTCGGGTTTTAATTTATTGTTTTTATATATTTCTTCTAATGTGACAAGTTGCATACTGTCACTTGTATTACTGAATTGAGTTTCTACAATATTTATCAGACTATCTGCATCTTTAAAAGATTGAGACAGGCTGAGTGAACTGTATAAAAGGAAGACTAAGGTATAAGTCTTCCAAGATAGGACTTTTTTGTGGGGGTGATTAGCCGCCATGTTTCATTTCTAGATCTGGGTCATCAGTATAATTGTTATCACCAATCTTATATCCAATGCTATAAGATTCTGTACCTGTGGCATTTTCGCTTATAGTACCTGTCCAATCAGTTTTAGGATCATTAGGATTTACTGGTGCAGGATCCACTGAAAAAATATCTTGGCTATCTGGTTTTGCTGTAATCCCAGTAATTTGATCTATTCCTCCATTGGGGACTAATTTCCAGGTTACCGTATCCCCAGGGTGTACTTGAGTTGTAATACTATCTTTTCCGGCATGACCTTCATTATCGGTTAAGTAGAGGTGATTGTTCCCTTCTTGTTTGCTGATGTTGATGATTTCTGTTGACATGAATTTTATCTTAGTTTTATTTTAAAAAACTCAATATACAATCCTAGTCATAAATATATAAAAATATTCGATAGATAGTTTTAAAAGTTAGATGTAGCAACATTTAAAAATGATCCAGCTTGCAATTGAAATATTGGAGATTGGGCGCATGGATTATATCCCGGTAAATAAAAGAGACCTGTCAGGTATGCTAAACCTAACAGGTCTCTTTACTGTACTCCTTATTAATTTAGAGTCAAATAAGAAGGAGAGGTTTAAAAAATCACTCCAAACGATATGGCTCTTAATGGATATTCAGCTTCTGGTCCTCTGTCTTCAATGAAAATTGGGCTCAAATCGTAGGTGGCAAACAAATCTACTCCTTTCCATCCTACTTGTGCTTTAATTCCATATTTCCAGTTATTGATATGGAAATTGTTTTTTACTACATCTTTGCCATTATCGTTATACTTGAATTTTGATTTACTGGCAATTCGATAACTTCCATAAGGCCCTGCACCAAATCTGAAAGCATTGCTGCTTTTACCCAAGTGAAACATTGGCACTAAGTTGAAATTTAAGTATGTGATATTCAATTTACTTCTCGTTGGGCTGATGTCTGGTCTTGATAACTCAGTATCATTTAAGAGTAACTGTTCAGGTCCTTTTGTTACTTGATATTTAGTATCAGCCAACGCAAAGTTATTCCACAATAACCCCATTTGAAAATTGAATTTTACATAAGGACTAACTGAGATGATGTGGTTAGAGTGTAGACCGTAAGTCCATGAGGTCAATGGGTCTAAACTAAAATCTTTATTGTCACTATCAGGGAATTGATTGTCATTATTCAGGTAATTATTTAGTCCCATAGAGAAATCAATTTCATGATCATAATTTATAAAAGATGTTTTTCTTTTTTCAATAGTTTTTTCTTCATTGAATGCAGTATCAAACTCTTTTTTCAACTCCTCTTTCCAATTATTGTCTTCTTTTGACTCATCAGAGGTGTAATTTTTCCCTTTATCGAATACTCTACCAATTACAAAAGGGATGTCAGCTTCGTCACGGTAATCTCTAATGAAACCTATTCCTGATTCAGGTATATTTGTGGTGGAAGCGGTACCAGAAAAGCCATCATTACAATCGACTTTAAGTGTAATGGCTTCAATTTTACCATCTATTATTTCAAGGCTTTCGTATTCTATATCTATATTTAGTTCTTCGGCCTCTTCTTTAAATTTTTCTAACTCAGCCCTTTTTGTTGATTTATATATTCTTACAATGAATACTCCCTTGTTTACTAACTGATTATCCTCTGCTGCTCCGATTACTAATTTAGTATCTGCATTTTCTGAGTTGTAACTTTGTGCTAGGCCTAATGTGCTCAAAAAGCCTAAACAAACTACCATCGATATTTTCATTATATTTTGCATGTCTGTGTCTTTTTTTTTAATTATTTCCTTTTTTATTGAACTGTAAGGCTGAAGCAAATAGCTCGTTTTTCGCACTTCTTAGTTCAGCTAAACTAAATTCACTGGCCAGCGATTTAAGTTTTTTATTACTCTTTTCTATTATGTTCTGATCTTCTTTACTTTCTGCGTAAGTGTAATGTATTTCTACAATTACTTTGTTTGCATCCACTTTTGGAGCAAGTCTTAATTCAGGAACCATGTTCAATCTAATATCTGCTTTAAAAGCATTTACTTTATCCAATGTAGCCATTCGGCTTAAGTCTTGCGATTCAACCTTTATTGGAGTAGATTTTTGAATTGGAGCAGAAATTTGTTTTTGTAGGATGTCCACTTGAGTTTGAGTCTCTTGCTGTAACTCAGGAAATCTTATTTCTCCAGTCTCATTAAGACTTATACTTGATTGATTGAGATCCAATTGGGCAAAATTTTGCTCCGTATTTTGATTATAGTTATAAGCTATTCCGAATGACACAATCAATAGGATACTAATGCTAGCTGCTATCATCCAAGGGAAGCCCTTTTTTTGCTTTTTGCCTTTCATTTGGGCTTGCATCTTTGCGAAAGCATCCGCAGATACTACCTCGCTGTGACGATCCAGTTTTTGCTTGAATAATTGGTCTATTTTATGAGTTTCCATGACTTATTGATATTTCTTGTTCCATTTCTGCTAGTCGTTTTTGCAAGTAGACCCGTGCTCTACTCAACTGCGATTTGGAAGTGTTTTCATTAATACTTAACTGTTCAGCTATCTCCTTATGAGAATAACCTTCTATGGCATAGAGGTTGAAAACCGTTCTATACCCTACTGGCAATTCGCCTATCATTTGCATTAAATCTTCTGTTTGCAAATGATCCTCCATAGCATCATAATTTGGTAAATGGTGTGCTTCCTCTATATCCATATTCAGTTGCATATTTTTATGCTTCCGTAGATATTGCAAAGATTCATTTACCATGATGCGCTTCATCCAGCCTTCGAAATTCCCTTCACCTGTATATTGTTCTATTCGTTCAAATATCTTGGTGAAAGCTGTGATCATCACGCCTTCTGCTTCCAACACATCTTTTACGTATCTTCTGCAAAGGCCTAACATCCTGCCGGAGTATTTGTCAAACAAGGCACGTTGTGCACTTGCTTTTTGCTTAATGCATCCTGCTATTAAGTCTTCTTCCGTTTTAGATTTGTTGATAAACACTTTCATTATTGCTGGTTACATCTTCAAGATGCAATTGGGTTACGATCAGTTGCGTGGGTTGATAAAGTTTTTTGAAATTTAGTGAAATTCTTATTGAAAAGATGCCGAAATCTTCAATTATGGAGAATTAGAGGGTATTATTTTTTCTAAATAAAAAAGGATAGAAGCTAAATGATTCTATCCTTTTGTAATTATCAAACATTTTAAATGTTAGATGCAATGATTATTTCCCACCATCTCTATTAGCTTTTCGTGGCTCTGGCCATTCATACTGTTCATTTGTTCTACGATTTGTAGGTAGTACTGCTCTTTCTCTTGCAGTGGTGTCATCATCCTCACTTGCCATATAAGTCAATATTGCAGTTAGAATAGCATTGTTACGCACATCATCAAATACAATTTTGTCATAAGTATCTAAATTAGTATGCCATGTGTAATTCCAGTAGCTCCAACTAAGCGAGCTTAAAGAAAATGCAGGTGCGCCTGCAGCTACAAAAGAAGCATAATCAGATCCTCCTCGTGAAGGTGTTCCCGGAAAATTTGTCTCCAATTCATTTTTGTACTCTCTTGGTACAGCCTCTAACCAACTTCCGATATAATCATAGGAATGTAGAAATCCCTGACCAGAAATATTGACTACTCTACCAGTTCCATTATCCTGATTAAACACTGCTTGTACGTTTTCTACTATTTCAGGATGATCTTCCACAAAAGCACGAGATCCATTTAAACCTTGTTCTTCACTTCCCCACAGTCCTACAATAATTGTCCTCTTAGGATTTGGGTACAGCTTTTTAAGAATTCTTGCAGCTTCCATCATAGTTATTGTTCCAGTGCCATTATCAGTTGCTCCTGTAGCTCCGTCCCAAGAGTCGAAGTGCGCAGAAAGAATAACGTATTCTTCTGGTTTTTCAGTCCCTTTTATAGTGGCAATAGTATTGAAGGTAGGAACTGTTCCTAGTTCGGAAGACTGCGCCAAGATCTTTATTTTTGGTTTTGCTCCATTTTCAGTCAAGCGATAGATCATTCCGTAATCCTCTAAAGACAAATCAACAACAGGGATATTTTTAGTATTTGCACTGAATATCTTATTTGCTCCAAATCCATTTGACCATCTGGATTGAACAATAGCAAGGGCTCCTGCATTTTCCAGTACTTCATTTATGTTTCTTGAGTTATATCCTGTGGCATTCATTCTTGCTCTCCAAGCTTCAGTTTGGGCATCTCTTTCAGTTTTCATTTTTTCAAATGATTCCTCTGTTGCAAATTCTTCCCAATTGTAATCTGGACGTCCGGTAGGTTGATTCATTGAAACTAACACAATTTTTCCTTTTACCGTTGGTAGCCACTTTTGAAAAGCAATAGAGTCTTCCACTTCAGGAATAATCATGAGTTCAGCAGTTACTCCTTTTTTGGAGGTACTTGGACTCCAAGCTAGTTGCATTCCACTTAGGCTAACAACTCTAGGCTCCACGAGATCTACATGTGTTATTCCTCTTTCCCAACCTCTCCACTTGCCCCATTCTTGGTTTTCGGCTTCAATTCCCCAGCTTTGAAACTTCGCTACTGCCCAGTCATTAGCTTTTTTCATTTGTGGGGTCCCTACCAAACGAGGACCAATTACGTCCATTAATTCATGTGCCAAAGGTTCCAATTGTGAATTATCATTAGCTTCTTTCACAATGGCGTCAACCATCTCTGTTGAAGTTTGACCAAATGCATTCGATATTGCAAATAAGCAATAGATGGTAAAAAGTAGTTTTAATTTTCTCATAAGTATTTGTTTGCTTAATTATACATACAAGATATTAAATACTTACTTTGCTGATGCGGTAATTTATATGAGTGGAAAACTGTAGGGTTTTATTTAAAAGCTTTAAACGAGTAAAAAAATTGCTCTTAACTTGATGTTTTTCCCACAAGCCATCAAGTCAGTTCTCATTTTGATCCATTTCTACCTTTTTTCGAAGTTTCTCAGCTTCTACTTTTGCTATTCTAGAATATTTTTCTACAAGATCTCTTGAAATTTCTTGTTCTCTACCTTTTTGCTTTAAAGAGTCAGTGTACTCTTTAACCAAAGCTTTTTGCTCCTCTACTTGTTGCTTTTGATTAAATGCAAAAACTACTGAAACTGCTGTGATAATTGTAAGGATAAAAATGATTAGGTTCTTTTTCATTACTTATTAGCGGTTGATACATTAACTTTCAATATATAGCATAAATGATTTTAATACAAGTAATTGAATCAGATTTGATTGTAAATTACAGGCATCTGTCCTTTCCATTTATTCCATAAATCAGCCTTTTGAATTAAGTCTGCCATAAAATGAGCTACATTTATTCTACTCGTTTTACCAGGCCTAAAAATGGCACTTGTATTTGGAGAGGGAAGTAGGGAGTATTGACTTACCTGAGATTCGTCAATTAAAGAATCTGGTCTTACCACTACCCACTCGATTGTATTGTTTTGCTTTCCGATTTTTTTTCTAAGATATTCTGCTGCTAGCTCGTTATCAAGGTGTGGAGGTAACAGCAATCGAAGCAAAGTAATGATTAAGCTTTCACTAACAGAGATGGATTCTTTTAAATCCCTATTTCGGTTTCCTGCAGTGTTCATCAAAACTAACTTGATGGGTTTTTGATTTTGGACTTTTAGAATGGATGAGGTTAGCAATCGTACTGCATCAGTTACAAGCCTCCTAGGCTTCCCAAACAAGCCTTTAAAATTAAGATTGTGACCAAGACAAACCGCCACGGAATTACAATCAGAAACAATTTCCTTCATTAGAACTGTTTTCATTTTAGAGATTTCAGCAGATATAATTTCCAAGTTCGCATGATTTTGCCAAAATGTAGGGATTTGGGCGGTCGGGCGAATGACTACCTTTATATTCTGTTCAGCTAACAATAATTGTTCGACCAAAAGTTTTCCCGTGGCACCGCTGGCACCCAATATTAAAGTTTTCAATTATTTAAGGGCTTAGTTTCGTACAATCCAATGTGAAATATTTATCAATATAGTATACTATAATTTAAAATCAATCATACGGGGTCTAGTCTAGACTTCTCTTAAATATCTCAGTTCAATCCAGCAGATTATAAAATCAACACTCATAAAATTCTTCTACCAAATTTCATCCAAAATTCTTAGCTTACTTATCAAATCAAAAAAACCAATTCTTATGAAGAAAATATTTTTGTTCTTACTAATAGCTTTTGTATCTGCCGAAGCTTTTTCCCAAGGCACAATGCTGTTGCGTCAGCCTAGTCTTTCGGCCGAGAATGTCGTATTTGTGTATGCAAATGATTTATGGAAAGCCCCACTTTCTGGTGGTGATGCTGTTCGGCTGACTACTTATGAAGGATATGAGTCTTCCCCGCACTTTTCAAACGATGGAAACTGGATTGCTTTCAGTGCCGAATATGATGGTAATACTGATGTATTTGTAATGCCTGTTGAAGGGGGAACACCTAAACGATTGACCTACCATCCGGGTAGCGATTATGTTCAGGGCTGGACACCCACAGGGGAAATACTATTTAGAACTGGCAGAAAGGCTCACCCTACCAAAACCTCTCAACTATATACCGTTGCAGCAAAAGGAAGCTTTCCTCAGCCTTTGGTAGATATCAGAGCTGCATATGGTGAGCTTTCCTCTGATGGTAAACATTTAGCTTATACACCCATAACCTCTTGGGATCCTGAGTGGAGAAATTACAGAGGTGGTCAAGCTATGCCCATCTGGATTTTAAATCTTGATAATCAACAGCTAACCAGAACACCGCAATTGGATAAAGAGAGACATCTTGATCCAGTTTGGGTAGGCCAAAAAGTCTACTATTTATCCGAAAGAGATTATGTAAGCAATATCTGGAGCTACGATATGGTCTCAGCTGAGGAAGAACAAATTACCTTTCATAAAAAATATGACGTAAAAAGCTTAGATGCCTTTGGCGATCAAATTGTGTACGAGCAAGGAGGATATCTTCATTTATTAAATGCAAGTAACAATACTTCCAGACAATTGGAAATCTATGTAAAAGGTGATTTGAACTTTAGTCGTGAAAGATGGGAAGATGTAAAAGCAGGAAACGTTGATAATCCAAACCTATCTCCAAACGGAAAAAGGGCAATATTTGAGCATAGAGGAGATATTTTTACTTTTCCGAAGGAGGAGGGGAGCTGGAGAAACATCACCCAAAGCAGTGGAGTAGCTGATCGCTATCCTATTTGGTCCCCAAAAGGTGATCAAATTGCTTGGTTTTCTGATGCTAGTGGGGAATATCAATTGGTGGTAGCGAATCAATTCGGAGAAAATCAAAAAGCTTATGCTTTAGAAAATCCAACTTTCTACTTTACTCCGGATTGGTCGCCAAATGGTAAAATGATTACCTACACTGATACGGACTACAATATTTGGTATATTAATCTAGAAAATGGACAGGTCAAAAAAGTAGATACGGATGGTTATGCACATCCAAACAGAACATTGAATCCAAATTGGTCTCCCGACAGCCGTTATATTACCTATGAAAAACAGCAAAATAGTCATTTCAAAGCTATTTTCATCTATGATACCCAATCTGGACAGACATATCAAGTTTCAGATCCTTTAGCAGATGCAACTTCGCCTCAATGGGATCAATCCGGAGAGTACTTGTACTTCTTGGCAAGTACAGATTATGGCTTAAATTCGGGCTGGCTGGATATGAGTTCTTATGATCCTTCAGTAAGTAGAAGCCTCTATGCGGTAGTTCTAAGTGCTGATGGAAAGGCTCCTAATTTGCCTCAAAGTGATGAAGAAGAAGCCAAAAAAGAGGAGGAAAGCACCAAAGATAAAAAGGATAAGAAAAGCAAAGAAGAAGCCACTACTGAAAATAAGAAAGTTGAAATTGATTTTAGTAATATTCAAAATCGTGTTGTGTCTTTAAAACTACCTGCAAGAAATTATCAATTTATCAAAAGTGGTCAACCCCATAAAGTGTTTATTGCGGAATCTGTTCCTAATCAACAGGGATTGAAAGTACACGACTATGATGTAAAAAAAGAGAAAGCAGAAGATTGGGATGACGGTATTAGTCAAATGGTGCTGTCAAAAGATGGTGAATTCACATTGTTTCAAAAAGGGGGTAGCTGGAGCGTTACTGCTAGCTCAGGAAAACCGAAGGGAGAGGATAATATTTCTATATCGGCACAAATGAAAGTGAATCCGACATCAGAATATGCGCAAATATTTAAGGAGGGCTGGCGATTTATGCGTGATTTCCTGTATGTCGATAATGTGCATGGAGCACCTTGGGATAAAGTATATAGTTGGTATCAGCCGTGGGTGAAACATGTCCATCATAGAACTGATTTAAATTATTTGGTTGATATTTTAAGTGGTGAAGTTGCGATCGGGCATTCCTATGTTTCAGGTGGAGATATGCCAGATGTGGAAAGTGTCCCAGTCGGTTTGTTAGGGGCCGATTATGAAATCAGGAACGGCTTCTACAGAATATCTAAAATATACGATGGTGAACAATCAAACCCAGGCTTAGAAGCTCCACTTGGCTTAACTGGTCAAAAAGTGAAGGTGGGTGACTATATATTAGAAGTTAATGGAACCCCAATAACTGAAGCTGATAATATTTATGACCATTTTGCACAAACAGCTGGAAGAACTGTTGCACTATTGGTTAATAGTAGCCCTTCAAAATCGGGAGCTGAAAGGATATATGTTGAACCATTAAGTAGTGAATATTGGCTGCGATATGTTGATTGGGTGGAAGGCAACAGACGGAAGGTAGATGATATGTCCAATGGAAAGTTGGCGTATGTTTACATTCCCAATACCAGCGGGCCTGGTTTCACAAGCTTCAATCGCTATTATTTTTCTCAACAAGATAAGAAAGGAGTGATTTTAGATGAGAGGAATAACGGAGGTGGATCTGCAGCTGATTATATGATAGATATTATGACCCGTGAGCCGATTGGTTATTTCAACAGTAAGGCAGGAGAGAATCGTCCTTGGACTTCCCCGATAGCGGGGCTTTGGGGGCCAAAAGTGATGATTATAAATGAAAGAGCCGGTTCTGGAGGCGATTTATTGCCTTATATGTTCAAGAAGAAGGATATTGGACCATTAGTAGGAACTAGAACCTGGGGTGGCTTAGTGGGCACCTGGGATACACCTCAATTTATAGATGGAGGAAGAATGGTAGCTCCTAGAGGTGGTTTTTATGATACTGATGGCGAATGGGCAGTAGAAGGAAAAGGTATAGCGCCAGATGTTGAAGTAATTGATGATCCTAAATTGGCCATGCAAGGGCGAGATGCACAATTAGAAAAAGCAGTAGAACAAGCTTTAAAGCTACTGGAAACTGAGGAGTTTGAAATGCAACCTGAACCTGAAGCTCCAGTGAAATGGAAGCGACCGGAGGGGTGGGATGATAATTAATAATTAGTAATTTGAGAATTACTAATTCATGTCAGATATTATCTTTTTAAGTAAAGGTGTTTTTAATATTACCAATGTCTGACATGTTTGCTATAATTAAAGTTAGCTTATCATCCATGTCGGACATTTTTTTGCTTTATGAAATATGGGAGCATGGAGGATGTCCGACATTTTTATATATATTTCACCGACTCAATTCCGACACTCACCTAGTTTTGCCATTTTTTGGCCTATTTACAAAGGTATTATTTATAAAACCTTTCTAAGTTTGTTTCATTACTAAAAATCAAACTGTCATGAAAAACAAACAAGAAAACACAGGAAGAAACAATGCATCATTTGGGGTTATACTTTTGATCATTGGAGGTATTTTATTATTAGATAGAATGGATGTAATAGAGTTCAGCTGGATATTTAGCTGGCCATTTATCTTTATCGGGATTGGTATTTATTCTTTAGTTCGACATGGTTTAAGAAATGGATTTGGCCTCATCATGTTGTTGGTCGGTAGTTTTTTCTTAATCAGACGAGAAGGGTTTATTCCAGCTGAATACTATGATTACTTGTTACCTGGAGGTATCATTTTAATAGGATTATATTTGATCCTTGGCCGCAGCCGCAAGTTTGGTTTCCAGAAAGGAGATTCCGAACACGGCTCTGATGAAGACTTAGGTCTTTCTGATTCTAAAACAGTGGAAAGTGATTTTATAAGAGCCGAGGCGGTATTTGCGTCTGTTCAAAGACGGTTGATTACCAAGAATTTTAAAGGTGGGAAAATTACAACTGCTTTCGGTGGAGCGGACATTGATTTATCCAAAGCAGAAATTCAAGAAAGTGCTGTTCTGGATGTGGAAGTTACTTTTGGCGGATTAAAACTTATTATCCCCCCACATTGGGAAGTTCAAGCGGATGTAAGTAATGTATTTTCAGGAATTGAGGACAAAAGAGCATTCCCATCTGTAGATGAGTCCGATAGAAAAATTCTGTATATAAAGGGCTCAGTTAATTTTGGTGGTTTAGAATTTAAATCCTACTAAATTTAGCAATGTTTTTGCAACTCATTCGACATCAAAGCAATGCATGGATTAAGCTTTCAGCCATTCTTTTGGTTTGGCTGAGCTTAGCCATTTTTTTATTAATGCACTATGATCTTGATTTAACCTCCGCTATAATAGATAGCGTTTTATATAGCTCCTTATTGATTTTAGGATTTATGTTACTTGATAATATCTTCAAGTTCTATACTCCTACCAAAGGAAATATTATATTGGTGGTAGTTTTCCCCTTCATTTTGTCCTTGATTCTTTTGTACACAGGAGATTTGCTTATGAAATGGGCTGTTCCAGAAAATTTGAAAAATGTCAATTTCCAGCAAAATGCTTTCGTAATCAGAGGATTTATCATCCTTCTTATTTTTACAGGCTATTCCTTAATTTTAAATTTTCAAGCTAAGTTGGAAGAGCAAGTTAAGGTAGAAGAACGGGAGGTAAAAATGCAAAAAATGGCAAATGAGGCAGAACTTCATCAGCTTCGTCAACAATTACAACCACATTTTTTGTTTAACAGCTTGAATTCTATTAGTTCTTTAGTGAAAGTGAAACCCGAAAAGGCCAGAGAAATGGTGTTACAATTATCAGACTTTTTAAGAGGTACCATCCAGAAAGAAGCTGATAGGTGGATTCAGGTAGAAGATGAGATCCAGTTTTTAAATTTATTTATTGATATTGAAAAAGTAAGGTTCGGACACAGACTACAAGTCAATTTTGATATTGAGGCTGGCATTGAGCAATTGAAATTGCCTCAATTAATGGTCCAACCATTATTAGAAAATGCTATTAAGCATAGTCTATATGGTTTAACAGGAGATGTTGCCATTACTGTGCAGTTTAAGAAAATGAAAAAGAGTCTTGAAATCATCATTGAAAATCCATTTGATCCAAAAGCAGGTCAGACAAAAGGAGCTGGATTTGGTTTGGAAGCTGTCCGAAGACGATTATTTCTAATTTTTGGACGATATGATTTACTTAAAACTACTGCCTTATCTCAGCAATTTAAAGTTGAACTATTAATTCCTCAAATCTCATGATAAAGACTATAATAATTGATGATGAACCCTTGGCAACAAATTTAGTTGCTGAATACTTGTCGAAATTTTCAGATTTTGAGATTGTAGCCATTTGTCATGATGGTTTTGAAGGTATTAAAGCCATTCACCAACATCAACCCAATTTAATTTTTCTTGATGTTCAAATGCCAAAAATAAATGGTTTTGAAATGTTGGAATTACTGGAAGAAATTCCATCCGTTATTTTCACCACTGCTTTTGATGAATATGCTATGAAAGCGTTTGAGGTTCATGCTGTTGATTATTTGTTGAAACCTTTTTCTCAAGATAGATTTGATAAGGCGATTGAAAAATTTAAACAGACTGGTAAAGGACAAAACATTCAAGAGCTACTCGATAATGAAACCACAGAAACTATAGCTTCTTTAAGCAGAATTGTCCTAAGGGATCGGAATGATATCAAAATTATTCCCACTAAGGAAATTCAATATTTAGAAGCCAATGATGATTATGTAAATATTTATACTAAGGAGGGAAAGTTCTTAAAAAATAAAACCTTAAGCTATTTTGAAAATCATTTGCAAGCAGATTCATTTGTTCGGGTCCATCGGTCTTACATTGTGAAAATAGCCGAGATCACAAAAATTGAGGCTTATAAGAAGGATAGTCACCTAGTAATATTAACACGTGGAGAAAAGATTCCAGTGAGTAAGACGGGTTACCCCAAATTGAAAAGTGCTTTAGGGATATAACACAGTCCTCGCCCCCTGAACCCACCAAGGAGGAAGAGACAACAATAAATTCAAGCTACAATTTGTAGTTTTCGGATCTGAATTGAAAAAATGGCAGGTCGTGACCTGCCATGTATATTTTCTTTTGGAATTGATTTAAAGCAAAGTGGTGGGGCACACATATTCACTAATAGGAATATTGGTTTCTTTGATGCCTTTAAAACCATCTCTTACATCTATAAATTTTTCCCAACCTCTTGCTTTTAAAATGGAGGCAGCTAGCATACTTCTATAACCACCGGCACAATGAATGATGAAAGGCTTATCTTTCGGTAACTCAGCCAAATGAGAGTTGATCTGGTTTAGTGGAATATTTTGTGCTCCTATAACGTGCTCAGAATCAAATTCACTTTTCTTCCTAACATCAAAAATTAATGGCACATCTTTCATTTCACAGGCTAATTCTCTTGCATCAATCCGGCTTACTTTGTCAATTTCTTTATGGGCGTATTTCCAATTGTTAAATCCTCTGTCCAAGTATCCAATGGTGTGATCGTAACCAATACGTGATAGTCTGATCATAGCTTCTTCTTCTTTGCCCTCTTCAGCAACCAACAAGATTTTTTGTTTTATATCCGCAACCATTTCACCAACCCACATGGCAAAATTTCCATCCAATCCTATATTGATACTGTTGGGGATAAAACCTTTGGAAAATTCTTCAGCATTGCGAGTGTCTAAAACTAATGCACCGGTTTCATTGGCAGCAGCCTCAAAAGCTTCTGGACTAAGCGGTACTTTGGCTTTCTCTAGTACGTGGTCAATGCTTTCATATCCTTGAATATTCATCAATACGTTTTTCGGAAAATAACCTGGAGGAGGGGTTAAACCAGTCAATAATTGCTTAATGAATTCTTCTTTTTCCATGGGTTGTAACGCATAATTGGTTCCTTTTTGATGACCTAAAGTATCGGTGGTTTCCTTGCTCATCATTTTACCACAGGCACTTCCTGCACCATGATTTGGATATACAATCAAGTGGTCAGCTAAAGGAAGAATTTTTTCATGTAAGGAGTCGTATAGATGTCCTGCTAATTTTTCCTCAGTAAGGTCTTCAATTACATGTTGAGCCAAATCAGGTCTGCCTACATCCCCAATAAATAAAGTATCTCCAGTAATGATGCCTTGATCATCACCATTCTCATCTATCAGAAGATACGTGGTACTTTCCATAGTATGGCCTGGAGTATGCAGCACTTTAATTTTGTAATTTCCAACTTCAAAAATATCATTATCTTGCGCAACTATAGCCTCAAAATGTGGTTTAGCTGTTGGGCCATATACAATTTTAGCTCCTGTTTTTTTGGCTAAATCCAAATGACCGCTCACAAAGTCTGCGTGAAAGTGCGTTTCAAAAACATACTTAACTTTTGCTTTGTCTTTTGTTGCTCTGTCTATATAAGGCTGCACTTCTCTTAAAGGATCGAAAATTGCAGCTTCTCCGTTATTTTCAATATAATATGCTGCGTGTGCTAGGCATCCGGTGTAGATTTGTTCGATTTTCATAGCTTTAGGGAAATTTAGTTTTAAATAAATTTACGCACTGATAATCAATAGGTTAGTAACTTTGATGACATTTATTGTTAACTATGATCTATATCTGAATATTAGATGATTATTGTCAGGATATTTTTGTTTTAAAAAATTAGTTTATTAATTTAAATCTATTGAAGTCCACTCCGCTTTTTGAATTGGCTGTGTTTATAAAGTTTTATACATTTAAGAATAGTAATCCAAGATCCAGATAGTTGAATATGCATAGATTGCTAGTATTACTTGCTTTAAGTATTTTACCCATTGGATTGTCGGCTCAAATCAATTTTGGCGCTACTTTTGGTATCAAAAGTTATTATTCAGATACTAATATTAGTGGTCGTTATCAAGGTGTTGATTTGCGTTTAGATGGTGATAATGGTCGTTTGTATAATCAAGGGGGTCTGTTTTTGGAAATCAATAGTGAAAAATATGATTTTCTATCCTTAAGATTTAATGCTAAAACCCATAATCAGGTTTTCTTTTTATCCGTTGTTGATTATGATCCACCTCCTGAAAAAGGAGCTATTTTTATTCCAAATGAAAAAGTTTTTTTTGCTCTTTACCAGTCTTATTTGTTTAATGTGATGCCCTCATTAGTGGTGAAACGAAAAATTGAATATAGGTTTAGTTTAGGCTATGAATTAAATTATATGCATCATAAAAATAAAGAGGGCATATTCCCTTATGATGCTAGTGAGAGATGGTTGTCAAGACCTACAAATCAGAAATTATTGGATTTTGCTAATGAAGCCATTATTCAAAATCCAATGAAAACCTTTAATCATAATCTTGTTTTAGTGGCCGAAGCTCGGTATTGGTATTTAGGATTGGAAGTCCAATATGATGCTTCCATTAATTCTATTGCAGAGCCTATTAATTTTAAAGGAGAGTTTATTTATCCTTTTCGTATGAATACAGGGAATTTTTCAGTTAATCTAAATTACTATTGGAAGAAAATATCCTATTAAATACCTGAAAATAGCTCAAAAGACTCCATATAGTCAGGAATGAAAACATTATTAGCTCCTTTTTCCTCTAATTTGCTTTTTAAGGTTTCCATCGCCTCAAGTTCTCCGTGAACCAGGAAAGTGAATTTCAAGGGATCTTGGAAATGCTCATACCAGTTTAGCAATTCTGTTTGGTCGGCATGGGCTGATAAACCGTCAATTTTGGCAAACTGACATTTTATAGGGACTTCTTCCCCATAAATTTTGACGCTTTCTTTACCTTCTAAAATATCTCTGCCTCGGGTGCCCACTGCCTGAAAGCCTACCATTAGCAATAAATCATTTTTATTGCCAAGCCTTTTGAAAAGATGGCTCAATATCCTACCACCGGTTAACATTCCGCTAGCTGAAATGATTATGGCTCGATTTTCCAAACTGTCCAATGCCTTAGAATGCTGATGCTCTCTAACGTAGTGGAAATTCTTGTTATCAAAGATATCTTGCTCATGTAACCGATGTTGATCTGAGAATTTTTCATATAGTTTCGTGACGCTAATGGCCATCGGACTATCTATATACACAGGGAGATGTGGTATTTGTCCAGTTTTCATTAGTTCATTGATGTAAAAGAGTAAATTTTGTGTTCTGCCCACAGTAAAGGCAGGAATCATAATTACTCCTTCATTCATGTGCTTTAGAATATACTCTTTTAGTTCATCTTGAACTTTGGCTACCTCATTTGTACGGTCTCCATAGGTGGATTCCAAAAATAGCACATCTGCAGTTTTGAATGAAGAGGGTGGGAAAAGTACTGGATCTGTCTCTCTGCCTAAATCACCACTGAAAATGATGTTTTTGCTTTGATTTTCTCCCTTTAAGATCACTTCAACTGAGGCGGCACCCAAAATATGTCCAGCAGGGTGAAAGATAATGCTGATTTTTTCATTTAGCTTAAACTCTTTATTGAATAATTTGGAAATTATTGTTTTTAAAGCAGCTTCTGCATCGTTTTGGTCATATAAAGCCAATGGGTTTTTATGCTTAGAATATCCTTTTTTCTTGGCAAATTCAGCCTCTTCTTCTTGTAATTTAGCTGAATCCAGCCACATAACTTCTAATAATGCAGCGGTGGCTTCAGTGCAATATACATTCTTTTTGTATCCTTGTTTTACCATTCGGGGAACATGACCAGAATGGTCCAAATGAGCATGTGTAAGTACAATGGCATCAATTTCTTTTACATCAATGGGGAAATCCTCCCAGTTTCTTAACCTTAGCGCTTTGAGGCCTTGAAAAAGTCCGCAATCTATTAATACTTTAAAATCATCAATTTCTAATAAATACTTTGACCCTGTAACGGATTGGGCTCCACCTAAAAACTTTACTCTTACATCCATAGATATTTAAAATTTTCCTATTGTTTTGTGGAATGGTAGCAAACTATCAATTTTAATCGAGAACTTCCGGTAAATGAAGAAAATTATTGTAATTGCCATCCTATTCCTTGTAAACTCATTTAGTGTAAATGCACAAGAAGCTTATTTATCATTTATTGATGATGAAAGGAAAGAATTTTTTAGAAATAATGGATGGGAACTATACTACTCAAATCAGGATATCAATTTTTTTGATTACATAATCCAAGATGAGAATCTTGTTATAGCTTCAACAGAAGAATATGATTATAAAATTTATTTCTTAAATAAGGAGAGGTTGATTGAAAAGACTAAAAATATTTCAGGGAATGAAAACATGCCCCTGACTCCGAAATTATATTTAGATGAAGAAAATGTGGTTTTTGCACCAATGCCCAAATTTGAGTGTAGAATAATACCAGAAAAGGAAAGAATAAAGAAAAAGAGCAGATGGAAAAACTTCAGGAAAAGGAGTAACGGTGAATTTTTTCAAAAGTATTGGCATTATGGTTTTTATACTATTTACAGTTTTGCAAGCTTGGATAAAGAAAATGGTTATCAGAAAGTAGAGATTCAATTGGGGTTAGATGAGAAAAATCTTTCTACGCTTTATAAGACAAAAGTGAAAAGTGATTATTTGACCTATTCATATAATGCAGAGAGAGTTGAGTTGGAAATATTTGAAGATAAGATATTTTTAATTGATAATTTTAAAAGTAAGTTTTTGGTGTTTGATTTCAGTGGGCATCAGCTTGCTGAGAAGGATTTATCAGATTTCAGTGAAAATAAATCCACGTATTATGGAGGGGCATTACTCAGGGGCGATCCAGTAAATAGTAAAATGTATTTAGTATTTAGAAATGATTCTTATCAGATCAAATCGGAGGAAAACAACTTTCATTTTGAGAAAATCGATTTAAAAGGGGATTTTAAGTTAAGTAAATCTAGAGTCTATGACAATTATATTTATAATCTATTATCCTTAGGAGAAGGAAAGGGAAGAGCCATTTACAGAAAGCGACTTAGGTAAAATGGAAATTGAATTCATGCCATGACCCTAGGCCAAGGCATGAATTATGTTTAAAATTTAATCAGCTGAAACTTTTGCACCGCTACTACTATTGCTTTCTAATCGAGGGCGACCTTGATATATTACCTTGGCAGCACTACTTGCATTGGCGTCCAAATAATCGGTGACATGGATATCTACTTTTGAAGCGCTTGATGCATCTACTTCTGCGTTTTTTACGATAAGGTCGAATGCTTCCACCTTCGCTGCACTACTGATGTCTAGGTTCATTGAATTTAAGCTTCCTTTTAAGTAAGCTTTTGAAGCACTAGAGACCTCTAAATTTGACAGATCATAGTCGATTTCAGCATAGACTCTTGCCGCTGAACTAACATCCAAATCTAGTTTGTCCCCTTTAAACCCTAAGATATGTACTGTTGCGGCCGAAGATGATTCTAACTCCTTTAATTCAGGCATTGTAATGATACACTTTACCTCGGGAATATTGCCTTTCCAATTCCAAGAATCACCGGAGAAAATATCCCAATCCCAATCCTTTTTATTGAAATAGACCTTTAATCTTTCATTTTTTAATTCGAATCTGAATTCCTCTAAATCTTCTTCATCTTCTGCTACTACTTGGAAATCATAGCCGTTTCCTTGCTTGATTTCAACAAATATTCCGGTGGCTGCCGAAACTTTACTAAAATCAACAATGTCATAAGTTCGCACATAGGCGTCACTTGAAAAGTCGAAGGGCGTGGCAAAAAATTGATCTGAATCTGTACTGCTATAAGCCCTGCTTCTGGTTTTTGTATCTGAACAAGTCAAGCAATTCAATCCTTCATTTTCTTCGAAAACCCAACGGTTATTATGAATTTGACTTACATTATAACCATTAATGTAGATGGTATTTCGAAGGATATGGCGCATTTTCCTGTGCATTTCAAACTCTTGCCCATAAGGAACATACAAAATCATATTTAAGCTTTGTGCTCTAAAGGCCGCGTCTTCTAAGAATTGAATGTTGGAATCAAACCATAAAATACTATCATTTTTTAATTCCACATTGTGGTAAGCCATTTTAGCGTTCTTTTCGGCATCTATTCTGCTAGTGCCTTGTGCTCTGTATCTTTTCTCCAGTTTTATCTTATCACCTTCGTAGCCTCTTATTTTGAGATTGGTCACATCATAATCTTCAAAACCGACTTCTTTCAAATTCAAAATAGCTACTTTATCCTCTAAATTGTATTCGTAGGTTTCAAAAACTTCTCCATCATTTCTAAAATTCATAGCTGTTGTAGGTATGATGATGGCCGCTGCTATCGTACTTAAAAACCATACTGCTAAAAGCGAAAATGCCACAGTTCTGTTCATTAACCACTTACGAGCCATCACACTAATTCCAGAAACCATGATGAATAATGCAGGAATAAGCAAGAATAGGAAACTGACGATGACTAATTCTATGGAAAAAGTGTTGGCTATCAATTCGTTGGGGATGTCAAAGAAGTTGATATTTGAAGATTCAAACCATATTCCTTGAGAGGCGAATAGTAGTACTATAATTATCACACCTAGTCCTAAACCGAACAAACTCAAAATTATTCCTAAAACTACTCTGGCCGCTTCAACTATAAAATTTACAACAGGACCCAAAGCTTTTGCTAATCCATTAATAATAATCGCTATCAAGCGGAATGGGAATAATAGTATTTTCACAAGTGTTGATTCCTCCCCATTTTCAACTTTTAAGCTACTTTTAATATTCTTTTCAATATTACTCAATGTAATGGGAGTACCTTCCATTTGCATTTTCTCGGTTACCGTTTTGGCAGAAGGCGTAATAAACCAAAGTACCAAATAGATGATCAAACCAGCTCCTCCAGGAATAAGTGATAATACAAACAAAATCCTAATAACCGCTACATCGGTTCCGAAATAAGCAGCTAAACCACGGGCTACACCACCGATAACTTTATTTTCCTGGCTTCTATAGAGCTTTTTTACTTTTTCGTCTTCTTGTAATTCAGGATTTGCTGGTAAGAAAATCCACATTACTATATAGGCAATCAGAATAAATACTGAAACTGGCTGAAATGGGATTAATCCCAAAAAGCCAATAATAAACAGCAATCTAATCCACAATACATCTATATTGAAATAATGTGCAATACCTGCAGCTACTCCACCAAAAATATATCGTTTTGTATCGCGGTATAATCTTTTTGTCCCAGTAGGTTCTTGACTTTGATAGTGCTCCTCGGTTTTTTCCTCAAAAGCTTCATCTGTTTCTTCTGCTTTTTGGAAATCTTCGATGCTACCTAAAGTGACCATTAAGGCATTTACATCTTCGAGATCAATGACTTGCTTGTCATCCTTAAGTTTAGCCAAAAATATTTCTGCAATTCGATTTTCTATGTCATTGATGATTTCCTGACTGTCCTTGAAATCAGAAAAGTATCGATTGATGGCATCCAAATAGTTTTTAAGCTTGTCAAAGCCATCTTCCTCTATATGGAATATTATGCCTCCTATATTTATACTTATATTCTTTTTCATTGCTTTAAAATTAAGATTTTTTTAGATTAATTGTAATGAGAAATTAATTACCAATTAGTTTTCTTCTTTAGATGATTTCAATTGCTCCTCGGTCTTTTTTTTGATCCTTCTGGCTGATTTGTTAATCTCACTCCAAGTTTCATCCAATGCCTTGATGGTATTCTGCCCGCTATCAGTTAATTGATAGTGTTTTTTTGGCAGCCCATTTTGCGCTTCTGTCCATTCATACTGAACTAAGTTTTCATGTTTCAAACGCATCAATAAGGGGTAAATAATGCCTTCTACCTTGATGAGGTCTTCTTCTAATAGTTCATCGATGATATCTGAGGCATAAACTTCACCTCTCCTTAAAATCTGCATTACACAATACTCCAGAACCCCGGTGCGTAATTGTGCTTTTATCTTTTCTGCTATCATAAAATTATCCTTTAATTAGTGTATAATCATGGGTTTTATTCCATTTATGATATTGCTATGCCAAGATATGTACCAGTTTCTTTTCTAGCTTGATGAAAATCTAAGGTTTATGCTTGAAATGTGCGTTTGGATCGACTTAGCTTTGTTTTTAATAATTTGTTGTATCAAAGTAGATATTTATCAAAGTTGCTCAATTTGTTCAATAGAGGTCAATTTACTCTAAGAAGTGTACGATTGTGAACAGCTCGTTAGATGGTTGTAGTGCGTTAATTTTACCTGGTCCCTTGTATTGGAGAATTAAAAAAGATTTCCAAAATGGTTGGTTTGCCAGCCACCATGGAATCTACCTCGGTCGGTGGCAAACCGACCGAAAGCCATGATGATATATTTAAGTAAAAATGGCAAAGGATAGCTAGTATGAACTTTTGAGTGATTTTTCACAGAAATCAAACCTGCCAGGTATTGAAAAGACAAAGGCAGGATAAATTAGCGCATTTTCAGGTGTTTCCACCAATAACAATCTGTACGGTGAATAAGTGAAGGTAGTATTTGCATAAGTGAAAATACCTCACCTTAGGAGGAGATGAAAGCGACTAGGTTTTTACTTGATTTAATCGTGAAAGGAATTATCATTTTACATTTGCAGTTTGGTAAAACCGGACGGATTTTTATAAATGTACAAGCTAAACAAAGACGGCCTTTTAGTTTTTTTGAACTATAATAGAAGGGGAATGACATAAATTTCAAAGGATATTTGTTAATTTTGATAATTGATTGGATTTAAATGAATTGATGCAAAAACTGCTTTACATATTTCTTTTATCAGTGCTCTCGTTTGAAGTTTCCGCACAGATTTCTAAGCCTAAATATGCCAATGAGTTTTTGGCTATAGGAGTGGGTGCAAGGTCTTTCGCAATGGGTGGTGCAACAGTTGCGTCTGTTGAAGGGGCATCTGCAGGATACTGGAATCCAGCCAAATTAAACAGCCTGCAGTCTGACCATTCTTTGGATTTAATGCATGCGGAATATTTTGCCGGAATTGCCGCCTATGATTATATTGGTTTTGCCACTTCCATAGACGACGATAGCAAAATGGGCTTTTCTTTGATTCGTTTCGGAGTGGATGATATTCCCGATACCCGTTTTATATATGATGCCAATGGAGCCTTGAATTATGATAATATTCGATTTTTCTCTGCCGCGGATTATGCCTTTCAGTTTTCTTATGCGCGAAATTTAAAGTTCTTGGACGGGCTTTCATTTGGAGCCAATGCGAAAGTAATCCATCGAACAGTGGGAGAATTTGCTAAAGCATGGGGCTTTGGTTTTGATCTAGGTGCTCATTATAAATGGAAGAATTTAGATGTTGGTTTAGTTGCCCGAGATGTAACTGGAACTTTTACGACTTGGTATCACAATATAACGCTTATAGAAGATATATACACTCAAACTAATAATGAGATACCTGAAAATACCACGGAAATGGCGGTTCCAAGATTGGTTTTAGGATCAGCTTATACTCAAAAGTTACCCTATAAATTTTCCATTATGGCAGAAGTTAACTTTGACGCGACTTTTGATGGTGAACGAAATGCTTATATAAGCGAAGAGAAGTTTTCAGTTGACCCAAGAGCTGGGATTGAATTAGGTTACGATAATATGGCTTTCCTGAGGTTTGGAGGCAATAATCTGCAAAAAATAAAGAATTTTAATGGCACGGAAAGATGGAATGGTCAGGCTAATATTGGTGTAGGATTCAAATATAAGGTTTTACAGATTGATTATGCATTCACAGATTTAGGGAATAGCTCTGAGTCACTTTATTCTCACGTTTTCACCATGATTTTTAATTGGAATGCGAAAAAATAGCATTTTATTATTCATATCGTTTTTTGTTTTCTCCCATTTATCTTGGGCACAAAGTCCCCAGGCATGGATTAATTTCAATCAATCATACTACAAAATTTCAGTAGGTACTAATGCAGCTTTTGAACTCGACTACAATGACTTATTAGAAGTTGGAATACCGTTATCTACTATTGATGCTCGAGCTATCAGAATGTACCATAGGGGAGAAGAAATTGCAATAAGAGTTAGTGGCCAAAGTGATGGCAGGATTGACCAGGGAGATGCCATTCAATTTTTAGGAAAAGCTAATGATGGTATTTCTGATACTCCTTTATATCAAAATCCAGATCATCAACCTCATCAGTATTACAATCTTTTTTCAGATACTACTGCTTATTTTCTTACATGGCGTTCGGACGGGAGCTCAGGAAAAAGGATGATAGAGCGAAATATCATTAACAATTCTGAGAATTTACCTGATGTTGAATCTATTCAGCAATCCAAGCTTCAGCTGTATACAAACCAAGGGGATAGAGGACAGCGCTATGATCCTCAAAGTGATATTTATAAGTCCGCATTTGATTTAGGGGAGGGCTGGACAGGAACGGCTTTTACTACTGCTACAAATTTTACAGTAAGCAATATCAGGCAAGCAAATACATCCGCTTCCATCCCTAATTTGGAAGTACTCATTCAAGGACGGAATATGAGACCACATCAAACGGAGGTGCTGGTGGGGCCAACAGAGAGTAATTTGAGATCAGTTGGAACAGTCAATTTTGAGAATTATGAGTATGAAGTTTTCACTGCAGATTTAGAATGGTCAGATATTAACAGTAATGGAAGTATGCTTGTTCAGCTGAATCCACAAGCCGAAGGGGCCGACAGAATTTCTGCCTCTTACATAAAACTTGATTATCAAAGAACTACTAATGTTGAGAATGAATCCGGGAATCAGTTTACTTTAAATGCGAATCCTTCCGGCTCTTCATATCTAAGATTTTTTAGCACTAATAGCAGTGCCCGTCTCTATAGAATAGACGATTTTAATGCGCCTGAATTATTGCGGACTAATAGGGTTGGAGCTGAGATTAATACAGTAGTTGAAAATACATTTAGTGAAACCAAAATATATCTTCAAAACCAGAATTTTATAACTCCAAAAATAGAGAAAGTAACTTTTAGGGATTTCAGTGAAATAAATCCTGATTATGTAGTCATAAGCCACCCTGAGTTAATGAAAGCAAGTGGAGACTACAATGATCCTGTCAGAGCCTATTCGGCATATCGAGCTTCAAGTGAGGGTGGAGGATATGATACCTTGACAGTGGATATTTTAAGGCTTTATAATCAATTTAATCATGGGGAAATTTCTCCTAATGCTATTTATCAGTTTACAGAATATTTGGTACAAAATACGAAAGCGGAAATGATTTTCTTGGTCGGCAAAGGGATGAATTGGTTTCATAATTATCATAGAAGAAGTGATATCACTGATAATTTGTACAACGAGTTTGTGCCAACGGCAGGATCTCCCGGTTCTGATAATCTGTTTGGATTTAACCTAACGGAAAATAACAGAGCATCCATTTCTTTTGGAAGATTAAATGCTCATAATAGTCAAATCGTAGCCAATTATTTGGACAAAATTAAGGAGATGGAATCTAGGCCATTTGATGATTTGAGAAGGAAGCATTTTCTTAATTTAAGTGGTGGAGTTTCTTTCTCGGAAGTCAACAGATTTATTAACTATATTAATGATTTTGCAAATTATGAAACTAGTCCATACATAGGTGGTGACTATTCGAACCTTACTAAAGAAACAACTCAGGTTGTGGAATTTATTAATGTTGCAGATCAAGTCAATCAAGGTCTGAATTTAATCACTTTCTTTGGTCATTCTAGTCCTAATACAGCGGACATTGACATCGGAAGGGTTTCTGATCAAAATTTAGGATATAATAATCAAGGTAAGTACCCTTTTATTTTGATCAATGGTTGTGATGCAGGTGCATTTTATCAAATAGCCAAAAACGCCAATACATTTGGAGAAGACTGGGTGAATACAGCAAATAAAGGTGCAACTGGTGTTTTAGCTCATGCATATTTAGGATTTTCAAATGAATTAAAAAGATATAGTGACGTTTTTTACGCCAAAGCATATAATGATTCAAGCCTGATTAACCAGCCTATTGGAATTGTACATAGAGAAATTACTAACCAGTATTTGTCCATTTTTGGTAGTAATCCTGCTCCGCTCTATTTATCACAGGCCCAGCAAATGAATTTAATGTGCGATCCTGCATACAAATTATTTCCAGCTGAAAACCCTGATTATGAAATTACAGATGCGTCATTAGAAGTTGTGTCCTTGGACGGAAACGAAATTGATGCACTGACACCTGAATTTGGTATCGATGTGATTATAAAGAATTACGGAATTACTAACGAAGATTCAATAGCTATTTTAGTAAAAAGAACTCTTCCAGATGGAGATGTAATTGTACAAGATACTCAATACGTTTCGTCCGTATCCTATCAAGATACTGTGCAGGTTAATGTAATTAATGACAGGCCCCAAAGTTTTGGGCAAAATATATTTGAAGTAATAATTGACCCCGCTGGTAAAATAGCTGAGATTAGTAAAAATAATAATAATGCTCAAGTCGAATTTTTTATTTCCTTAGGTACTACCTTAAACTTATATCCATATGACGATGGCCTTATCAGTTCGCAGAATATCACATTAACGGCCCAATCAATTGATTTAAAATCACCTGAAAGAGATTTTCTGTTCGAGATTGACACAACATCAAACTTTAGTAGTTCATTTTTACAATCGGAAAGACTCACAGCCAGGGTAATAGCAAAGTGGGATGTTGAATTGTTAGACCAAGAAGATCAAGTATATTTCTGGAGAACAAAATTTGCTAATCCACAGGTAGGAGAATTAGATGAATGGACGACTACTGATTTTGTCTATAACTCTTCTTTACCAAGCGGCTGGAAGCAAAGCAGTGAAGCTCAAATCCTGCAAAATAGTATTGAAGGATTAACAATAGAAAATAGTAGTTGGAGCTTTGAAGAAAATACATTAACGCTGGAAATGAGGGCGCCAGGAAATAGTAGTAATGATAACCTTAGTATAAAAATTGATGGTAATGAATATGCAACATCCGGTAGTCAGCTAGGACCTTGCGCTGTTAATACACTTAATCTGGTTGCTTTTGATAAATCTTCTGGAGTCCCCTATGTAATACTTTCGAATGGGGGGTTTGATGTTTTGGACCCTCTGTCTTGTGGAATTCGACCTCAGGTGATTAATCAAATTAGGAATAGTCAATTAAATCAGCCGGATCAGTATTTCAGAAAGTACTATGACGAATTACCAGCCGGAGATTTTGTGCTGTTAAGTAGTTATGATAGTGTTGGTTGGAATGTCTTAAGAGCTAATAATAGAGCTGAGTTATTGGATTTAGGCGCTACTGCTTCAGCCATTGATAATCTACAAAATGGAGAGCCTTATATCTTGCTCGGAAGAAAGGGGGCTGGCGCTGGAAACGGTACTGAAGTTATTGCAGATCAATCCTCTTCAATAGCTAGCAAAGAGCAGACTTTATTATTGGAGGATCTCATTCAAGCCCGTTTTGAATCTGGCACCATCCTGTCTAGAATTATTGGACCCGCAAAATCATGGAATTCCATTACTGCAGTTTTTGCTGATTTGGAAGCATCTGATAACATTCGCTTAGATGTTTTTGGGATCGATACTGTTAATACTCAAAGCTTATTATTTTCTGATGCAATTCTACCCTTAGATATTTCCTCAGTGGATGCAAACCGCTTTCCCCAATTACGCATGAGAGTAACACTTTCCGATTCCGATAATTTGAGTCCAGCGAAACTCTCGGCTTGGCAGACGATTTTTCAGGAAGTTCCGGACGCGGTCTTGATACCTGCTGCGGAAAATGCTCGTCAAGTTCACGAATTAGCGGAAGGAGAAGAGTTTACTAAAACTTTTCAATTATTTAATGTGACACCAAATCCGTTTGAAGAACCGATTGAATTTAGAAGGCAGGTTTTCAATCGAGAATCAAGAACTTTCTATAATGAGGATAAGCAAATACCAGCTCTACAGGCGAAATCTGATACCAGTTTTACAATTTCTGTCAATACTCGGGGAAAAGTAGGAGAAAACGACCTGGCTATGAATGTGAATTTTGACAGACCATTTTCTGAAAAGCGATTTAGTAATAACCTTCTCAATTACAATCGCTTATTCAACGTAAAAAAGGATTCACTTCCTCCGTTGGTAGAAGTTACTTTCGATGGGATTACAATATTGGATGGAGACATAGTGTCGCCAAGACCATTTATACAGATTAAGCTAAAGGATGAAAATACATTGATCAATAAAACAGATACTACCGGAGTTGAAATTCAACTGAGAAGTGATTGTGAAGAATGTATAGATGAAAGGCTCAATTTTTCAAATCCAAATATCGAATGGCTACCAGCTAGCGAAGAGAATCCTTTTACAGTTAATTTCCAACCCGATGGGTTGGAAGATGGTAATTATCAATTGAGCGTCAATGCTACTGACGCCAGTGAAAATTTGGCCGGGGAAGAACCCTACAAAGTGCGTTTTGAAGTAGTTAACGCCTCTACCATCACCAATTTTTATCCATACCCTAACCCATTTTCCACTAGTACACGCTTCGTTTTTACTTTAACAGGAACAGAGCTACCGCAAGAAATTAAAATTCAAATATTAACCGTGACAGGAAGGGTAGTTAGGGAGATATTGCAAGATGAAATAGGACCTATCCATATTGGAAATAATATCACCGATTATGCTTGGGATGGTAAAGATGAGTTTGGAGACAGATTAGCCAATGGAGTTTACCTCTACAGAGTTTTAGTGAGAAAAGACGGGGCTTTTATGGAGCAAAGAGCAACAGCGGGAGACAAGGCTTTTACAAAGGGCTACGGGAAGTTGTATATCTTGAGGTGATGATATTATAATATTGATCCCCAGTCGAATTTCGTTTTTGCGAATCCATCTGGAGCAAAAGGACTTTAGATTAACCTATTTCTTCCTAAAAATATTTTTCATTTTAAGTGTAGAATTAAACGTTTATTAAACGTATTGATCTACGATTACAGCTTTTAATATTGGTCTTAGGTCAATTTTAAAGGTTTCTTATTAACTATTAATTTATTAGATTGCCTGACATAAGGTATATATAGTCACCAGGGGGTGACTATATTCACTTGTTATGCTTAATTACTCATACAATGAATAAAATTTTAGCTCTATTTCCTTTATTATTTTTGGCTTTATCTTCTTTTGCCCAGACGACTAATAATTCAATTGATAAAACAGTGGAATATAAAAAATTAGACTTTAGTCCTGTATTTATAGGCGATGAGTTTTATTCGGACAATCGAAGGGAAAAATACAATCGGGTTGAGCCAATAGGATATTTTGGTGGCAATTATCAAAGAGTCTTTGTGCATTTCATTTCTGTAATTCAGGACCAAGAAAATCCATTAGAATATTTCGTATATGGAAAAACAAAACTCAAAGACAATGTTTCAGTATTTCAAGGCAAACTTGCTATTGACAAAATTATTGAATTTAAAAGACACGAATTTCCAGAATTCAATCGTGGAGAGATTACTGGTAAATATATCTTTTTTGAAGACACAAAAAACAATGGTTCTGGAAAATTCGAAGGACAATTTACTTCTAGCTGGTTACAGAATGAGGAAGAAAAGGTTGAATATGATGGTATGATGCTAGCAGCAGATGGATTTTCAAATAATCAATTTGAAGGAGTCTGGATAAGTTACAATTCGGGGAAAGAATATATCTGCAATTGGGGTGATTACAGAATTCCTAATAGCGGTGATCTTGATAATGGAGCTGGCGAGTTTTTCCCAAGTAAGGAATATCTTAATAAGGGCTGGCAGACTTATCTTGATCAATACGGAGACCCTAGCGAAGCTAAAACCAAAAGAGCGCGAGAATTAGAAAAAGAAAATTGGTGGTAAAAAATAAGCATAACATCCTGTCATAAATCATGGCTGTTAGTAAGTTATTGTTCCTTTGGCTCTTTGTAGAAAGCCCGGCAATCCGCAGGATTGCCTTATTTGTGAAAAATTAATTTAATAAGCCAATCCTTCGGATTGCCTCGGTAGTTAATTGAAATTTTTATACTTTTAATCAGCCACGAATTTATACAGTGGTGTTAGAGTGCATCAACCACCAATCAAAATGGGAATTTCCAGAATAATAATTTTAGCAGTACTCATTCTTTCAGGATGCAATAATTCAGCGACTGAGGATAAGCAAACTGAAAATGCATTTAATGAGACAAAAGAATCATCTTTAGATGCTCAGTTTAAAAACAAGACCATTTTAACATTAAGGGATAAGCTGGACGAAAAATATCAACTTGATTCTGTCATGCTTAAGTGGACAGACAGTTACGTTCCTTTCGTTAATGATGGTGATAGACTATATTCGGCTTCTCTTTACTCAATTCAACCAAAAGTGAATGATTTTCAAGTAGTCGCAATTAGAACTAATGCTGATCATTGGAATAGAATCCATTTGCTTACCATAAATGAAGATTCTCATATTGCTGATAAAGTAATTATTGCTGACGACTGGGGAGAATTGCTTGAAGCTGCTGGAGACACTGAAATTGTAGGAAGTACAAACATGTATACCAAAACGATTTCACCTACAGAATATCTTAGAACCAAAATTTACACTACTGAAATCATTGACTATTATTCTGATAGTACGACCTATGAGATTGACTCGATTACATCTAGAATTGAAATCAAAGATGGTGGCCATTTTGAGCTTACCCATTTAGACAGTATAAGAACTATAAAATACTCAGGAATCGAATAATACGCACTCTAACATCCTGTATAAATCATGGCTGTTAGTAGGTTATTGTTCATCCAGCTCTTTGTAGAAAGCCCGTCAATCCGCAGGATTGCCTTATTGGTAAAAGTTAAATTAACAAGCCAATCCTGCGGATTGCCTCGGTAGATAAAGCAAATTTTTATACTTTTAATCAGCCACGAATTTATACAGTGGCGTTAGCTTCAATTCAGCAATGAAAATTATATTCACACTATTAGCCATTTTTATATATCTGCCAATTTTTGGACAAGAGACGGATATGCGCCCTGACCAAATATTGTTTGATGAAGCCTTAGATATCTACTATGACGAAGAGTATGATTCTGCCTTGGTGAAATTTAAACAATTTGCAGAAAAGTATCCTAAATCTCCTTTATTTCCAAGAGCAAAATATAATATCGGCTACATTCTTCGAGACCTTGACAGAGACGATGAAGCTATCTTAGTTTTCGAAGAAATTTTAGCATCCGATTTCACTGAAAAAGACGAAGCTGGAGGACTTATGGAGCAATATACTTTATATAAACATCGTAGTGCTTCTCATTTAGCAGAAATTTATCTAAATGCTAAAGACTTCGAGAAGGCAGAAAAATACATTAAACTATTTGACAAAAAGTATGAATATAAGCACTTTGGAGGTAATGAAATGATGGCAAGCCGTCTATATACAGCCGAATCTTATGCCAAACTTTATCATGGACAAGGAAAAACTAAGAAAGCAATTAATCAGCTTTTGCCCTATATGTTTGACAATGGCTTAACAAGTAATCAATCCATAATTGAAACTCTTACTGTAGTACTAGAAGAACAATATTCGAAAGAAGAGTTAAAGGAAATTATAGGAAATGCGTACGAATCGTTAAATATTAAGGATGAGGACAACGCTTCCATCAAATTTTTAGGCAAAAAAATAGAAGTTTTAGACTATAGTCTTTTTGCAATTGGAAACCCAGAATTTAAAGAAAATTTAGAACTTAACAACCAAGAAAAATGGCAAAAGGTAATAAGGACACATCCGCTTTTTGAAAAATATTTAGAAAAATGAAAGAAGCTAACATCACCTATGAATGAATGGGGTTTCATCAGTCAGGAAAGTTTTGGCAGCACTTGGAAAGTCAGCCACAATGTGTAAATTTATTAATTGCTGTGGCTGTGTGCAAATGGCAAGCTTAGTGTTTTCTAAGCCCCACTCATTATAGCTTGGCGTTGTGCACAATGTCGTACTAAGTTAAAGGGATATGCTTTACAAAAGTTAAAGTCACATCCTTTACACTTACTCTGAGCAAGTGAAGATATCCAACAAACATATAGCAGAAATAGCTGACCTCCTAGATGCAGGACAAATTTGCTATTTCCATAAGCAGACAGGGCAAATAGAACATCATACAGACCCTGACTCTCCATTTTTTGACCCCGACAAATGGAAAGATATAATCTCATACATCAAGAAAGATAGTAATAATTTCATGAGATTTGAGCTAATGGACAGTCGTGACAGTTATAAGGTCATGGCTAATTTTGCGCACTCAATACAGGACACAACAATATCTGAAAAGCTGGTAGATACATTAGCTCAGCCAAAACCATTTCAGAATTTTAAGCATCAAATTCAGTACTTAAATTATCTGGACGACTGGTATAAATTCAAGCAGTCAGCCATGATGGACTGGGTCAGACAGCAGATAGCAGAATAGTAAATCACTGTGCACAACATAACATAAAACCTATTTGCTCAGCACCCTGTAGCAAAGTCTGTAGTAAGTAGCCAGCAATTTATGCTTTCACTTTGTGGCTACTTCATCAACGGGGGCCTGGACATTGTAGGGCTCGCCAGCTTTTATAGTAATTCAGTTAACTCAACTACTTGCCATCATCGGGCGGACCATTTTTTACCGACCCACTGGACTCGCTGTATTGGGACAGCATCACTTTAATCAACATTGTGCCTTGGTGGAAACCGCATAAATTGCTTAGTTTAGCTTTTCATAGCTTACATAGGCAAACAGGTTTTATGTAGGCGTTAGTGATCATAAAGCAGTCTCATTGAAGAAAATCTTACCTTACATTGTTATAGTAATTGTTGCTTGCTCATACAAGGATAATGAGACTATCAAGCAAAGAGTGTGGACAATCACTTATAAGGATAGAGATTCCACTATTGCAAAATTTGAAAAATTAGAAGTATATGATTCGGCTGGTGAATTGACTTATGATAGTTCAGTATATGCCCAAGATTATGGATTCGGAATTAAGCAGTATAATAACAATCAAGTTGCATATGAATACTCTGAAATACAGCCTAATATCAAAACTGAAAAATTCCATGAATACGCTGATAATGTATTAATCAAGACAAGAATCTATTCAGACGGTGATACATTAATCTCACGCTATGTAATTGACAGCAGGAATGATTTTGGTAAACCCTTAAAGATCTCAACACTTAATTCTAAAGGTGAATTTTTAGGTTATGAAAAACGAACATTTAAAGATTCTCTGTTGCTATCTGCTAAAGTTTACATAAAAATTGACAGCACTAATAAGTTGATAAATCGAAAAGACATTTCCTATGATAAATCAAAACGTAAAATTTACGAGACAATAACAAACTATTCTAATTCGACCAGGGATAGTTTAAGGTTTAATTATAATGAAACTGGACATTTTCGAACCGCCTCCTATTCTAAGCGCTTAGATTCTCCAACATACATGCTAATAAATGAAACGCATTTTTACAGAAGAGATGGTTATCTACGCAAGATAATAGAATATGACTTTATTGCGAAGGAAGAAAAAATTCATAATGCAACAATTGAATATTGGTAAGGAAATTAAAAAGATCACTAACATTACCTCAAAATGCATTTGCTTACTGCTTTTAGCAAAGTGAAGAGGTACATCGCCACAAAGCCAAACATTTAGTTTCATTTAAAGAGAATCCAGTCAAAGTGTTTCTCTCCTTTTACTGCTTTGCAATTGTAGTTATGGTTTGGCTTTGCTACTTTAGTACTTCGTCAGCGAGGTGTGGCAAACGCATTTTAGGTTGGCGTTAGCAAGCATTATGTCTGCTTTACCCAAGAAATGTTTTTCATAGCCATCCTCTCCAGTCAATCACTGTACCTAAAATTAGATGTAACGATTTCGACCCGTACACCTAGCCAGCAAACTTTACTTTTACCTAAAACGCCCTTTTCTTTGTAGTTTCTATAATCTCCCGAGTCATACAGAGCACAATTCTATGCAAATCATGCTCGATTTCCTCGTAACTGAAGGGAAGAAAATGGGCTAGTGTCGTTGATCACAACTGATTTACTTTTAGCTATCAGCGCTTAGTTTCAATTTGCGGGAGGTTCATCACCCGCCTGCCGGACAGCGTTTTAGTGATTTCATCAATCATAGGATCGCCAGTTTATCTGCAAGCGGTGTACCTTAGCGTGGAGACATTTTTAAATACGGCTTGCTAACACAATATAAAAACCATGCGCTTAAGTAGCCAGAATAAGCAATCTGCCTTACGACCGCAATTTTTGGCAATCAGCATACTATTTCTGTAGCTACCAAAGTAGAAAAAGAAACCAGGCAATTGGCAGTAAGTGAAAAATTGCTACTTTAACACTTTGAAAAATCGGGGGCGCACGGATTTTTATACGCGCCCGTTATAAGGAATCGTAAATCTCACATGTATGTTAAAAAGAATTTTATTTATTACGCTTGCAGTACTTATTGCTCTTCCAAGTTGTAAGACTTCAAAGCCAACACCTCAAGAAGTGGTAGAAAAATTAGGCCCTGATCCGTACTTCATCATTGATGGTAAACCTGTTGACAAAAGTGATTTGGGTAAATATGACCCATCAATTATAGCAACCTTGACAACTTTCTACGGAAAAGAAGCGGTAAGTAAATATGGTGAAATAGCTGAAGATGGAGCGATTGTTGTTCGGACAAAAAGTTTCGCACTCACGAAAGCGGAAGAATTTTTAAGTGAATTTTCTTCTGACTATGAAATAATGTTAGCAAAAACCGACAGAGGCGAGATTCAATATATTTTAAATGATGAAATCCTTAAAGAAGATTATGAAGGTAAACTGTCAATGCTTGACAGTAAAAATTTGAAGCGCCTAAAAATAATTGATTCCACAGAATTAAAGAATCAATATGAGTTGGAAGACAAAGAAGTAGGAGTTATTCTTAAAGCAAAAAAGTTCGACTGAAAAAAATCCTTATAACATCATATAAAACCCATTTGCTCACCACCTTGTAGTGAGTTAACTACTAAATAGCCCGTAATTTATGCTTACTTTTCATAGCTGGCAACTAAAGATAGTGCTTTGTTCAAGTCTAGTGCTTAATTAATCTAAGCTTTTGCAATTAATGAAGAGCATCAGTTTGAGGGGAAAGCATAAATTACTACTTTCAGTATTTCATAGACCAGTAAAACAACCGGGTTTTATACTGTCGTTAGCATTCATTTAGAAGAGTGCAAGATAAAAGCCGTGAGGCTATGACTTAATCTTTAAAATTTTTAAATTGAGTTAAAGCATAAAATTTTTACTTTTTCATAGACGCAATAGAATATGAAGTGTATATTTTTAATATTAGGGATATCTATTTTATTTTTTTCGTGCCAGGAAAATGATGACTATCCCTATCAAAGTTTTAACAGCTCTGACTATCAGTATATTCCACAGCAATACGAAGAAATTGGAAAAGTCTTCACTTTTATAAATAATCAAAATGATACAGTTAAGATAAGACCAAAGTGGTATGACCTTGAAAAGAAGTTTAATAGCAGTTGGGACTTAATTGTGAATACCTCTCAAAAGGAAAGTTACTACTATGATGAATTATGGATTTCGCTTGAAATTTTAGATAATGGGAATAATGAAGATTGTAATTTTATATCAATCAACATAAATAAAACTGCTGAAGGAAGCTTAGTCGCAGACTTGTCATTACCTTTTTATGATGAAATAGGGTGCCTTGGAAGCGGTTTTGAGGAAGAATCTCCCTTTCAAAATTTAGCTGAAATGGTAATTAACGATATACAATATTCAAAAGTAAAAGTAGTAAATCCGAATGACTACTTTACTCCTTATAAGGATGCAAAAATAGATAAAGTTTATTATGATATGGATAATGGAATTGTTGGCTTTGATGATACAGAAAATGGATTGAAGTTTAAGCTTATAAGTAATTAGTAACTACTCTTAGCTCACTCCTCTTCATCAGAGCAATTTTAGCTTTGGTTTCAATTATACTCTTTAGTTTCTTATTACAGCAATAATAATTTTAGTAAAGCACATCGGAATTCCCAAATTAGTAATCCCTCTTTAATCTAAAGCTTTGGGCTCCCTTAAAAATTTTCAGTGAACAAACTGCTCCTAATTCATTATGAATCTGATAAATGCAACAAAGTAAAATATATAAAAATGCTAACATCAGCTAAAACCAATGGCGGGCTTGCAGTTAATTGAAAATTTGTCGCTTTTTATTACCTTTATTTGAAGTAGCTATTAATGTGGTTTACATCCGCCACAGTTTTTAGCCATATCGTTCTAAAGCCAACCAAATCATCTAGCTAGCTGGATGAAGAACATGAACTGGTAATAGAATGGAATAAAAAGAGATATTTACAGAAAATGAATTTTCAAAAACTTAATCAACCCTTAATCCATATGCTACCTAGAACAAAAAGAATCACTTTAATCGCTTTTATTACCTTGCTAATGTTTCAATCTTGTGACAGAAAACAAGAAGAGACAAAGAACGAATCTCCAGTTGAGTTTAATCAAAAGCTTCAGGATGAACTAAGAAAAATGGCTGAAATAGACCAAATAGCTGCATACATACCGCAAGGGAAGTACAAGGAAATGACAAATGAAGAATGGAATTCTTTTAAAGATAGTGTCTTCACGACTCATCAAATTCGCCTAAAAGAAATTTTTGACAAACTCGGCTTTGTTGGCTTCGACTTAGCTGGAGAGGAGGGCTCGTTTAATTTTTGGTTAATGGTTCAGCATTCAGACCATAATCCTGATTTTCAGGGAAAAGTTTTAGCTGACATGAGAATTAAAATGGAGAAGGGGAATGCAAGTAAAAGAAACTATGCCTACCTAACTGACCGAGTTAACAAAAACTTAGGAAAGAAAATTATTTACGGAACCCAGGTAAGCTACAACGAATATGGACAAGCAATCTCTCGACCTTTAGAGGATAGTGCTAATGTAAATGAGAGAAGAGCAGAAGTTGGTCTAGAATCAATTGAGGAATATCTTAACCGAATGACTGTTAGCCACTTTGAGATGAACAAAGAGAACATGTTAAAAAAAGGGATTACCGAACCAAAGCTGTACAAGGTGCCAAATGAATAATAAAGTGTGTAACACTAAATATAGGTCACTGAGCATATAATGCTAAAACTGACAATGCTTCCATGTAATAAAATATGTAGGGAATTGGTAGTTTGGAGCCTTGAAGTGCCCAACGCTCCATATTCCCAACGTTAGCACCAATTTCAGAGCCATGAATAAATCAATATACATACTTTTAATCGTTTTTCTTTTTTTTGCTTCATGCGATAATAAGGATAGCTCTAATAGAACTGAAGGACAATTAGAAAGTATTAAAAAAGATTCAATAATTGCAGAAGAAACTAATTCAGATAGCATCTTAATTAAAAAGGATTCAGACATCGCAGAAAACGCCCTTTACGTTGGTATTATCAATAGTTTTTATGAATCAGAAGACTATTATATTGACCTATTTTATGCAGAAGGCTTCACTGATAACACTCCATATTTAATAGCTGAAAATCATGGTGAGATTATTTACGAAGGTCAAGAAATGACTAGGACGAATGTACCTTATGATATTGCTAAAAGACATTTAGAAGTAGAATTATTAGATTCAATATATGTATTTGATGAGAGGCAGGAATTAATGGACAGCATTGCTCTTCAAAATATCGAATATTTGGACGCTATGATAGAATCTAAATATGTAGCTAGTTACAGTCATCCAATAAAATTAGCAGGGAAAATAGCTATCAGTAAGTCATACGATTTGAAAGACCTCAAAAAGTCACCTTCATTCATAGAAACTGAAAATACTCTGATTAGGGACTTGAAATTAGATGTAGAGACTTTGAACATTGGTAAGACATTCAAACTCTACTATGAAGGAGATATACTCAATTTGATTTCTTTTTCAGACGAGCAATACAAACACAGAATATTTTTACTTAAAAATGGGGTTGTGACTGATACACTATTTGAATACTATATTGGCGGGATGCAACCAGTGCCAATTTCATTAGATAACAAAATATATTATGTTGTCTCTAGCTTCGTCCCGGACACAGACAATTCTTGGACTCAATTGTTGGGGATTGACACAGAAACAGGTGAGTTTATTAAGAATCGAGGTAATAGATTAAAATATCAATAAACGGTACTATCGCAAAGGATAGGCTATCGGCTAGATAGTACTAAAGCTGAAAATGATTATATTAAAGAAAATTTGTAGGCGATGTGCCTTCTCAAACAACCCAATCCCAAATCAGTAAATAAACATAAGATTGAAATGAGAAATTTTTTAATGAAAGCATCACTTTTCTTGATTTCTTTATCTTGTTCAAAAGATGGTGATTTATTAATTCCTGCCGAAACGGATAATCCAATTTTTATGATAGTCTCCTGTCAAGCTTCAATAGGTGATACTTTAAGATTAGTAGAGTACGAGTATGAAAAAAATAATCTTATAAAAGAAACTTTATTTCAAAATGGAGAAATTCATAGCAATACTACTTTTGAGTATAATTCAGATAATCAGATGGTATCCGAAATATATATGTCAGACTTGAGAAAAACAGAAAAGAATTTTCTTTATAATGAGAATAACCTATTGATCAATATTTTATACAAATTCATTTACTATGATATTGATGGTCAAATAACAAATCAAAGTGAAAGTGAAGCTCCAAGAGAATATGAAAACAACCAATTAGTAAAAGAGTGGGAATATTGGGGTGGATTTAACACATACGAGTACAATAATGGTAAGATTGTATCTAAAATTGATTATACCAAAAATGGACAAAAACACCATTTCACCTATTATAAATATTCAGGAGATTTATTAATTGAAGAAAAGAAGGAGAATAAATCGGGAGGATTATTGTATTTAAAAACATACAGCTATGATTCACAAAATAGATTAATTCAAGTCAAAGATGGAGATAATATTATTGAAGAAAATGATTATGTGGGTAACAAATTAGTTGAAAAAAGAACTTACTATTTTGGCATTGACCCAGGATATGATATTTGTTATGGAAATTATGTTTTTAGATATAAATACTAACCACCGAATTCATGGGGCATAGAATATCTAGGGAGGTTTATTAGGGTTTACTGCCACATATCAATTTAATGAAATGTGTTTAATATCACAAACCCCTTTCAAAAACGTTTGGTTTTACAAAAATCTATCTTATTGAGAAATCCAAAAAATCTAAAATCCACATGGCAAGCCCTAACCTCAACATACACCGACAAGCTCGAAATGATAGAAGAAGTATGGCAGGAGATTGAAAGGGCTTACACCAAAAGCAATCGGCATTACCACAATCTGTCTCATTTGGAATTCATGATCAACAAAGCAGTCAGATACAAGCATAAAATTAAAGATTTTGACAGCATTTTGTTTTCCATTTTCTATCATGATATTTTCCACAATATTAAAAGACAGGATAATGAGAAAAAAAGTGCTGAGATTGCTACTGATCGATTGAACAAACTTGGAGTGCCAAGCGATAAGATACTAGTATGCAAAGACCAAATCATGGCCACTAAAGAACATAAAAGGAATGCAAGCCAAGACACCAATTTCCTTTTGGACTTTGACCTTGCCATTTTAGGAGATTCACCTGAAATCTATAAGGCATATATAATGAAAATCAGAAAGGAATATGCAATGTATCCTGATTTTCTATACAAAATGGGGAGGAAGAAAGTGATTCAGCACTTTCTTAACATGCCTAGCATATTTAAAACTGAAGAATTCCTCAATAATTATGAACAACAAGCCACAGAAAATTTAAAAGCTGAATTAGATGGGTTTTAATGAAGATTATCAAAGGATATAGACGTAAGGGTAATGTAAGTAGTCAGCTTTTCGATTTTGCAATAATGTAAACTCTATCTGAGGAAAAGACCATTAGAAAGCTATTTTCAGTAAAAGATAAAGCAATTCTAGTCTGGCTTTTTAAGCTTGTTCCCAAATTATCATTTCTCACATTTATTAATACTCAAATCATTTCCTCACAATAATTATTCACGATTAGAGTTAATTATAATTACTTTAGTATTTTTAAATTCTTTTTGAAACAAGCTTAAAAAAATTGTGAAGAATCTATCTACCTTAATAATTACCCTACTAATTGCATTTAATACTTCCCAAGCCCAAGAAATTCAGTTTTATAATACTGAGGAAGGCGATAAGCATATCTGGGGAGAATTCCCAATTGAATATTTAAAAGAGGACACTACCTTTTCTAGCTGGTATAATGAAAGCTATGAGGGTTTTACAACCGAAAGAAAGAATTATGATTGGGCTCAAAACCTAAAAGATGATCAAGTTGAAATTTATCTAGGCACCTGGTGTGGTGATAGTCAAGAATGGGTACCACAGTTCGTAAAGCTGTGGGATCAGCTTGGTTTAAGTAGAGATCAATTAAAGTTTACTGCTTTACATGGGTCTGGAGATGACTATAAACAAGGTCCAAAGCGCGAGGAGCAAGGATTAAATATTCATCGTGTACCTACTTTTATATTTAAAGAAAATGGAAAAGAATATGCTAGAATAGTCGAATCGCCAAGTACCGATTTGTTAACGGATGTAGCCCAAATAGCCTTAGGATATCCATCAGCGCCCAATTATGCCGGAGCCAATTATATGCTGCAGGTTTTTGACAGCATGACTATGGATGAAGTATATCAGGATATTCAAAATATTTACCAAACAGCTTATTACAAAGTAGGTCGTTATGTTGAGTTAAATACACTGGGAAGGGTGCTTTCTACTTCAGATCGAAAAAAAGAGGCATTGTTGGTTTTTCAATTCAACACTTATTATAATCCTGGAAATTGGTGGACTCATAAAACTTATGCAGAATTATTGACTGAAATGGAGAATTACTCAGAAGCAATAAAAGAATATGAAAAGGCGGTTTCTTTAAACTCTGAAAATGAAGAGATAAAGACGGAACTAGAACGCTTGAAAAAACTTGTACCTGAGAAAGAAGGAGAAGAAAAGGGTGCTAGTTCTAATTGATACTGACTTAGTCTTTTCCAAAGTTTATGACTTTGGAAAAGATTTTTTCATTGCGTAAAGTAGTCTATCATCAAAATAATTTAACTAAACTAAAGCCTACAAGTACAGCTATCAAACCTAGCATAATACTTCCCGATGCATACAGCAAAAACATCCCAATTTGTCCATTTTGCAAATAGTTGAAATTCTCATAAGTAAAAGTGGAAAATGTGGTATAGCCACCACAAAAGCCTGTGACCAATAACAATTTAAAATTTTGAGAAGGGTTCTCAATCAAATAGCCTAACAAAACACCAATAAGCAAAGAGCCTAAGATATTGGCTATGAATGTGCCGTAAGGTAGGAAATTGGTTAGATATTTTTGGGCAAATTGAGAAGTGGCATATCTAGCTATGCTTCCAATTCCACCACCCAAGCCTATTAAAAGCAAATTTTTGATCATTTGGATGCAAACTTACGATTCCACTGCTCTCGATCATATACTAATTCACCCTTTGCGTTCCATTCTTGATTAATGTAAGGTTCAAAATTTTTGTCAAACGGATCTCTTCCATATTGAATAGTCTTTTTTCTCCTTCGCCTTTGGTCATAGTATTCAGCCCAAAGTCCTACTTTTTGGTCAAATCGATATTCCCCTTGAACTGCTATTTGCCCGTTTTTATGAAAATAGAGATATGTGCCTTCTTTCTCTCCATGCTCAATCGGGATTACTTCTTTTACATGTTCTCTTTTCTCTTCATTATAATAGGTGATTTTTGAATCTATTGGCCATCCTTTAAAGTAGGTGAGTTTATCTAAAAGGATTCCGTTATTATCGTATCGCATCCATCGGCCATGTTTGAGTCCGTTCCAAAACATGCCTTTTTCAATTACTTGCTCGTCCTTCATCTTTTCATATGGACCGTGCAAAATCCCAGCAAATTTCGGATCTGCATTTTTAGTGCTTCTTATTTCCTTTCGTTGAAAATCATACCAGTAAAAATCTCTTACATAAGGATCTGGCTCAACATATTCTTTTTTAAGGTAATTGAATAGCTCTCGAGTTACATTGTTTCCATAGCCTGATAATGTGTAGTTTTTTCTGACTTTTTTGTCGTAATAGAAATTTCGTTTTTTCTTTTCCTTCTTTTTTTCCTTATCATCATCTTCTTCCTCTTCTTCTGTGTTCAAATCGATAGTAACAGGTGCACCATCCAAAAATTGAAAGGTTTTTTTAATGGTGTCTGATGGCGTAGGCACTGTATCTTGAGGAATTTCTTCTTCTTGCGCAAGTAATGCCAACGGCAAACTGATGAATATAATTGATATGAGTAAGAATCTCTTCATATGGTGCTAAACGAAAACAGCCCGAAGTTATTGAAAATTTCGGGCTGTCTCTAAATTTTTAATTAATAATTAACAATTAATAATTACTAATTAACCAATTACTAATTATTAATTAATCACTTTTCCATCATTTCCACACTTCTGCTGATGAAGTTGGTTAAATCTTTGCCGTTCAGCATGTTTTGTGAAAGTAGCGCTAAATCATAATTTTGCTTAGCAATATTCTTTTGAGCATCTTCGCTTTCTGCTTTCAAGATTTTTGAAGCCATTTTATGATTAGCATTGATCGTCAGATTGTACTGATCCGGCATTCCGCCCATGAACGGCATTCCCCCGCCTGTTTGCTGCATATCTTTCATTCTGCGCATAAATTCGGGCATAGTTAGAGATACGGGCAATTCGTCAGGAGATAAGGCTTCCACCGCAACTGTCATAGACGAATTGTTAATAGCTTCTTCAAATACTTTTTTCAGCTTTTCCTTTTCATCATCTGAAAGTACACTTTCTGCTTTTTCGTCTTTATCAATCAATTTATCGACTATATCGGCATCCACTCGCTTCATGTTGGTTTTTTCCAATTTTTGCTCAAGCTGATTGATAAAATGACTGTCTATAGGGCTGTCCAGTAACACCACATCATAGCCTTTTTTCTGTGCGGATGTGATGTAAGCATCTTGCTTATCTGGATTGGTGGCATATAGAATGGTTACATTTCCATCTTTATCTGTCTGATTTCCAGCAACGCTTTCTTTATACTCATCTAAAGTGAAATATTTGTTCTGCTCTATGCTTTGGAGTAAACAGAATTTCTTAGCCTTGTCGTAGAATTTATCATCACTCATCATTCCATACTTCACGAAAAGTCCTATGCTTTCCCATTTCTCTTCAAATGATTTTCTATCATTTTTATATAATTCCGCCAGTTTATCTGCTACTTTCTTGGTGATGTGATTGTTAATTTTCTTCACATTACTGTCAGCTTGCAAATAACTTCTTGAAACGTTCAATGGAATATCTGGAGAGTCGATTACTCCATGCATTAACATCAGGAATTCTGGCACAACATCTTTAACCTCATCAGTGATAAATACCTGACGAGAGTACAGCTGAATCTTGTTCTTCTGAATGTCAAAATCATTTTTGATTTTTGGAAAGTACAAAATCCCTGTCAAATTAAAAGGATAATCCACATTTAGGTGAATCCAGAATAATGGATCTTCACTGAATGGATAAAGCTCTTTGTAGAAATCCTTATATTCTTGGTCCGTCAAGTCAGTAGGAGCTTTTGTCCAGAGTGGAGTTGTATTGTTGATTACCTTTGGGACATTAACTTTTTTCTCTTTGGCATCATCTCCTTCACCTTCTTTAATGGTCTCTTCAGTTTCACCAAAAATGATAGGTACAGGTAGGAACTTACAGTACTTGGTCAATATTTCATTGACTCTATGTTCTTCTAGAAATTCCTCTGAATCTTTATTGATATGCAAGATGATCTCAGTACCTCTTTCTTTCTTTTTGCCTGCTTTAAGCTCAAATTCAGTACTTCCATCACAAACCCAATTTGCAGGAGTAGCATCTTTTTCTCTGGAAAGAGAATTAATCTCTACCTTATCAGCTACCATGAAAGCTGAATAAAATCCTAAACCAAAGTGGCCGATGATGCCTGATCCTTCGCCTTTTTCTTTGTATTTCTCAACGAATTCAGTAGCACCGGAAAAGGCAATTTGGTTAATATATTTTTTGATTTCTTCACCTGTCATTCCGATACCCTTATCGATGACATGTAAAGTTTTTTTCTTTTTATCTATTTTTATTTCGATGCTTAAGTCTCCTAAATCACCATCATACTCACCAAGTGTACCGAGGCTCTTGATTTTTTGGGTGGCGTCTACTGCATTGGATACCAATTCGCGAAGAAATACTTCATGGTCCGAGTACAAAAACTTCTTAATTATTGGAAAAATATTTTCCGAATGGATCGAAATACTACCTTTTTCTTGCATTTTGTTTACTGTTTTGATTTAACTATTTCCAACGTGTCAATTCTTATTCCATTTAAATATTCTTATTAATTTGCTGTCAGCTTGGCAGAGAAAAGGGGTATTGTGAAAGATGTGCTGAAAAATTAACAGATTTATACTGCTATAATTTTCAGTTTTCGCACAATTATTGGAAATGGAAGAAAGATTTGCTCAATAATAATTGATAGATTTGCACCTACATTGAGTTCAGACTTGAATATACCTATTAGATTTTTTTATGATGATGAAAGGAGTTTTAACATTTGTTTCATTGCTTTCCTTTTGGCTTATTTTTAGCCCATGTGAAATATTTGCTCAAGACTATGGGCTTAAAGGGGGGGTGGTGATTTCTACAATAAACGGACAAGGAAATACAAGTTTAAGACCTGGTTTGCAAGTCGGTGCCTTTAAAAAATTTGGTGCTACTGAAAGACTTTTTGTGCAAATGGAAGCATTGTTTACTCAAAAAGGCTCTTGGAATTGGGATAAGCAAAATCATAATAATATCAATTTGTATTACTTCGATTTTGCTTTGATGTTTGGAATTATTGTAGGTGAAAAGTTCACCATTAATTTAGGTATTCAACCATCAGTTTTTGTAGGAGGTAATTATAAATACTTTGAAGATGGACTAGACCGAAATATGAGCTTATATGGGGAAGTTAGTGCTATGGATTATGCCACTTTATTTGGATTGGAATATGATTTAAATGATGATTTCACACTGGGAGGAAGATTTAATTATAGTTTTGTTCCCCTACAATCTTATAATAACATATTCTCGGAAAGTGGAGATCTTCCTTATTCCATGGTACTTCAACTATATGCCAAATTGAAAATGGATAAAGTATTGAATATGATCACAACAGATGATTAATTAATAACTACGAATTAATATTTATTCTGCTTTACTGCACGAACTGATCGTTTTTCCATTCACCCTCTAGCTTTACGTTACCGTCTTTGTCATAAAGTGTTCCTTGACCATATCTTTTGTCATTTTTCCAATCACCTTGGTATTTTTCACCTGTATTCCAGAAGTAGGTGCCTTCTCCTTCTCTTTTGTCATTCTGATACTCACCTACATATTTGTGGCCATCTACCCATTTATACGTCCCTTTACCATGTTTCATGTTATTTTTCCAATCACCATCATATACGCTATTAGAACTATAGTGACCTACTCCTTCACCATTTGCCTTTCCAAATTTCATTTCGCCAAAGTAGGCTATTTTGGTCCCATTTGCATTATAGAAGGTTAAACGACCCAGTTCTGCCTTATTTTGAATTTGTCTTTCTTTTTGGTCAATTGTGACATTTAAAGACTTTACTTCCTGATTATATTTACTTTTTAGGTTAGCTATCTTTTCTTCATATTCTTTTTCTACTTCGCTTACTCTCTTATCCATTTCACGTTCCATACTAACTAATTGAGAGCTACTCATATTTTGAGTACTGTCCAATTCAGAACGCAAAGAATTGAATTTGGCAATAGTTGCTTTACGACTCTTCATAAAGCTATTATCCTGAATTGAGTCTTCTATCTGCAAATAGATTTGCAGTGCTTCCTGATATTCACCTGCGATGAAAAGCTCGTCAGCCATGGATTTCTGCCTGTACAACTCATTTTGTTTTTGCAGGTTTTCTAGCTGTTCTTCCTTCGCTTGTGTTTGCCTCTGAAAATGATTTGTTCTTTTGCTGATAAAGAAGATTGCCACTAAACACCCGATAATGATTATGGGTAATGCGATTAGCGCTATTTTTTTCACTTTTTCCATGATCGATTAATCTGAAAGTTTTATAGTCGGAATTTGTTGTTCTTCTTTTCTGAAATCTAAAGAAATATAGGTGCTTAATCTAACAATTAGTCTTCTTCTATAAAGCGTAGGATCATTCAAGTTTTGACCAGTAGTGTACATTAATCCTAAAGAACTAGATACTCGAGGGCTTGCAATATAACCAACATTTCCGTAGAGTCTTAAATCTTCCACGAAACTCCCCACTACATTTTTACCGCTTTGCATAATAAGTTCCATGCTAGGAGAGACGTAAAAAGTACCAGGTTTTAGTTGGTCATTATTTATTGGTATTTTCATGTAAAAATTATAACGCCAGCGATTTCCGAATTTGAATTCATCTTGCGTTGTTCTGCTTCCTCTTTTCCATCTATGCTCAATTCTAATTCTATTATATAACATAAACCTAGGAAAGGGCAAAACAAACAAATACTGGTGCCAAATCCGCGGCTCTACGTACAATGGATCATACTCAGGATTGCCTGGTTGCGGTGTAAAATTTAATCGAAATACTCCCCCCACAGTAAAATTGAAATTGGGAGATACTACGTAGTTGAGTCCGTGTCTATTATAAATTTGAGCCATTCTATCCACATAGGGAGTGGTCGAACTGCCTATTCTTCTGTAATGCATTTCACCTGCCCAATACAATTTATCACCGATCCTGAATTTGTTGTAGGAACTAAGCCATAGATTTGTTCCCATGGCTTCAAATTCAGGCTCTAGTTCTTGGGCATTAATATGAAAGCAAGAACTTAGAAATATGATTAAAAATAATTTTCTCATGCCATTAAAAGCTTAATTCCATATTTAAGATTTCTGCTGCTTTTTCGGCAGTTTTTGCACGCTTCACTTTCCTTTCCATCCTATTGGTGTTGTCCTCATTTAATACTTTAATCATTGCTTCATACAGTATCTTGAAATTTGCTTGAAAAGCGCTCATGTTATTGCAATTTAGTTTTTCCATGTTTTGAAAAATTCCAGGCAGTAACATCCTATTAAATGCTTTATAAATTGGAGGCTTTGCTTTTTCCTCCATGTTTGTGAAAGTATAAGGATTAAAGACTTCTTTGGTGTAAGCATCATTAATCTTATAAATGCTTTCCGGAGCATTGTGGATGGTATAAATCAAGTCTTCTGTCTGGATAAAACAATTGATCAATACTTCTATAGCTTTGATTTTTTCTTCTGGTGTTGGCAAGTTGGAATAAACAGCAAGTTCTGCATCAACAAAATCAATAATGGCATCTGCCACATCTATTCCAGCAAAATTATCATGCTCACCTGTTATTAGTGAATCAGCTAAATATTTAGTCTCCTCATATTTAGACAAAAGTGCTTCCTCTAATTCTACTAATTTTTCTTCCTGCTGCACTTCACTTAGATACTCTTGAATATTCTCTTCCAGATACTCAATTTCCTTCTCTAAGACCGTTGCTAAACTTGATAATTTAGATAAGTTACTTCTCTTTTCATTCGATAAAAAGCTTAAATCATTTATAAATTTATAATCGTTAGAGAGCGTATCTTTTTTGAAAACACTATTAATTGAAGAGTTGCTATTTAGTTTTATTTTGTGGTTTATTAGTTGATCTCTATTGAAGAATCTTAGTTTTTGATTTTCATATAAAGTAATAATGTCGGAAGTGGGTAAAATAAAATGTTGGTTAATTTTCTGGAGAACATTTTTTAACTGAGCAAGCTTAATTGATGAAATACTTGAGATATTAAGCTGTGGATTACTTAAAATTTTATTTATTTTAGTTTGATTGTCCTCGTTATTCTTTCGAATATTTTCCAAATTTTGTTGCTCATTCTCATTTAAAGGAGAAGACATTAATTTGGTCATGATATTAGGGTGGATTCCTGTTTTGGTTATAGGCGAGAAGGTTTTATCGACTAAATCAAAGTTATCAGTTAATGTAAAATACAGCTCACTAATTTTATCTTCATTTTGATATTTTGCCAGTAATTCCTCATTAAAAATTTTGGCTTTGAGTTCGATAATCTCTAAAAACTCATCATCTAAGGGGATAATTTCTTCAGATAGTTCTGCGCTGTAGGGGAATTCAATAGTAATTTCCTGAACTGAATCGCTACGGTATAGTCGCATAAACGATAAAGTATTTCCTTCAAACACCCATTCTTTTAATAAAATCCTATCTCCTTCAATTACTCTATAGAATGCCCAAACATCCTGCGTTAATTCTTTCTCTCCAAGTTGCCCCTCTAAAATATCGTTTTGAATACGTAAACTGAAAAACCCTTTTGCTTTATCCTCTTCAAAATTGATATTAGCAATTAAGGTGGTATCCATAATTTTAGAATCTCGGATTTCCCAATCGTAAAGCTTCCAGACACCTGTTTTCTTCCCAGCTAGAAACTTGCCGATAGCCATAAATTCATGACCATTGACATCATAGGAGTAGGTGTAGTCTTTATAATAACCATCGCCCGTAGTCTCAAAGGAGCCTTTAGTTAATTTCCAGTCTTCGTCCGCTCGGTTTTCAATGAAACTACCCGCAACAGCTAAGTATTCATAAATATCTTCCTGATTTTCAAATTGTTGAGAAAGTTCGAATTTTCCATCATAAATGGTGTCTCCATCATTTACGTAATATTCGTAGCTTGCCAAATAGATTTTACCGTCAATCTTGTAAGTGCTGTCGTAGGCTTGAATGTTTTGCCCCACAACATTTGACCAAATGGCAGATATAAGGAAAATGGAAATGCTTAGTAATATTGGATTGTTGATTTTCATCATAAATCTAATAGATATAGAAGGCAAAGATATGAAATATGTTTGATTGCTATTGTCAGCTAAAGTTATCTGTGACTTGATAAATGCGTGCAAGAAACAGAATACTAATAGTTGTGTAAAATAAGGTCGAATCTGTATTGAAATAAACCAATATACAGAGGCCTAAATAATCAACACAATTGAATCTATCTCAATCTGTCCATTGATCGTACCAGTCTTTCATCCTTTCTAATAAAACGAACTGCAAGCGAATTAAAAACCAAGGCGATAGCTGGTAAGAACAGACCATAACTATAATTTCCTTGTATACCTGGTAGAAATTCCCCTTCAGCTTGAGTTGCCCAGTAAGCAGAAAGCCCTAATGCAGTACCAATTAGAATAGAATTTAAGGAAGAAAGCATGATTTGCCTCATGCGCTTTTTATACACTCCAATAGCAATGAAGGCAATACAAACAGCGAGGAGACCCAAAATACCTGGCACCACATAAGGCATAAATTCATTTTTAACTCCGTCTTCAGGAGCACTAACCATTTCGAGATAAAAAGCGGTCAAGGTGTAAGAAGCGCCAGAGCTGGAATCTACTTTTTGCCAAATTGGAGCAAATAAAAACATCAACATAGCCAAGCCTACAATCAATAAAAATATAGTTTGAATTCTTTGAATCATCTAAAAGTGCTTTTTTGTATTTTGCAAATATACAGTAAAAATCAGTTTGGATAAATGGAAGAGAAGATAAAATTCCACAGGCAGTAAAATATTCAGCTGTCTACGGGGAAAAGTAGTGAATCAGTGATAAATACATATTAATTAATAAAAATAATTTGAAAAGCAATATATAATTGTTGTTTAACAATAAATTATTAATATCTTTATCCATCTGTTTAACTCATAATTATGATGTCAATTTCAAATAACTTCGTATTCAAAGCCCTTCATGTAGTGGCTTATATCATTTTTATAGGCCTTTGCATTGAAGCGGGCGGATTATTAGTGAATTTTGTATTTAGCTTATATAAGCCTGAAATGGTTGAAAATCTGTATCAAAAGCTCAATATAGTTGAAATGTATGAGCGTAGTCAATGGAATTTTTTCGGTCTCTATAGCTTCATTCTAGTCATTGCCATTTTAAAAGCCCACCTTTTTTACGTTGTTATCAGGCTTATGCATAAAATGGATTTGTCGAAGCCATTTAATTCTTTTGTTTCCAGACAAATTTTAAAAATTAGTTATTACACGCTCTCGATTGGGTTTATTAGTCACATTGGAAGGCAACTTGCTAGAAATCTAATGCATTATGGATTGGCAATCGATAATTTAAATGATTTTTGGGCTGATAGTCAAGCCTTTATTTTAATGGGTGCTGTAATTTATATTATTGCTACAATTTTCAAGAAAGGAGTAGAAATCCAAAACGAAAATGAGTTGACGGTTTAATATATGGCAATAATAATAAATTTAGATGTTGAAATGGCCAAAAGAAAAATGTCTCTTAATGAACTTTCGGAAAAAGTGGGTTTGACATTATCAAATCTATCAATTCTAAAAACAGGCAAAGCTAAGGCTATTAGATTTAGCACTTTGGCTACCATTTGCCGTGTGTTGGATTGCCAACCTGGAGATATTTTAGAATATGTGGATGAGTAATATTAAAGAACATTTAGTTACATTGTCTTGCGAAGGTGCCAACACAGGATTCAACTGACATCCAGAAGTATTAATAATTGGAGAGTTCTAAATGGTGTAATCTTATTTTTTGAGAGGAACTATCTATTTTAAAATGAAATTAAGATTAGCTAGTATACAGGATCTAAAATTACTCAAGTATTGGGATGCAAAGCAACATGTTGTTGATTCTGATCCTGAAGATGATTGGAATTGGGAAATTGAATTAAATCGCAATCCTGTTTGGAGAGAACAACTGGTAGCTGAGAAAGATCATCAGCCCATCGGTTTTGTTCAGATTATTGATCCGTTTCTTGAAGAAACTCGCTATTGGGGAGAAGTAGCAAGGAATAAAAGAGCAATTGATATCTGGATTGGAGAGGAAAATGACTTAGGCAAAGGTTACGGAACAAAAATGATGAAGCTTGCCATTGAGAGATGTTTTGCTGACCCTACTGTTACCGGTATTCTTATCGATCCATTAAAATCTAATGTCAGAGCACATAAATTTTATCTAAAGCTTGGTTTCGAATTCATTGAGGAAAGGGAATTTGATGAGGTGCCATGCTTTGTATATGAACTAAAAAGGTAACCAGAAAAGAAAAAATGTATAATCTTCCACGCTATCGAGAAAAAGACAAGAAAGTAATTAAAGATTTTATTAGTGCGTACCCTTTTGCATTTTTGTCGGGTTGTGATTTAGATGGCCGACCTACTGCAACTCAACTGCCACTATTTCTTGAAAATAGCAATGGAAAGGAAGTACTAAGAGGACATTTAATGAAAGGTACTGATCACCATAAGGCATTTTTACATAATGAAAATGTCCTTGCTGTTTTTACAGGCCGGCACACTTATGTTAGCGCGACTTGGTACCAGAATCCCAACACGGCATCAACATGGAATTATATGAGTGTGCATGTAAAGGGAGTCTTAAGATTCGTGAATGAGGACGAACTCGCAGAGATTCTTCAGATGACCTCTCTTCATTTTGAAGGTCAAAACCAGCGTTCGGCCACAGTTTATGACAATTTACCAGAAGATTTCAAACGTAGGACCCTCCAATTAATAGCAGGTTTTGAAATTGAAGTGGAAGAAATTGATGCGGTGTTTAAATTAAGCCAAGACAACGATGTTGATAGCTACCATAATATTATTAGAAAGCTAAAAGAACTGGACGAAGATGGACGTACGATTGCATCAGAAATGGAAAAACGTACAGAATTATTGTTCCCAAAGCATACAGAGTGAAATTCTCACAGCCCAACTTACAGCTAACATTAATGTGAAATACACATTGCAATTTATTTTTTAATTTTACGCAAAAATATGCACACAAGAACAGTTTAACTAAGGGGTGATTTTGAAACATAGAAATAAAATACAATATGGCATCATGTAAAGAAGAGAGGACCGGTAAAACAGCAGACCTTGTTAAAAACTATAAAAAGAACGAAACTTAAATAGGAAAAGAATTATGAAAACAGGTTTCAAGCCAACAGCCTTCAACTCTGCAACTACTTACTTTATGGTTGTAAATTTATTTTGTGTTTTACGTCAAGGGTTAATGTAACTTCTGTTACTATTCTATACTCAGAAAGTCTGTTAATTAGCACTTTAATTCAAAACGTAAGGAAGGAAATGAGTAATTCAAATAAAACGATTATTGACGTGAGGTCAGAGGGAGAGTTCGCAATGGGACATGCAGAGGGAGCAATGAATATCCCTTTAAATGAGGTCGAATCCAGAGTTCAAGAGATTGAAAAAATGGAGGGTGAAATTATTCTGTGTTGTGCTTCAGGAAACAGAAGCGGAATGGCACAACAAATGTTGCAATCAAAAGGAATTGAATGTCACAATGGTGGGTCTTGGTTTGCAGCAGAAAATTATGCGATGAGCCTATGAGTTTCTTAAGAAGATTATTCGGATTAGGGCCTGCAGTTGACATGAAAGCATTGGTAGACGAAGGTGCGATCATAGTAGATGTGAGAACCAAAGGTGAATTTCAACAAGGGCATATTAAAAATGCAATGAATATTCCGGTTGATAGTATTGGCTCAAATTTATCGAAATTGAAAAATAAAGATAAGACAATTATCACCTGTTGTGCTTCAGGTATGCGAAGTGGAACTGCCAAGAATATTTTGAAATCAAAAGGGTACGAAAAAGTCTACAACGGTGGTGCTTGGACCTCCCTCAATCGAAAAATAGAATGATTAAAGCTATAATTCGTACTCCATGGGGTTTTATGCGCTGGCTTCGTTTAGCAATAGGTCTCTATTTAGTTTTTGTGGGCATCACGGAGTCAGAAATATTCGCAGGCTCAGTAGGTGTATTGTTCACTTTTTTAGCTTTGCTTAATCAAGGCTGTGGAGGCGGAAGTTGTGCCAGTGGAAGTTGCGATGTTCAAAATAAATAGAAAGATGATAAAGCCGGTTAAAGCCGGCTTTTTTTAATTCAGATTTAAAGAATGAAAGAATTTTGGAATGAACGATATGCGAAAGAGGAATTCATCTATGGCACTGAGCCCAATGAATTTTTTCGTGATGTTTTAGCGGTTTTACCAATAGGTAAAATCATTTTGCCCTGCGATGGGGAAGGAAGAAATGCAGTTTACGCAGCTAAAAAAGGCTGGGAAGTCAACGCTTTTGATTTTAGTCCTTCAGCAAAAGAGAAAGCAAGAGCTCTTGCTAAACAAGAAATGGTGTATCCTGTTTTTGAGGTAGCGGACATGCGAGAAAAAGATTTTAAAGAAGATTCTGCTGATGTGGTAGCTTTGATTTATGCACATTTCCCAGCCGAATTAAGAAAAATTGCTCATCAGAAAGCGGTTAAATGGTTGAAGCCAGGAGGGAAGTTGATATTGGAAGCCTTTAATCCCAAGCAAATGGAAAATGCATCAGGTGGACCTAAAAATATTGACATGCTTTATACTGAAGAGATGCTTTCTAAAGACTTCGAAGATTTGAACATTGAAAAACTAGAGGTTTTAGAGATAAATTTGTCAGAAGGTAATTTTCACCAGGGAAAAGCTGATGTTATCAGACTTATAGCCGAAAAGTAATAAATTAATACTATCAATTATGGAAACCGAAATTCTAGCTCGCGTCCAGTTTGCTTTTACAATTGCCTTCCATTATATCTACCCGCCTTTAAGTATAGGTTTAGGGGTGATTTTGGTTATTATGGAAGGGATGTATCTGAGAACGAAAAATGAGATTTATCATAAAATGACTCGTTTCTGGGTCAAGATATTTGCACTTATTTTTGGAATTGGAGTAGCTACAGGGATCGTAATGGAATTTGAATTTGGTACAAATTGGGCTACTTACTCCCGCTATGTTGGTGATATTTTTGGTTCTGCTTTAGCTGCTGAAGGCTTATTTGCATTTGCATTAGAATCAGGATTTCTTGGAGTTCTTCTGTTTGGTTGGAATAGAGTAAAACCAGTTGTTCACTTTATTTCGACTATAGGAGTTGCTTTAGGATCTATGTTCTCTGCAGTATGGATAGTTGTAGCCAACAGCTGGCAGCAAACGCCTGCAGGGTATAAGATTGTAGGAGAGGGTCTAAACCAAAAAGCAGAGATCACAGATTTCTGGGCAATGGTGTTTAACCCTTCTTCGGTTGACAGGCTTTCTCATGTTATTATTGGAGCCTTTTTAGCGGGTGCATTTTTGGTACTTTCTGTAAATGCTTATTACATTCTGAAAGGGAAATTTTTAGAAATTGCGAAACCAGCCTTCAAAATTGCCTTAGTCTTAGCAATGGTTTCTTCAATTGGGCAATTATTGACTGGCCATCAGTCAGCAGATGGGGTGGCAGTTAATCAACCGGCAAAATTAGCGGCTTTCGAAGGACATTATCCTGAAAATGAAGTAGCTGATCTGTATCTTTTTGGTTGGGTAGATCACAAAAGTAAAGAAGTGGTAGGCTTAAAAATCCCGAAAGGCTTAACCTTTCTAATTCATCAAGACTTAACCACACCCGTGAAGGGATTGGATGCTTTTCCAGAAGATGAAATTCCCACTCAAGTGAATGCTGTATTTCAGTTTTACCATATCATGGTTGCAATTGGGATGATCTTGATAGGCTTAAGTCTATTTGCAGGATTTCTCTGGTGGAGAGGAAAACTTTTTGAGTATCGATGGTTGATGTGGGTATTTGTTTGGGCAGTATTCTTACCTCAGATTGCCAACCAGGTAGGCTGGTTTGCAGCAGAGATGGGGCGTCAGCCTTGGGTAGTTTATGGACTACTAAAAACATCCGATGCGCTCTCTCAGGCAGTAACAGCTAATCAAATTTGGTTCTCACTGATATTATTTTTCTTTGTCTATCTGTTGCTGTTTCTATTGTTTATCTATTTATTAAATAAGAAGATTCAACATGGACCCTATGATGAAAAAATGGAAGATCAGAGACCACAGCAGTCTTCTTCTGTGCCTGATTTTACTTAGGATTTTTAAATGAAGGTTAACATAACCATATAAAACGAACTATATATCATGGAAACTTTTATAGGTATAGAATACAATATTTGGTGGTTTTTACTTCTAGGAGCAGTTGTGACTGGCTATGCTATTTTAGATGGTTTTGATATGGGAGTAGGAGCTATTCATCTTTTCCTTGGAAAAAAAGAAAACCGGAAAATTGCACTGAATGCTATTGGTCCTGTATGGGATGGAAATGAGGTATGGCTTGTCATAACAGGAGGGGTCCTTTTTGCTGCTTTTCCTCCGGTTTATGCAACACTTTTTTCTGGTTTGTACATTCCTTTAATATTGTTTTTGGTGATGATTATTTTTCGAGCCATTTCAATAGAATTTAGGGGTAAAGAAGAAATGAACTGGTGGCGTCAAACTTGGGATATAGCCTTCTCTGTTTCCAGTATTATAATGGCTGTTGCTTTAGGAATGGTCTTAGGAAATGTGCTACAAGGTTTACCCATTGATGCAACCGGTGAATTTACTCATAGTACAGATTTCAATTTTATAAACCCATTTTCCTTGTTGACCGGAGTTACAGCCTTGGCGCTTTTTATGTTGCATGGGGCTTTGTATCTGGGAATGAAGACTGAAGGACTACTGTATCAGCAATTAACCACAATCATCAAGAATATCACAGTCTTTTTTATTCTATCAGCACTTTTATTAAGTTTTTATACTTTGTTATATGTCCCTCACCTTACAGAGCATATCAAAGCACAGGAATGGTTGTTTTTTCTCCCAGTAGTTTTGGTGCTTTTGATGGCAAATATTCCAAGGCAAGTAAGTAAGCAGAACTATGGCCTCGCATTTATCTCATCAACAGGAGTTATATCTGCGCTTTTAGTAATAGGAGCTGTGGGTTTATTCCCTAATATGTTGCATTCGACCATAGACCCTAGTTACAGTTTAACACTCTATAATGCTTCAGCTTCGGAAAAGTCATTGGGCTATATGTTGAATATAGCATTTATAGCGGTACCTCTTGTCGGTATTTATACGGGCTTTGTTTTCTGGACCTTTAGGGGTAAGGTAAAAATTGATGAGAATAGTTATTAATCATGGCCTTTAACAAGCACCAAAGAGATTAAAAATGCGTTTTAATTAAGAAGTTCTTTATAGTGTTGAAATGACGGGTTCAAACTTATTATCTGTTTTAATAATCTTCATTTGAGAGCTCTCATTTTCAGTATTTCTAATTACATAGTACAACAGTCCATTATTTAAGACTAATTTATTAGTAACAATTGATTTTATCTATATTGATATTTATATAATCATTGTAATTTATTGTATGCACATCAAATTATTAGTTTAATATTGCTTTAAGTTTAATTTTTTAATCACTTATATATGAAAAAACTAATTCCAATACTCCCATTATTCATCATAGGATTCATGTTTACAGCATGTCAGAATGGTGAAGACACTACTGCTGAGGCAGACGGATATTCCGGTGCAACGAAAAAGAGCGAAACGGCAATGAAAGCCAGTCAATTAAATGATTGGTGGCCCAACAGATTAGATTTAAGTATATTAAGACAGAATTCTAATATGTCGACTCCTATGAATGAGGATTTTGACTATAAAGAAGCATTCGCTAGTCTTGATTACTATGCTCTAAAAGAAGATATCGCCAAAACTCTAAAAGACTCAAAAGACTGGTGGCCTGCAGATTATGGACATTATGGGCCATTTATGATTCGCATGGCTTGGCACAGTGCTGGTACTTATAGAACTGGCGATGGTCGAGGAGGTTCAAGATCAGGTCAACAGAGATTTGCACCTTTAAATAGCTGGCCAGATAATGGAAATCTTGATAAAGCAAGAAGATTAATGTGGCCTGTAAAACAAAAGTACGGTAATAAAATCTCTTGGGCTGATTTGATGATTTTAACAGGAAATGTGGCCTTAGAAGATATGGGTTTCAAAACCATTGGGTTTGCTGGTGGTCGAGAAGATGTTTATGAACCGGAGTTAGATGTTTATTGGGGTTCTGAGCAGAAATGGTTAAGTGATGAAGACCGTTATTCTGGAGACAGAGAACTAGAAGATCCCTTGGCAGCAGTTCAAATGGGATTGATATATGTAAACCCTGAGGGTCCTAATGGGAATCCTGATCCAATAGCAGCAGCGCATGACATCCGTGAAACTTTTGGCAGAATGGGAATGAATGATGAAGAAACCGTTGCTCTTATAGCGGGCGGACATACGCTAGGAAAAGCTCATGGGCCGGACCAGCGGATAATGTAGGTGCTGCTCCAGCTGCCGCAGATATGGAAGAGCAGGGTTTTGGTTGGAAAAGCACTTACAAATCAGGAAAAGGAACTGATGCAATAACTTCTGGTTTAGAGGTGACATGGACTAATACTCCAGCAAAATGGAGTCATGGGTATTTGATGAGTCTATTTGAAAATGAATGGGAATTAACTAAAAGTCCAGCTGGAGCACATCAGTGGGTAGCAAAAGATCCGAAAGTGATGGTTCCAGATGCTTTCGACTCAACGAAAAAGCTGAAACCGACTATGTTTACCACTGACTTATCTTTGAGAGAAGATCCTGCCTATGCTAAAATATCTCGAAAGTTTTTGGAAAACCCCGCACTTTTCAATGATGCATTTGCAAGGGCTTGGTTCAAATTAACACACAGAGATATGGGTCCAAATACTACATATTTAGGTCCCGAATACCCTCAGGAAAATTTTATTTGGCAAGATCCAATTCCTGAGGTGGATCATCCAGTAATCAATGATCAAGATATTGCTAAGTTAAAGACCCAAATTTTAAATTCTAATTTAACTATCAGTGAAATGGTGTCAACAGCTTGGGCATCCGCTTCAACCTACAGGAATTCTGATAGGAGAGGTGGTGCAAATGGAGCGCATATTCAATTGGCACCAATGAAAGATTGGGAAGTGAACAATCCGGAGCAATTGCAAAAGGTCTTGAGCACTTTAAAAGGGATTCAAGAGGAGTTCCATAAAAAGTCAGGAGCCAAGAAGGTTTCGTTGGCTGATTTGATTGTATTGGCTGGTGCAGCAGGTATTGAAGAAGCAGCACAAAATGCTGGCTATGTTGTTAATGTACCATTTACACCCGGTCGGATGGATGCTAAACAAGAGCAGGTGGATATAGAGTCTATGAACTTGCTTGAGCCAATGGCAGATGGTTTTAGAAATTATTTAAAAACACGATATTCTGTTTCCACAGAAGAATTGCTAATCGATAAGGCTCAATTATTGACTTTAACACCACCAGAAATGACAGTTTTACTTGGTGGTATGAGAGCTTTAGGAGCGAATTACAATAGCTCAAAACATGGAGTTTTTTCTGATAAAAATGAGCAATTGACCAACGATTTTTTCGTAAATCTATTAGATATGAGTACGGAGTGGGAAGCTACCGATGATACTAAAGAGCAGTTCATTGGAAAAGATAGAAATTCAAGCGAACAAAAATATACAGCTACTAGAGCAGACCTGGTTTTTGGTTCTCATTCTGAATTAAGAGCTTTAGCGGAAGTTTACGCACAAGCTGATTCGAAGGAAATGTTTGTAAATGATTTTGTAGCCGCTTGGGATAAAGTGATGAAGTTGGATAGATTCGATTTAGTCTATCAGTAAGTGAGGGTATGAATTGCAGATTGAAAAGCCAGATCATTTTGATTCTGGCTTTTTTTTGTTAATCAATTTACTTTATCATAATAGTTAGCTACTTTTCTTACTAGTCGATTAAAATCAAATTTGGTTTGCACTATTGAAATATATTATATTGGACCTTGTTTTAAATGCTCATAATTTTTGCTAATGAAGATACTTCAATATGCCTTTTTACTTTTGCTATCATTGGTTTTCACAAGCTGCATAGAAGGAGAGAAAATAAAACCAGAGATAGAAGAGAAATCCGTTTATCCTGAATATATAATATTTGGAATGTTTTTTGGAAATTGTTTTCCACAGGATTGTATAGAAATTTTTAAAATCCAAAATGACAGTTTGTTTAAATCTGATAACACATACCCAAGAGATAGCTTGTATTCGGGAGAGTTTGAATTTATAGGTAATGAAAAACTGTCATTGGTTTCAGACATTACTGATGAAATTCCTTCTGAGCTTTTGGAGATTGAAGATCAATATATCGGCTGTCCAGATTGCAGTGATTGGGGAGGGTTTATAATTGAATATAGTACTAAAGAATTTCAATCAAATTGGTTAATTGATACTAGAAAAAGTAATGTGCCAGAGGAGCTTCATGATTTTCTGAATCTAACATATGATAGAATTCAAATTTTATTGAACTGATTTTTAATAGACAACAGTCAATTGAATATAAAATAAATCTGTTCTCACATCTTCCATCATAATTGAATTGACATAAGAACTAAGTCCTAGGGTTAGTACTTGCTTTTTCAATATAAAGATTTTGCACCTTATTGCCGTAAATTTGTCTGCTGTACTCTTATGTAAAGAGATGTAAATCACGTATTAAAAGTATAAATAATGTTATTTAAATCAATTGTAGCCTCTAAAAATCCAGTTAAAATAGAAGCAACCAAAGCAGCTTTTAAAAAAATGTTTCCTGAACGGGAGATTAGATGCGAAGGTGTTTCTGTTTCATCAGAAGTGCGAGATCAGCCCATGTCCCAGCAAGAAACGCTTGCTGGAGCAGAAAAAAGAGCTTTGAATGCTCAGCGCGAAATACCCAATGCAGATTTTTGGATAGGAATAGAAGGTGGTATTCATGATGACGAATTCGGAATGCAAGCTTTTGCTTGGATTGTTGTCCTTTCAAAAAATGCTGCAAGTCAAGCACAAACCGCTGTATTTTATCTGCCCGAACCCATAGCTAAAATGGTAAGGGAAGGAGTAGAACTAGGAGATGCAGATGATCTCTATTTCGGTCGATCAAATTCGAAACAAAAAGAGGGGGCTGTGGGAATATTGACCAATGGAGAAATCGATAGAAAAACATATTATGAGCATGCTATGGTGATGGCTTTAATTCCGTTTGCTAATAAAATTAAATGATTAGTTTCTTGTATTTTTCCATTTGCGTTAATATTTTCCGATAAAAAAAACTATGAAGCCTTTTTTTAACCTTAATTGTGAATGTAATAGCCATTACCACTATTCTTGCGCAAAAACCCTCAACAATTATTCTGACAAGCAATAAAGCAATCCCACAGGGATTTTATTTAAATGTTCAAGATCAAGATTATGGATTTAATCCTGAAAAAGAATCACATGAATTATCAATTACAGTAGAAGGGCCTGAATATGGTTTCTTAGTCTCTCCCAAAGGTAAAACATATATGTTTTGGTACGAAGAGGGGGAAGTAAAACTGAATTTCCAGCAGAGCTTAATGAAAGACGAACTATTAGTTGATGGCTCGACTAGTCATATAATATATAAAAGTTTAGACGAAGCCTCAAAATTCAGTGATTTTAAGTCAGTGTTTCATGAAAATAATCAATCGGCTGTTGCTTTAAACTATATTGAAAGTAAATACAAATTTCTAGATTTTAGTGCCAATGAATTTCAAGAAATACATGAACTAATTGCTTCAGATAGTCGGGATTTAACGCCCAGATTCAATGCGTATATTGAAGTTATGGATAAAGAAAAGCTAGAGAAAAATAGTCAGTTTATAGATTTTGTCGGTTTTGATAAAGACGGTAAGGCTTTTAATTCTGCAGATTTCAGAGGGAAGTATTTGTTGATAGATGTTGCAGCTACTTGGTGCAGACCTTGCTGGACTGCTTTTCCATATATGATAAAAAGTCTGAATGAATATCAAAACATTCAGTTTTTGACTCTAAATGAAGATAATCGTACTGAGAGATGGCTTGCAATGGCTAGTGAAAGAAAACTAGATATTACGTGGCCAGTATTGTGGGAAGTAGAAACAGGGAAAGAGAAGCTTCTTCACCAATATAAGATCGATTCTTTTCCTACCTATATTCTAGTGGATCCAGACGGTAAGGTTGTTGAAAGATGGAGTTTTTCTAGCGAGAAAGTATTTTCGCTGAAGCTAAAAAAATATTTGAAAAAAATGTAAATTGTATGTTTACTAATACCTTATTACAAAATTTCGAAAAACAGAACTTTTATCAGACATTTCAATTTTTGCGGTAACATTTGTTACGCCTTTAGGATGCATCAGCCTCTACTTTTGTCAAAAATTTAATTTATATTATGACATTGATAGAGATAATAGGATTTTTAAGTGCAGCAATTATCGGCATTTCTTTAGGACTGATTGGTGGAGGAGGATCAATCCTGACGGTTCCAGTCTTAGTATATTTATTAGGAGTTAATCCTGTCACGGCTACGGCTTATTCACTTTTTATTGTAGGTTTTAGCTCACTTTTAGGTGGAGTAAATTATGCTAGAAAAGGATTAGTTGATTACAAAACAGGGATCGTTTTCACGATTCCCGCTTTTATTTCGGTATATCTTACTCGCTTGTTATTGGTACCTGCATTGCCTGATACCTTCTTTTCAATCAATGGTTTTGAATTCACCAAATCAATTGGGATAATGGTACTTTTTGCCTTGTTGATGATCGCTGCTTCCTACTCAATGATCAAAGACAAAAAAGCATTAAAAAAAGAGTTGAAGGATGTAGATGCACCAAAAAAATATAATTATCCACTAATAATTATCGAAGGATTAGTAGTAGGGGCTTTAACTGGCTTAGTTGGAGCTGGAGGAGGTTTCTTAATTATTCCTGCTTTAGTTGTGTTAGCAAAATTGCCAATGAAGCAAGCTGTTGGTACTTCCCTCTTAATTATAGCCGCAAAATCACTAATTGGGTTTATAGGAGATATTCAATCAGGCAGTGATATTAACTGGATATTTTTAGGGATTTTCACTGCGATTGCTGGCTCGGGTATTTATATTGGTTCATACTTATCTAACCTAGTTGATGGACAGAAGCTGAAAAAAGGTTTTGGATGGTTTGTCTTAATAATGGGATCTTTCATGATCGTGAAAGAATTGTTTTTGTAGGTGAACAAAAATCCATAGCATGCTAGGGTTGCTTATTCTAGGCTATATTTTGAATTCTTTTTATTTTACATTAATATATTTCTCTAACTGAAATCCTTTCAAATAGATACTTGTTAATTTAAAAGCAAGCTATTTTGTTTGTAACCAAAGTTACTATCCCTGTCAGCTTATTTCCGTTCGAAATATTAAAGAAAAAGAGTGATTATGAATATTAAACATTTTTATGACGAGGCTTTAGCTCAGGGTTCATTTGCAATTGAAAGTGAAGGTAAGGTGGCATTAATTGATCCATCGAGAGATATAAAGCCTTATTTAGATTTTGCCGATCAACATGATGCAAAGATTGTAGCGGTGTTTGAAACCCATCCGCATGCTGATTTTATCAGTAGCCATTTAGAGCTGCAGAAAAAGTTCGGAGCAGATATATTTATAAATGAAAAAGTGGGCGTGAATTATGACTTCAAACATATGGGTCACGGAAATCATGTGAAAATTGGTAATGTTACCTTTAAAGCACTATTTACACCTGGACATTCACCTGATCATAATTCATATTTATTGCTAGATGAAAATGGAAAGCAAAAGGCTGTGTTCACAGGTGATTCCTTATTTGTGGGTGATGTAGGCCGTCCCGACCTGAGAGAAGGAGCTGGGAATATTCAGGTAAGCAGGAAAGATTTGGCGGGCATGATGTACGATACAATAAACAATGTCTTCTCAGAATTATCAGATGAAACAATTGTATATCCTGCTCACGGGGCGGGATCACTTTGTGGTAAAAACATGAGTAGTGAGTTGAGCAGTACTATAGCTAATGAAAAGGCTAATAATTGGGCTTTCCAGATAGAGGATAAAGATAAGTTTGTTGATGCTTTTTTAGAAGGACAATCCTTTATTCCAAAATATTTTCCGAATAGTGTTGAAGTTAACCGAAAAGGAGCAGCGGAACTTGAAACGTCCGTTAAGAATGCCAGTAGAAAAGAGGCAATAGAGATTCCAAAGGGATCAATTATTATAGATTCAAGAGCCAAAGAGGCTTTTAAGAAAGGTCATTTAAAAGGTGCCATTAATATTCAGAATCAGGAGGCTGATAAATTTGAAACATGGTTGGGTTCGATTGTTGGTCCAGAGGAGGAGTATTATTTTATAGCAGAAAACGAAAATGAATTGGAGTTTGCAATTTATAGAGCTGCTAAAATAGGGTATGAGTCTAATCTCGTAGCAGGAGTAATTAATCCAAAAGGGGAAATAGTAACAGATGCATCAGTAAATCTTGAGGATTTCAAAAATAACCCAGATGCTTACACCATAATTGATATCAGAAATAAATCGGAAGTTGCTGATGGAAAGTTTTTTGATTCAGCTCTTAATATCCCACTACCAGAATTACGAGAAAGAGTAAATGAAATTGATACTCAGAAACCCGTTATTGTGCACTGTGCGGGTGGGTACCGTTCAGCAGCTGGTTTTAGCATTATTAAAAGTAAATTACCCACGGCTAAAGTGTACGATTTAAGCGATGAGGTTAATGAGTTTAAATGAAGATTTTTAAATCGTATTAACACTTTCTATTGCTCTAATTGGGATGTGAATACCACCCTTCAGCATAAGGTGGTGTTCACCAACTCCCCAAACAGTGGTTTCAACTTCTCCTTTTCCTCCGTCTTGTAAATGAAAAGTGATTTTAACTTTAGTTTTTTCAAGGTTTCCTAAAGACTGGGCCCTAATTAAATCTGACATTAAATGTTTTTTCTTGGTGACATCGCTGAATGCTTCATTAACTGTAAAATGAACATTAGCCAAATCTTCTTTTTTTAAAATTTGATTTTCCATCTCCAATCGTTTTAATCTTTCAAACGGAAACGACTTGGCCTTGATCGTATGTATTTATCTAATTATTTATTGAAATTTTAAATATTGGTCATATAAAATATTGATGATATGTAGTTTGTGAGTATATTTTATCCCAAAAGATAGTCTTTAAATAGTCTTCTCTTTTAGTTCTCCAGTCCTGTATGCAAGTAATAATTCCTTCAAATCAGCGATTCGTTCTTTTATATTTTTCCCATCATCTACGTCTCTGATCCGTTGTTTGCTTTCTGATTGATCAAGAAAAACTTCGCTATAAGCAATATCTTTTTCATCGGCTATTGCGATCTTCTGGCTTTCAAAAGTTTCGTGTGCAATTAACTGTCTACCGTAGCAATTATGCATCAAAGTAAATCCCGCTATTCCTGTTTGATCTTGATAGGCCTTTGAAAATCCACCGTCAATAACGACTAGCCTTCCCGCTCCCTTTATAGGACTTTCTCCTTCTTTTACAGAAACCGGAACGTGACCATTTAGAATCACAGCTTCAGACCCGAGGCCAAAATCTTCCAAAATCATTTTACAAGTCTCCGCATTATCACGGTAGTTGTAATAGTAGTTCTTATTTTCGATCTGAATACTTTTGTCTTCTATGAAATAACGTTCAAATGTTGCCATTTTATGTTTCCCAAAAATTGGGGAGTCTGGACCAGCCCATAAGTACCAAAGAATATCTACGCCTTTAAGTTCTTCTTCGGATTCGTTTCGGGCTGCAAAAGCTAATTGAACTTGCTTATCAAAATAATCCATTAATGCTTTACCCTTATAAGATCTGTGGTCGATTCGAACTGCTTTTAAGAGACCATTTGAATTCAAGGGAATACAGCCATGATACAATAAGTTCTTATTGGTAACTTTATACATGCTGCCTTTCTCAAAAAGAAACTTAGCATGGGCTTGAAGTTTAGTGCTCTTTTGAAATGATTCTACTAATTGATCCATTAAAAATCTTTCCTCAGGATGCAATTTGGTAAGGTTACCATTTTCTAGAGTTGGAAAATACCGATCTTTTAAGGGATAAGATTTTCCTTCTATTTTTACTTTCCCATTTCTTAAATCTATTTCAGACATAAATAGTCTGTCATTCATACCGAATTCAGGTCTGCGTTTTACGAGCTGATGCTCCAACTTGAATTGAATAATAGATATGGCCTTGTGCATCAGCCGATTTAACCATTCTTCTGAGCTGCTGTGGATTTCATCAGGAGCTGCTTTTGGATTGAAAATAATACCTTTATCATTTTTATAGTACTCTAGCGCAAAGGATGCCAAAGGCAATAGGTTGATTCCATAGCCTCGCTCCAGAGTGTTGGTATTGGCATACCTTAAAGATAATCGAAGGACATTGGCTATGCAGGCTTCTGAACCACATGCTGCACCCATCCACACAATATCATGATTGCCCCACTGAAAATCAACCGAATAATGATTCATTAGCTCATCCATAATTATTTCTGCACCTGGGCCTCTGTCATAAACATCACCAATAATATGGACTTTATGTATGGCTAATTTTTGAATGAAAAATGACAATTGGATAATTAATTCATCAGCTTGATCAATTTCGATAATACTATTGATAAGATGCTCATAATAATCATTCTCATCACCCAAATCTCGTTCTGCCACTAATTCAGTAATAATTTCATTAAAGCCCTCTGGTAATAAGCTCTTCAGTTTTTTGCTTGCATAGATAGAAGCAAAATCTCTTGTTAATTGGATTAATCTGACAATTGTTTTGAGATAAAACGCTTTTAGATTTTCGGAATTTTCCTTGATTAACTCTAGCTTTTCCTTAGGATAGTAGATGAGTGTCGCCAATTGCGCCAAATCATTTGCTGAAAGTTCACAGGTAAAAAGCTCCTCAATTTTCTGTTTAATAACGCCTGATCCATTGCGCATTAGATGTTGAAACGCTTCATGTTCACCATGAACATCACTAATGAATATCTCAGCCCCTTTGGTTAAATTCAAGATTGAACTTAATGAAACTATTTTTGTAGAAACCGATAATTTATTTGGGTACTTTTCAGAAAGGAGTTTGAGGTATTTTTTGTCCAATGGCATTAGTTACGGCTACTTACTTACTTGAAGATACGGTTTCTATCATAACTAACCAATCATTTTATTCAAACTGTTTTTCTAAACCGATTGCCTTATTGGTTGAACTAATGGATGGAAAATGCTCTATACTTTAAAAATAATTTAACCGAGTTAAAACTTTTTCTTCTTACCCTTCATCATAGATTCAAATAAGTCATAAATTGAATTGAACAAGATGTACGCGGTGCAAAACGAAGATTTAATATCACAAGCTCAAACAGGAGACACTTACGCCCAGAGTGAATTGGTAAGGGAGTGGTATCCGCGTATTTATAATTATGCTTTCAAATATTTTGGCGATGCTGATTTAGCCTCAGAAGCAACACAGCAGACTTTCATTGCCATGCATCATAAGATTGGGCAATTAAAAGAATGCGATAAGTTCAAACCCTGGATTTACACTATTGTCACGAATATTTGTAGGCAAGAAAGTAGAAAAGGAAAAAGACACCGATGGCTAAGTTTTGATCAGTTGTTGCCCAAACAAGAGGAAGATAGTAGCCCAGCATGGGAAGTTTCAAAACCACGAGAAAGCAATCCTGAGCAAAGCTATTTGCAAGGAGAGCTGGGAGATATTTTGACGAAATGTCTTCAGCAACTTAGCAAAGATCAAAGGGAAGTATTGATTATGAAAGAATATGAAGGCTTGAAATTTAGGGAAATAGCGGAGGCATTGAATACTTCTGAAAACACAGTTAAATCAAGATTGTACTATGCATTTTCCCATATGAGGAAATTATTAGCAAAAGAAAACATTACAGAAAAAAGTTTAAGATATGAAAACTGAAGATTGGAAAGCGAAAATGATGGACTATCTCTATGATGAGATGAGTTCAATAGAAAAGGAAGCATTTGAAAAGGAGTTGGCTCAGAACCATGAGCTAAAAGAAGAATTAAAAGCTTTTCAGAGTGGTAAAAATGTATTGGGAAACTGGGAAGATGAAAAAGTAAGTGCACCTCCATTTTTTAATGTACAAAAAAGCACTGAAAAACAGCATGGTCAAACTGCTCTTAAATGGTTTTTATCCATTGCAGCTTCCCTGCTACTATTAATGATTGCAGGAAAATTCACAGGTCTGCAAATAAGTAAGCAAACCAGTGGATTTCAAATTGCATTTACACATGAAAATCAATCCAATCCACAACTTGATAAAACAGAAATCCAACAAATGGTAAATGTTGCTTTGGCCAACTATGAAGATAAATTGGATGCAGAACGAAAAGAAGATAAACAGGAGTTAGAGAAGTATTTATCTCTGCAAAGCCAACAAAATAAAAAGCTAATCAATAATTACCTCACTGGATTACAAGAAAGTAATATGCAAATGATGCAAACCTATTGGAAGGAAGGTACTGAACAACAACAGCTTTACACTCAAGAATTACTTACAAATTTTGCTGACTACATAGAAGAGCAAAGAAAAGAAGACATGGACTACCTATTTGCAAAAATGGAGTTGATGGAATCAGACAAAGATTTATTCAAAATAGAGACCGGCCAGATGATCAATAGTCTAGCTAGTAATCAACAAGAAGAACAGGCTTATTGAGAAAAATAAAGCACGAGCTTGAAAGCTCGCTCAAGCAAAGAAAGATTTTAAAACATTAAATACTAGAAAGATGAAAAAATATAGTTTAATAGTAGCATTATGCCTTTTTGTAGCCACAACTTTGGCGCAAGAAATTGACAGCCAAACAATGGACAAAGACTTAAAAGTAGCCCAAACCGTTTTAAACAGTTTGGTTAATGAAAATAGATCTATCCATTGGAGCAATGATAGCCGAGATAAGCAAACCCAATACATCGAAGGATATGGTGTGATTTTATCTTTACCAAAAAGCAATGTTTTCGGTTTCGGTTTTACATCTGATATGCCGCCAATGCCTCCAATGCCTGATATCTCCAATGCTATTGCTAAAAGTTTTGAAGTAATAGAAGACATACAAATTGATATGGAAGATGAAGAAGAAATGGAGGCTGAGGTTCGGGCAGAACTTGAAAAAGAAAGAGCCGAAAGAAGAAAGGAATTGGCAGTAAGACAAGCGGAATTGGAAAAAAGAGCAGCTGTTGCTATGGAAAGAGCTCAAGTCAAAATCCACCAAATGGATAGCATGAGAGAAGAAAAGGCAGTGGAAAACAGAGAAAATATTGTTGATTTTCTGTTAGATTACGGTCATCTTATCAGTCAATTAAAAGATTCTGACAAAATTTTGGTGATGGAAAAAGGACATGATGTAAGATTTTACAGAGATGCAGGACGAGTAGAAAAATTGAAATCGAACAGACTTTCTGTAGAGGCCAACGTAAAAGACATTAGAGCTTTTCAGGCTGGAAAAATTGACAGGAAGGAAGCTAAAAGCCGAATTATTGTAAACACAGTGAAGGAAGAAAAACCTTTGGCTAAAGATTTGACTTTATTCCAAACTATCATCAAAAGACTATATGCTCGCGATTTGTCAGAGACTTACTATATCAACGGTGGAATGCCTGCAGAACAAATCGAAGGCTTAGGCGTGATTTTTTATATGGATATGGTTTCTTCTACTAAATCTGGTTCAGATGGTTGGAATGTACCCACTCAAGAACAGAAAAATCTTTCACAAGAGGAAAGAGATGAGCTGATCAAAGATCTATACCCGAAATTTGAAGAGGATCTTAGAAACAACATTGTTGAGTATGCACAAAACGTCAATAGTCTGCCAGAAGGCGAGCAGTTAATTTTTAAAGTCAGCGTTACCAAATGTGAAGGCTGCGGAATTCCAGAAACCCTTGAACTGCAATTAAAATCTACAACATTAAAAGATCTAAAATCTGGAAAGATCAATGAGAATCAAGCAAAAAAAGAAATCAAACTATCGAAGGGCGATATGCAGTAAGCCCTCCTATAAACCACAAGTGAAACCATCTTCAAACAAAATTGAAGATGGTTTTTTTTATGCCGTTTTCAGAGTATTATTGCAACAAGAACCGAGATCTGGCCATCATGATGGCTTCAATTTTAATAAACTATCGAAATGATTAATTTTTTCATTGGTTGGAACCAAACCGTCATGAGAAACAATTCTTCTCAATTTCAATTTAAAACCACCTTTTTAGTACTTACTCTACTACTATTGACTTTTTGCAATCAGTCAACATTGGCTCAAAATGGCGAAATATACGGGATTGTAAAATCAGAAAATGATGAACCAATGCCTTACACCAATGTGGTGATATTAGGTCAAGCAATTGGCACTTCCACCAATTATGATGGTGAATATTCCCTAAAACTAAAGCCAGGCGATTATAAAATCAGCTTTCAATTCATTGGTTATAAAAGTGAAGTGCGTGATATTTCTCTAAATGCCAATGATAAAACTGAAATTAATCCAGTCTTAAGTGTTGAGAAGGTGTTTTTAAATGCTGTTGAGGTAAGTGCAAAAGCAGAAAATCCGGCTTATGAAATCATACGAAATGCCCAAAAAAGTCGAGAGAAGTACTTAAGCGAAAATAAAAACATAAGTTATAGTATTTATACTAAGCTTTTTGGCAAGGCCGAGACTAATTCAGATAATATGATTAACTTTTTTGGAACGATGCTTACACCTAAAAATGGGATATTCTATCTGTCTGAATCTGTCAATAGGGTTTATCAATATGAACAAGATAAGAAATTACAGGAATTAAAAGCATCCTTGGTTCTGGGAGATGATTTGAGTGCGAGCAAAAATAATCCTGTATTTATAGATTTGTATCAAAACAGACCATTCTCGGTAGGGTCTCAAATGGCACAAATAAGAATTGCATCTCCAATTGCTACTGATGCATTTAGCTTTTATGATTACGATTTTCTGGGATCCTTTGAAGAGGCTGGTTTTACTACTCATAAAATCAAGCTAATTCCTAAAGGAAACGATAGGAATACGTTTACTGGAGAAATTTATATTATTGATGGCAGTTGGAGAATTTACCAGTCTCACATCTTTTTAAAGAGTATGGCTGGGGATATAGAAATCAGAACTCAAACAATTAAAAATGATGAAACCGGGACTTTCCTACCATTTTCATCTAATTTGTTTTTGGAGAAGACTGGAAGTAATCTGGAAGTATACTATCATAATGTAGCATATGATTACGATTTTAGCGCTACAAAGCCTGAGCAATCGGAGCAACTTAATAAGCTAATTGATAAATCTGACTACTCAAAGCCTGCCTCATGGTGGGAATCTACGAGGCAAGTTGAATTGACAGAGGAAGAGCAACGAGCCTACCAAATGGACAGGGCTACCAAAGGAAATTCTTTTGAACTTGAAAAAAGTGATAATGACAGCTTATACCAAAGCCTCATCGCAAAAGAAAAGAAACCAAATCCCTTGCAATTCTATAGAAAGGCCATGGCAGAAGGTGAATGGAATCTCAGCGAAAAACTAGGATTGGATGTAGGTATTTTTACTTTTAATACTGTGGAGGGTGGTGTAATAAAGCCTAGCTTAACTTTCCAAGATCAGTTTAAGAATGAACATAAATATTCAGCTTCTGCATCATTACGTTATGGCTTTGCAAGTCATGATTTCTATGCCAAGGGGGCTTTTTCATATGAATTGAATCCTGCAAATATCAGTTTTATTGAATTGGAAGGCGGAAGCTATATAAATCAAATATCAGGAAGGCCTTTGATAACCGATTATTTGAACATGTTATATACTGTATTTGAAAAGCAAAATTTCCAAAAGCTTTACAGGAATGATTTTATTTCCTTGGAATGGAGAAGGGAGATTGTAAATGGATTAGATATAACACTTGGAACTTCATTTAATAAAAGGCAGCCTTTAGAAAATAATTCTGATTTCAATTGGTATGATGAAGAGGAAGAAGCTAGGGAATTCAGTCCAAACCAAGCGCTCATTCAAGGACAATATCGCTCCTTTGAACAAAATGATTTATTAAAAAGTAGTCTTTTGCTCTCTTATCAACCAAAAAGGAAATTTGATTTAGTAAATGGCAGGAAACTCCCTCTGTCGTCTAAATATCCAGTTTTCACAATTGGTCTTGATGTAGGAGTGCTGGATACCGAGTATAGCAGATTCTGGGGAAATATGTCAGATGGATGGAGTTTGAATTCTGTAGGTTTTAGCAAAATCAGCGTCAGTTACGGACAGTATTTAACAGGAAGTAATTTGACTCCTATCGACTTTTTCCATTTTATGGGTAACCAAATTTTCATTTCTCAAAATCAACGGCAATTTGGCTTAGCATTCCAATTACTTGACTATTATCAACATAGTACCTCAGAGTATTTTGTAGGAGCCAATTTCGAGCATGATTTTGATGGTGCTATTTTGGGACGCGTACCTCTCTTGAAGAAAATTGGACTTAAGTCTTATTTTATGGCTAATTATTTACAAACAGCAGAGAGCCCTAGACTGCTTGAGCTAGGTGTCGGATTAACATCTTCCTTTTTACCAATTCGACTTAATTATTATTTTGGGTATGAAAATGAACGCTTTTTGCAGCATGGTTTTATTCTTACTTCCTCTTTTTAATTATGATCCGATTTTTTAATAAATTTAAAGGTAGATTAAAGTAGTAATGTGAAGTTCAAACAAGATGTCCAAAAAATCGACCTTATTATATCTCTCAGACCTTTACTACCCAGCCAAAGGCAGAAATTACTATGAAGAAGATCTATACATCACTTCTCAACTGCAAGCACATTTCAATATCTTAATTGGTAATCCGCAGCAGGCATTAGCCTTTTTGGCTAAAGCTGATTTTATCGTGTTCAGAAATACAGGACCAGTGGCCTACTATCAAGACTATTTCAATGAATTTGTGGAAGCCGTAAAGGAAAAAGGAATTCCAACTTTCAATTCATTTGATGGAAAAGCTGATATGAAAGGGAAGCAATATTTGCTTGATTTATTTTCACTAGATTTCCCAGTTATTCCTACCGTTGACAAGATCGCTGATTTGAATTTACTTCCACCATCTCCACAGTATATCATCAAGCTTAAAAATGGAGCAGATTCTATTGGTATGGAAAAAGTGACTCAAGAGGAATTAAGTAAAGCCGATTTGAATAGTAAGCTTATCCAGCCGTTTATTAATTTTGAATATGAGGTTTCCTTTTATTTCATCAATAATGAATTTCAATATGCCTTATACGCACCAGATAAAAGTAAAAGATGGGAATTAAAAGTCTATGAGCCTTCAAATGGGGATTTAGAATTTGCTCAGAGTTTCATCGATTGGAATAATATGGAAAGAGGAATTCAAAGGGTAGATGCCTGCAAAGTGAGGGATGGACGCCTATTATTGGTAGAATTAGAAGATTTAAATCCATTCTTATCTTTAGATCTGTTAAGTGAAAAAACAAAAAGTGGATTCATTAACAAATTTGTATCAGCAATGAAGGAAATCACTTTTTAAGTAAAACAGCATGTCAGAACAAAGATTTAAAGTATCATTAACGCCCCATTCAAAATTCATTTTCTCTACATCAGGAAGTGCCAGCTCTATTGAAAGACATAATTCAGCACTTCAGAAATTAGAACTTAATCTGTTGTATTTCACTTTTCCTCACGAAATCGCAGCAAAAGACTATGCTGACCTCTTGCGTTCACCGATCTCAAGAGGTGGCGCAGTCACTGGTAAAGACGGACTTAAATCCAAGATTATTCCCTTTTTGGATGAAGTAGAGCCAATTGCGAAAAAAACCTTAGCCGTTAACACCGTAGTGAATGAAAATGGCAAACTCTATGGATACAATACGGATGCGATCGGATTGAAAACGGCTTTAGAAAATGCTTTAAAATCAACTGCGCATTCCATTAAAACAGCAGCGATATATGGAAATGGCGGAGTATCGGGTGTAGCTTACCACATCTTGAAAGACTTGGGCTTGAGGGTAGTGTTGACGGGAAGAAGTCCTGAAAAAGTGAATGCTAAGAAAGAGGACTTAGGAATTAAAGATGATGAAATATCAGCACCTTATGATCTGATAGTAGATGCGACTCCTATCTCATCACAGCCTAATTTCTTAGACGCAAAAGGCTTTTCCGAATTGCTAAACAATTGTAAAATGCTTTTCTGTCACAATATGCCCCAAAAGGATAACAAACCCAATTTCTTAAAGAGCTATTGTGAAGAAAATAATATTGAATTCATTCCCGGCAGTGCCATGTATAAAGCACAATTGGTTCGACAGTATCAACTTTTTATTGGAGATATATCAGCAGAAGTAATAATAGAGAACTGGAATCTTACGGACTAACATTTTCATTCTATTTAACATCTAAAATAGAAACCCAATAAGAATTAGTACTTTTACGGACTTGAATAAATAACACCAATGGATTTACTGAAAAGAAATATTGAAGCGTATCTAGCCAGAGAAAAAAAGTCAATGGCTGATTTTTTAGATGGTTTTAACATTCAAAGATTGGATCAACTTTCTCTAGGTGATTTTAAACTTTTTTGTGCTGAAAATGAATTAGATTATGCTAATATGCTCTGTAGACCAATGTTTGTTGATAAATCTAAAATTAAGGACATTAAACTTTTGATTTTGGATGTGGACGGTGTTATGACTGATGCGGGAATGTTCTTTACTGAAAATGGCGATCAGTTCAAAAAATACAATGCCAAAGATGGAATGGCTATAAAAGCCCTGGAGAAGTTTGGCATTCAAACGGGTATTATTTCTTCCGCTCATAAAATCAAGATGGTGAAAGTCCGTGCTGAAATGCTGAATATCAAAAACCTTTATGTGGGAAGCGAGCCTAAAATTGATATCCTTTTAGATTGGTGCGAAAAACTAGACATTAAACTATCTGAAGTCGCCATTATAGGCGATGACATCAACGACTTAGCGGTCATGAAAGCAGTAGGTTTTTCTGCTTGTCCTGCTGATGCAGTTTTAAGAGTGAAAGAAACCGTGGATTTAGTTCTAGATACCAAGGGCGGAAAAGGTTGTGTAAGAGAATTTATTGACTTCTATTTATTAGATGAACCAGTCGGGTAATAAAAAAGAAGGCATGACCTTAAGCCATGCCTTTTGAATTATGATTCAAAGCTTGCATTCAATGAAATAGGCACAGCACTTAATGCTTTTGAAATAGGGCATCCTTCTTTAGCGCCTTCTGCCATTTCTAAAAATTCTTTTTCGGACAAACCACTAACTTTACCTTTTACGGTCAATTTAATCTCTTTAATGGCAAAGCCCTCTCCTTCTTTATCTAAAACCACTTCTGCCTGAGCGTCAATTTCATCAGGTGTATGACCTGCTTGTGAAATAGCCACACTTAATGCCATAGCATAACAGCCCGAATGCGCAGCTGCTATCAATTCTTCAGGGTTTGTTCCTAAAGTTCCATCTTCATTTTCAAATCTACCTTTAAAGGAATAAGGCGTATTGTCAAAAAACTTATTGGAACTGCTTAAATGTCCTTTTCCATCTGTTGCAGTACCTTTCCAATTTGCTGTTACTTTTCTTTTAATTGCCATAGTTGTATTTTTACGTTTTAGTTCATATGATTTAACCTCCCTTACACTTATAGGTTACATTGTAGATTCTTTCATATGATGGTGTCTGGTATTTAGTATATAGAAAACTTCAAGCTTCTGACTTTATACTTCCCGCTTCATACTTCCAACTTAATATTTCAATTCTAATGCAAAACCTGTAATTTCGCATTTCAATATTCAAATCTTTAGATATCCATGAATTTATCAGCGCGAATAGAAGCCTTTAAGACCTTAGGAGAACAATTACGAAATATGAGTGAATCCGAGTTGGATCAATGGTATTTCCGTGCCACAGCTCACAATAATTGGTTTACGCGTGAAAATGTGGTGCATGCAGTAAAGGCTTTAGGTGAGATGTTAGATGCTGAAAAATTGGAGCAATGGGTAGAAAAGTATGATTTACCCGAAGAAAGCTCAAAAAAAATTGCCGTAATCATGGCAGGAAATATTCCGCTAGTTGGCTTTCACGATTTCTTGTCGGTTCTTATTTCAGGCAATAGTGTAATAGCGAAATTAAGTTCTCAGGATCCATATTTATTAAAAGAAATAGTAGCGAAGTTGGTAGCTATCAATCCTGAATTTGAAAATAAGATCGAACTGACTCAAGAGACTATTGGTGGTTTTGATGCCGTGATAGCAACAGGTAGCAATAATTCTGCGAGATATTTTGAACAGTATTTTGGAAAATATCCTAATATAATCCGCAAAAACAGAAGCTCAGTAGCCGTTTTAACAGGAAAGGAATCAGAAGAAGAAATTCAAGCTTTGGGTAAAGATATATTTCAATATTACGGTTTAGGATGCCGAAATGTAAGCAAACTTTTAGTACCAGAGGGATTTGACTTTTCTCCCTTCATCAAGGCCTTAGAAGGTTTCAAATGGGTGGCAGATCACCATAAATGGGTAAATAATTATGATTACAATAAATCAATCTATTTAGTAAATGACGAGCCCCATTTAGACTCAGGTTTTTTCCTGATGAAAGAGGACGAAGCTTTAGTTTCTCCCATATCAGTACTGTTTTATGAATTTTACAAGAGCGATAAGGAATTAGAAGAAAAGCTCTCAAAACAAAAAGAGCAAATCCAATGCGTAGTACAACAGGGCGCTGAAATAGAACCAGGAAAAGCACAACAGCCAGAGCTATGGGACTATGCGGATGGAGTGGATACTTTAGAATTTCTTTCAGAGTTAAATTAATTCAAGGCTACATTTTTGGACAATTAGATCTAGGCGTGTAATTTTCAAGAAAACTGCTAAATGTCTTTTTCCACATCCTATATTAAGCTAGTAGAACGATTTCTTCCTTCACCCTTTGTGATAGCAATTCTATTAAGCGGAATTACATTTTTTCTTGCTTTGTTATTTACAGCTCAAGAGGGGAACGTACTGGAGCAATCGCAAAGCATTTTAGGTTATTGGCAAACAGGATTTTGGGAGTTATTGGCTTTTACCATGCAAATGGTACTCATTCTACTTTTAGGCCATACGCTTGCCCTGACACCTTTCTTTTCCAGAATTATTCACAGAATTGCTTCTATTCCCAAAAACACTGCACAGGCAGGATTTTTAATTAGTTTTTTCACCATTATCATGAGTTTTCTAAACTGGGGGCTATGCCTGGTTTTTGGTGCCATATTGAGTAGAAGAATTGGCGAGAATTTCACAGCGCAAAATAAATCCTTCAACTATGGAATATTAGGTGCTGCGGGTTATTCAGGAATGATGGTTTGGCATGGTGGATTGTCAGCTTCTGCACCCTTGAAAGTAGCAGAAGCAAAGCATTTTTTAGTAGATAAAATAGGGGTCATCAGTATTTCCGAAACGCTGTTTTCTACTATGAATATTATCATAAGTTTTGTGATTTTGATTGCCGTGCCAGCTTTGTTCTACCTATTAGGGAAATATTTTAAGTCAAACTCTGATTATCAATCAATACTAACTTATAAAGAAGAAAAAGTTAAAGAGAGCCAATCAAATGACAGTGAAAACAAGGCTTGGATAGCTTATGCTTTAGGTGGAGTGATGCTCATAAGTGCTCTATTATTTGCTGTAGACAAATTGCAATCCAATCAGGCATTTATGGATTTGAATTTTGTCAATTTTCTATTCCTTACTTTTGGGATTTTACTTCATGGCAGCCTAGCAAAATTTATGTCAGCTGTGAATTCTGGTATTCAAGGAGTGAGTGGAATCGTAATTCAGTTTCCTCTTTACTCTGGAATAATGGGAATCATGAAATATTCCGGCTTGGTGATTTTAATATCCGATTTTTTTGTTTCTATATCTACAGCTACATCATTTCCAATTTTAACTTTTTTCAGTGCTGGCTTAGTGAATTTTTTCGTCCCTTCTGGTGGCGGACAATGGGCTGTGCAAGGTCCAATTGTGGTAGAAGCTGCGCAAGCTTTAAACATTCCCATTCCCAAAATAGTAATGGCACTGTCTTATGGCGACCAGATTACCAATATGCTGCAGCCATTTTGGGCCTTGCCTCTATTGGGGATAACACAACTGAAAGCTAAAGATATCCTGCCTTACAGTCTATTTTCTTTGATTTTAGGTAGTTTGATTTTTATTGGAGGATTGTTGGTTTTTTAGTTTTCAAGTATTTATGGTTTGAAAATCGAACATTAAGACGTATAACTTTTTTTTAAATGCAGATCGCATCACCCCCTTGTAGCCCCCTGATTGTTATTACGTTAAGGAAATTTCCTAAATGCGATTTTCGCTTTAGCGAAAAACCTTTGTTTTCTTTTGAATCTTTTGTGATTAAATAATAATGCTTGTGAGCAGGTACAATCGGCAGCATATTTCCACCATAAAAGAGACAAGAGAACACAAAGAAAAATAACCTTGGTTATTTTTTAGGATTTCAGTAAAAGATATGGCTTATATCTTAAATAAATAGCATTCCAGTTTCCAAGGTCGGTGGCAAACCGACCACCTATTCCAGCTAGGTGCTTTTGGTCGGTAAGCCACCCACCGAGGATATCATTTAATTAATTAGCTACCATTGCTCATTATAGGAGAAAAGAAATTGAGAAGAAGTAAAAAGAATAGAAGTTTAGTTTCTCCTTGCCTTTATAAACTTGTTTTATCATTCTTTAAATACCAGCACTCAAATGCCCTTTATCATTATACTTCACCATCTGAAACATATTCTTTGTTGCTCTGATATGATATAAAGCTAAATTCGAATGTTGAAAGATGTCCATATCAGAAAGTGGATAATTGAATAGCTGAGCCAAAAGAATTCGCATTGCCCTTCCATGCATACAAATCAACACTTTATGTTCATCCTTTTTGCTCATAATATATTTTATTGAATCCAATTGACGCATCGCCACCTGATCTGGAGACTCTCCGCCTTCAACAGGCAAGGATGTTTCTCCATTTTTCCATCTATCCAACATGGCGTAATAATATTTATTTTCCTCAGGCGTAAAAGGCTGTCCTTCACGAGTGCCCCAACTGATTTCATTTAAGCCCGAAAGCTTTTCAAAAGAAAGTCCTTGATCGATAAATTCTTTTACCGATTCATAAGTCCTTTTCAAATTCGAGATATATAATTTATCAAAAGGGAAATGGCCATAAGCTTTAAAAAATTCCGCAGCTTGTTTTCTGCCTGTATCATTTAGCGAAGCGTCAACACCACTGCCCTGAACTATTCCTTTTAAATTGAAGTCAGTTTGTCCGTGGCGAACTATATAGATATCTTTAATCATAATTGTGATTTCTGAATGAATCAAATTCAGGAAATATTGTTCATTATTGAATCTGAATCCGTAATTTTCGGCTCGAAAATACAAAACAGATTTAGTGTAATAGCTATGGATAGAAAATTTCTTCAAAAGCCTAGTGTGGAAGAACTCAATAAATTAGGTAAAAACACCATCTCTGAAGTATTAGGGATGAGTTTTACTGAAATAGGTGATAATTATTTAGTGGCCAAAATGCCAGTTGACAAAAGAACCCACCAGCCTTATGGCTTATTGCATGGTGGTGCATCTGTGGTCTTAGCTGAAACTTTGGGCAGTGTGGCTGCAATGCTGATGGTTGATCCAGCAAAATTCTATTGTGTGGGGCTAGACATAAACGCCAATCATATACGTGGCATTAAAGAAGGGTGGGTATATGGTAAAACAACGCCAGTCCACATTGGTCGAACTACACAGGTTTGGCATATTGAAATAATGAATGAGCGTGAACAATTGATATGTGTTAGTCGTATTACAATGGCAGTGGTTAAAAAATAATATTGGAAAGAGAGATTTTAAGCATAAAGCAAAAAAGGCTGACAGCAGCCGCACATCTACATAAGTTTTTGGCATTCGCTCAGCAATTAAATGCTGCAGTAGCTATTTATAGACTTCCTAATGAATCAAAGATTCAGATTTTGTGTGATTTATCGGGAGCCAAAAATATTAATGATCTAAATCTAGAGGACCTTTCTTCCGGTTTCTTGATGCATCCATTTCAAATCAATATAGATAAAATTGTTCATTTCAATGCCGATATTTTAGCACAAATTGATTTAGAGATTTCTACAACCAGTACTGATAAACTTGTCTCTGTTGAATGGAGAAAATCACCCACAGAAGAAATTGAAGAAAAAATCGATAAAGCCAGCCGATTTGATTTCACCTTGTTAAGCAGAGACCAATTCACTCTGTCAACTTCATCATCTGATTATATCAAAATGGTGGAGCAAAGTATAGAGCACATAAAGAGGGAAAAATTTTATAAAGTGGTGCCTTCAAAAGTTAAAAGCATTGATCATAAGAACGATATTAATATAGGTCAGGCTTTTGTAGAGGCTTGTCGTAAGTATCCTAATGCATTTGTAAACTTGACATTTTCAGCCAAAACAGGTCTCTGGTTTGGAGCTAGCCCAGAAACTTTAATTGAAGAACAAAAGGGGGGATATTTTAAAACCATGGCTTTGGCAGGGACGCAGTCGAAATCGGTAAAAAGCATAGCAGACACGACTTGGACACAGAAAGAAATTGAAGAACAAGCATTTGTCTCTCGCTATATTATCAATTGCTTCAAGAAAATTAGATTAAGAGAATTTGATGAAATTGGGCCAAAAACCATTCAAGCGGGAAATCTTCTCCATTTAAAAACCACTTTCAAAGTTAATACCTCCACTACCAACTTTCCAGAATTGGGATCTGTAATGTTAAAATTACTGCATCCGACATCAGCAGTTTGTGGAATGCCAAAAGAGGCTGCGTTAGACTTCTTGACTAAGCAAGAAAAGCACAATAGAAGTTATTTTAGTGGGTTTTTAGGTCCTGTACATTCAGAGGGTTTAAGTCATTTATTTGTCAACTTGCGGTGTTGCCAAATTAGTAATCATTCTGTCACTTTTTATGCTGGGGCAGGGATAACTGAAGATTCAAAGCCAGAAAAAGAATGGGAGGAAACAGAAATGAAATGTCAAGTTTTATCCGATATTATTTTCGGAAATTAAAGTTTAATCCTTAATTTTAGTTTATTAGTCGGTTAATCATTACAATTTATCGAAGCAAAGGATGTCAGCTTGGCCAGAAAATGTAAATTCTCAAAAATTAATTAGTCAAACCTTTTCGACATTATTAAGCTGTCAACAGAAGTTATCCTACAATATTGCTAGAGAGTTAAAGGCTTTTGACATCACTCGACAACAGTTCGAGGTATTGAAAATATTAAAAGGGCAATCGGATAAAGCGATGAACCTTAATGAAGTAAAAATTCAATTAAAAGAAAATGTCCCAGATATCTCTAGAATAGTACAAAGACTGGTAGATAAGGGTTTAATTAATAGAGCTAGGCAATCATTTGATAAAAGAAATTCAGCGATATCCATAAATATTAAAGGCACCACCTTGATACAAAATATTGAACCAGTAATTAACGATAAAATGGCAACATTTTTTGCGCCTTTAGATCTAGAAGAGATCCATGAATTGTTTCGGATTGTTGCTAAAGTAAACAAAAACAAAGACTGATTGGCGGTGTTAAATAGGAATGAGTTCACTTCTTCAATTTACTAATAAGGGAATCTATTGTGCAAAGGGAGAATTCTATATTGATCCCTGGCGCCCAGTCAAAAAGGCTTTAATCACCCACGGACATGCAGATCACTCTCGACCGGGACATCGTTATTATTTAGCGCATCCACAGTCTAAGCATATCATGCAACAAAGATTAGGGCATGATATTCAAATTGAAACAATTGACTACAATAGCAATATTTTAATTAATGGTGTCAAAGTTAGTTTTCACCCAGCAGGACATATCCCAGGTTCCGCTCAGATCAGACTAGAGTTTAAGGGTAAAGTTGCAGTTGTTTCGGGTGATTACAAATTGGAAGATGATGGATTATCAACTCCTTTTGACTCGGTAAAATGTCACGAATTTGTAACGGAAACTACTTTTGGCTTACCTATTTACCAATGGAAACCCCAAAATGAGACTTTCGGAGAAATAAATACTTGGTGGAGGAAGAATAAGGAGGAAGGCAAGACCTCTGTAATTTTTGCATATGCTTTGGGCAAGGCTCAAAGAATTATGAAAAATGTAGACACTAAGATTGGCGAAATTTATACTCATGGAGCAGTAGAAAATGCTACCGAAGCTCTTAGAGTAACAGGATTAGATTTACCTGAAACTATAAAAATCACAAATGATATTCCCAAGAAAAACTATGCAGGAAATTTAGTGATTGCAACTCCCGCTTCAATTGGAACCCCCTGGATGAAAAAATTAGCGCCTTACAGTACAGGAATTGCTTCAGGTTGGATGATGTTGAGAGGGACTAGAAGAAGAAAAGCTGCAGATAGAGGTTTTGTACTTTCAGACCATGCGGACTGGAATGGATTGTTGGAAGCTGTAAAGTTATCAGAAGCTCAAACGGTATATTCTACGCATGGATACTCCAATGTATTCACTAAATATCTGAAAGAGGAAAAAGGGCTAAATGCGATTAGTTTAAATAGTCAAATTGAGGGGGAGAGCTTGGATAGTGAGTTGTGAAGTTCGCAATAATTTACTTTAAGCATAATTAATTTTGCCCTATGTTCGTTTTAAAGTCACTAAACTATTAATCTATATATAAATGAAAAACCATCTATTCCTTGCCATTTCTATTTTCTATATAATTTCAATCCCGTCTTATTCTCAAAATCAATCTAACAACAATTTCAAAGAAGAAGCAAAAACCATAGAGGAACTCGCAATCAAATCCCTAAAAATTAGGCAGCAAGTAAATCCTGAATCAGAGGATCAAGAGTTGATCAAAGAAATGAAATATCTTGATTCAACACTTTTACATAAAGTGCCCATTTTTCTGAATGAATATGGCTGGAAAAGCAAAAAAGAAATAGGAGAACTGGCTAATATGGGCTTGTTCTTAGCTATTCAGCATTCCTCAACAGAAGAAATGGAAAGCTTTAAAGAAATACTAGAGCAAGCCTACTACACTAATAAAATTGAAAAAAGTAAATACGCACTTTATATTGATAGACTTAGAGTCAGAAATAAGATGCCACAAATCTATGGGACGCAATATTACTATGATGAAGAATCTTCTTCTTTCCGATTTAATAAAATTGAAGATTTTGAAAATGTAAATAAAAGACGAAGGAAAGTGGGGTTGAAAAGAATTGAAAAGTATGCTAAGCAGAATAAAATAGCTTTAGATTAATAAAACAACAACTATGATTCTTAAAAAGACACTTTTGCAAATCTCAATTTTAGTTACATTTCTAACTATAAGCAATTTAAACTTTGCTAAAGCACAATTCGAAATAAAGGATAGTAGCAATTTTAAGTTGGTTTATAAATCTTTAATAGATGATGGTTATATTGATAGTATAACATTCGATTTTGCAGGGGATTTTATGGTCAATCAATTTTTTGGCCCTCGTCTAAATAAAGTTTTAGGTGAACCTGTCATTCAAATCCTAGATATAAGAGACCAATCTCGATACGAATATAGGCCAGAATCACGGAAAATATAAGACACAACTCCTCCGGTGCAATTCAATTCTGAACCAAATTCAATTATTAACCGAAAAGACAGTTCTATTAATGGAGAAAGCTATCAGTATTTTTTAACCACAAAAAACAATGAGTTTGGAAGTATGCCTTTAACTTCTGATGTCTTTTTCTTTCTGGATTTGGAGCTCCCTAATCAATATAAAATCATTAGTGAAATTTATGGTGGGAAAAGCTCATTATGGCCCTTGTACCATTCGGGAATAATATTTTGTAAGTTAACCAAAGAAGGTTCAAAGACCATTACGCATTTTGAGTTAGAATCAATCACTGAATCTGATTATTCAGAAGAAGAAATAGAAAAAATACTGCATTTACTCGAAAATTAGATTTCTCTTGATAAATGAAAATGGATGATAAAATAGGTCTAAACAAATATAAAGAGTCTTTTTTATGACTCAATTATGTTCATAACCTCATAATATAATGCTTTAATTAAAATTGGGGGTTTTAGGGCTTGATCAAATGATAGAATGCCAAATTATACTTTGTAGTTTTTCACCTTCCTTTTTCCTTGATGAAAAAGAAAGAAAAAATCAAGACAAAAATATGCTTCAACGCACATCCTCGTCTGGCCCGCATTCCTTCCTGCCGGCAGGCAGGTTTGTCCTCTTGCCTACACTCACAGATCAAGATTTTATTTGGATTTAGGGCTTTGTGGCATTTTTTATGAGGCCCAAAAAAAAGGAAGCCAATCGCTGGACTCCCTTTTCTATTCTTAAATCTCTCGGTTTATCTCAAAATCGTCTGAGTCCTGTCTGGCCCTACTGAAACCAAATTAATTGGAACACCGATTTTATCTTCTATATAAGTAATGTAATTTGTCAGTGCCTGAGGCATATCGTCAAAGGAATTGATTTTGTCCAAACTGCAATTCCAGCCGTCTAATTCTTCGTAAATAGGTTTTACTTCTGAATCTACAATATCATAAGGAAATTCCTCAGTCTTGGTACCATCTTCCAACTCATATTGAGTACAGACTTTTATTTTTTCGAAACCTGAAAGAACATCTGCTTTCATCATAAATAATTCCGTTACTCCGTTGATCATGACCACATATTTCAAGGCTGGGATATCCAACCATCCACATCTCCTCGGGCGACCTGTGGTAGCACCAAATTCATTTCCTACTTTCTGTAATTCTTTTCCATCTTCGTCAAAAAGCTCAGTAGGGAAGGGGCCTCCGCCTACTCTAGTACAATAAGCTTTGAAGATTCCATATACTTTTTGAATGCTATTAGGAGCCACGCCTAAACCTGTACATACACCCGCAGTCATGGTATTGGAACTGGTCACGAAAGGATAACTCCCGAAATCTACATCTAACAATGATCCTTGAGCACCTTCAGCCAAAACTGACTTCCCTTCTTTCAATTCTTTATTGATGAGGTATTCTGTAGAACTGACATTAAATGTTTTTAAATATTCGAGTGCCTCAAAGAAAGTTTTCTCGGCTTCTTCTAATTCAGCATAATCATATTGATAGAAATCAAGTGTCATTTTATGAATGTCGACTAATTTCTTATACTTCTCAGGGAAGCTTGGATAGAAAATGTCTCCAACTCGTAACCCTAATCTAGCAACTTTATCTTGGTAAGTTGGTCCTATCCCTTTCAAAGTTGAGCCGATTTTTTTGTTGCCTTTAGACTTTTCGTAAGCGGCATCTAAAAGTCTATGTGTAGGTAAAATCAACTGTGCCTTATTGGAAATCCACAAACTCTCCTTGAAATTGATATTAAATGGGTCTAATTTCTCAATCTCTTTTTTGAAAATAACAGGATCTAATACCACCCCATTCCCAATTACGTTTTTTATAGTACTTCGAAAAATACCGCTGGGAATTTGGTGAAGAACATGCTTATTGCCATCGAATTCTAAAGTATGCCCCGCATTGGGTCCACCCTGAAATCTAGCCACTGTATGGTATTTGGGCGCTAAAACATCCACTACTTTTCCTTTTCCTTCATCCCCCCATTGAAGACCCAACAAAACATCCATTTTCATTTTTTATGATTTTAAATTTGACAGCTATAGACAATTAAAGCTGCATTTGATGAAATACTAATTATTTTTAGAAATGTGATTTTTCATTTTAAGCTTTCTAAAGCTTCTTCTTTGGTATCGTAAATTGAGAAGATATTATTGAGTTTAGTGATCACTAATAACTTTTTTACCTGCTCAGAAGGATTTATTAATACCACCTCGCCATCTTTATTTCTAAGCTTAGTTAAGATTGTGATCAATACTCCAATTCCGCTGCTGTTCATATAGCGGACTCCCGAAATATCAATGATACACTTATTGATACCTTTATTGATGTGATCATTCAACATTTCTACTAATCCGGGCCCATTATTTTCGCCTATCAAGTCACCAGAAATTTCTAAATTCAAAATATTATTTATGACTTCTTTTTTGTAGTCCATTTTATATATGATTAAAAAATTACTCTTTTTCTTCTGTTTTTAATTTTGCTTGACAATCTCCACATATTCCGTAAAGATTTAAAGAATGATGCATGATTTTGAAATTCAATAAGTCGCCAATCATGGTTTTAATATTTTGGATTCTCGGATCGCAAAACTCTACTACTTTGTGACATTCAGCACAGATTACGTGATCGTGCTGTTTGTATCCATATGATTTTTCGTACTGAGCTAAATTTCTACCAAATTGATGCTTGCTTACTAAATCACATTCTACCAATAAATCCAACGTATTGTAAACAGTTGCACGGCTGACCCTATAGTTTTTATTTTTCATACTGATATAGAGAGATTCTACATCAAAATGTCCGGTTCGGGTATATATTTCTTCAAGGATAGCATAACGCTCAGGCGTTTTTCTTAATCCTTTATTTTCTAAATAAGCCGTGAAAATTTGTTTTACTTCTTTATAAACCTTTTCGTTCAATGCCATAATATAATCAACTCCCTTCTGATTTGGCAAATATAGGAAATCTACAATTAATCATAGCGGTTCACCTTGACAATCCCTCGAACGGCTTTCAATTTTCCGATAAGTTGGTCTAAATGCTTAGTGTTCTGAACAAAAAGGTGAATTTTCCCTTCAAAAATTCCGTCCTTGGTATCAACGGAAATTGATTGCATGTTGACTTCCAGTTCACTGGATATAATTTGTGTCACGTCACTAATAAGACCCACTCTGTCTGTTCCAATAATCTGCAAGCCAGCCAAAAAGGCAATCTCTTGTTGCGATGTCCATCTTGCCTTTACTACTCTATTGCCATGATTAGATAATAATTCCGGTGCATTAGGACATGAAGTCCTGTGAATTTTAATCCCTTCATTTACCGTCACAAATCCAAAAACCTCATCTCCGGGAATGGGGTTGCAACATTTAGCAATTACATAATCCACCACGTCCATGTCTTCACCAATCAGCAGCATATCCTCTCCTTTAGCTTTTTTCAATTCTTGCTCAAATGATTTTGCATCTGTGGAGGAGCGTATTCTCTTATTGTTATTTTTATTTGGAGCATCTAATACTTCATCCTGAAACTTTTTGATGTTTTTCGGATCGTGCTTTCCTGTAGCTATGCCATAATACAATTCTAAAGGAGTTTTTTCATCAAAATATGCTCTAATCTTATTGATTACTTCATCAGATGGTGCGATTTTCATCTGTTTCAATTTTCTATACACTATTTCTTTGCCTTCAATGGCTGCAAATTTTTTATCCTCTTTTAAAACATCCTTTATTTTAGATTTCGCCTTGGAACTGACTACAAATCGCAACCAATCTTCACTTGGTTTTTGTTTATTTGAAGTCAGGATTTCCACTTGATCTCCGTTTTTCAACTCATAATTCAACGGTACCAATTTATTGTTGACTTTTGCACCCAAGCATTTCGCACCAATTTCTGTATGGATATCAAAGGCAAAGTCTAATGCTGTGGCGCCATTTGGCAAAGTTTTTAATTCACCCTTTGGTGTAAAAACGAAGACTTCGTCTGAAAAAAGGTTAGACCGAAAATCATCCAAGAATTCAATAGCATTAGTATCATTGGATTCCAACATTTCCCTTACTCTAGCAATCCATTGTTCTAATCGGGTTTCTTCAGGTTTTGTATAATGATCTTTATACTTCCAGTGCGCTGCGTATCCTTTTTCGGCAATTTCATCCATTCTCGCAGTTCTAATTTGAACTTCTACCCAACTTCCGTTGTCACTCATAACAGTAGTATGTAACGACTCATAACCATTAGCTTTGGGAGTTGAAATCCAGTCTCTTAACCTATCAGGATTGGGTTTGTAAAAATCTGTGACAATTGAATAAACCTCCCAACATGCCGCTTTTTCATGCTCATCTGGCGCATCAATGATTATTCTAATGGCAAATAAATCGTAAACTTGCTCAAATGGAATATTTTGTTTTTTCATTTTACTCCAAATAGAGTAAATTGATTTTGGCCTTCCTTTTATATAATAATTCCATTTCAATTTATTTAATTCACCCTCAATAGGGGAAATGAAATTATTGATAAACCTCTTTCTAGCAGCTTTTGTATTATTGATTTTATTGGCAATGTCTCTATAGATCTCCGACTCTGTATATTTTAGATGCAGGTCTTCCAATTCTGACTTGATGGCGTATAAGCCTAGGCGATGAGCCAAAGGGGCGTAAAGAAAAATGGTTTCAGAAGCTATCTTTAATTGCTTATTTCTTGGCATGCTTTCCAAGGTCCGCATATTATGCAATCGATCCGCTAATTTTATGAGAATAACCCTAACATCTTTCGAGAGCGTTAGCAACATTTTTCGAAAATTCTCTGCTTGTTGGGAAGTCCCGTATTCAAAAACGCCCGATATTTTGGTCAATCCATCTATGATAGGAGATACTTTTGGGCCAAACTCTCGCTCAATATCTTCTAATTCCCAGTCTGTATCTTCCACTACATCATGCAGCAAAGCAGAGATAATGGAGGTGGTGCCTAGTCCAATTTCTTCTACACAAATTGTAGCCACAGCAATAGGATGAAGAATATAGGGCTCACCTGATTTCCTTCTCATCTCCTTATGGGCTTCCATAGAGGTTGTGAATGCCTTTTTTATCAATTTCGCATCTCCGTCCTTGAGAAATGGTTTTGACTTCCTTAAAAGTTTCCTGTACTCTCTAAGAATAATCTTACGTTCTTCTTCTAAATCTATATTCTGCATAAATGCTTTAAAAACTAAAGTTCAAAATAACCAATAAAAAAACATTTCCCCGACTTGCAACGAAAATATTTTTGCGTACCTTTGCACTTCAAATTAATGAATGCGGATGTGGCGAAATTGGTAGACGCACTAGACTTAGGATCTAGCGCCTCACGGCATGGGGGTTCGAGTCCCTTCATCCGCACATAACTCAAACCCTTAGTTCCAGTAGTATTACTTGGGAATGAAGGGTTTTTTTGTATATCGATAACACTATAAAAATTAATTGTTTTGGACATTACACTCAACAAAAAGGACAACACCAATGCTTCTATTAAAATTATACTAAATGAAGCTGATTATCAACCTAATGTTGAACAAAAAATCAAAGAGTACAGGAAAAAAGCCAATATCAAAGGTTTTCGTCCTGGAAAAGTGCCTACATCCTATGTAAAGAAGCTATACGGGAAGAGCATTTTGGTTGAAGAGATCAACAGCATGTTATCAAAATCTTTGACAGACTACATCAAAGAAAACGATTTGAAAATCTTAGGTGAACCTCTACCCAATCAAGAGGATGCTGCTAAAATAGATTGGGATAATCAAAAAGATTTTGAGTTTGAATATACTTTGGGCTTGGTTGAGGAGTTTGATATTCCTTTAAATGATAAATTTAAAGTTGAAAAGCACACCATCGAGGTGACTGATAAAGTGATGAAAGAAACCATGGATAATTTAACCAAGCAACATGGTGATACTGAATCAGTTGATGAAAGCAAAGCCGAGGATAGCCTTGAAGGGAAATTAAGTACCGCAGACGGAGAAGTTCAGGAAAAAGTTGTTTTGCCTATTGAGGATGCAGAAAAGAAAGCTCAGAAACAATTCGTAGGGGTTAAGAAAGGTGATAAAATCAAATTTGATATCGAAAAGACTTTTAAATCTGCAGAAGCAAAATCAAGATTGTTGGGTCAAAATGAAACTGACGCTCAGGCCGCTTCTGGCGAATATATCCTAACTGTTTCTGATATCAAAAGAACTAAACCTGCTGAGGTAAATCAAGAATTGTTCGATAAGGTATTTGGCAAAGATGCTGTGAAAACCAGAGAAGAATTTGATAAAAAGATAAAAGAAACCATTGCCGAGAACTACGATCGGGAAACTGAAAACCTTTTAAATAGAGATTTGGTAGATAATTTGGTGGAGAAGACAAAGTTCGATTTACCAGATGATTTCTTGAAAAACTGGTTATTGTTAAGTAACGAAGGTAAGATTACCCAAGAGCAAATTGACAAGGAATATGATTTATATACTAAAGATTTGCGTTGGAATTTGATCAAAAACAAAATTGCTGATGCTAATCAAGATGATATTAAAGTAGAGCATGCTGATGTCATGGATTACACTAAGAAAATGATTGCTGAGCAATTTGGAGCTTATGGAATGGCTGACCAGTTAGGTGAGAATATGGACAGTTTTGCTCAAAATTACCTTCAAGGCGAAAATGGTGAAAACTACCGTAAAGTCTACGAAGAGATGCTTAACAAGCGAGTTTTGGACTTTATTAAGGAGAAGATATCCATAAAAGATAAGAAAGTTGACCTCGATGGCTTTAAAAAGGCTGTAGACGCAAACTAATAGCAAATTTTACCGTTAATTGAAAAGTCCTTTTAAAGAAGGACTTTTTTTTTAAATTTGTACTTATAACAAAATACTTAAATGATTAATAAAGAGGAATTTAGGAAATTTGCCGTTAAAGGCGAAGGTTTATCAGGTAGTATGGTCGATTCATATGTACAGCAGGTAGAAAATATGACCAGAGCTGTCATTGAGGAACGTCCCACCAATTTTAGGGAAATAGATGTATTTTCCCGCTTAATCATGGATAGAATAATTTTCTTGGGCATGCAAGTGGATGATAATATCGCAAACGTAATTACCGCTCAACTATTGTTTTTGCAATCTGTAGATGCTAAGAAAGACATTAGTCTTTATATTAATAGTCCGGGTGGTTCGGTTTATGCTGGTTTAGGTATATATGATACGATGCACTATATATCTCCTGATGTAGGAACAATTTGTACAGGATTGGCAGCAAGTATGGGAGCGGTATTATTAGCCGGTGGAGCTGAGAAAAAAAGGTCTGCATTACCACATGCCAGAATTATGATACACCAACCGATGAGTGGAATGCAAGGTCAAGCTTCAGATATGGAGATCTCTTTGAAACAAACTCTTTCTGTTAAGGAGGATTTATATAATATCTTGTCTAAACACAGTGGTAAATCATACAAACAAGTAGAAAAAGATTCTGATAGGGACTTCTGGATGCGTGCAGAGGAAGCCAAGGATTATGGATTGATTGATGAAGTATTAGTGAGAAAGTAATGGCAGAAGACAAAACACAAGTAAGCTGTTCTTTTTGTGGGAGAAACAAAAAAGATGTTGATTTGATGATATCGGGCATACACGCGCACATTTGTGATAAGTGTATTGCGCAGGCTCAACAAATTCTACAAGAAGAAGTTAAAACAAAATCATCTTCAAAAGACCCAAAATTCAATTTGATTCGTCCAATTGAAATGAAAAAACATTTGGATCAATATGTGGTCGGCCAAGATGAGGCTAAAAAAGTGATATCAGTGGCGGTTTATAATCATTATAAACGATTGATGCAAAAAGCTACCAAGGATGACGTAACGATTGAAAAGTCTAATATCATTATGGTAGGGGAGACGGGTACAGGTAAGACCTATTTAGCAAAAACTTTGGCTAAAATTTTACAAGTTCCCTTTTGTATTGCTGATGCTACAGTTTTAACCGAAGCAGGTTACGTGGGTGAAGATGTCGAAAGTATTTTGACCAGATTATTACAATCTGCAGATTATAATGTTGAAGCGGCCCAAAGAGGAATCGTTTATATTGATGAGATAGATAAAATTGCCCGTAAATCGGATAATCCTTCTATCACCAGAGATGTAAGCGGTGAAGGTGTTCAACAGGCCATGTTGAAATTATTGGAAGGGACTTCAGTGAATGTGCCACCTCAAGGTGGAAGAAAGCACCCTGATCAGAAAATGATCAATGTCGATACTGAAAACATCCTTTTCATTTGCGGTGGCGCTTTTGATGGAATAAGCAGAGGAATAGCCTCGAGGTTGAATACTACTCCCTTAGGCTTTGCTAAATCGGAAACCAGAGAAGAAGAAATCGATAAGGAAAATCTCCTGCAATATATTACTGCACAGGATTTGAAAAATTTCGGATTGATACCTGAGTTGATTGGCCGATTGCCAGTATTGACTCATTTAGATCCTTTAAGTAAAGATATATTGAAATCGATCTTAACGGAGCCTAAAAACGCTTTAGTGAAGCAATACTCTAAATTGTTTGATATGGAAGGTATTAAATTAAAATTTGAGGATTCAGCATTGGATTACATTGTGGATAAGGCAGTGGAGTTCAAATTAGGAGCGCGAGGATTACGTTCAATTTGCGAAGTAATAATGACCGATGCGATGTTCGAATTTGATGGAGAATCATCTGGAACCGAACTTCTGATTGATAAAAAATACGCAGCTTCAAAATTTGATAAGTCGAAATATAAAAATCTTAGAGTAGCGTAATAGACTTTAGAACCACGAGTCTAGGATTTAGACAAAAATGGGGCTGTTTTCGCATGAAAACGGCCCTTTTATTTTTTGAAATGTTTAAGAAATTTTGGGTAAGTTGATGGATTAATAGTTACTGTCTAGGTTCTTACTTACGCTTTCACCTTATCCTTTGGTAGTCGTTTTTTATCCAAGCCCCTTTCTATATACTCCACAATTCTTAATGCAATATCTTTTCCAGTAGCCTTTTCAATTCCTTCCAAACCCGGAGAAGAATTTACTTCCAATATTAACGGCCCTCTGGAAGACTGCAACATATCAACACCCGCAATGGCTAGCCCCATTGCTTTAGCCGCTTTTAATGCTGCTGCTTTTTCAGACCTGCTCAATTTAATGACATTAGCAGACCCCCCTCTGTGTAAATTAGAACGAAATTCACCTTCCTTTCCTTGACGTTTCATTGCTCCAACAACTTCTCCATCTACTACAAAAACACGGATATCTGCACCTCCAGCTTCTTTTATAAATTCTTGCATGATGATCCGCGCTTTCAGTCCTTCAAAAGCCTCTATTACAGAAACAGCTGCTTTTCTGGTTTCTGCTAAAACAACACCTAATCCTTGGGTTCCTTCCAATAGTTTTAAAACGACAGGAGCTTTTCCAAGATGCTCTAATATGTAATCACCAGCATTTTCGGATCGATTTGTAAATGCAGTGCGAGGCATGGCTAATCCCGAACGAGATAGAATTTGCAAACTTCTTAACTTATCTCTTGAACGAGTTATGGCTAATGAATCCACTGCGCTAAATGTCTTCATCATTTCAAATTGACGGACAACTGCAGTTCCGTAAAATGTGACTGACGCCCCAATTCTAGGGATAATAGCATCAATTTTTTCTAATTTTTCACCATGATAGTATATAGATGGCCCTGCTTCATCCATGATTATGTCGCAATGCATATGGTCAAGACGAAGTGGTTCATGTCCTTTTTGCTCAATTGCTTCAATTAGTCTTCTTGTAGAGTATAAGTTTGGATTTCTTGATAGAACTGCAATTTTCATTTTTACTTCATTTTTTGTACAGCCAAAGTAAACTAAAAAAGATGGCTAACCTAAATCACAACCTCATGTTTTTTGATTTTATCGTAAATATCTTGAGATATTTGTACCCAATAGAGATTGGGTTGCTGCTGTTTGAATTTCTCTAACTGTATAAATTCCGCTTTTACTAAATAGTAGTTTTCTTCTTGTTCCAATATATCTAGGCCTGATAATTCATTCTCAAAACCACCAATAAAGTAAATCTCCTTTGCAGCATTAAACGAATATTCAAATTCCTTTTTTACTGAAGACTTGGCTATTGCTAAGTCATATTTCAAATCCTTTAAATTAGATAAAACAGCTAATGCTGTAGGAAAGCTTCCTGCTCCTTTACCTTTTACAAACTGCTCTCCAGTAAATTCAGCATCCACTAATATTCCATTGTATTCATTTTCAATGTTATAGAAGTCTTGCTTTTCACTGACCAATTGCGGTTCTACTTTAGCTTTTATTTCACCATTGATCTTTTGAGCCTGTCCAATTAATTTGATTTTTAACTTATTCTTTTGAGCAAATTGCACAAGTGTTTCATCCAAATAATTAATTCCCTCCAAAGAGATTGCATTGGGATGTACAAAAATTCCAAATGCATGATAAATCATAATGGCCAATTTAAAACGGGTGTCCTCACCACTTACATCCGAATAAGGATCTAATTCCGCGAAGCCCAAATCTTGGGCATCCTGCAATGCTGAGTCGTAATCCTGATTTTCAGCTGTCATTTTTGAGAGAATAAAATTGCAAGTCCCATTAGCGATGGCTTTTACAGATTTTATTGAATCTGACTTGTAATGTTGGTCAAGCAATCTTAAAATTGGCACGCTACCGCATACTGCACCTTCGTAAAAGAATTTGACTCCATACTTTTCGCTTAGTTGCAACAATTCTTGATGATGAAGTGCTACCATTTTTTTATTAGCACTCACTACTGATTTTCCTTTTTCGAATGCCTTTTTAACGATATCAAATGCCTCTTCAGGCTCGTTAATTAATTCGATGATGACATCTACATCGTTATTTTCTAAGATTTCCTCCGGTTTTGAAGTAAGAATTTCATCAGGTAAATTTATTTCTCTTGCTTTATCAATGTTCTTCACGGCAATTTTCTCTATCGAAATGCCATATTTTTCATTTTGCTTTAGCATAGTATAAACTCCAGAGCCTACTACTCCTAATCCGAATAATCCCGCTTTAAGTTTCTTCATATAAAGTATTGCTTAATTGTTTGTTGATGAATTTAGAAATCAGGTTTCCTTCTATTAGAAATGCATCATGTCCTTTGGACGATTTAATTACCTCTAATTTTGCATTGGGAATATGCTCGCTGATAAATATTTGCTCATCAAGTGGAAATAGATTATCACTGTCAATCCCTATGCATAAAGTTTTGACTTTGACGGATTTCAGTACTTCAGCTAATTTACCTCCTCTTCCGTCTGCCACATTATGAGAATCCATCATTTTGGATAGAATATTATAGCTTTTAATGCTAAATCTCCCATTGAATTTCTTTCCTTGATATTTTAAATAGGAAGACACTCTCCAATCACCGTTTTCAGCTTTTCCATTTTGGTTACGTTCAAAGTCCGAATAGCTTCTATAACTTAGCATAGCTATGCTTCTCGCCAATGAAAGAGATTTTTGTTGGTCTTCAACATCGCTCTTTTCCCCTAATTCAATAGCTTGTCTTTGTAATTCATTAAAGGCTATTCCCCAAGCAGAATGTTTGGCATTTGAAGCTACTAAAATCTGGTTTACAATTACTTCGGGTTCCATGATTGACCATTCCAACGCTTGCTGACCACCTAATGATCCTCCAATTAAGAAATGAATTTTAGGGATATTCAATGCTATCCTTAATTCTATAAAAGCTCTGACTGCATCTCTGTTGGTAATTATGGGAAACTCATCACCGTAAATTTCTGCAGTATGAGGATTTAGCGATTCTGGCCCCGTGCTTCCGTAACACGAGCCCAATAAGTTAGCACATATTACAACATGCTGATTGAGATCTATAAACCCACCATTTTCAACAAAAAGTGAAGCCCACCAATCTTTGACGGTGGCGCTTCCAGTAAAAGCATGACAAACCCAAACCACTTCTTTATTTTCTGAAATTTCACCTAGAATCTCATAATAAAGAGAAGCCCCGAGCAAGCTTTGACCGCTTTCTAATTGAAAAGAATTAGGTAAATTATGCTGTGGCATAGTTTTCTTCATGTATTTTTTGAAATGACTGAGTAAAATCTGCAATGATATCGTCAATATGCTCAATACCAACAGATACTCTTAATAAGTTAGGAGAAATACCTGCTGACAGTTGCTCTTGATCAGATAATTGTTGGTGAGTAGTAGCTGATGGCTGAATAATCAATGTTTTAGCATCTCCCACATTTGCCAAATGGCTAACTAATTTAAGATTATCCACAAAGGCTTTTGTTTCTTCTTTATCTCCTTTTACGGTAAATGATAAAACTCCACCATAGCCATTATGAAGATATTTTTTAGCCAGTTGATAATATTTACTGCTCTCTAATCCTGGGTAATTCACTTTGTCCACTAAAGGGTGTTTCTCTAACCAATAAGCTAATTTTAAAGCGTTATCGACTGTTCTTTGTACCCTTAGTGAAAGCGTTTCTAATCCTTGAAGCAACAAGAAGCTGTTGAATGGACTTAAAGCTGGGCCAAAATCCCGTAAACCTTCTACTCTTGCTCTGATGGCATAAGCAATATTGGGTAGACCCAGCGGGTTTCCTTCTCCAAAAGTTTCCCAGAAATTTAGTCCGTGATAGCCTTCCGAAGGCTCCGAAAACTGCGGGAATTTACCATTGCCCCAATTATAGTTACCTGCATCTACTAATACACCGCCTACTGAAGTCCCATGACCGCCAATCCACTTGGTTGCAGATTCTACAACCACATTAGCACCATGTTCAATAGGTCTGAACAAATAACCGCCCGCACCAAATGTATTATCTACAATTAATGGTAAGTCATACTTTTTAGCTAATGCGGAAATAGTCTCGAAATCAGGGATATTGAAAGTCGGGTTACCAATGGTTTCCAAATAAATGGCTTTAGTATTTTCATCAATCAATGCTTCATAAGATTCTACTTCCTCATCAGGAGAAAATCGTGCTTCTATACCTAGTCTCTTGAAGGATACTTTGAATTGATTGTAGGTGCCTCCGTATAAATATTTGGTAGTGATGAAATTATCGCCAGCTTCCAAGATATTATTCAAGGCAATAAATTGTGCCGCTTGTCCTGATGCAACTGAAACTGCTGCAACCCCACCTTCTAAAGCCGCAATTCTTTTCTCAAAAACATCATTGGTCGGGTTCATGATTCTTGAATAGATATTGCCAAATTCTTTCAGACCGAATAAATTGGCACCATGGTCTGAGTTATTAAAAGCATAGCTTGTGGTTTGATAAATAGGCACCGCTCTTGAATTGGTTGTTGGGTCAATTTCCTGACCTGCATGTAACTGTAATGTTTCGAATTTTTGTGTAGTTGACATAATTTTAAAATTTAAGATGTATAATTTTTTAGAATAATAATTGAGAAATAATAAAGCCCATCAGCATGATGGACGCGATAATAAAAATTTTAATTAATTGGTTTTGAATGGATTATATATGTTTCCAGAAAGTAATTAGATCGAAAAGGACAGCCCTTTCCAGTTCAGATTATTGGGATGAATCCAAAAGAGTTGAATTGTTGATTAACAACTACAGCACATGCACATTCGCATGGGAGCTAAAAAAATATCGTTGTGATTAATTGAAATACTGAACTTGATTCGAGAATTGAATCCAGTTGATTGTTGAACTGCGAATTGAACGCTTTGACTTGAGTTGTGTAATGCTTTCATATTTATATTTCCCTTATCGGGCAGGATTTGGCACCTTGAATCAGGTTGCCAGAGGATCATAGAGCCTGTCTCTTACCTCTTCGTTATAAATTGATTTAATAATTCAAATGTAGGAAAAGCTTTTTGAAATAAACAAACATCATTCCAAATAAAAATTACTTATTTTAAAAATAATTTTTTTACAGAATAAACTATTGATTTTATATGAATTTTAAGAAGATTATATTGTGTTATCACTTGGGGTTTTCTTATGCTTTAACAATCCGTTTACTATAAGCCACTGAGCAATAATGTAGGTACTCATTACTGCAACTCCAGCATAGGGTATGGTGTGAGAAAAACGATTGATGGCAAGAACAGAGTCGGAAATAGTGAATAATGCTGCGCCCAATACCACTAATTGGAAGCTATCATCGGTAGTTTGATTTTTACGAAACCATGCCACCACTATCATTAATGCTAAAACTATTGCATAAAGAGTAATTGGGACTTGGATTACACTATCTATGTATGGTAAAATCAAATATGCCATTAAAGCTAAATAAGCTACTACAATTACTGGGAAAAAAGACCAACTAAAGTTTAGCTTGTCTTGAAAAGTTGCTCTTCTGTAGGCTATGATATAGGCGATATGAGCTACTAAAAATGCTGAGATGCCAGCAAAAAAGAACATAAAGTGTTTAAAAGCGAATAGCAGCATTATGTCACCGATCCAACTAAAAGCTAATGCTAAAGTGACAAAACTTACCCATTTTTCATCTTTTCTACTATCTGATTTATCCCAAAAATAAATCAAAAGAGCTATCATCAATAGTGGTTTACAAATTTGGTGTAAGATGTTAACCTCAAAAGACAAAGAGATTATTTCAAGTACTGCAACTATCCAATAGAAATATGCTTTAAAGCTCATCTAACAATGTTTATCGAAAAGTACTTATTAAAAAGCTATTATAAAAGAGATTTATGTGAAGAAATTACGCTAAACAACGGAAATGTGAAATGCAAAAGTCTTATTTCTTTATGAACTTTTTTAAGCTTTTGTCGGTATCAACGGTTAACATCACATAATAATGGCCACTAGGGATGTTTTTGAGGTTAATCTTGTAAAGACCAGGATTAATCTTTTCGTGAGTGATGCTCATTTTATTGCCAATGATGCTCATTACTTCAATACTAATTTCTGAAGTAATGGAACCCTCATTAATTTTTAAGTAAATGAAATCCTCTGCTGGGTTAGGGTAGACCTCAGCTTCCTTCAATATCTTTATGATTTCGATATCAACTGCTTTTTCTTTTAATGAATCTTTTTCAGCATTTGCAAAGGATATGCTAAAGCTGATAAAGAAGATAAGCAATATGTTCTTAGAGAATTTCATTTTAGTTTTTTACGGCCATTGCCGCTTATAGTTTTACTGTTGATTTAATTTTCAATTAATTTAAATGCATTTTTCAAATTCAATACCATAGTTGAAGGAGTCATATAATTCTCTCCGTATTCCTGAAGGCTAATGTCACCAGCTAGACCGTGCAAAAATACTGCCAACTTTGCTATTTCGTATGGTTTTTTAATGCGTGGTGCAAGTCCCGCTAAAATCCCACATAATAAATCGCCACTTCCGCCTTTTGCCATTCCAGGATTTCCTGTACTATTGAAACTGATATTTCCATTGCTGTTGCAAACTGCAGAATATTTGCCTTTTAATATTACTACAACTTTATGATGCATACAGAATGACTTTAGTTGCATCAAAGCTTCAAAATTATTGGAATAATCTCCAACTAGCCTCTTGAACTCCCCGTGATGGGGAGTCAGAATGGTGCCCTTAGGTAGCATTTCGAGCATTTCTCTGTTTTCAGCAAGAATTGTAATAGCATCAGCATCTAAAATTAATTGGCCATTATATGATTTTAGGATTTCCTTAAGTAGAGTAACTGTTTTATTTGCGAAACCAACTGCAGGACCAAAAACCAGAGAATCATACTTTTCATAATTCATGAAACTGCCAAGTACATATTCATTTTCATCTTCTAAAATCAATGCCTCTGGGATTTGAATTTGTACGATTTGAATACAATGTGGACATGCTTGTACGGTCAATAATCCGATTCCAGAGTGTAAAGCGCCTTGAGCAGCTAAGATAACTGCCCCCATTTTGGCATGGCCACCACCAATAATGCACGCTCTGCCTCTATCGCCTTTATGAGCTGTAGACCCTACTTTTATTGATGCTTTATTTTTATCTGTTGGTTTATAAATTGAGTAATCGCTTATGCAATTCTCAATGAAATCACGGGATAAGCCGATGTCTAGTATTTCAAATTGGCCAATATACTTCTGGTTCTCAGCCATCATAAAGGCTAATTTAGGTACCTGGAAACTTAAGGTATAGTCAGCTTTGAGAATTGTATCTCCCGCGCTTGGTTCATCTGCAAAAATACCGGAAGGAATGTCCACCGCTATTTTTATACCTTCTAATTCGTTTACTTTATGGATGTATTCTGCAATTTTACCCTCAATTGGGCGAGATAATCCAGAGCCAAAAATGGCATCTATGAAAATAATATCTTTGACATTTTCATCAGAACTGAGTGCTGAAGAAATATCAACCTCATCTATTGATGTTAATCTCGAAAGATTTATTTCAAAATCTTCTGAGCCTTTATCACCCATTACCAAAACTACTTTTACAATATATTTTTGTCCAGACAATATTCTGGCAATGGCCAAACCATCACCGCCATTATTACCTGAGCCTGCAAGAACGACCACTTTATTTTGATTTGAGAAATTATCAGTAATCCAGTCCACTACTTTCTTACTGGCTCTTTCCATTAAATCAATACTAGCAATGGGTTCATTTTCAATTGAATATAAATCTGCTTCTCTAATTTGTTTAACATTCAAAATCTTCATAATGCTTAAGATAGGAAAATTGTGAATATTTTATTTATCCCTACTTTGTTTAATTAATAATTTCAAACAAACCTGACAGGTTTTACCTCCCTAATTAACTTAACAAAGCAGGATTATTTTCAATATCTTTAGTTGAAATTAGCTCTACATTTTTTACTACAGTATTTTACGTTTGGCCAATTTTTCTCCCATTTTTTTCTCCAACTAAATGGCTTCCCGCAAGTAGGACAGATTTTTGAAGGAAGGTTGCTCTTTTTGGTCATTTTAACCATAGTCAATTTTTGTTTTCTATTTTTTCTAAATCAATATTTTTATAGATTGTTTAGAATACCATTTGACAACTAATTCAGAAACAAGCTTGAAATTACTTTGTGAATGAAGCCTTTTCTTCTATTTTTGCAAAAACTTTAAACAGAGCATAATGAGCGTTTTAGTCAATAAAGATTCTAAAGTAATTGTACAAGGTTTCACAGGTTCAGAGGGAACATTCCATGCTGAGCAAATGATAGAATATGGCACCAATGTAGTTGGTGGTGTTACCCCAGGCAAAGGAGGTCAAAAACATTTGGGTAAACCAGTTTTTAATACGGTTGAAGATGCCGTGAAAGAAGCAGGTGCTAATGTATCCATTATTTTTGTTCCACCTGCATTTGCTGCAGACGCTATTATGGAAGCTGCTGATGCGGGTATTAAAGTGATTATAACCATCACCGAAGGAATTCCTGTTAAAGACATGCTTAAAGCAAAAACTTATATTCAAGATAAAGATTTAACCTTGATTGGTCCAAATTGTCCGGGATTGATCACTCCAGGTGAAGCGAAAGTTGGTATTATGCCTGGTTTTGTTTTCAAAAAAGGTAAAATTGGGATTGTTTCTAAATCAGGTACTTTAACGTATGAAGCAGCTGACCAAATTGTGAAAGCAGGTTTGGGGATTTCTACTGCTATCGGAATCGGTGGTGACCCAATCATCGGTACTCCTACAAAAGAGGCTGTACAAATGTTGATGGAAGATGATGATACTGATGCGATTGTAATGATCGGTGAAATTGGTGGAAACTATGAAGCAGAAGCAGCTCGTTGGATAAAAGAGAATGGGAATAAAAAGCCAGTTGTTGGTTTCATCGCAGGGAAAACTGCTCCAGCAGGAAGAAGAATGGGACATGCCGGTGCCATTATCGGAGGAAAAGATGATACAGCGGAAGCTAAAATGAAAATCATGGATGAATGTGGAATCTTTGTTGTTCAGTCACCAGCTGACATAGGAGAAACCATGAAAAAAGCATTATCTTAAAGATATAGGAATCTGAATTTAGGATTCAACTTTATTATAAAGACTGTTTTGACAGCTTAAAAAAATCATGATTAAATAATGGTTTCTAGGCTTTTAAAACAGTCTTTTTTTAATTATAAAAACCACATAACTGATGACCAATAACGATATCTTGAAGAGAGTTCGCTATATTTTTGATTATAGTGATGAAGAAATGATTACTATTTTCGATAGTGCAGATTATAAAGTATCGAGGTCATTGGTAACTGATTGGCTGAAAAGTGAAGATCACGAGGACTATAAAGATATTCATGATGATCAATTGGCTTCATTCTTAAATGGATTGATCAACACCAAAAGAGGTAAAAGGGAAGGCGTGCAACCAAAGCCCGAGAAAATACTTGAAAATAACGATATCCTAAAGAAACTTAAAATTGCACTTAATTTAAAGACAGAAGATATATTAGTAGCCTTTAAATTAGCTGGAAAACCAGTTAGTTCTCATGAGGTTACAGCTTTTTTAAGGAACCCAAAACAGAACCAGTATAGACCCTTCTTAGATCAGTATTTAAGAAATTTTCTTAATGGCCTTCAATTAAAACATAGGGAGGGGAAGTAAGTCCAACTTGTGACTAGTCTAAAATGCTAATAATTGGCTTATGGTGTATTGGAAAATTGCAGGAATTTGCAATAAAGCAGTACTCATTGGCTTGTTGATGAAGGGATTTGGCTAATTGAAATTTATCTTTTTCTAGAATTATCACTTGAGGCCTTAAGGTGGCTTCTTCAAAAAAGCCTTTTCCTCCCTCAGATATATTCATTTTAGCAGAAGCTTTATCGCAGTAGTTGACCACAGTTATATTAGCGTCAGCACATAAATGGAGATACCAAAGCATGTGGCATGAGGACAGGGATACTAGAAATAAGTCTTCAGGATTATGCATGCTAGCGTCTCCTCTAAAAGCAGAGTCTGCACTTCCTTTTAAAGTTGGTTTATTACTTATTATGATGTCATATGATCTGTCATAGGAAGAATAAGACTTTGTCCCTTTTCCATAATTACCTGTCCATTTTATGAAAGAGTGATAGCGGTGTGATTTCATAACTACATTTGCGCTTAAAGAACTGTGAAATTAGTAAAATCTAATTTAGTATTAATTCATTTCTAGACTTTCAGTATTTTAGTATATTGAAAAAACTTTTTAATATTTGAGAAATGAAAAATTCTGAAATATGGCAAAAAGAGCTTGAATTTTTGAAAGCCATTATTGATAAAACTGAATTGGTAAAAACAACTAAATGGGGAAGTGATGTTTATACTGTAAATAATGGAAATGTACTCTTAATAAGAGCATTTAAAAATTACGTTAGTCTGTGGTTTTTTAATGGTGTATTTCTAAAGGATCCTTACCAAGTTTTGGAAAATGCACAAGAAGGTAAAACTAAAGCCATGCGTCACTGGAGGTTTTCCTCTGCCGATGAAATGAATGAAAGTCGGATTTCAGTGTATATTGAGGAGGCAATTGAAAACGAAAAGAATGATTTACGTTGGAAACCAGAGAAATCAGAAGAGTTAGAAATACCAGATATTTTGGTCCAAGCTTTTACTAAAGACCATAAATTTAAAAATGCTTTTGATTCGCTTCCTCCATTTAAACAAAAAGAATATGTGGAGCATCTTTCTACAGCAAAGCGGGAGGCTACTCAAATCGTTAGATTAGAAAAAATCAAGCCTATGGTACTGGAAGGGCAAGGACTGAATGATAAATATAGAAAGTGATCACATGCAAATTTAGGATTAATGTCTTTTAATGATTTTGTTCTTCAGTTTCTTGATTTATAGTTTTGACCACCTTTTTTAAATTCCCAGAAATAGTAACCAACCACTTCAGCTGATCTGTTATTAATCTAGTTGCTTGTAAATTTTTTCTAAATTCGGGATCGATAGGTTTAAAATTCTCGCTTTCAAGTTCCGCAGTACGGATAGCAACAAGGTTTTCAAATTTCTGTTCCAAATGTTGGTAGGCTGCTTCCAGTACTTCTTGACTCGTATTTTTAGTTTGAATTTTACGCAGTAAGTTTTGCAGGACTTGTCTTAAATTAGTCTCCACAGTTTTTATGATAACCTCAACGTCTTTCGAAACCTCATCATTTTTATGATTTACAATGAAAGTTCCTAAAGCAGCCATCGCAGTCAAAAAGGTGTGATTTAGACCCACTAATTCATTTATTTTACCTAAATTTTCTTGTTGTGATTTCGGCTCTTGACTCATTCGTTGAAAGGCCGCATTTAGATTACCCATCTCTAAAAAGGCTTCCTTCCGGGCTAATTTATAGCTGGTTAGCCCACCTGACTCGTGATAATATCGATCGATTTCAGAAAGATATTTACGGTTTGCTCGTAGCGTTTGAATGATAGTATTATTAATACTGGCGGATTCCCATGCGGGCCAAAGCAATGCACCAGCCAAGAAAGCGATGGATGCTCCAATGATAGTGTCGATAATTCGAAATTGAATGACTTCAAATGCATCAGGATTGATTAGAGCATAAATAAAGACAATACTGGTGGTTACGAAAATTGAGGAAGTTCTATAATTTTTCTGGATAAAACTTAGTGCCAATGTCAGCGATAGAATAGATAGGACAGTATAAATATATACATTCTGTGTTAACAAAACAATAACTGTTGCTATTCCAGCACCAATAAATGTACCGTACAATCGATGCTTAGAGCGTTCTTTGGTCAAAGTATATCCTGGCCGCATGATAACTACTATAGTCAATAAAATCCAATAGGTATTTTGCAATGAAAAATAGGTACCAATCCCATACCCTAAAAGCATGGCTACCGTCAAACGAGCAGCATGCTTGAAGATGGGTGATTTAAAACTGAAATTTTCTTTTAAGATGTTCAAGTCATAATCTTGTTGGCTAATAAACTGCCGACCCTCCTTATTTTTCAAGCCAACTTGACTTTGATTTTCCAAATCATAAAAAACTCTTTCAACAGACTGAATTTTTTGGAGTTGATTTTCTTCATAATCTAACAGATTGTGGAGTAGCAAGGCGCCTTCTCTTGCGTTGGGTAGTTTTACTTCCTCTACATAGGCCTGAATCTTTTCTCTGCACTTTTCGATCATAGGCTCCAAGTCATTTCTGTGTGGTAGCTTATCCCCTTTTTGCATAGCCTCTGCCATTTGGTCTATTCTGTTGGACAATTCAAATATCAATTCAATGAAAGGTTCAACGAATTGCAGTTGATTTCTAAAAAGCTTATTGATTTGTTCATAATTGGCAGGATTTGCCATGGATAGCTCTAGAATATCGATCAGTTCGATGAAGATCAGTAGTTGCTTTCTTTTGTAGTTAGAAAATCCAGAGCTTTGCCTTTCGGTTAGTAAGAGTTCCCTTAAAACTTCATGCGTTTCATTAAGGTTGACTTGTAAATCAAAGAGTTTGTTTTTGAGTTCTTTACCATATTGACTAGTGAGTGCTAATTTCCCTCTTATTCGAATATATTCCGCTGTGAGTTGAAAGCATTCTGTTAATTTGTTATTGATCTGACGTTTCTGCAGAAAGCGGTGGGAAATGGTAGATAACATTAAATACCAAAGGCCACCTACGCCAATAAACATAGCATTGATAAAAACAGCAGAACCGATTTGCGTATGAGCAAAACTAAGGACTATGGCTAATAATCCAGCAAAGGAAATCAAAGATGCTCTAAAACCATAGACTGAAATATACGAGACCCCAAAAATCATCAGAGCCATTACTGGTAACAGCAATAATATATTTGACGCAACTGAAGTCGTTACAATGGTCGCAAGCATAGCAATAGAAGTCGCAATCAAAATCCCAACGCTTTTATGCTTGCGGCTGCCAGGTACGTCACTTCCGGATGTTAAAAAGACGCCAATAGATATACTGAGGAAGTAGGGGAGTTGGTTAATCTGAATGCCCACAAAAACGGGCACAACAATGCCGAAAGTGACCAAAACAGATTTAAGAAAATCAGAGCTTCCTATAAAATTTTGAATCTTTTGGAGAAGGTTTTTTGTCATAGATATTTGAGCCTTTACTATTATACTCAATAAAGATGAATTTGATTTCTTTTAGATGTGGTTTTTTAGTATTTGCTAGATTTATGAGTGTGACTGTTTTTTTTTGCTCTTGCTCCAATTTTAGCTTTGAGTAATCCCAATAGTGAAATTATTGACCTATCCGCTTGTTTAAATTCATTATAAACTTAAATAATTTTAGATAGAATATTGTTTGCTCAAACTTATTCTTTGTAATTTTGTTGTTATACTAACTAAATTAGCTAAAAAGCTCAAATTTTTTCAGTTATGGCAATAATGATTACAGATGAATGTATTAATTGTGGTGCTTGTGAACCTGAGTGCCCTAATACAGCAATATATGAAGGTGGTGTGGAATGGAATTGGGCAGGGGGTACCTCGCTTTCTGGAAAAGCTAAACTTATAGATGGAACGGAAGTAGATGCAGAAGAAATGCAGGAACCTGTTTCTGATGAGTTTTACTACATTGTGACTGGTAAATGTACAGAGTGTACTGGTTTCCATGAAGAACCGCAGTGTGCCGCTGTTTGTCCAGTAGATTGTTGTGTGGACGACCCTGATAATGAAGAGACAGATGGCGAGTTAATGTCTAAAAAAGAATGGATGCACAACGAGTAGAAATACTTTGTTAAGTTGATAATATTAAACCCGCAAGATTTTTCAAACTTGCGGGTTTTCTTTTCAAACGCTTTCCAAAAGCAGTATTCTACTATCTTTCTTAAACCTTAATTTGCCATTTTCCACATTTGCGGTTTCTCCCGTGTAGTAATTTCGTATTTTCTGATTTTCTTCAAAAATAGCTTGAACATCGACTTCCTTCACGTTTTCTTCCATCACAACTACGACTTTATCGTCAAAATCATTGTGATTTAATGACCTGCTAAATGTATAAGGGGAATCTGATATTTTTTGATGAGTACCAGCCCCAATAGCAGGATGGTTTTTTCTAAACTGTCCTAATTTTTGCCAATGATTATGGATTTCTTTAATACTGTATCCGTCTCGTTTCGCATCAGATTCTAATTCATCCCAATTCATTAAGGAACGTAATTTGGCATCTCCCTCAGCTTCGGCATTCAATAAACGAGCGGTTTCATCTCCATAATATATTTGTGCTGCACCTGGACTAATCATTAAATAGGTAGCGGTATTGAATACATTAGTTCTATCTGCATCATAAGGATTTCCATCATCATGAGAAGATAGATAATTCAATACTGATTTGTTTTTCAATTCGCCTTTATTCAAAAGAATGTCATAAGTAGAAAATACCTCATCCGGATGTTTGTCTTTCAATTCCCACTTTAAAGAGAAGTTAATCATACTATGAAAACCTTCGTCAAAGAAATTAACAGCAGTATCACCGTCATAGGTGTAATTTAGACCATCGTAAATTGAATAATTATAGATTTCACCTACCATATAGAAATCCAAGTCATCTAATTTTTCCTCCGGATTTTCATTTTTCCAGTCTCTTAAAGCTTTTAAGGCTTCTGCATATAATTCGCCCCAAATGCCAGCTTCAGTATGTTTTACGGTATCCACTCTAAATCCATCTACACCAAATTCTTTGATATAATCCGTAATCCATTTAATTAGATAATACTTTGGAGCTCTTGGGTAGCCAGTACGCTCAAAAAATTCATCTAATTCTGCTAATTCCTTATCCAGTCTACCTTCTTGCTCCCATTTATCCAGTAGATGTTGAGGTAGTTCCACTTCTTCTTCCGACTCAGTTAAAATATCTGGTAAGTTGTCGACTAGCGTACATTTCACAGTGCTTTCCCAATCCTGGTAGGTACAATTAGGATCAGTTCTTACCCATCCATCCCAAATTGGATCTTGTTCAGTTACTGGGCCGGTATGATTCATAACCACATCTAGTAAGATTCTAATACCATTTTCATGAGCAGTTTTTACCAGTTCGCCCAGATTCGCCATAGTACCAAAGTTCGGGTCCAGTGCTGTCCAGTCTTTAGTCCAGTACCCATGAAATCCATAAGTTTTACCAGTGCCTTCATCTACAGATCCGTGAATTTGCTCGACTAATGGATTGACCCAAATGGCATTCACACCCAAGTCATTGAAATAGCCGTCTTTTATTTTTTGAGTAATGCCTTTTATATCGCCTCCCATAAAATTTCTGAGTGTTGCTCCATCCTTCTCCCTTCCAAAGTTGTAGTCATTGTTCGGATTTCCGTTATTGAATCTATCTGCTAACAGAAAATAAACAGTAGCATTTTCCCACATAAAAGGAGCATCTTTGGTGGAAGTTGTTTTCGACTCTTCTGGTGAATTACAGCCGAAGATGAATAAAAGCAAAAGTAATAGCGGTGCGGTTTTCATAGTTAAAAATGGTTTGAAAAATAAAGGGTTGAAATTGCTAATAAAAATTGGGTTTGGCAATTATTGAAGGGCTTTGATTCAATCAATTTATTGCAAAAAGCCAGAAAGGACCTTCATTCCTTCGAAGGAAGGAATCTAATTATTTTAATCTCTAATTAAATTATTAATACATAAATTTAGTACTAAGCAAAAAACAAAAGGGCAGCTACTTGCCACCCTTTAATCCTTAATTATATAATTACTAATTCTTAATTTGATCCTGGTATTTGCTGAAATTCTACGGCTGGCTCTCCGTTCTTGAAAGCTTTTCGTGGCTTTAAATTCAATGTCTGAAATAATTCTGCATCTTCATTTACTTCAGGATTTGGAGTTGTTAATAACTTATCGCCAGCAAAAATTGAATTAGCTCCCGCCATGAAGCATAATGCTTGCTCTTCCTGATTCATTCTTACTCTTCCTGCAGATAATCTTACCATTGCTTTTGGCATTGTAATCCGGGCTGTTGCAATCATTCGTACCATTTCCCAAACAGAAACTTTTGGTTGTTTCTCTAAAGGTGTTCCGGGTACTGGTACTAAAGCATTCACTGGAACTGATTCTGGATGTTCTTCCATGGTAGCTAGCGTGTGCAACATGCCTACTCTGTCTTCATGTTGTTCGCCCAATCCGATTATACCACCAGAGCAAACCGATATTTTTGCTTTTCTAACATTGCCAATTGTATCAAGCCTGTCATCATAAGTTCTAGTGCTGATAATGTCATCGTAATGCTCTTCAGAAGTATCTAAATTATGATTATAAGCATACAGCCCGGCTTCCTTTAATTTTTGAGCTTGAGATTCAGTGAGCATACCTAAGGTACAGCAGACCTCCATCTCCAACTCATTAATACCCTTCACCATATCCAATACTCTGTCGAAATCTCTATTATCTCGTACTTCTCTCCATGCTGCACCCATGCAGAAACGTGTGCTGCCGTTTTCTTTTGCAATTCTTGCGCTTTCCAACACTTCTTCAGTTGGTAGTAACTTATGAACTTTTACATCAGTATGGTATCTAGCAGCTTGCGGGCAATATGCACAATCCTCGGGGCAACCACCTGTTTTTACACTCAATAATGTACAAACCTGCACTTCAGAAGGGTCATTGAACTCCCTGTGTACGGTAGCCGCTTGATAGATGAGTTCTAAAATTGGTTGATTATATATCTTTTCTATTTCTTCCTTTGTCCAGTCGTTCCTTATTTCTGTCATATTAGTTTTTCTTTTTGGGTAAGCTAAGCTGAAATTCTAACTATAATGTAAAAAAAGGTGCAAATTATTTGATTTCCAAATCAAATGGCATTCTTGTTTGTAATCCTTTATTTTCCATTACATATTCCAACTCTTCAAGGTAGTGAGCCATTTCTCCATAAGTATACTTTTTATGCAGCACTTTAGCTGAAGAACCCATTTCTTGGAGCAGTTGTTGAATAAATGGCTGTTTTTCCGGGTAATAAACTTTCATAAAATCTCCCTCTTCAAGGCCGGCTGATTGTGCTGCAATATTTACGGCATCATTAAATCCACCTAAAACGTCAACCAAACCATTGTCTTTAGCTTCAATTCCAGACCAAACTCTTCCTGAGGCTACATTTAATAATTCATCAATAGCCATATTTCTACCCTCAGCTGCTTTGGAAGTAAAGTCTTCATATCCACTTTCTACCATATTTTGTATGATTTTCTTCTCGCCTTCATTTAAGCTTCTAGTTACCGTGTATAAATCTGAATACTCACCTGTGCTTACTCTATCAAATGTGATTCCCAATTTGGAGTCCATGAATTTCGATAAATCGGGAATAATCGAGAATATTCCTATTGAACCCGTTATGGTATTCGGTTGAGCAACTATGGTGTCGCAGGCCATAGCCATGTAGTATCCTCCAGATGCAGCTACACTTGACATAGAAGCAATAACTGGTTTTACTTGCTTAGCTAATTTTACTTCTCTCCACATTACATCAGAAGCTAAAGCACTTCCTCCTGGGCTATTAATTCTCAATACAATTGCTTTGATTTTATCATCTAGTCTAGCTTTTCTGATTTCTTTAGCAAATACGTCTGATCCAATGCTACCTTCACCACCTTTACCTGATACAATGTTTCCTTCTGCAACAATGACAGCAATTCTATTCGTATTGTATTTTTCTGCAACAAAGGATTTGCTATACTTTTTTACAGAGGTAACTGGAATTTTCACACCCTCTTCAAGTCCAGCGATTTCTCTCATTTTCGTTAAAACCTCATCGTAATATCCTAATTGAGAAACTAATTTATAATTGAGAGCATCTTCGGTTGTTCTTACTTTCAACTGATCTGAAATCGATCTTAATTCAGCAGCGTCAATTCCTCTAGCATCAGCAATATTTTTGATAAAAACTCCGTAAACAGAATTTAAAAGAACACTTATCTGCTCTTTGCTAGCGTCACTCATATCTTTCCTGATGAATGGTTCTACTGCACTTTTGAAAGTACCCACTCTGAATATTTGAGGCTCTATATTTAATTTCTCAAATGTTCCTTTAAAGAAAGTAACTTCGGACGATAGACCACTCATTTCCAACATTCCGGCAGGATTTAAAATAATATTATCAGCTACTGATGCCACATAATAACCAGTTTCAGAGTATGCCTCTGCATATGCCAAGATTGGTTTCCCCGATTCCTTGAAATCGATGAGCGCATTTCTGATTTCTTCGATTTGGGCAAATCCTGCCATTACAAATGGGGCGTCCAAATAAATGCCTTTGATTTTCTCATCCGATTTTGCTTGTTCAATAGATTCTAAAATATCCATCAAACTAATTGGTGTTGGTTCATTTGTTAGAGCTTGACTAAACTCAGCAAATGGGTCGTCAGAAGTCATCTCTACAATCGGTCTATTAAGTTTTATCTCCAAAAAGGAATTGTCGGCAATTTTAACTTCGCTATCTTGTGAGGCAATTCCTGCGAAAATAAAAAAGAAACCAACAAAGAAAATTACTAGTGCAAGTAGACTAGCGAAGAATATTTTAAAAAAACTTTTCATAATAATAATTAAGATTGATAATCATTTAAATTTTAATGCAATACTAATTCCATTAATATTGTAATTTATTGCAAATTAGCTATAAAATAATTTGATATAAAAGTATAATTCTACTGAAGGCTAAACTTAATTATGGAAGGGGTATTCTTGCTGCTTGGAAGCAATTTAGGAAATAGGGAAGAGATATTAAATCAGGCAATTGCTGCTTTAGAAAAAAAGGGTGTTACCTTAGTTAGTAAGTCTTCAGTTTACGAGACCGCAGCATGGGGAAAAACAGATCAACAGGCATTTCTTAATCAGGTTTTGCAGGTGAAAACCGAATATAGCCCTAAAAAATTACTTGGTGTAATCCAGCAGATTGAGCTCGAATTAGGACGGGTCAGAAAGGTGAAGTGGGGCGAGCGTTTAATTGATATTGATATTTTGTATTATCATGACCAAGTCATTAATCAAGCAGGACTGGCGGTTCCTCATCCTGGAATTCCCGAAAGGAGATTTACCTTAATTCCGTTGGTGGAGATTTGTCCTGATTTTATTCATCCTGTCTTTCAATTAGATCAAAAACAGTTACTAGAAAAGTGTCAAGATCATCTAGAGGTCTCCATTTTTGGGTATTTTTAGATCTTTGGAAAAAGGAAAGTCCTGATCATTTTGTTTAAATATATGCTCAAGTAGATATTTTTGTTAGTTACAAAAATTGAATCTTTTTACTGCTGTGGCAAAGTGCCTCTTAATCATCAGAAATAGAAAAGAGAAAGTTAATCAAAAGGCAACAGAAATTTGACGGGCTATTATTCAATTTTAATGATAGCCTTTTTTATATTTCTACGTATTGTTATTATTACAAAAAAAACTCAATGGATCTATTCGATAAAATAAAGTGGATATTAGGTATTTTGATAGTTTTCACCCTAGTTATAACTACTAACTTGGTAGATAAAAGTAATTTTTCTCAGATGAGTGAAGCTGTTGAGTCAATTTATGAAGACCGACTTGTTGTTAAAGATTTGATCCTCAAAATCTCTGAAGATATTCATCAAAAAGAGATTGCTGCTATAAAGGCTGATTCTAGCTTTTATAGCAAGATGAATGAACAAATCAATAAGGAAATTGATGGTCATCTAATAAGTTATGCTCAAACAAAATTAACTGTTAAGGAGGCGCAGTTTTTAAATGACTTTCAAAAAAACTTAGCCGATCTAAAAGTGATCGAAAAGAATTTTATAGAATCTAATTATGTAAAAGACGGTTCACTTCTTAATCAATTTCAAGTAGTTAAAAGAGATTTAAAAAATTTAGCGGAGATTCAACTTAGAGAGGGAAGTAGACAATTTGAAAAAAGTAGGAGAGCTATGGATACCGTAGATTTGTTTACACAAATTGAAATTTACATTATGATTTTTCTAGCTATTGTCATTCAAATAGTGATTATATATAGCCCGAAAAAGGAAAGATAGTCATGTTATCGGATAGCTATCTTTTTTAGAAAGTCATCATTAGTCCAATTCCAGTTGATGACAAGGTTAAATTGAATTCGGCTTTTGTTCCCTTTTCACCCATCAGTTCTCTGGAGTTATATAAGTCGATCGCTTCATCTGCTTTCCTGTTTGCTTTTTGCTTTATTGGAACTGCAATTGCAATTAAACTGACTCCTGTTATCAGTAATGGTAATGTAACTTGAGGAGAAGGGTCGAAAAAGGTGGGTATAAAAGTGCCTGCGCCAAATCCAGCTATTAAAGAAGAAGCAAATGCCAATCGTCTAGATGATTTCATCATTTTATGAGAAACTTCGTAAGGCCTCATCTTCTTCAGCACTTGTCTCTCAGATACTTCTTTGCCTAAAATGTAGTATCGATTCTGGACTAGGTTTCCTTTCCGCTCAATTAAAGGAGCATCAAATTGACTATATGCTAATTGCGATATGGTCAGAAATATAATAATCAGGATATTTTTCATTGGTCGATAGTTTTTGGTTCTTTTAAATATGATTTAGCTCCTAAACGCCTCAATTAAATCCACTAGCATTTCAGTTTGTTCCTTGGAATGAGTTGGGAAATTAGCTATTCTTATTTGTTCCTTTTTATAAGCCCCATAACCAGATCCAATATGGATTTTCTTGCTTTTAAGATGGTCTATTAATAGATTACTCTCAAAGTCGGACTTTATGACTTTCACCGTTTTTGAGCGGTGTTTTTCATTTGCCACAAAATGATGTAGTTGGGGATGAGCTTCAATAACTTGATTTAGAATAGCAGATTTATAATCAATTTCCCTTCGTATAGCAAGTATTCCTTTTTCTAACATATCAGCTGCCACTTTTGCCAATGTATAAATCCCAAGAATATTAGGGGTTTCTGCAGTTTGATAGACTGCGGCTTTTTCGACCATATCTGGCAACCTATGATAAGAGCCTATCATCTTTCCCTTTGCTTCCAAAGCCATTGCCTTTTCTAAGCATCGGTCATTCACGATCCAGATACCAAGTCCTGCCGGTAAACCAAAAGCTTTCTGAACAGAGAAATACAATGTATCAATACTCTTAAAGTCAATTGGAATAACTGGAACTCCTGAAACTCCATCAATAGCTATCAATTTGTCTGGATATTTTTGTCTTATAGCGTTGATGGTTTCTAGAGGCATGGTGGTTCCGCATGCAGACTCGTTCAAACAAAGCGTTATAAGTTCAGCATCTCTAGGCACCTCAATCTTATCAAAATCGGGAACAGTCCCATCTTCCACTACTAATTCATGAACTTTTCTTCCAAGTTGTGTTGAGATCTTTGCAAATCTTTGAGAGAATGCTCCCATACTCACATGATAGCTTTCATTTTCTACACAATTTTCAATGATTCGTTCCCAAGCTTCATTTGCCGAAGAGGTAATCAGTACATGGTAGTCCTCAGGAATATCCATCAAATGTTTCAAGTTCTGCTGGCATTCCCGGTAGATATCTTTGAATTGCTGACCTCTGTGGGAGGTACTGCATACCCCTTTTTTTAAAGCGGTTTTAATGTGTTCTTCAGCAGTAAAATATAAAGCTGACGGGCCTGGAGTAAAGAATAATTCAAACATTGGCGGTCTCTATACTGATTTTGGACTTTCTTTTATAGTCGGACAGTGTTATTCCAAAAAATAGAACAGCAGGAATCACCATACCGATAGCGCAAAATAAGTACATCTGAGATAGAGAAAAAATTTCTGCTATGTTTCCTAAGAAAAAAGCACCGATTCCTATCCCCAAATCAATAGATGAAAAGAAAGTACTTGTAGCAACCCCTCTTTTCTCAGCCTTCACCATATTAATGACCATAGTTTGAAGCGTAGGCATCACAATTCCGTTTCCTAAACCTAACACAAAAGCTGCAACAAGAAAACTTGGTTCGGCTGTACTTTGGGATAAAAGTATTAGTCCTGATATGGTACCTACAAAACTAAGAAGCATTACGAAAGCAGGTCCTTTTTTATCCATCATTTTACCAGTAGAAGGCCTGATGATACTTACTCCAATGGCATAAATTAGGAAAAACATACCCGTACTTTCAATGGAAAGTTCTTTAGCAAACAAGGTGATAAATGACATGATCCCTGCAAATGGAAACGCCAGCAATAGCATAACCATTGAGACTTTTAAAACCTTTGGTTCAAAAACATTTTCCCAACTTAGTTTATTTTTTCTGTTACTTATTTTGGGATGGTTGACAAAGAATGACATAATCACCGCAAGAGAACAAAGAATTCCCGAAGTAATGAATAGTGCCTGATAGCTTCCAGTTTCCCTTAAGATCTGCAAGCCAACTAATGGTCCGATCGCCATACTTAAAGTCATAGATAGTCCAAAAATACCGATTCCTTCACCTCTGCGACTGTCCGGGACTAAATCAGAAGTAATAGTTCCCCCACCCGTGGTCACAATGCCCCAAAAGCCACCGTTTACTAATCTTAAAAACAGTAAAAATATGAAAGATGCTGCTAATCCATATGCTGCCATTACGATAGCATAACAAAACATGGCAAAAAGAAAAAGTTTTCTTCTTCCGTATTTATCAAAAGCGTAACCGCTTAAAGGTCTAACAATTAAGGCTGATAATGCATATATCCCTATAATGTAACCTACCTTATCAGCATTTTCACCCAAAACATCAGTCACAAAAGTGGGTAGGGTAGGTAAGAGAAAATAGAATGACACTGCCATCAATAGGTAACTAAAGCAATGTAGAAGAAAATCTTTAGTGTATAGAGGCGATTTGGTCATATTTATGTCAGAATTAATGTAACTACATTGAATTAAGTAATGCTAACTGAATAGCAATGGGGTAAGTTTCTATATTGAGTTAAAACTTTGTTAAGATTCTGAATTGACTTTTTAGTCTCTAAGTATTTCTAAAATTGCAAGAGTATCTTTGGGTTGACAAGCATGTAAAAGTCTACCATTTACAACTATATTGGGACCCATTTTGCAATAGTCCATGCATTTTGTTTTTACTAATCTAATACTCTTCTTTTTGCCAAATTTGATATTCTTTTTCAATTCTGACTTAAGTTCCTCACATCCGTTTTTCTTGCAGTCTTTTCCAGTGCAGATGAAAATGTGATCGTTTGAATTTTGAGATGGCTTCACTTAGTAATTGATTTTATATTTGATACCTAAAGATGAAATGTACTATAGCGAAAAATAGCAATCTTTGTTTTCAACTCACCAGAATTATAGATGAAAGTTATTTCAGCCGATATTAACACTTTAGCATTAAAATTAATCAAAAAAAAAGTCTACCAGATAATCTGATAGACTTTAGAAATTTAAATACATTTCTACAAGCTATTTCTCAGCCTTTTTCTTTGTAGTAGTTTTCCTCGTAGTACGTTTCTTTTTTGGCTTCTCTTCCACGATTTCATCTTCAACATCCGTCAAAATTCTTCCGCAGTGCTCACAAACGATTAATTTTTTTCTATCTCTGATGTCAGCTTGTCTTTGAGGAGGAACAGTGTTAAAACACCCGCCACAAGCACCTCTTTTAACAGGAACCACTGCTAGGCCATTCCTAACATTTCCTCTTAATCTGTCGTAAGACGCAACTAATCTATCTTCAATTTTCTTTAGAGCTTTTTCTCTGTCTTTCTCAAGTTTGCTTACTTCTTCAGTAGTTTCAGACTCGATGTTTCCTAATTCAGATTTTTTACTCTCCAAATCTTTTACACGGTCTTCGTGCAAAGCTTTAGTTTCCTCAATGCCTTTTTCTTTATCTTCTATTTTGGCTTGAGCTTCTTTAATTTTCTTTTCATGGATTTGAATATCCAATTGTTGCAGTTCGACCTCTTTGGTGATGGCATCATATTCACGGTTATTTCTAACGCTCATTTGTTGCTCACCATATTTGGCAATCAGTTTTTCAGATTCCTTAATACCTTGCTTAGCGGCATCAATTTCGTCTCTGATGGCTTGAACGCTATCATCAAATTTTTGAATTCGGGTTTCATAGCCTGCAATCTCATCTTCTAAATCAGCTACCTCGTCAGGTAGGGCTCCCCTCACTTTTTTAATATCGTCTAATTTTGAATCGATGCTTTGTAATTTTTTCAAAGCATCAAGCTTTTGTGCTACAGTACTTTCCATGCAGTTAATAATATTTTATCGGATTCGTGACAGTCTGTCCTAAATGGAGTGCAATATTAGCAAAATTTTCTTTCAATACTGCATAAAATATCTCATTTGTAAATCGTTCACTCTCATAATGCCCTATGTCGGCTATAATCAGCCTTTCTTCGGCATCAAAAAATTCATGATATTTAATGTCAGATGAGATATAAATGTCAGCTTGTTTGTTTTTTGCCTGTGAAATCAGGAATGAACCCGCGCCTCCACAAATTGCAACCTTTTTAATTTTACGGTTTATCTCTTTAGTATGTTTTATAACTTTTAAGCCCATTCTTTCCTTCAAATAATCAAGAAAGTCTGTTGGCTCCATTGGCTCCGCTATTTCTCCAATCATTCCAGAACCCAAGTCATCATATGTATTTTCTAATTGGTGCAGATAGTAAGCAACTTCCTCATAAGGATGAGCATTATGCATCGCAGATAAAACTTTGTTTTTTAGGTGCATTGGAAAAATGACCTCCACTTTATTTTCATCAACTGTTTCGAGCTTATTGGATTTACCAATACTTGGATTTGCTTTTTCTGTGGGAAGGAAGCTGCCTTTTCCGGATGATTCAAATGCGCAGTCCTTGTATTCACCAATTTGGCCAGCGCCAGCCTGATGCAAGGCTTTTTTTAATTCGTTTGTATTCTCTTGTGGAACGAATACACTAAGCTTACCCAACTGTCCTTTTTTTGGACTTAGTACTTCAGTGTTGAGCAGACTTAGTTTCTCCGCTATTTTTGCATTTACACCAGTGCTGATATTATCTAAATTTGTATGAGAGGCATAAATGGCAATATCATTTTTTATAGCTTTAATTACGGTTCTTTCCACATAATTACTGCCGGTAAGTTTTTTTAATCCCTTGAATATAATCGGATGATGGGCCACAATCAGTTCGCAATTTTTTGCCTTGGCTTCTTCTACTACCTCTTCGGTAACATCCAATGAGATTAAAATATTACTCACGGTTTTGGAGGCATCACCAACGATTAAACCGGCATTATCATACGATTCTTGATAGTCTAGGGGCGCAATGCTTTCCAAATGTTGGACGATATCCTTTATTTTGCTCATATTTGCTTTTAAATCTATTCGATCAAAGTTATAAAGTTTTACAGCCCTTGCAAGTCTTTAAAAATAAGTATTGGCAATTAATCATGTCACCGTTCAGCTTTCTATATAAATGGGTGATGCAATTCCGTAATCATTTATATGATATAGAGTATAAGCCTGTGTTCAGATTTGATACCAGGGTGATCTCAGTGGGAAATTTGTCTATGGGAGGAACCGGTAAAACTCCTTTTGTAGAATATCTTTTAAGATTTTTGATATCGAAAAACTATGAGAATAAAATTTCAACTTTATCTAGAGGTTATGGAAGAAAAACTTCAGGTTTCAGAATAGCTAATAAGAATGACGATCCTAAATCAATTGGGGATGAGCCGTTTCAAATATATAAGAAATTCGAAAATAAGGCTCATGTAACTGTAGGAGAGGATAGAGTCTTAGCGATCCCGAGTATATTGCAAGATTTTCCAGAAAATGAAATAATCATTTTAGATGATGCTTTTCAACATAGAAGTGTGAAGCCAAATTTATCAATACTATTGACAGATTACAGTTCACTTTTTTATAAAGATTATGTGTTGCCGTCTGGGACACTCAGAGAAGGAAGGTCAGGCGTGAAAAGAGCAGAGGTTGTGGTAGTAACTAAATGCCCAAAAGACATATCCCTTAAAGAGAAAAATGAAATAAGAGTTAAAATCAACTCTTACACGAAAAATGAGGTGTTTTTTACCTCCATTAATTATGAACGTCCTATTCCATCTGTAGGTGATAAAGGCCTAGGGAATAAAGTAATATTAGTAACAGGTATAGCCCACGCACATCATTTTAAAGAATTTCTACTTCGAGAAGGAGTTGAAATTTTAAGGCATTTCGATTTTGCAGATCATCATCATTTTTCAGTAAAAGAAATTCAAGAAATCGAAAGCCTAGCTGAACAGGAAAATGCTACTATTATAACCACAGAAAAGGATTGGGTACGATTGATATCTATGCCCGAACTATCTACATCTTTTCGAACCAGGCTTTTTTATGTCCCTATCATGGTACAGTTTTTGGATGACGAAGAATCTTTTCATCGAATCTTAGAAGATTCTATACTTAGTACTATATAAATCCATGACTTTAGTTAATTTTGCGACTGTTTTGAAGAAATTTTCACTAATCATATCGATTTTTTGTTGTGGATTTACCACTGGTTTTGCTCAGGTGACGGACGATTCTACCAAAAATGTATACGGAGCTAAAACCACACTTTTTACTACAGAGGAAAACATAAAAAATAATATTGATTCCTATCAAACGATTGATACCAGCTTAAATAATACTCATAACTGGAACCCTGTAAATATTTCTGATTATTACTATCAAAATTTGGGAACAATTGGAACAGCAATGCGGCCTGTTTTTTATGAAGCACCTAATGTGATTGGCAAAAGAAGTGGCTTTGGAGTTTATGATCCTTACGTCAAAACACCAGATAAATTCAAATATTTTGATACAAAATCTCCATTTACACAGATGAGGTCGGTATTTGGAGGAAATTATAGAGCATTTATAGGAATCGACTTTTCTCGAAACGTTAATGAAAATTGGAATGTAGGATTTAGTTTCAGAAGATGGACAGTAGATAAACAAATAGGACCATTGCAGAGTAGGGGAGATTTGAATGTATTGAGCCACTCTTATGATCTGCAAACAGATTATCGTTCACCTGATCGAAAATATCACGTAATGTTTAATTTTGCTCGAACTTTCCATAAAGTAAATGAAACAGGTGGGATCAAGGATTCATCCGAGGTCATAGATTATGAAGAGCTATTTGATTATGATGATGAGGATATCAATTTAAGAAATGCGCAGGGTGGTGAGTTAAGGCAGCAGTATCATTTGTATCAGCAATTCAAATGGAAAAAGATTTTACAATTTTATCATGTTTTTGATCGGACAAATCGAATGAATACTTTTGTAAACTCCAATCCTTCAGCAGAAACAGACGTAAATTTCTTTGATGATATTCTTTTGAGAACAGATTCAACTGTAGATTTAAGTAGATTCGTATATTATCAAAATGAGATTGGTTTTAAAGGGGAGATTGGTGAAGCATTTTATCGTTTTTATGCAAAAAGGAAGGATATTAGATATACGGGTAAATACCTAAGTACTGTAAACCCCGTAGTGGAAAATTATGCAGGAGGTTATTTTCGCTTTGCTCCTAAAGAAAATTGGCAATTAAAAGCAAATGCGGAATATGAAGTAAGTGGTAATTACCGATTAGACGCCAGCTTGAAAATTCCTTTTTTGACAGTGTCAGCCTCTAGTATGCAGTTTGCCTCACCCTTCTTTTATGAACAGCATTTAGGTAATCATGACTTTTGGCAAAACGATTTTGGAAGTGAGCAAGTACAACAGCTGAGTGGGAAATTAGATGTCAAATGGAAAGATTATTTTAGGATACAGCCTAAATTAGATCTGAAAATAGTCAGCAACCATATGTATTTCGATACCTTAGCCATGCCGCAACAAGCCTCGGGCACAGCAACACTTTTGCATCCTGGTATTGAAGCAAAGGCAAAATACCGATCTTTTAATCTTGAAGGAAATTACATCTATACTTTAAAAGAAGGAGCAAATGCGGATTTGTTTAGAATTCCAGAGCATTTCTTTACATTAGATTTTTATTACCATAAAGTCTTTGAAGGAAAATTAGAGACCCGCATTGGCCTCGAAGGTCATTATAAATCCACCTACTTTGCGGATGATTACGATCCTGTTACACAACAATTTCACTTACAAAACTATTTTGAGGTACCTGGCTATATGTTTGTGGATTTATATGCCACTGCAAAAATCAATACAGCACAAATATTTATTAAATTCAGACATTTAAACCAAGATATAACGGCCGGGGGATATTTCACCGCACCTTATTACAGCGGTCAACAAAGAATACTCGACTTCGGAGTTACTTGGTCATTTTTCGATTAAAAGCTGAAAATGGAAAAGGAAAAGTTCACTTTAGGTTTAGAACTACCAACTGACCCAAGGTGGGTAGATATTGCGGAAAAAAATATTGAAGATATTTTAGTTGATCACGCTTATTGCGAACAAAAAGCAGCCAGTTCATGCATGAGCTTAATTATCAATTTTCCAGAAATGGATGAAATGGTAAGAGTTATGACCCCCGTTGTAGCAGAAGAATGGTCACATTTTGAAAGAGTGCTGGAACAACTTGACAAGAGAGGCTTTAAGCTAGGTCGCCAGAGAAAAGATGAATATGTCTCTCAATTAATGAAGCTTGAAATTAAGGGCGGCAGCAGGAAATATCAGTTAATGGAGAAGCTCCTGATCAATGCTTTAATAGAGGCAAGGAGTTGTGAGAGATTTAAGCAGCTGCATATTCATATTCAAGATGAGGAACTAAAGAAGTTTTATTATGAACTGATGGTTTCCGAAGCAAGTCATTATAAAAATTTTCTGAAACTAGCCGAAAGCTATCAACCTAAAGAAGAAGTAAAAAAGCGATGGGCAGAACTATTAGAGGCAGAAGCTGAAATCATGAAGAATCTGGAGGTTAGAAAGGATAGGTTACATTAACTGCAGTACGCATCGATAACAAGTAAATAGAGTTTCAATTATTTATATTTGTTTAAACTAATGGACTTTTGACGTGTAGATTTAAAGCGTTTAACCTCATCTTTTCTTAAAGCTTCATGTTTGGTTTTCCTGCCCTGTACGCGTTTTCTCCACATCCTGAAACTGGAAGGCTTCATTTCCTTACGCATGATTTTGATAGTTTGCTTTTCGGAAATCCCAAACTGATTGAAAATGGCATCAAAAGTGGTGCGGTCTTCCCAACCCATTTGTACTATTCTGTCAATTTCTTCTGGCTTTAAATCTTTGATTTTTTTCATGTTTGTAAAACAGCTGACTAGGATGATTGTTTTGTAAAACAGTTGGCTTGCCGAGTTTTAAAACCTGACAGATTTTGTCTTTGTCTGGTTTACATTTGGTACCCAAGAGGTAATCAATAAAAAAACATATAGCTTATCAATATTGCAGCAACAATCCCAACTGCATCAGCAATTAAACCACAAGTCAGAGCATATCGTGAATTACGGATATTTACCGAACCAAAATAAACGGCCAATACATAAAAAGTAGTTTCTGTAGAGCCTTGCATTACACTTACTAATCTCCCAACGAAGGAATCAGCACCATGAACTTCCATGGCATCTACCATCATTCCTCTTGCGCCACTGCCACTCAAAGGTTTCATTAAAGCGGTAGGGATCGAGGGAACAAAATCTGTATTTAATCCCACGAAGGCCACCATTGCCTCCAATCCATCTTTTAGCAAATCCATCGCTCCTGATGCTCTAAAAACTCCTACAGCTACTAATATGGCAATGAGATACGGAATTATCATAATTGCGTAATTGAATCCTTCCTTAGCTCCTTCAACAAATGAATCATAAACATTCACTTTTTTGCGAACCGCTAAAACGATAAACGCTATAATAATTGAGAATAAAATGAAATTAGCAATATTTGATGAAATAGGACCTATTTCGGCTTGACTTAGATTGCTGAAGAAATAAATAATACTAGCTATTATTAAGCTCAATAGACCTAAGGAAAGTAGTATATTTTTATGAAATAGATTGATTCTCTGAACTATTGAAACAGCTATTAGTCCACTCAAAGTTGAAAAGAAGGTAGTCAATAAAATGGGAATAAAAACATCTGATGGATCGGCTGCGCCTAGTTGTGATCTATAAACCATTATGCTAATGGGGATGATGGTCAGGCCAGAAGTATTTAATACCAAAAACATGATCTGTGCATTACTGGCAGTATCTTTTTTTGGATTTAGTTCCTGTAAACTATGCATCGCTTTTAGACCTAAAGGCGTGGCAGCGTTATCTAATCCCAGCATATTAGCTGAAATATTCATGAGCATTGCACCCATGGCAGGATGGTTTTTTGGCACTTCAGGAAATAATCTTGAAAAAAGAGGAGAGGTGATTTTAGCTAAAATGGAAACCATTCCACCTTTTTCACCAATTTTCATAATACCTAGCCACAATGACATTACACCAGTTAGCCAAAGAGAAATTTCAAAGCCTAATTTAGCATTATCAAAAGTGGCCTGGGTCAGGGCAGGAAAGATTTCCATATCGCCCATGAAAATCCATTGGACCAAGGCAAATACAAAAGCTATAAGAAAAAATGCAATCCAGATGTAATTGAGAACCATAAGCGCAATTAATCACTAAATACAGGATTTTACAATATTGAAGTAGAAATTTGTAGAAAGAAAAGGTGAAATTATATTTCGAACATCATTAAAATAAGTCAAGGAGTCAATGGTCTTTTCTGTGATGTTTAAGAAGTCTGATATTCCATTTGGCAGATCTATAATATCAAATACCGTTAGTTCCAAAGCTTTAAACGATCCATAATTCATGCACAACAAATCGCAACAGTGGACAATAGACTATTTATTAAGGTTCCGTCTGTCATTGCTTTAAAAAACTGATCTAATTTGTAATAAATCCATAGTTTTTAGATATTCAATTTTCAACCTACTAATGACCCAATGAAGGAGGATTTTTTACATTACGTTTGGCGCTACCAAAAATTTAATAAAATTGATTTAGAAACTACCGATGGTGGTTTGGTAAAAACAATCAAAACTGGATTTGCACATCATAATTCTGGGCCTGATTTTCAACATGCTAAAATTCTAGTAGACGAAATGGAGTGGAATGGGGCTGTAGAAATTCATATTAAGTCTTCAGACTGGAATCGTCACCATCATCATCATGATCCAAACTATGAAAATGTGGTTTTACATGTAGTATGGCAAAATGATAAACCCATTCAGCATCCTGATGGCAGTAAAATACCAACAATTGAATTGAAGGATAGGGTTGATTATACTTTGATTGAAAAATTTGAGAAGCTGCAGAACTCGCAAGATGAGATTCCTTGTGCCGGACATTGGTTTGAAGTTAGCGATTTACATAAATCTGAAATGCTAGAAAAAGTTTTGGTGGAAAGACTTCATCGAAAATCAGAGAAAGCGAAAACACATTTCTTCGGGACACAGAATTGGGATCAAGCTTCTTATTTTATGTTGCTGTCGGCCATGGGTTTTAAGGTTAATCAACATCCGTTCGAGCATTTGGCTGAAATTTTACCTTACAGTTTAATCAAAAAGTATAGGGCAAATGTTTTTCAGTTAGAAGCCTTATTATTTGGCTGTTCTGGATTTCTAAATAGCAGTTTTGAAGATTCGTATCCAAATCAACTTAAGAAAGAGTGGGAATTTTTAAAGCATAAGCATCATGCAACTTTAGGAAGCCCAATGAATGTGCATGAGTGGCGATTTCTCAGATTAAGGCCTGCTAATTTTCCAACTATCAGATTGGCAGAATTAGCTCAGATTTTACATATATTCCCTTCAATATTCGATTCTTTTGTAATTGATCTGAATTTAAAGTCAATCCAAAAACGAATGAAGGTTAAGGTATCTGATTACTGGTTGAACCATTATCAATTCGATAAGGAAAGCAAATTTCGTAAAAAGCAATTGGGTGAAAATTCTATTAAAACGCTGATTATAAATTGCCTTCCACCACTATTAGCACTGTATGCTAATAGCGTTGGAGAAGAAAAATACATGGATAAAGCCATTCAACTTTTAAATGGCATAAAGGCTGAAAAGAATTATATTACCAAAAAATTCTCTGACTTAGGGGAAGAGATTACATCAGCATTTGATTCACAAGCCATGATTCAACTTCATAATGATTATTGCCAACCCAAAAAATGTCTGGATTGCAGCATCGGCTTATCCATTTTGAAAGCATGATGACAGTTTTCTTTCATATTTTGCTTATATCTACAATTTTTGTTTTGATATATCGAAAAACAGCGAATGGTGATGATAAAATGGTATTTTTCACTTTTTCTCTTCTAAAAATCTGTTGTGGTATCTTAATTGGTTTTTTGTATTGGTCATTTTACGGGGGGATTGGTGATACTATTTACTTTTACGAGCAGGCTGAAGTCCTTTTCCAATATTTCCACGGAGATCGAATTTCCTTTTCTTCATGGGTAGGATTCTCCCCTCTGAATTTATCATTAGCCGAATTCTCCGCTCAATATGAGCCAAGAACTTTCTTCTTTGTAAGATGCATTAGTTTTTTATATGCTTTTTCACAAGGTAATTATTTCACTATGAGTATTTACTTAAGTTTCTTTTCGGGTTTAGCAACGTGGGGTTTTGCTTATCAATTGCGGAAATGTTGCAGAATGCATAAACGTGCTATTTATGTTGCTTTGCTTTTTATTCCCTCCATTACATTTTGGAGTTCAGGTTTGTTGAAAGAAAGCCTAATGACTATGTCGATTTATGGTTTAGGATATGCTGTTCTAATGTGGAAAAATAATTACAAGAACTGGATTTATTCGATGCCAATCTTGGTATGTCTTTTAGTTCTTTGGCAAGTAAAATATTATGTCCCAATTGTATTGATTCCTATATTATGTTTAGCACTTTTTTTTAGTCAATCTAACTTTTTGAGCAAATTCAGATTTCGAACGAAAATAGCGCTCTTTTTGGCTCTATTGATCATTGGAGGTTTAGGTATGGCTCTTATGCATCCCGTTTTTAATAGCGGTCGATTTTTTGAATTGGTTCGAATTAGTCACGATGTAATAGCTAGAAATTCGTCTGTCGCTATTATTCATTTTCAAAATACAGAAAATAACATTTTATTTTTTATAAAGAACCTTCCTTTGGCTTGGTTCACTGGTGTTTTCAGGCCGTTGGTTTGGGAATCATTCAATGCCTTTTCCATGCTGTGGGCTATAGAGAAGGGAGTTTTTACTGTTCTAGTTCTTATTGCAAGTTTCCTTTCTTTTAAAATGAAATTTAATCAAACTGAAAAATGGTGGGGGATAGCTATTCTTATTTATTCGCCAATTTTATCTTCAGTCCTATCTTTAGCAACACCCAATTTTGGGACTTTAATTCGGTATGAGGTGGCATATATGCCGTTTTTGTGGTTATTAGTTTTGATGATCTTAAATAAATATAAACTTAACTTAAAATAGGAAGCGCTTTATTGCGCAAGGCATTAATTAGCCTTAACTTTGCAATTCTAAAAATCAAATATGGATAAAAAACCAGTAATAATCTTAGGAGCTAAAGGAATAGGGCCATCTGTTGCTGAAATATTTAGAAGTAATAATGTTGAAATTTATTGCTTTTTGGATGATGACAAGGAGATGCATGGGACTGAGATTGATTTCGTATCTGTTTTAGGAGAAACAGATGATGATGGTTATTTAAAATACATTGGCAAAAAGTGTGATGCTTTTGTGGCGGAAGACAATATGAAGGCACGAAAAAAGATCACTAAAATGCTAAATGACCGTAGAAAAACAATGCCCGCAAATGCAATTCATGCCCAGGCAATTGTCTCGAATTCAGCGCATTTAGGATATGGAAATTTCGTTAACGCAAGAGCTGTTTTGGGGGCGTATTCGAAAGTACCAAATCATTGCTTGATACACTCAGGTGTTTTAATTGAGTATAATGTAGAGCTTGGAGACTATGTACAAGTTGGTGCAGGTTCACAGTTGAATAGTGGTGTTGTAGTTGGAGATGAAACTTTTATCGGTTCCGGAGTCACTGTTGTATCAGGAGTAAAAATAGGGAAGAAAGCAAACATTGGGGCAGGCTCAGTAGTAATTAGAGATGTCAAAGACGGAGAGACTGTTTTTGGAAATCCTGCTCAAACGATTGAAAAATAATTAATTACAAATATAAAATCACCTTATTTACACTAAGGAGGAGATTATGGACAATACAGAAAACAATTACAAAGTAATACTTTATTACTGCTACGCAGAGATTGAGAATCCTGATCTGTTTAGAGATGAGCATCATTTGATGTGTTTGGAGCTGGACTTAAGAGGGAGAATTATTGTCTCAAAGGAAGGATTAAACGGTACGGTATCAGGAAGCACTGAAAATGTAGACGAGTATATGAAAAGGGTAAAAGCGGACTCTCGTTTTGCGGATACTGATTTCAAAGAGGATTTTCATCCTGAGCATACCTTCAAAAAGTTAAATGTAAGGCATAAGCCTGAAATAGTGCATTCAAGCCTTTCGCACATCAATCCTCGAAAGAGAACTGGAGCTTATGTTGAGCCCGAACAGTTCAGAGAGATGATTAAAAATCAGGAAGATATGGTGATTTTGGATGTTCGATCTAATTATGAACATGAATTAGGGCGATTTAAGAATGCTGTAACTTTAGATATAGAGAATTTTAGAGACTTTCCTGATAAGATTAATGAACTAGAGCAATTTAAAGACAAGAAGATTGTCACTTATTGCACTGGTGGAATTAAATGTGAAAAAGCAAGTGCATTTTTACTAGAGCAGGGATTTGAAAACGTTCATCAATTACATGGTGGAATTATAAAATACGGTTTAGAAGCCGATGGTGAAGACTTTGAAGGGAAATGTTATGTTTTTGATAATAGACTTTCAGTGGATGTAAACAAAATTAATCCAAAAGTAGTCTCGCAATGCTTTGTTTGCGGGACGCATTCAGACAGGATGGTCAATTGTGCTAATCCTGATTGTAATGTACATGTGCCGATTTGTGAGAAATGTGGATGGGAAATGGAAGGAGCTTGTTCAGAGGAGTGTAAAGAACATCCAGAAAAGAGAGAATATAACGGAACTGGTTATTATCAAAAGAATACCAATGGATATGATCCATATAAGGGATTTCAAGGAAAATTGGAAAAAACGAAATAACTATAGAGAAGGTCACTTACTTTCTCTTGGACCTAAAAGATCTAAGCTTCAGTAGATTTTAAAAAAAGTCTGAATGCTTGAATCAGAAGTTGAATGAATTACCACATTAATAAAAATTAACATGGAGAAAAAATATCCTGAGTCAGAATTAATTTTGAATAAAGACGGTTCCGTTTATCATTTAAGTTTAAAGCCTCAGGATATTTCAGATGTGATTCTAACAGTTGGTGATCCATCCCGTGTGCACAAGGTGAGTCAGTATTTTGATAAAATCACTTTTGAGATGAACAAAAGAGAGTTTATCACTCATACAGGTACTTATAAGGGAAGGAAACTTACTGTAATGTCCACGGGAATGGGCACTGATAATGTAGAAATAATGATGACCGAATTGGATGCTCTTGCCAACATCAATCTTAAAAAAAGGGTGGACAAAACTAAGAAAAAGGCATTAAAAATTATTAGAATTGGGACATCAGGAGGTTTGCAGCAAGACTTGCCAGTTGACTCATTATTAGCTTCACAGTTTGCAATAGGTTTGGATACTTTGATGCACTTTTATCCATTGGAAAGGACGGAGGCAGAATCCAATGTTGAGTCTGCTTTTCAATTGGAAATTAATTTACCATTCCGACCTTATTGCGTAGAAGGGTCATCCAGTTTACTCAAACATTTTTCAGAAGAGATGAATATAGGAAATACTGTGACTTGTCCCGGTTTCTACGCTCCTCAAGGTAGACAATTGCGTACTCCGATACGATTTCCTGACATAGCAGACAAGTTATCAATGTTTCATTACGGAGATTTATGGTTGACTAATTTCGAAATGGAAACTGCTGGATATTATGCCATGGGAAGATTGCTTGGCCACGAGGTTTTGAGTTGCAATGCAATAGTAGCAAACAGAATGACACATCAGTTTTCAAAAAATTCCGATAAAACTATAGACGAATTGATTAAGAAGGTTTTGGATAAAGCCTCAGAATTGTAGAATTCCGAAATAATACAATCTAACTTTGTAGAGCTGAAGCAACTGTTAATCGAAAATGATTGATTTTATGCAGATATTATACTACTTTAATATCTGAATGAACCAATTATGAAATTTTTATATCTGTTAATAGTACAATTTTTAACCTTCCAGCTATTTGCACAGAATCAGCTAAAAAATACAGATTTTAGAACTTTAACGGTAAATGATGGACTGTCGCAAAATATTGTTGAAGCCATTTATCAAGGGAATAGTGGTTTTTTATGGCTTGGAACTCAAGACGGTCTTAATAGGTTTGATGGACAGAATTTTGTATCGTATAACTATAAAATTGATGATTCCACAAGCTTAAGTAATAATTATGTAAAGGATATAATAGAGGACAATAAGGGAAATTTATGGATTGCTACTTATGGTGGTGGATTAAATAAATTTGATAAAAAGTCTTCATTTGAGCATTTTACTTATGATAATTCTAGAAACTCCATTAGTGATAATGTAATCTATACTATTTGTCAGTTATCTGATTCCATCTTTTGGATAGGTACAAAAAAGGGTTTGAATAAATTTAACATCATTACTGAGGAATTCACGAATCTTAAAACTACTTCAAAAACATTTCCTAAACTTCATAATCCTGTTGTTTACTGCATTTCAAGAGCTAAAAATGATGAAGAAATTTGGGTGGGTACTCGGGAAGGCTTACACAAAGTCAATGTGAAGACCTTTGAAGTTCAGCAATTTTTGAAAGGAGATAATGGGCTTTCGGATGATGATATTAGGGATTTGTTTTTTGATTCCAATGGCACGCTTTGGGTAGCTACTAAATTTGGAGGATTATTTTATAGAACTGAAAATTCCCAGCAATTCGAATCAATTGACTTGAAATTCAAAGGTGAAAATTCAGTTTATGCACGAAAAATTTACCCCAATGAGGAAGGAGGAGTGTGGTTAGGTACCTTCGGTTCTGGTCTTTTTTATGTAGATCAAAACTTCGAAACAAAATATCACTTTCAAGAAGAAAAGTACAATCTTAAAGCATTACCCTCTAACAATGTCGTTGAAATATTTCAGGACAATTCTTCAAATTATTGGCTGGGTACTCATGGAGGGGGAATATCGTCATTCAATTTGAATCAAAAGAAGTTTGACTTGTATCAACCGAATGAAAAAGATCCATATAGTATTTCGGATGATGCAGTAAATTATATTTTCGAGGATAGTGAAGGAGATATTTATGTAGCAAACGATGCCGGTATCGATGTTGTAATTGAAGAAGAGGGACAACTCAAATTCCAGCAAATCATCAGTAGTAATTCGGGACTTCCTGATGACAGGGGTTGGGTAGTCTTCGAAGATTCTGAAAGTCTTTTATGGGTAGGATTATGGAATTTTGGCTTATCGAAGTATAACAGAGATACAGGGGAATTGAAATCATATATGCATATCGAAGAAGATACAAATTCAATCACTACAAATTTTATTGAAAGTATTGCCGAGGCGCCTGATGGTAAACTTTGGATAGGTTTACTGGGAGATGGTGGGCTAGCTGTTTTTGACAAAGAAACTGAGAACTTTAAAAATTACCTTCATGATTCAAATCAATCAAATTCTCTCTCGAATAATAGAGTTCATAAAATATTAGTTGATAGTAAAGAGCGAATTTGGCTTGCAACTGATTTTGGATTAGATCTATACAGACCAAATACTGATGATTTTCAACATTTCAGATATAATAAAAATGATACTAATAGTATTAATTATAATGTTATAAGAACTATTGAAGAAGACAGTAATCAAGATATCTGGATTGGTACTGGTGGTGGTGGTTTTGCGAAGATGATAGAATCTAATGAAAGCATTATTTTTAAATCCTATACGAAAGAAGATGGATTAGTGAATAACAATATAACAGGTATTACCGAAGACCTACAGGGAAATCTTTGGATCACGACCTATAAGGGTATTTCCTTTTTTAATCCAAGAACAGAAGAATTTAAAAATTACGATGTTTCGGATGGGTTGCAGGGAGAGGAATTTGTCCGAAGATCTATAACCACTCTTAAGGACGGAAGGATTTTTGCTGGCGGATTCAATGGTCTGAATGTTTTTGATCCAAGTGAAATAAAAAGTAGTTACTTTCAGCCTGGCATTAATATTGTCGAAATTGATATAGTAAGTGAAAATGGTAAAAAGACTATCACAGACTTTACAGTTGATTCTTTATTATTAGATCACCAAGATTATTTGTTGTCAATGGAAATTGCCACAACGGATCTAAGTTCCGATGATAAAAATGAATATGCTTATTTTTTGGAGGGGTTTGATAAGGACTGGATCTATAATAAAAACAGAAGACATTTTTCCTTTACAAATTTACCAGATGGAGAGTACAATTTAAAGATTAGAGGGACCAATGCAGATGGTAAATGGTCTAGTAAAGTAAAGGAAATTTATATCAAGGTTGACCCTCCATTCTGGTCCACTACCTGGTTTAGAGTGCTTACTATTATAGCAGTCTTAATTCTTCTATTAACTTATATACAATTGCGAATTCGGTTTTTGAAAAGCCAAAGGAGAAAGTTACAATCTAAAGTAGAAGAAAGAACTTTAGAACTAGAGGATGCAAATAAAAGTCTAATAGAGAATCAGTCATTAGTGATTCACCAAAAAGAAGAAATTTCAGAACAGAATAAAGAAATAGAATATAAAAATGCTATTATTCAAAAGCAAAATGATGATTTGAAATTAAGTAATCTTCAACTAGAAGAAATGGTTGACGAGAGAACTAAGGAACTCAGGGAAGCTAATAATGATTTGAAAATAGCTAAACATGAGTTTGATACGTTCTTCTATCGAGCAGCCCATGATCTAAAAGGTCCAGTTTCAACAATTTTAGGACTTTGCTACTTGGCTATGAAAGAGACTGATGAAGAAGCTTCCAAGTTTTATTTTAACAAAGTAAACGAAACTGCAGAAAGGATGAATAATATTTTATTTAACCTTCAAAAAATTAATAAACTGAAGCTGCAAAAAGTTGAAGTGCAAGTTTACAATATCCGCGATTTAATTATTGAAGCATCTAAAGAGAATATACCTGACAATGAGGAATGGCAACAATTCATTGACATTGAGTTGAAAACTGATGATTATGAAATTTTAACAGACTCAACGCATATAAAGGTGGTCTTTTCGAACTTGATTAATAACTCCATTAAGTTTACTAAGAGGGGAGAAAAGCCTAAAATATCAATTGAGTTTACTAAAAACTCAAAAGAAAATGCTTATCAAATCGTATTTAAAGATTCCGGTTTAGGTATTGACCCAGAACTGAAGGATCAAATTTTCAATATGTTTTTTGTGGCTACTGAGCACAAGCGAGGAATTGGTCTTGGCCTGTATAGTGTAAAGCTGGCGGTTTCTAAATTAGGAGGGGAGATACATCTAGAAGATGACAAGCCAGCTAGTTTCAGAATTGAATTACCTATCCCCCATTATCAGAGAATCTTGACAGAGTAGATAAATTATTTAACTTCCTTATCCCATATTTTTTCTGCCTTTTTCCCTATCAACCAAAATGATATAGCTATTATTCCAAAGAATAATGCCTTATGTAATTCATCCCAGAAGTATTCGAAATAACGTGTATATAGATTTAGGAAGATAAACGAAATTCCTATATTTTTAAGTAGGCTGTCCTCTCTCTTGATTCCTATTATAATTGCTCCAAAACTGGCTAATAAAAGAACTAAGCTGTACCACCACAAATGAAACTGTCTAATTTCTAACCATTTATCATAGCTGCTGTAATTTCCGAAAATCGTCAAAAACCATAGTGCCAAAAAGAAAATTATTAGTCCACTCCAGTAAGTAGGTTCTAAAAATGGTTTCAGTTTTTCTGAAAGTTTAATGAAGTATGTAACAATTAAAATTAGTGCACCCAAAATTGTAAAACGCATGGGGAAATTCATTCCGATAAACAAATAATTATCTTTTCCTAGATTATGAGTGATGGCTCCAAAGGCAAGAACAAGGGCTGTAATTCCAAATAGCCAAAGTAATTCTTTACTTCTAATCACCGCCAAAATAAAGTAAACGGAAGATAAGCCTAAAATAAAAATTCCAGGATTTTCCTCCATCCCAAATATGAAACTTATCAATCCCGTAGCTATGGCTAAAAAAATGCACCCAAAAAATGCAAAAATCTCTTTACTATATTTTTTTCGTACCTTCTTTAAGTTGTATCGGTAATCAAACCAAAAACATAGAACACTTAAAAGCAGAAAAGTAATCGATTTGGTTACGTAAGAAGTAGAAATTAAAGAGTCGATTAAATCCAGTAAAGCTTTATCAGCAAAGACGCTAACAACAGCGATTAACAAACTGACCACAGCAAAAAGAAATGAATAGTAAGCCAATGATTGCCAATTGAAAGCTTTTATTTTTATACTTTTATCAAGTTCTTGGGCCTTTGGTTCGTCTATCAAACCGCTTGACTTCCAATAAATAATTGCTTTATTGATGGTATCTTTTTCCTTTTTGCTGATTTGCATTATTAAATATAGAAGTTAGGATTTAGATTAGAAAAAATATTTTTAGCCTTTATCCTTTTTGGTGCCCGCATAGAGTTCATACTCTAATAGTCTACACTCGATTTTAGCATTCATAAACGGTATTCTTCTCTTTGTTCTTAATCCGATTTTCTTGGCTAAAGTCAGGTTGCCTGTAAAAACATAGCCCGTTTTACCTTTGCAATCTCGCTTAAAAAAGTCACCGATTTGAGCATATACATTTGCTAAGTCCTGTTCATCACCTAGTCTTTCTCCATATTCAGGATTGAGAAATACTACTCCCTCACCTTCTGGTATAGTACTGTCCCTAAAATCTTTTTTCTCGAAATTGATAGCATCAGCTACTCCAGCCTCTTCTGCATTTTGCTTGGCGGCTTGAATAGCCATTCTGCTGTTGTCACCTGCAATAATTTCACAAGAAATTGTTTTTTCATTGGCAACGGCCTCTTCTTTAAGCTTCTCCCAGTAATCTAAGTCAAAGCCTTTCAAATGATGAAAACCAAATTTCTCACGACTTTGTCCTGGTGCTTTGTTGGCGGCAATGCAAGCTGCCTCAATAGCTAAAGTTCCTGACCCACACATAGGATTAATAAAAGCTTGTTTTGGTGTCCAATTGGATGCCAAAATCGTAGCAGCTGCCAAAGATTCCATCATCGGTGCTTTTCCTGGAATTTTTCTATAACCATGCTTGGCAATAGTTTCTCCAGAAGTATCCAAATAGATCGAGACTTGATCTTCCATCCAATGTAAGAATACTACCATTTGATTTCTTAAAGGTCCAGAATCTGGTCTCACTCCAGTCTTATCTTTTAAGCGATCAACTATGGCATCTTTAACTCTCACATTAGCAAATTGCGTATTCAATATCTTTTCATTATTTACATAAGAAGTGATACATAAATAACCGTTCTCATCTAAATAATCTTCCCATTTTATTTGATAGAGTTGTTGATATAATTTGTCCGGATGGTTGGCTTTGAACGATTTGATCAAGAAAAGTACTTTATTAGCAGTCCTTAAATGTAGATTTAATTTCATACAATCATTCCTGGTACCTTCCAAAGCAACATCTAAAGGACCTTCATGAGTTATTTTGTATCCTATAGATTCTATTTCCTGTCTTAAGATAGGTGCAATAAAAGGGGGGCAAGGGAGAACGATTTTACTTTTTTCCATTGAGCAAAGTTAAAACAAATTCGTGACCCATTTCCATTCAATTTTGATTTCCTGTATATTCGCAATCCAATTTGAAAATAAAGATTATGAAGCAGTGGTTTTTGTGCAAAGTAAAGTATCAAAAAGAAGATGAGAACGGAAGATTAAAATCCGTTACAGAGCCGTATTTGGTGGATGCCGTTTCATTTACGGAAGCGGAAACTCGCATTTATGAAGAGATGGGAGAACGCGTTAGAGGTGAATTCATGATAACCGGAATCAGCAAAAGCAAAATAGTTGATGTTTTTCATTACGAAGATGCAGATGTGTGGTATAAGTGTAAAGTGGTTTACTATGTAGCGGAGGAAAGTGGGAAAGAGAAGAAGATTGTCAATCAAATGATTGTAACTGCTAAAAACGTAAAGGAAGCTTACGATAGAATATATTTGAGTTTGAATAATATGTTGGTTTCTTTCCAGGTGCCCGAAGTAATTGAAAGCCCAATTATTGAAGTATTCAATTATACCGGTGACATATCTCCAGAGTCTTCTGAATTGCAAGAGGAGGTTTCAGAGGAAGAAGCCCAATAAATGATGAGTTGCTTTTCCAAAGTTTAAGAACTTTGGAAAAGCTTTATAGCTATTGAATGTTTAAACTCCAGTCATATTCGTAGAATTCAACTTTATAATTTTCAGGGATTTTATTTGTCCTATATTTATTAATGTAGGACAAAGCATCATTGGACTCCATTTTAAAATCTCTTTCATACCACTTAAATATTTTAGAAATTTCTACTAAGTTATTATTGGGTTGGACTTTAGTAAAATCTGGATTGTTTACCGCATTGGTGGTTCGCTCATTCAGTTGAGCTTCAAGATTATTAGCGGTATATGCAAAGTCGGCTAATTCAGGACAACTTGCTGCAGCGCATGAGAAAGCAAAATGTACTCTTGGGTCCTGAAATGGAATGATCACTTTTCCTTTTTCAATTTGATCTAAAGTCAACATTTCTCCACCAACATTGTGTTTCACTTTATCAAAGAATCCGTTTTTATCAATGGCTGATTTTAGAGGAAAATACTCAGTAATTTGTCTAATTACTATAATATTGTAAGCATTTATATAAAGCGCCTTGGTCTCGTTTTTACTTAAGTCGTTTATTTTAAGTGTTGCTATGGAATTATATAATTTTTCAACATCTTGAAAGTTATTTTTCAATCTCTTATAATCGACTTTTCCATTTAGGACGTAATTTTTCAAGAAGGCATCGACTTCAGCATTGAATTTTGTAATCGCTTGTCCGGAGGCCATCACACTTATTCCAAAGTATAATATGGCGATAATTGTAAATTTAAATGTTTTCATTGTGTTTAAGTTTTTAATAAGAAACGAAGACAATTCAATTTTGGATTGCTTTTTATTGTCTCCGACTTGACAATTGTTTAGATTTATTAGCATTAATATTGAATTAAGAAACTAAAAGATTTGAAAACAAACCTTATGAGGAACATCATAATCATTGGAAATGGCATTTCAGGAGTAACGACTGCAAGACATATCCGCAAACATAGTGAAGATCATATCACTATTATTTCTGCAGAAACTGAACATTTCTTTTCCAGAACAGCTTTGATGTATATTTACATGGGGCATATGAAATATGAAAGCACTAAGCCTTATGAGGATTTTTTCTGGAAGAAAAATAGAATTGAATTAGTCTACGATTTCGTAGAGAAGATTGATTTTAAGAGCAAGTCTCTACAATTAAGAAAATCTGAAAGTTTATCATATGATGTTCTAGTATTAGCAGTAGGTTCTAAATCCAATAAGTTCGGTTGGCCAGGGCAAGATCTAGAAGCAGTACAAGGACTTTACAGTTATCAGGATTTAGAAGGTATGGAGAGGTATTCTCCAACCACACAAAATGCCGTTATTGTAGGTGGTGGATTAATCGGCATAGAAATGGGAGAGATGTTCCATACTCGCGGGATTGATGTCACTTTTGTTGTTCGTGAGAGCAGTTTTTGGAATAATGTATTACCGCCTGAAGAATCGGAAATGATAAATCGACACATTCGCAAGCATGGGTTCAAGTTAATGTTGAGTACGGAGATAGATGAAATTCTTGATGACGGAAGTGGCAGAGCAAAAGGGGTTCAATTGAAGGAAGGTGGAGAATTGGATGCACAGTTTGTTGGACTAACAGTAGGAGTTTCTCCTAATATTGATTTTCTGAAGAATTCTGAGTTAGAAACAGGAAAGGGCATTAAAGTCAATGAGTATTTCGAAACCAATCAACCAGATGTTTATGCCATAGGTGATTGCGCTGAGTTTGAAAAAGCTCCTGCAGATGACAGGAGACCGATTGAACAAGTTTGGTACACGGGAAGAATGCATGGAGAAACCTTAGCTCAGACTATTTGTGGAACTAAAACTGCTTATCAACCTGGGATTTGGTTTAATTCGGCTAAGTTTTTGGATATTGAATATCAAACCTATGGTCAAGTATCCAATCAACCTGATGATGAAACAGAGGAGCATTTTTATTGGGAGCATGAAAAGGGAGAGAAATCTATAAGATTGGTGTTCAGCAAAAGCGATAATACGCTAAAAGGAGTAAACTTGATGGGCGTAAGATATCGACACGAGGTTTGTGATAAAATGATGAGAGATAAATGGCCAATGAAAAAGGTCTTTCAAAATTTAAAAGAAGCCAATTTTGATCCGGAATTTTTCAAAAAGTATGAAAACGAGCTGGTCGGGATGTACAATGAAAGATATCCCAATGAGCAGGTTAAGGTAGGTAGAAAAAAGGTGTTAGGAATATTTTAAATAGATATATGAAAAGCTTGAAATTAATACATAAACTAGGACTAGTTGTTTTCACTTTAGGTTTTTTAACCTATTTGTCCTTATTCTTTTTGGGGCAATATAAACTGGATAAAAAAGACTTGCAAGATGCAGTAGGGGAGCAATCATTTGCAGTTGTCAATAAGTTTGCAGAAGATGTCTACGGAAAGAAATATGATAATCAGTTCGCTTTCGTAGGTGATTTGAAATCAACTTTGAAGGCAGCAAATACTGAAATCAAATCAACATTTGAAATCAATGTCAGTTTGGCGGAAAAAATTTCTAAGTCAGCCGACCTCAAGTCTTTTCAAAAATCTTCAATTGAGGAGGCAATAGGAGAGCCTTCAAGTGAAGTTGAAAAATGGCAAATCAAACAATTAAGGGATTATACCGGCTGGATGGAAGGTAAGGAATATAATTCATCGGAAGAATTAGCTGTACAGTTGCAAAAAGTGATTGGGGATGTCAATAATTCAATTATATCACAGAAGGGTTTTAGTAAAGATAATATTAATAGTAAAGCATTTACGGTCGCCAAAAAATCTGAAGTAGGACCAGTAGCACAAAATCCATGGCTGTGGCTGTTTTTAACCATTGGAGTTCCAATCATTGGTGCCATTATGTATTTATTGCCGCGATTAAAGATACAGCATGCCGGAATCAAGAATGATGGAATATTTCACAGTGCCCTAAAAAACAGAGGTTGGATTGGTATTCTTTTAGGGACGTTTCTCATTAGCTTTTATGTATTTCTTTATTGGTTTCCAGAGTATATGACCTCATGGATTGTTATGGTTGATCCTGTAAGTAAGATGCTAAGTGGTAACCCCGCCAGTCAATGGTTTATGTATGGTTTCCTTTATACTCTTGCTATTTTAGTGATGGGAATTCGGATGATCATTAAGTATAGACATAGTCCTTATCAAATGGTTAGAACCGTCTCTGTCATGTTCTTTCAATTAGCTTTTGCTTTTGTTATTCCTGAGATATTGGTTCGCTTAAATCAGCCTTATATGGATTTAAAGAATATGTGGCCGCTAGATTACAGCTTCTTTTTTGATTATAGATTGAACGAAATGGTAGAAGCAGGAACCATCGGACTTTTTATGTTAGGGTGGGGAATAGCATTATTTACTTTAGGTGTGCCAATTTTCACTTATCTGTACGGGAAGAGATGGTATTGCAGTTGGGTTTGCGGATGTGGGGGATTAGCTGAAACCTTGGGCGATCCATACAGACAACTATCAGATAAATCACTAGGAGCTTGGAAAATCGAAAGGTGGCTAATCCATGGTGTCTTAGTTTTTGCGGTGGTGATGACAGCTGCTGTTTTATATACATATTTCACAGGTAGCTCGGAGCTTTTGGGGATGAATACTTATAATATAAGAGCGGTCTATGGTTTCGGAATTGGATCTGTATTTTCTGGTGTAATAGGTACTGGCTTTTATCCATTCATGGGAAACAGAGTATGGTGTAGATTTGGCTGTCCTTTAGCAGCTTATTTAGGGTTAGTTCAGCGATTCAAGTCTCGATTTAGAATTACCACAAACGGTGGTCAATGTATTTCTTGTGGCAATTGCTCTACTTATTGTGAAATGGGTATTGATGTTAGATGGTATGCTCAAAGAGGTCAAAATATTATCCGTTCTTCTTGCGTTGGTTGTGGAGTTTGCTCTTCCGTTTGTCCAAGAGGTGTTTTAAATCTTGAAAATAGAGATGAAAACGGAAGATTTAATCAACCTTCTTTAGTTGGGAATGATAGTTTTGGGGTGCAGAGTTAATACAATAAGAGTTCTCTAGAACTTTTAATTCTATATTTTTGTATTATATTTGTGATTTACAAATATAAAATAGCCATGAATATAACAACAACGCTTCCCAAACACCTTGTTGATTTATTGGCCAAAAAGGCTAATGAACTCAATATGCCTAAGAATAAATTGATAGAAAAGGCCTTAACTGTCTATTTAGAAAATATAGAAAAGGCAGAATATGCCAAATCCTACCAAATGGCAGGAGATGACTTAGATGTTATGATGGTTGCAGAAGAAGGTATGCAAGATTACTGGAAGCAACTCAAAGATACGAACGAAGAATGAAGCAGGCTGAAATTTGGAATGTGAACCTAAATCCTGTGAAAGGAAGTGAGCAAGCAGGTTTCCGGCCTGTTGTCATTTTGAGTGGAAATTTGGCTAATGAATTTTTACGAACCATAATAGTTTGTCCACTCACAACAAAAGTGAAAGGCTATAAAGGTAATCCTGTTTTAGAACCTGATATTAGAAATGGATTGAAGGAAAAGTCAGAGATTTTGGTTTTTCATATTCGCTCCATTTCAAAAGACCGATTTATTAATAAATTAGGGGAGGTTTCGACAGACCACATGGAACAAATGAAGAAGACTTTAGGAGATATTTTGAAGTATTAATTCTTTTTTCTAGCTCTCTAGAAATCCTTTAACAAAATCACTTACTAAATAAGATAGTAGTTTTCCAGTGCTATTATCTTTTAATCCAGTTTCTAATTCGGTAGCTGCTTCACAAATATGGAAATAGGATGGATGTAAATTATGACTAGTTTGATAGACATAATATCTTGCATTTGTGGTGCTAAAACCAGAGGGTGTCATGGCCGAACTTAACACTCCTTCAATGCTGTCCGTGTCTAGTTCAATACCGCATGTTTTATTTTGATTGAGCTGAATGAAATCAAGTAATGCCTCTTCAAAAGTGATTTTTTTTCTTAAATAAATATCCTCCCAAAAAAAGTAGCGAATGCCTTTATGCTTAGCCATCTCATCCAGCATATTTTGGCTATTGTAGTTTTCATGAAGACCTAAAATACTATAGTCTGCCATATATCCTTTAGCCTTTGCGTTGCTAAATGGATTGCCGCTATGTCTGCCTTCCAAAGCTCTGAAATCAGCATGTGCGTCTAAATTAATCACATTTATGGCCTTATTCTTTGCTAAGCTAACGGCTTTAATAATTGGGAAAGCATTGGCATGACTGCCTCCTATAACAATCGGAATTTTTCCAGCTGCGGAAATTTCTTGAATAAGTGGGTATACTGCTACATCAACAATAGGAACTAGTTTTCTAAAATCATCAACAAATTTAGCATTATCTGCCATTTGCTGAAAATTGAAATTTCCCAAAAGGTGAATGCTTTCTCCATTCAATTTGTAGGTATGCTGACTATTAAGGAACGCTGTCAAAAAAGAATTCCAAGCGGTATGGGTGCCACTTACTCCCAAATTTCCTTTTACACCAATCGATTCTTCAATTCCTAATAGGACAAATTTCGCAGTAGAATTTTTAAAATCATTTCCATAAGCGATTTTCTCACCAATTTTAGTTTCTCCTTCTCTTGGCTTTAGGTAGCTATGTAAATCTTGTTCGTCAAAAAAATGAAAGTGCTTTATATCCATTCTCCTTTTATCATGACCTTTTCAATGTTCTGAGAGCCAAAAGCATAAGGCATGTAGGCTAAAGAAGGAATATCCTTTGTCAGTATCAAGTTAGCTCTTTTTCCTTTAGAAATGGAACCGACTTCATTTTCAACTTCCATCGCAAAGGCTCCATTTAAAGTAGCTGCATTAAAAGCTTCCTCAGGTGTTATTTTCATTTGAATACAAGCAAGAGAAATCAATAAGGGAATATTTCCACTTGGTGAAGATCCTGGATTATAGTCCGTAGCTAAAGCAATAGCAGCTCCTGCATCAATTAATTCACGAGCTGGCGGATATCCCATTCTTAAAAAGAAAGCAGCTGATGGAAGCAAAGTGGAAATAATATCATTTTCACCAAGCAATTTGATTTCTTCTTTTCCTAAAGTCTCTAAATGGTCAACACTAATAGCATTTGTTTTTATTCCCAACTGAACACCGCCACTATTATTCAATTGATTGGCATGAATTTTTGCTTTCAAGCCGTATTTTGCACCCGCATTTAAAACTTGCTCACTTAAAGTCTCATCAAAAAAGCCTGTTTCACGAAATACATCGATATAATCTGCTAATTTTTCATCTGCTATTGCGGGCAACATTTCATCGATAATCAGCTTTATATAAGCTTCTTTATTTTCTTTATAGGGCTCTGGAAAAGCGTGTGCACCTAAAAATGTAGATTTAACAGGAATATGGACTGTTTCTTTTATTCTTCTGATTACTCGAAGCATTTTGAGCTCAGCTTCCAGACTTAATCCATAACCACTTTTGATTTCTAAAGCACCTGTTCCAAGCTGCATTACTTCATTGACTCGAACCATGGCTTGTTCAAATAGCTCATCTTCGGAAGTATCAGCCAATCTTTTAGCTGAATTCAAAATTCCACCTCCTTTAGCTGCAATTTCAGCGTAGCTTAAGCCTTTTATTTTGTGAACAAATTCGTCTTCACGGCTACCTGCAAAAACAATATGAGTATGTGAATCACAAAAAGCAGGTAAAATAGATTTTCCTTTGGCATCGAATATTTCGCCCTGAGGTTCGACATTCAAATCCTCCATTTTGCCATAATCATGAATAATTCCGTCTTTTACTTCAATAAAGGCATTATGAAGAGAAGGCATTTCTCCTAAAGCTTTACCTCTCAGTAATTCTGATTTTTCTCTGTTGCCAAAAAGTGATTTTATGTTTGTTATGAGCATGGGTAAAAGTTGGATGATGGGTGTGGGGTGATGGATGTTGGGTGTAGGATGTTGAATTTCCTTCACTTTAATTTTCACTACCGGAACCCATTGTTTTTGAATTTTATTTAATTTTTGATCTATAGCTTATCATCATATTCATTAATAGATAAGCTTGGTCATAATTGATTTTGAAGCATTCATTATCTATATACTTTCTTCTATCGGCTTTATATAAACATGTTACTACTTCTGCCAAGGACCGAATCGAATATCCTAAAAACCTTTTGTTTTCAAGTGATGATTGAAGGATAGAACCTTCTGCAATATTTAAGGCAATTGAGTCAACAGCTCGCCTGATTTGAGAAGTTAGGTTATAAATTTCAGATTTAGGAAATTTTTCTGAGATATTATAAATCCCTTCAGCATAATCCATTGAAAGCTGCCAAATTCTTAAATTTTCAAATTTAAAGCTCATTTTGTAGGATTTTGGTTTTCGAAATAATTCTACATTTTTAAATACTTTATGAAGTAATAAAATTTCCATGAATCATCAAAACCATTTCAATCTGGGTTGCCAAACTATCGAATTGCACTTTTACACCCATCATCCATCACCCCACATCCAACACTACTTAAAACTCCGCGTTATCCGGTGTCCGTGGAAACGGAATCACATCCCTAATATTTCCCATTCCGGTTACAAAAAGCATCAATCGTTCGAAACCTAAACCGAAGCCACTGTGAGGAGCTGTACCGAACTTACGAGTATCTAAATACCACCACAATTCGTCCTCTGGGATCTCCATTTCTCTCATTCTTTCAGTGAGTTTTTCTAGTCTTTCTTCTCTCTGAGAACCGCCAACAATTTCTCCAATGCCTGGAAATAAAATATCCATAGCACCTACGGTTTTATCATCATCATTTTGACGCATATAGAATGCTTTGATATCTTTAGGATAATCAAATAGAATAACTGGTTTTTTGAAATGCTTTTCTACAAGAAAACGCTCATGCTCCGATTGTAAATCTGCTCCCCAACCTTCAATGATGTAATTAAATTTCTTCTTTTTGTTTGGCTTGCTGTTTCTCAATATTTCTATTGCATCCGTATAACTAACTTTTTCAAAGTCATTGTCTAAGATGAATTGTAATCTTTCCAATAAGCCCATTTCCTGACGCTCATTTTGAGGTTTTTGCTTATCCTCATCGTCAGCTCTTGCAGCTAGAAAATCTAAATCTTCTTTGCAGTTATTTAAAGCATATTTCACCACATACTTTAACATTTCCTCGGCAAGATTCATATTATCATTCAAATCATAGAAAGCCATTTCAGGCTCCACCATCCAGAATTCAGCTAAGTGACGGGTGGTGTTGGAGTTCTCCGCACGGAATGTTGGGCCGAAAGTATATATTTCTCCTAAGGCCATGGCACTTAATTCGCCTTCCAGTTGACCAGAGACCGTAAGATTAGTTTCTTTTCCGAAGAAATCTTGTTTGTAATCTACTTTTCCATCATCCGTCATCGGGATTTTATCTAAGTCGAAGTTAGTGACATGGAAAGTTTCACCAGCACCTTCCGCATCGTTGGCTGTAATGATTGGAGTATGTAAATTATAAAATCCTTTTTCATGGAAAAATTGGTGAATGGCAAAAGCCATCGCATGTCGAATTCTGAAAACAGCACTAAATGTGCTGCTTCGCATTCTGAGGTGTGCTTTTTCCCTCATGAACTCCATAGAGTGCTTTTTGGGTTGCAACGGATATTTTTCAGGATCTGCTTTTCCTAAAACCTCTATCTGTTCCGCAACAATTTCCACAGACTGGCCTGCTCCTTGAGAAGCAACAACCTTTCCGATTACGCTTATTGCAGCTCCAGTTGTGATATCTTTTATAATATTTTCAGAAATAGCTGCTGGATCAGCAACAATTTGAATGTTATTAATGGTCGAACCATCATTAAGCGCAATAAAAAAAACAGGTTTACCACCTCGTTTTGTCCTTACCCATCCTTTCACATTTGCCTGTTGTTCAGTAGCTTCACTAGCTAATAGTTTTTTGATTTTAACTCTTGCCGGAACAGTCATATAATTATTGCGTTTATTTATATTAGAATTTAGTTCGTCAAAATTCGATATTATTGGCTTTTTATCAAAGATTTTATGAGGTTATAATCAATTTTTTAATGCTTAATTCGATAATTTAAAATAAATTTGAGTTAGGATAACTGGCACAGTTTTTAGTGAAATAGATTTATGCAAAAATTAGTACTCTCACAATCTTTAGGACAACGTTTGTCTCCACAGCAAATTCAGTTTATTAAACTGCTGCAAGTACCTACTGCTGAGCTGGATACGAGAATTGAAGAAGAGTTGGAGATCAACCCGGCTCTTGAGGAAGGGAAGGAAGAGCCAGAGGAGGATAATTATGAAGAGGATTACGAGGAGGAGGCAACAGATGATTTTGATATAGAAGATTACCTTCATGACGATGAAGCTGGATATAAAATGCAGGGTGACGGAAATGGACAAGAGGAAGAAAAGGAAATGCCAATTGCTATGGGTACCACATTGAATGACCAATTGATGACCCAATTAGGCTTTATAGGACTTGACAAGAATCAGTATAAAATAGGGAAGCAATTGATAGGTAGCATTGAAAGTGATGGCTACATTCGAAGGGATATAGGTGCTATAGTGAATGACTTAGCTTTTTCTCAAAATGTAAATACGGACGAGGATGAAGTGGAAAGCATTTTGTCTAAAATTCAAGATTTTGACCCAGCTGGAATTGCTGCGCGTAATTTAGAGGAATGTTTATTACTTCAATTGGAGAGGAAAATTGATCAATCAAAAGCAGTTGAGCTAGCTTACCGAATTATAGATGAATGCTTTGAAGAATTTTCAAAAAAGCACTACGAGAAAATCGTTAAAAAGCTTGATATAGAAGATGAGAATTTATTTAAAGATGCAATAGATACTATTAAACGTTTGAACCCGAAACCGGGTGGTTCCGGCTCAGGAGCAGTTAGGACACAGTTTTTAATGCCCGACTTTATTCTCACTCATCAGAACGGAGATTTAGTCATTACTTTGAATTCCAGAAATGCACCTGATTTAAGAGTGAGTCCTTCTTATTCAGAAATGTTGAAGGCCTATGATAAAGGAGATAAAAAAGATAAAAAGCTAAAAGAAACTGTTGGATTTGTCAAGCAGAAACTGGACGCTGCAAAATGGTTTATTGATGCGATCAAACAAAGACAGTTTACTTTATTGAATACCATGCAAGCCATTTTGGAATATCAATACGAGTTTTTCAAAGAGGGAGATGAAAGTAAGTTGCGCCCAATGATTTTGAAAGATATCGCTGAGAAAATTGATATGGATATATCTACTGTTTCCAGGGTGGCCAATAGTAAATCTGTACAAACAGAATTTGGCATATATCCACTGAAATACTTCTTCTCAGAAGGAATCGCTACGGAATCAGGAGAAGATGTAAGCTCTAGAGAAGTGAAAAACACTTTAAGAGGCTTTATCGATAAAGAAGATAAAAGCAAACCTTTATCGGATGATAAACTAGAAAAATTATTAAAAGAAAAAGGCTATAAAATTGCCCGAAGGACAGTAGCAAAGTATAGAGAGCAATTGAATATTCCAGTTGCTAGGTTAAGAAAAGAGTTGTAGTGGGAAGATTCTGGGCACATTTCATATCAATTGTTTTTCAACCCTTGCTTATTCCAAGCTATATATTTGTAGGGATTTTGTTTTTTCTGCCTTTCAGTTTGAATATGACAGGCGACTTAGCATGGAGGTTCTTATCCATGGTTTTTATGACCACTTTCCTAATCCCATTAATGGGAATGTTGCTTTTAAAATTCACTCGAAATATTACTAATCTCAATATGGAAGACCGAAAGGAGCGTGTCTTTCCCTTTTTGTTTAATGCCATTTTCTATGGGGCCACAACTTATCTTTTTTGGGAGAAATTTAGATTTCCTAATTTAGTTACCATCATTTTACTTTCGATAACAATAAGTATCGTTCTTTTGACCATTATTACTATATGGTGGAAAATTAGTGCGCATGCAATAGCTATTGCAGGTGCTACAGGGATTTATTTGGCTTTATTGATTAAATCAGAGCCTTCGAATTTGTATTATGCAGTTGTCTTATGTTTTTTATTTTGTGGTTTGGTGGGGAGTGCTCGATTGAAACTATCTGCTCATGATAGTAAACAAGTATGGTTTGGTTTCTTAATTGGGTTTTTTGTAAATTTCCTTACAATTTTGATTTTTAATTAATTATTGCCTTTTAGATGACAGGTTTTTTGCTAAATAGGGAAATAGTTATAATTTTATTATTTTCTGCTGGTGCAAATCTGTGAGATTGCCCATAAAGGGACTTCAATGTTATAAAGTTCAGCTTGAAAATCTCATCTTTTAATAAAATCTTGGAAAATAATCTTGGTTATTTTCTTTTATGTTCTTTTGTTACTTTTGTGGTGAAAATTTACAGGTAGTAATAGAAAAAGCTAATAATACTCTTTACCACAAAAGAGACTAAAGAATGCACTAGTTTTTTCGCTTTAGCGAAAAACTTGTAGTTAAATATTTTTATGGTAATAGCATACTAGGAGATTTTAGGGGATATTTATCGAGGTTACCTAAGTGTCTGCTAGTGAAATTAAATATTATTGTAAAGTAATAATGAATATTTAATATTGTAATTATTAGAATCAATTTAAAGAATGTAAATAATGTACGAGTTTTTAAAATATGAACTTCAAGATGGGGTCTGTACCATCACTTTTAATCGTCCAGACTTCTATAATGCTTTTAATGATGGCATTAGTTATGAGTTTCAAAAAGCTCTAAAAGACGCTGGCAAAGACCCAGACGTGAGGGTAGTTGTAATAACAGGAGAGGGTAAGGCTTTTAGTTCTGGACAAGATTTAAAATCTGCCAGAGATGAGGATGATAAAATGTTTTATAACTCTTTAGAGAAGAGATATAACCCCATAATCAGAGCAATGCGAAAATTACCAAAGCCTATTATTGCCCGATTGAACGGTGTGGCAGCAGGTGCTGGCTGTTCTTTGGCTTTGGCTGCTGATATGATTATTGCAGCAGAATCTTCTAAGATGATTGAGGTCTTTATCAATATTGGATTGGTTCCTGATTCAGGTTCGTCTTTTTTCTTACCCAATTTGGTAGGTTATCAAAAAGCATTCGAATTATGTGCTATGGGTACCAAAATTACTGCACATGAAGCCCATGAGTTAGGAATTGTCAATAAAGTTGTAAAAGATGAGGATTTGGACGCTGCAGTTAAATCCTATACAGATTATTTCGCTAAAGCACCTACCAAATCTATTGGAATGATTAAAAAAATGTTGAACAAGGCAGCCACATCTTCTTTGGATGATATGTTGGAATATGAAAAATATTCACAACAAATAGCTGGTAGTTCAGCCGATTATAAGGAAGGAAAGCAGGCCTTTTTGGATAAAAGAAAGCCTGAGTTTAAAGGAAATTAGAATATAGTTTATTAAGATATTATTAAAAGCCTGCAGATTTTTTAAAATTGCAGGCTTTTCGTTTTTTATAGTTTAGTCTTTACTTTTCCCCAGTCTTTGATCTGCCAATATATTTTACCGGTGCTTAAGTGATTATTATTTTTATCATATAGTTTGATTTCACATGGGATGACCACAGCATCATCATTTTCCAAGGGTTTTTCCACCTCTTTTTTTACCCAATCTTCATCTATAGAAAATTCAGCAAAGGCATCCATTTTAGCTTGGAAATGATATTCCATTTCAAGTTTTTGCATGATGATGCGATATTTTTTTACATCCAACTTATATAGAATCATTAAGCCTGTAGTGTATTCTGAAATGGTAGCCATGGCACAAGCATGAATCCCTTTAATATGATTTAGATTCCTTTTTTTATAGGGTAATTTGGTGAGGATTTTATCTTTTGAAATTTTAATGATCATAAATCCATGAGGCTTGTTAAACGGTATCATTCTATTTAATCCTTGATTTAATAACCATAAATAAAATCTCGAATGTTGTGCTTTATTAACGATGGTAGTCAAGTTCATGAAATTGAGTGTTTAGTAGATTGAATTGAATTTGAAAATGATTTTTTAAAAATACTTTTCACTTTATGAAGCAATCTCGTAGAATTAGCCCTACTTTTCAACTGTTGATAAAAATTTATTATGCATGCTGAGTTTTTGGGAAAGAGAAAGTTTGTCGAGATATGACTACATTATAGTAGGAGGAGGGATAGTCGGTTGTTCTACAGCCTATCATTTGAAAAAAAAATATCCAAGAGCTGAAATTGCTATTATTGAGCGAGGTGTGTTTCCTAGTGGTGCCAGTTCTAAAAATGCTGGCTTCGCTTGTTTTGGAAGTTTGACTGAATTGGTAGATGATAGAAATGGTTTAAGTGAGGAACAGCAATTGGCACTAGTTGAAAAGAGATGGAAGGGACTGGATTTACTGAAAAATATTTTGGGAGAACATAACGTAGGGTATGAGGCTAATGGTGGTTTCGAATTGATTAGAAAAGCCGAAATGCCAGCTTTGGAGTATTTGGATCATTACAATCAATTGTTAAAAAGTATATTTGAAGAAGATGTTTACAGATTAGAGCCTAGACTGATTCAGGAATATGGCTTCAATAAGAATTCGTTAGAGACTATAGTATCGAATCCATTTGAAGGTCAAATAGATACGGGTAAGATGATTAATAGTTGGTGGAATCTATGCAGTGAAATGGGAATTAAAATTATTACCGGTTGTGAAGTCGTAGACTTTGAAGAGCAGTATGATTTTATTATCCTCAATACCAAGTCAGGAAATCAATCAGTGCAACTTAAGGCTAATCAAATGGCAATTTGTACCAATGCCTTTGCACAAAAATGGTTTGGAAAGGAAGATATTAATCCAGGCAGAGGAATGGTAATGATTACTCACCCCATAAAGGATTTAAAATTTAAAGGTGTCTTTCATTATGATGAAGGCTACTTTTATTTCAGAAATGTAGGAAAAAGAGTGCTGATTGGTGGAGGAAGAAATTTGGACAAATCAGTTGAAGACACCACTGATTTTGGTATCAATCCGAAAATTAGGTCCGCAATTATTTCCGATATGAAGGAGTTGATTTTGCCTGATCAGGAATTTTCGATTGATATGGAGTGGTCAGGAATAATGGCATTTGGTAAAACGAAATCACCAATTATCAAAAAAGTATCTGATAAAATAGCAATTGGAGTTAGATTGGGTGGAATGGGAGTAGCCATTGGTACTCAAGTTGGGCAGGAATTACACGAATTGCTTGCTGACTGATAACTTATTTTTATTATATTTCGAATTCATTTTAAATTAATATTTTGATTTAACTTACATGACTGACAAGCAGCCCAAGCCAAAATTACTCCAAGCATTAATTCCGATAGTTTTTTTAATTTCACTGTTAAGCTTAAATGTTTACTTTTTTGGCGATGGAACTTTAGACGGATCCAATCAAATTGCTTTAATCTTATCCGCTGGGGTCGCTGCAATTATTGCCTTGAAAGTGGGTTTTAAATGGACAACAATGCTTGACGGCATAGTGAGCAGTATAAGCTCAGCTATGTCTTCCATACTAATTCTACTGTTGATTGGATCATTGGCAGGAACGTGGTTATTAAGCGGAATTGTACCCGCTATGATTTATTATGGATTGAATATTTTGAATCCAACCATCTTCCTTTTTGCTGCATGTATTGTGAGTGCAATAGTTTCGGTTGCTACAGGAAGTTCTTGGAGTACAATTGCGACATTAGGATTGGCATTATTAGGGATTGGACAAACCTTAGGTTTGAGCGAGGGCGTTGTTGCAGGTGCCATTATTTCTGGTGCTTATTTTGGAGATAAAATGTCTCCATTAAGCGATACAACTAACTTGGCGCCTGCTATGGCAGGTACTGACTTATTTACCCATATTCGATATATGGCTTATACCACAATTCCATCAATAGTAATTGCTTTAATCATATTCTTAGTTCTCGGTTTTTTAAATAGTTCTGAAGCAGATATAGAGCAGGTAGGATTAGTTCAAGCTGCCATTTTAGATAAATTTAACATCAATCTGTGGTTATTTTTAGTGCCAGCTGTTGTCATTTTTATGATTGTGAAGAAAATTTCTGCAATTCCTGCTTTATTGATCGGTTCTTTGCTAGGAGGAGTGTTTGCCATTATTTTTCAGCCCGAGATTATTGAAATCATCTCAGGGGGAGGGGCGAATTTCTTCGAGCAATCGTATAAAGCGGTAATGCTATCCATGTATGGAGATATAAGCATCACTACCAATAATCAAATGGTTAATGAATTGTTGTCGACCGGGGGTATGGCTGGAATGCTAAATACTATTTGGTTGATTGTTTGTGCTATGGTTTTTGGCGGAGTTATGGAATCGACCAAAATGTTACAAGTAATTACTGCTTCTATTATTAAATTAGCGAATTCAACAGGCTCTTTAGTAGCCTCAACTGCCGGAACTTGTGTTTTCTTTAATGTAACAGCTTCCGATCAATATTTGGCGATAGTGGTGCCGGGACGAATGTTTGCAGAAACTTATAAAGAGCGAGGTTTAAAACCGGAAGTATTAAGTAGAACTTTAGAGGATTCAGGAACTGTTACCAGTGTGTTGATCCCTTGGAATACTTGTGGAGCTACGCAATCATCAGTTTTGGGCGTTTCAACCTGGACTTATGCACCTTATGCGTTTTTCAATATTATAAGTCCTTTTATGACGATACTATTCGCATACCTTAACATTAAAATTAGAAGATTTACGGATAAATGAATTTTGTAAAAGAGATTTCAAAAGAAGAAATCAATGATTTGCCACTTTGGAAATTTGAAGGGGAAATCACATTGGTAGAAAAGGACGAAGATTGGGAAGAAGTGATTCCGAAATTATGGAGAGCTGACGTTTTGGGCTTCGATACAGAAGCAAAACCTGTATTCAAAAAAGGACAATACAATCCTGTTTCTCTGATTCAATTGGCTACTGAAGAGGAGGTTTTTCTAATTCGAAACTTAATGTGTGGTTTCCATGGAGAATTAGTCAGAATATTTGAAGATCCTTCTATTATTAAAACAGGTGCAGCGATTCACGATGATTTAAAAGACCTTCAAAAATTAAGGAAGTTTAGGCCAGAGAGTTTTGAAGATATAGGCTCTATTGCGAGAGAAAACGGGATGTTACAGAGCGGGGCTAAAAACCTGACCGCCATTTTTCTGGAGAAAAGAATTTCAAAAGCGCAGCAAACCTCCAATTGGGAAAAAACAGAACTGACCCAGGCTCAAATTGATTATGCGGCTACTGATGCCTATTTGGGCTTGAAAGTCTATGAGGTTTACGAAAGGATTGGCTGGGTTTAAATAATCGCATTTAAAGGCTATTCAGGGTCTTTATTTCAGTTCTTATGCTTCGGTCCGATCGATTCTTCCCATTTCTATAATCATAATTTTGATGATTTATGTAATAGTAAACCAATGGATAGAGAGTTTCATTGAATAATTGTAGAAGATTACGACTTGCGACTATTTTGGATTGTATCGTTTTATACGGAGTTTTCGTAAGATCAATTCCATGAGAACATTAGTGATAGGAGATATACACGGGAATTATCAATCACTTAAAGCGGTCCTCCTTAAAGCAAATTTTGATATAGATAATGACCGATTAATATTTTTAGGCGATTACATTGACGGCTTTGAGCAGTCTGTAGAAGTAGTGGAACATTTAATTGATATAAACGAAAACTCTTCTTTTGAGAATATCTTTATAATGGGAAATCATGATTCTTGGATGATAGAAGCCCTAAATGAAGGACTAGAACAGTTTAGAAATCATGAATTTATAGAATCCAAGTATTCGTCATGGCTTAGGAATGATGGTTGGTCAACCTATTTGTCATATCTTAAATTAAGTGACGATGAAATTCTCAAACACAAAAGTAAATTTTACGATCTGTTAAAATATTTTCACATTATTGGTAAGAAGTTATATGTTCATGCTGGATTTGATCCTGATGTAGGATTTAGAATAACTAAAAATCAGAACCAGCAGGAATTTTTATGGAATAGAAGTCTTTTTGAAAGTGCTTATGCCAAATGGTCCCAAAGAAAGGGCAGAATTGATAAAAGGTTTGATCTCGCAAATGTTGAATTTGATACGATTTACATTGGCCATACCCCAACAGTAAAATTTGGTATCACCGAACCTGTAAAAATGGGGAATGTATTGAACTTGGATCAAGGTTGTAAAATAAATGGGAGATTAACCGCATGGATAGAGGAGCAAGAAACTTTTGTTCAAAATACGAAATGAAAGTAGTGGTTCAACCACTTGGTATATTTCATCTAAGAACTTGAAATAGTTTTCAAAAATTATTAAAGTTAGTTATCCGTACCCCAAAATTGATGGAAGTTGGTCTTCGATTTTCGACTAAAGCTTCAATCGGTAGCCAATAGGTGTACATAAATTCCAGTTCAATCTTCCGGGTGATAAATATTTTTGTTCCAGCCCCAACCTCATACGGTAGATTAATCATGACAAAGGGGCCAAGACGCTTGGCCAATAACGTACCAGCAAACACCCTTGCATAAGGAAAAATGTCGCCGGAAAGGGGATACCAAGCACCTATATTTCCAAATAGCATATATCGGTTTTGTATAATTCTCTCGTAAAAAAGGTCGGAATTGATAATATAGCCCTCATCTAACTCTCCTGTAGGAACATAGATCGCCTGCTGAAAAGTAAAGCGCTTATTTTTAAAGGGTTTTACTCTTACTCTTCCTCCAACATGTGTTAGGCCATGCTGGAAGTTAGTATTAAACTCATTCCCCATATAAATATTTTGAAGACTTTTATTCATCAGTTCAAAGACTACAAATGGAGAACTCGAACCTCTATCGTTAATGACATTGGATTTATAAATTAAAATTATGCCATAGTTAATGTTTTTGTTGCTTCCGATTGTCAGCTGCAGAAAACTGCTGTTAAAACTGCTTCTCCTTGTTGTATTATCAAATTGAGGCTCTATTTGGGTGTATAGGTTGTTGTAAAGTTTGACTTCCCACTCACCTTTCTGCATAAATAAGCCTTGGGTAAAGACATTGATGGAATCTCTTGTATTTAAGGAAGGAGATTGCCCGAGCAAAGGCTCACCTAAAACCATGAGAGCTATACAAATAATTATCCTGTTTTTCACTGCTTATGAATTTATTAAGCATTATAAAAAATCTTTACATGTAAAACTGTCAGGCATAAGACAAAAATAAGTACTCAGATCTTTTATTTGTAAACTGGTGCTTTACCTTTTCACAAAAATGACTTCAAAATGGATTGAAATGGTAGCTTTAAAATAATATCATTCTTTCAGAGGATGAAAGTCAATATTTCCAATATTCAAGGTTTGATATGTAATGGTTTGAAAATCTAGTTCAATAAAAGCAGTACAATTAAAGCAATTAACAATAGTTGTTATACTAACAATTTGTTTACTTTGTAGTTAAATTGGTGGAAGAAAATAAAATATGGAAATCTCAACTAAAAATTTTCAACAGTATTGCAACAGTCTAGTCGCTTATAAGCGTAGGAAAACTATCCCTGTAAAGGTTGGAGATGTTGTTATCGGAGGAGATAATCCTATTGTTCTTCAATCCATGACAACTGTCGATACCATGGACACAGAGGGGTCAATTGAGCAATCCATTCGAATGATTGACGCTGGTTGTCAATTGGTTAGAATTACTGCGCCATCAATTAAAGAAGCGGAAAATCTAAGAGCTATTAAGGCTGGTTTGAAAGAAAGAGGCTATAGTACTCCTCTGGTTGCTGATATTCATTTTACTCCTAATGCTGCAGAATTAGCGGCAAAGATTGTAGAGAAAGTACGCGTGAATCCCGGTAATTATGCAGATAAGAAGAAATTTGAGAATATTGAATATACAGACGAAAGTTATCAAGCTGAACTAGACCGGATTAAAAAGAGGTTTAAGCCCTTGGTTAAAATCTGCAAGGATCATGGTACTGCCATTAGAATAGGGACAAATCATGGTTCACTTTCTGATAGAATTATGAGCCGCTATGGTGATACGCCATTTGGCATGGTCGAATCAGCCTTGGAATTTATCCGTATTTGTGAAGAAATGGAATTCTATAACATAGTAGTTTCCATGAAATCTAGTAATCCTCAAGTAATGGTACAAGCTTATCGACTATTGGTACAAAAGCTAGATGAAGAAGGTTTAAAGCCATATCCGTTGCATTTGGGAGTTACTGAAGCGGGAGAGGCAGAAGATGGCCGAATTAAGAGCTCCGTTGGAATCGGAACATTATTAGAGGACGGACTTGGAGATACTATTAGAGTATCTTTGACCGAAGAACCAGAAGAGGAGATTCCTGTTGCAAAGGTTTTGGCTGAGCGATACAATGATAGATCAGATCATGAGGAAATCCCTTTGATTGATAATTGCATTTTTAATCCTTATGAATATGAGAAGAGAAGCAGTAGACAAATCACTAATATAGGAGGGAAGGAAGTGCCCATTGTGATGGCAGATTTTTCTCTGAAAAAGGATATTACCCCAGCTTCGTTTTTTGGTGTAGGTTATAATTATTCTGTTCCTTTAGACAAATGGTCGATCTCTGATTTTGCATGTGATTATATTTTCACCAATGATAAAACGGTTGATTTTGAAATCCCTGGCACTTTAGGAATTGTTCATTCCTATAAAACATGGTTGAAAGAAAAAGATAAGGAGAGAAGATATCCTTTTATTAATCCTAAAGATTATTTGAAGGGCGTTGAGCAACATCCAAAATTGAATTTCATTTATGCTTTATTATCAGATTTAAGTGGTGAATTTATCAATAAACTTAAAAATGATAATTCTGCTGTTTTATTAATTGATACATACAATAAGCATGGGGTGGCAGAGCAACGCAGGTTGTTCATGCAGTTGATGCAGAAGGACTGTAATGTGCCGGTAGTGATTGGTAGGGCTTATCAAAATTTATCCTTAGAAAAATTGCAGTTATATGCTGCTACTGATATGGGTGGTTTGTTGATTGATGGTTTTGGAGATGGTGTTTTCATTGCTGCTGAAAACTGTGGAGGTGATAAAGCGATTAATGAGACAGCATTCAATATTTTACAGGCTAGCAGAACGAGAATCTCTAAGACGGAATATATCTCGTGCCCTTCTTGTGGACGAACACTTTTTGACCTACAAGAAACAACTGCTATGATCAGAAATAGGACTAATCATTTGAAAGGGGTTAAAATCGGAATTATGGGCTGTATTGTAAATGGTCCGGGCGAAATGGCTGATGCAGATTATGGCTATGTAGGCTCAGGAAAAGGCAAAATCACATTGTATAAAGGGCAGGAAGTAATGAAAAGAGGGGTTCCATCAGAAAAGGCAGTTGACGAACTCATAGAGATTATTAGAAAAGATGGGAATTGGCTCGAACCAGAAGCTGTTTAAGTTGGTTAAGTACTAGAATTTTATAACTGTTATATGAAAGAGCAAAGAGATTTAGAAAATTTAAATAGACAGTCATCATCAAATTGGAAAACCTATTTTCAGTTAGGTGATGTTGTTTCTTACTTTGGAAGACTGTTCGGTAAAAAGGATCCAAATGCACCTAGCAATTTCAATTTGAAAATGATGCATGGAATCAACAAAATTTCCATCTTATTATTCCTTATAGCAGTAATTGTTATGGTGACAAGAGCAATTATGAGGTCCTAAATTTGCTTATCTTTTATTTGTTTTCGTGCTAGTGCAATAGGTATGAATATTGAAGAATTTAGAGATTTCTGTATTCAGAAATATGGAGTTACTGAAGAACTACCCTTCGATGAAAATACTTTGGTATTTAAAGTTATGGGTAAAATGTTTGCCTTGGTTGACGTTGATTTGTTTGAAAGCGTAAATCTAAAATGTGACCCGGAGAAAGCAATCAAATTACGTGAAAAATACGATGCCGTAACAGCAGGATTCCATATGAATAAGAAGCATTGGAACACTATTGAATTTGACGGCAGCCTGTCAGATCAGGAAATATTTCATTGGGTGAATCATAGCTATGAACTTGTGGTGGCTAAGCTACCAAAAAAATATCGTGAAGAAATTAATCAGAATAAATAAAATTCTACTCTTCTATTAAGTTCTCTCCCTTCAAATTCATCATCATTTGTTGCAATGGGTCTTTCTTTTCCCTCGCAGCTTATTTCAATGCGATATTTACTAATCCCTTTCGATAATAAGGCATCTTTGACTCCATTTGCTCGCTTACAGGACAAATCAATATTAATGTCTTCACCTCCTATAGCATCCGTATGTCCTTCAATAAGTAATTTGAGTTGAGGATTTTTTTCTAGTTCTTGAGCTATTAGATCTAAAACTCCGCTGAATTTTGCCTGAAGTCTGTCTGAGTCAAATTTGTAGTAAATATTTTTATTGATTTTCATGCCCTTGGAACCAGCTTCAATCAACTCAATGTTTTCTTCTTCCCCAAAACCCAGTTTACTACCTAAACTAGATAAAAACCCTCTGTTATTCCTTTCTTGCTCTTTTTCATAATCCATTTCCTGATCTATAGTTGCAGCAGGTGGTTGAGCGTTCTCAAAAACTTCAGGTTCATTGGCTTTGGGTACTACCTCTTCTGCTTGAATATCTTCCTCGTTAGTCGTTTGCACTTCCTCAGCATCATTATTTTCGGTAATTACATCCAGAGACTGTTCACTCGCAACAATAATTGGCTCTTGCTGGACTAAAATCTCTTGTTGTTTGTTACGATCCCTGGCCTGAATAATTTTATCTTTAATATCGTTTGACAATGTCGCTCGCCATATATTTCGATTTTGAGCCCCCGAAGGATAAGAATCATAGTATAAGTACTCGAAATTCGGGTCAATAGATACAAAAGTTTCTTCAAATTTAGTGTTAATAACGTTTCCTAAATTCTCGGGCTCAGTCCATTCATCCCAGCCATTACCCGTTCTGTGGGACATAAATAGATCTGCAGCGCCATTCCCATTGTGGCCATAACTTGCAAAAAACAAGGTATTCCCGTCATTAGTTAGAAAGGGGGCAAAATCTGCTTTATCACTATTGATAACACTACCCATAGTCATAGGTGTGCTAAATCTTTTCGAACCTTCTTGATATACGCTGTAATAAAAGTCTTGATCACCTTCGGAATCTTTCCTCTCTACAGCCATTAAAATTACATTATGTTTGAAGTTATAATCAAAATCAACATAAGAACTGTTATTATAATATCCATCTATAGGAAATTCCTTAGGTTCGGTACTGCCCTTAGTGAATAGTGCTAGTTCTGAGTTTACTCCTCTATATCTTGAATTTACAAATATGAGTGAATCATCATTTTTACTAGCCCTAACCAAGTCATTAGCTTTCTTATCATTGTAATCTTTTCCCAAGTTTTTAGGCTTGGTCCAAATACCTCTAGAATCGTAAGTACTAACCCAAACGTCTTGGAAATCTTTATCACCTCTGATATTCTCTGGATGAAACCGTCTGTTTATGTAAAGCTTTTTGCCATCATCGGATATAATAGGTCGCACGTCTTGATATTGGCTATTTACATTTCCTGGTATACCTTCAATGGTGATTTCATCTTGCGCAATTGAAAATAATGGAAGTGAAATATATAAAATGATTATAAGAAGTCTCAATATTTAAATCTTAGTTAAATTCAAATAAAATTTAATTTTAATGTTAAAAAAAGCGAAAATATACGGTTATCTATAAGTTTTTTCGACTAATGCCCCTTTATTTTATATGAATTTATGAATAATATTTTTTGTATCATAGACTGTTGTACATTTTTGATATGAGAGTAACATTCAAAATATTTTTGCTTTGGGTTTTGAATGAACTTTCTTGAAGCTCCATTTTCATACTATTTCATTGCAATAGCCTGTTTTATTGCAATGAATTATAATTATATTTGTTGAATTTGCTAGTCATTCTTACCTATTTTTTTTATTCTAATTAATATATTTTAAATTGCATTTTATTTATAAATTTCAATGAACAATTTCAAAAGCATTTTATTTTTATATTTCCTTTTATTAAATATTAATTTAATGGCTCAAGATAAAATTTCATATTTGGCTTTAGGTGATTCCTATACAATTGGTGAAGCTGTTGATATTGACCAAACCTGGCCAAATGTTCTGACGAGTACACTTAAGAAAGAAGGCATCAATATTGAATTAGAAAAAATAGTTGCAAAAACGGGTTGGACGACAGATGAATTACTAATAGCTGTAAATGAGGATGAAGGATTAGATACGGCCAAGTATGATTTGGTAAGTCTTTTAATAGGTGTTAATAATCAGTACAGAGGTTATGGCATTGAACAATATAAGGAAGAATTCGAATTGCTATTACAAAGAGCTATTTCCTTGGCTGGTAAAAAGGTGAGTAGAGTATTTGTTGTAAGTATCCCAGATTATGGAGTCACAACTTTTGCAAAAGAAAATAATAAGAATGAGGCTTTAATAGCCAAAGAGTTGTATGAATACAACAGTATAGCAAGAAATATCTCAGATAGGTATGGCGTTAAGTTTTTTGATATTACGCCTATTTCTTTAAGTGCTATTTGGGATGAGGACCTGATTGCAAAGGATAAACTTCATCCTTCTGAAAAAATGTATGTTGGATGGAGTGAATATATTGCACCTGGCGTTTATCAGTTACTGAAATAAGAATGTTAAAGCATCTCCATATATATATCGTTATTTTACTTTTCTTTACGGCATGCAAAGATAAAATGGTCTGTGCTGCCTTTCAAAGTAGTTATATATTGGATGAAGAGCAACAAAAAAAGAGATTCTCCTTATTTGAAGGGGACTCCTTAGTTTTGACTGCGTCTGCTTCAACAAGTAATTATAAGACGAATATTTACGGGATCTCTGAGAAGAAATATGGTTATTGGAGGGAACAGTCTTTGTTGAAGGTGAAGCAAAAAGATGTGTATAGCGAAGAAGTAGATTCTATATTGAATGTTAGGGAAAATGGTGTACAAGAGATGGCAGAAGGAGGGGATATTAATGTGAAGTCGCCATTTACACCAGAATTAGATTCTGCGCAGATGGCTCAAGGAGCGGATGCATGGGATAATACTAAAAGGTTTAAATATAACGTAGATTTTGTAAACTATATGTTATTAGTTGGTAATGATGTCTTGAAAGAACAAGCTGCTCAAAGAGATTCAACAAAGGCTAGAGCAGAAAGAAAAGAGACAGAGCAAGTTTCCGATTCTACCTCAAATGAAAAGAAAGGATTTTTTAAGAGTTTATTTGGTGGTAAAAATAGAAATGAGGAAGCTCCCATCGAGGATGTTGCAGAACAAAAGCCAGAATCTCAGAAATAAAAAAGCCTCGTTAATTTAACAAGGCTAAGTTTCTGTTCGATGAATTTTTTATCTTATCTATCTTCTTTGAGCTTTAATAGTGAAGACTTCTTCAAAGCTTTGAGTATTAAGTACAAAACAATTGATATTGCAGCTGCAACTATTAAGTAAATATTAAAATCTCGAGTTCCTTTTAAAAATTCTGCTATCACGTCAAAAGCACAAAAAATGATAAAGATGGCGGCAAAACCATTTTTCTCTTTTTTGAAAACTTTTTTCCAACTGAAAGATAATTTAGGTTTAACAAAATTCTTAAATGATGGAATAAATGCTGGTGTTTTTTCGGCCCAGCTTGTATATACATCACCAAATTTTCTTCTCAGAAATTGTTCCTCAGCAAACATTATTCTTTCATAATATACCCAGTAGAATAGAACAAAAGCGACAATAAACCATGTATTTTCGGTTAATAAGGCTGGCCCAAGCCACATAAAAAAATTCCCAACATAAAGAGGATGCCGAACAGTTGAATAGATTCCGGTTGTATTAAGCGTATCTGCTAGCTGCTTTCCTGTATTTCTACCAGAAGTGTTTTTTGGAGTGTGACCTACTGTATATGCTCGGATGTATTGTCCAAATAAACTTATAGCGATACAAAATAAGAGAAAGTAATTTTTGATTTCCGGATCTTGTATGAGGAAAAGCTCCGGATGTAAAGCAGCGTAAGCATAAATACCCATGCCTATCAATAAAATTAATACGGGTAAAGTCCCCCTGTATTTGAAAAGCCACACACCTTGTTGTTCAAATTCTTCCTGTAATGCCATTAATTTTGATGTTCAATTTAAAAAGTTGCAAATTAACCATTATATAACCAATATATTAAGCTAATCCTTATAAAATATGTAGTTCGAATAAAATCTCATGCTTAATTTGTAAATGACAAAGTTTAAATTCATTTTTAGAGGTATTTAGTTGTGGCAATTTAAAATGTAAAAAGATGAAATTTTATTTTAATATACTGTTTGTGTCTATACTTATTAGTTCAACTGCATTTGCACAAGAGGCTCAGTTCCCTATTGTAGAAGGTTATGGAGGAATCTATAAAATTCAGGATGTGGTAGAAGAGCTGCAGGAGGGTGAAAAAGTCAAAGTTATAGTTGAAGTAGTTTCTGGTAATGAAACGCCTGAGAAGCATTCTTTTTGGGTGAATAATATTGCACGACTAATGAATCTCCACGGTATTGAAGGAGTCTCTGCGGAGGATTTACAAGTGAAAATTATTGTGCATGGTTCTGCAGTTTTCGATTTATTGTCGAATGGTAATTATTTTGAAAAGTACAGAATTCCAAAGAATCCTAATATTCCTATTTGGGAAGCTTTAAGTAATGCAGGTGCAGAGGTAATCATTTGTGGACAATCCTTAATAGCACGAGAATTAGGTAGGGACGAGATTTGGGAAAATACTCAAGTGGCCACATCTGCCCTTACCACCATTACTAAGAACGTAGCAGATGGTTATGTTTTAATAAAATTTTAACCTAAGACTTTTGAATCGTATAATTTTCATCATAGCAGAACACAGTTCAAAGTGATTTCGCTAACCTCATGATTTGGTCAGCATATTATAGATTTAACCAATAAGTCAACTTCAACACAAGGGCTCTATTTTTGGTGTTATCCCCTGGTATGAAATCGACTGGCCCATTTGGTGCAAAGTTTTCAGTATAGACAAGAAAAATATCAGAAGCAGGAGCGAACCTCCATTGAAATCGTAGGTTGTAATTAACATTATCAAACCGATTATTATACTGTGCAAAGCCAGTGAAGAATATAGCATCGGTCATGGTCAGGTCTAACCTTGGACCTAAAAGATAAAAATTGGCACTGCCAAATCCCTCTGCTAATTGTATAGAATTGAAATCATAGCGAACTGAAAAAGATCCGTAGGGCTGGAAACGGTAACCAATATTTCCGTTGAGATTAAACCTCATTCCATTATAGAAGCCACCGAAACTAGTACTTACATCATAATTGAAAAGTGGCCTTCTGTCAGATATATAATTAGCTTGAATGACATTCCATTCATAATCGGTCCCCCGTAGTAATAAGCTATCGTTAAATGGAGCTATTGGACTGAAATCGAAAAACATATACTCATAATTCCTACTTAAATTTATTGAGGCAGAAGAAGTATTGGTGAAATTGAAATTATGAGACAGGCTAAATGATCGATCAGTTATTCTGCTAAAATCAGAATTTGAGGTATAAGATAGATCGAAACTGATGCTGTGATTGATGATTTTTTCATTTTCCGGATAGAATATATAGGAAGGACTGAAAGAGCCTTGATTATAACCAACTCTTGGAACAAATCCCATTTCAGCATTAAAACCATCTCCAATCGCAGTATGGACCCATCTCAAGGAATAGTTTCTACGCTGATAACGGATGAATGCTCCATGATTATAAGTTCCATTTTGATTCCAATCATCAAAAGAGCGTTGATAGTAAAAGTCTCCGGCCCAGCGCGTGTCTTCTGTAAACAGGTTGAATTCTGCTCCTAAGACTCTATTGTAAAGTTTGTAGTTAGTTACAGTATCTGTTCCTTGGATTTCTCTTCTAGCTACTTGTGGATTATATTCGCTGATATCCTTTCCTTTTTCCACTCCCAGATTTTCTTTATTTGCAAATACAAATGCCACATTAGATCTTTTAAAGATATTCTGCTGAAGTGCTAAAACACTGTAATTTTGATAAGGAAGTTGTAAATCCTCTCTTCTATCTGTCAACATATTCAATACCCCTATCCTTAATTTCTCATTCAGTTTACCGCTCATCCGTGCGCCTCCAATAATAGGCACTTGTTCAGAACGACCTAAGGTATCAGTAGTAATACCAATTCTTCTTGAGAAAAATGCCCTAGACTGAGGGAAACCAAATTTGCTAAATAAATCTGCATTTTCAAGAAAGAACTGCCTTCGTTCAGGAAACTGCACTTCAAATCGACTTAGGTTGATGACTTGACGATCAACCTCTACCTGAGAAAAATCAGGATTTACAGTTAAATCTAAATTTAAGGAGGGAGATAGTCCTATTTTTGCATCAAAGCCTGCATTCGCATTCAATCCTTTTTCTTGTTGAGGATCAACAAAATTTTTATCGTAATTACCGAGCGCATAAGGAATGAAAGAAATATTTGTGCCAGCAGGAGGCGGATTTTCCGGCCATTTTATTTGGCCTGAGAAAGTAAGCGCAGAGGGTATGTATTGCTGTGGCACCGCTATCCACGTGCTTCTTTCGTTCCTCTTCAAGTGGTTCCTGAAAAATTGCATATTCCAAACCTTATTTTCATTGCTGTACCTAATGGACTTAAAAGGTATAGCTATTTCGGCCACCCATTTATCATCGTATCTTTTGACCTGAGAATACCATTTGTTGTCCCAATCCTCATTGACATTTGTTCCTTCATCTATTGTGCCCTCTCTTTGCACGCCATAGGGTGTAATGCCAAATGAAAAGCCATTGGTGAAATCGTTATAAGGATCTAAGTAGATTGAGAAATTTTCATTTAGGGGCCAGTCCCAATCTCTACGTAATGATTGCACTACGTAGCCATCTTGGCCATCGAAACATATAATGGCAAAGTAGAAATTTTTTTCATCATAGGTCATTCTTACCTCCGATTCCATAGCGGCTGGACGGTCGTCATATGGAATATTCATTTGGAAATTTGTGGCAACTTCAGAGATTTGCCAAACTGTTTCATTCAGCTCCCCATCAAGTACAATATTTTCTTTGGTTTTTTGAAGGTTATATTGGGTTTCCTGTGCTTGGTTTTGGGCTGTGATATTTTGCTGGAATCCCAATAATAGAAAGCCTAATATGATTAATAGAATATACGTTTTCATTACTTGCAATACTACTAAAACTAATGAAGGATAGTTAGCAAAATTTTATAAGTGGATTTATTTATTACTGGAACTAGATCTTTTCACAATACTTCTAATCACATCATCAATTTCATGCGCTGAGCTTAGTGCATTTTTCAGTAATAATGCACACTCTTTATCCTCTTCCATAATATGATCCATATGTTTTTCTTCTAATCGATTGATGATTCCCATCATTCTGGTTAGAGGAGCGCGAACCAAATGGGATTGTTCCCAAGCAATATCCATAAGTTGCTGATTTTGCTCCTCTATTTTTCGGATATATGATTCCGTTTCAGTTAAGTCAATGGACATTAACAGCGTTGCTTCAATGCCCTGATAATTAATAGGGTTGACATAGAGCTTTACCTGGAGGGTTTTACCATTTTTTAATTGATGGTTATGAAGAGGAGTATTTTTTAGGGTTTTTCTTTCGGTAAGATATTTCTTTAGATCTAGTGTACAAAAATCCTTATCAATATCATTTATTAGCATGTGCAGAAATTCTTCTTTGCTGTATCCGTAGGTGTTAATTGCGGCATTATTGACTTCTAAAAAGTTTCCTGTCTTGTTATTTATCACCCAAGTCGGCTGCGGATTTAATTGGAAAAGTTGCTGATATTTTTTTACTGAGCTCTCTAACTGTCTGTCAATATGCTTTCTTTCAAAGGCATACGTAATGCTTTTCCTTAATGCTTTGCTAGTGATTTCGTCTTTTAAAAGGTAATCTGCACAACCTAAAGTTAGTGCTTGGATAGCAGTTCTTACGTCCTCCTGACCAGTTAAGATGATGATAGGAGTTCTTGGTGCTAGTCGAGTTGTTTCCTTTAGTAATGTCTCCACGTCAACATCAGGAAGGCTTAAATCCAGTAAAATTACTTTGTATGGTTGGGTTGATTTAGATAGCAAAGTTTTTGAATCCCTGAAATTTGCAGCAATATCTAAGCTTAATTTTGGAAATTCCTCCATTAAATATTGTCTTACAAGAAACTGGTCTCCAAGATTATCTTCTACTAATAAAATTTTAAGGCTGATGGTACTATTGAAACTCATTGGGTAATAGCTATTATTTTTATGTCTTACTCCAGAAAGACATCATTTGATTATGATGCAAGCTCGGACTTTTTCTACGCTGATAAAAATCAATCATCGCTTGAAACTTACCCTATAAAAGTTGTTTGCTAATACTAAAATGAAAAATGGTACCCTGACCCACTTGACTTTCTATATCTATCTCTCCAAAATGAGTTTCAACAATTTTTTTACATACCGCTAATCCAATCCCATGGCTCTGTGAATCTTTATCGTCTACCTTTTGAAACACCTTAAATATCCGTTGGAAATTTTTTTCAGAAATACCGATACCGTTGTCTTCAACACTAAAAAGATAAGAAAATCTACTTTCCCTTGCCATTATGATGATTTTTGGTCTTTCACTAGCACGATATTTTATGGAATTTTGAACAAGGTTTTGCAGCAATCTAGTAAATAAAATTGGGTAGGCTTGAAACTCTTTAATTCGGTCTTTAACTATGATTTCAACATTATTTTCTTCGATTAGGGCACCAAGAGAAAACTTCACTTCCTCCATTACATCTTTCACTTTTATTGTTTGCAGATTTTCATTTAGGATGCCTGACCTTGAAAACTCCAATAGAGAATTGATGAGCTGATACATTTTATCACCAGACTTAATGGCCATATTTATATATTTCTCTGTATTATGGTTCAGCTGACCGTTAGATTTTTTTAATATTAGTTCTAAGAGACCTTTAATATTTCGGGCGGGTTCTTTTAAATCATGAGAAGCTACGTAAGCAAATTCTTCTAATGATTTATTGAGTTCTGTTAACTTCTTGTTTCTAGACTGTAGTATTTCATTTAAAGATTCTATTTTTTCTTCATATTCTTTTTGCTGACTAATCACATATTGGAAGGAGAAGAATCCATTGATTTTATTATTTGCATCCAAGAGAGGTTCACAATTGATATTGGTCCAGTATTTTTCCCCTGCCTTGGTGTAATTTACAATATCAACTTCAAAACCTTTACCATTCGCCAAAGCATCACTCATTATTTTTACAGTAGCTGAATCTGTTTCCTCTCCCTGTAAAAAATGTCCTGGTTTTTTGCCCAAAACAAAATCTGCATCATAACCGGTCAATCTCAAAAATGAGTCATTGACATATGTGGTTTTCCCTTCAATATCAGTTGTGATAATTGAATTTTTAGTTTGCTCAGCAATGGAAAGTAGGCGGTAATTTTGATTTTCGAAAAAAAGCTGCTTTACAGGTTCCGTAACCGTTTCTAGAGCTTGGCCCACTTGTCCTTGGTCAGTAAAGAAGATAATTGCTAGTCCTTCCTTGTTTTCGTCAGCTAGTGAATTAATGAAATAAGAAATCATTTCTGTTAGATTTGAATCCCAAAAATTCTTTTTAGAAGAAAACCTGTTAGAGGAAATAGTATAAATGGTTTTTTCCGAATTTATGTAAACTTTGCCTCTCTCCAAGCTCATTCCCTCTTTGATAGTTCTTATCGGTATATGATCACTTATCTCTGAAAGTTCATTTATTAACGCTCCTGTAGTATTTTCCTGCTCTTGGATAATTATGTAAGCATAGCCTGACTTCAAATTTATTTTCTGAAGATATGACTTCAATGCCTTATTGCTATTGAAGGAGATTGCAAGAACGATTAAAGGGATTTTTGCTGTATTCATGTTTTAAAGTTCTTGGGTACAGTAAAGGAAAAACTACTTCCAATTCCTAATAGCGATTCGACCCATAGCTTGCCTCCATATTTTTCCACTAACTTCTTGCAAATAGCCAACCCTAAACCTGTTCCAGGGTATTCGGATTTTGAGTGAAGCCTTTGGAATATTTGAAATATTTTTTCATTATTTTTTGGGTCAATCCCTATTCCATTATCTTTTATTTCAAATTCATAATGAAGTTTACATTCCTTACATTTTATTTCAATTTTTGGCTGACTGTCTAATTTAGAATATTTGATGGCATTACCAATTAAATTGTGGAATAGCTGCTTAATGGCAGTCCTGGAGTAGTACACCTCTGGTAGTTCCTCAATTTCTAAGTCAATATTTTTCTTGCTAACGCTTGAATGAAGAAGGCTTAAAACCTCCGCTATTTCATTATTCAAATCTAATTTCTCTAGCTTTTCTTGTTGAGTACCCGCTCTGGAATATTCCAATAGATCTACTATTATTTGGCGCATGCGTTTTGCACCATCAACCGCAAAATTGATGTAAGTTTGGGCTTTATCGTCCAATTGATCTTCATATTTAATTTTCAATTGGGTCATGAAACTAGACACCATTCTAAGTGGTTCTTGTAAATCATGGGAGGCGATATAAGCAAATTGCTCTAGTTCCTTATTACTATTCTCTAGCTTTTGAGTGTAATCCTTCAATTCTAGGTTTAAATTTTTTAATTCCTCTTGCTGGTTTTTCTCTTGTGTTATATCTCTGAAATAGATAGAGAGCCCATTTTTTGAAGGGAAACTTCTGACGTTCAGCCAAATGTTTAAAGGCTCATCATAGTAATCGAAAGTTCGTGTTTCCTTGTTTTGTATGGATTTGTTGTATTCTTGTTCTGCAACGCTACCTTTGGCATAATCAAATAAATCCCATTGGTTTTTTCCCAAAGCATCTTCTTTGGAAACACGTAAAAGCTTCTCCGCTTTTTTATTAAAGTAAGTAAAGTTGAATTCTCGATCTACGGCTACAAAAGCATCTGAAATGCTTTCTAATATTTCACTTTCATTTTCATAAGCCTCCTCCAATGCCTGTGTTATAAGCTTTCTTTTAGTGATGTCCTTGTAATAAATAGAGTAACCATCTTGGCTAGGGTAGATGCTTTCATCGAACCACAAATCAAAATATTCGAAATAGAATTCAAATTGCACCGGCTCTGTGGTTTTCTTTACATGATCCAAATAATCCTTAAATACAGTTTTACCAATTTGCGGAAATTCTTCAAATAAATTTTTACCTATGAGGTCGTTTTGTGATTTCCGCATCGTTTTTAGCGCGCTTTCGTTCACATAAGTGAAATTAAAACTTCGATCTAAAGCATAAAATGCATCAGAAATGCTTTCCAGTATATTATGCTTTTCCTTTAGGGCATTTGCAATTCCTTTTTTATTACGGACTTTTTGAGTGACATCCATTACCGTGGAAATCATTAAATCTTGACTGGGTAGCGGAATATTTTTGGCATCTACATACTTTGTTTCACCTTCTTTAGTAGTAATTTTTATCTCATTCCAACGCATTTTTCCCATATCCCCAGTTTCAATTCCAGCATTGATCAATCCTTGAATTTCTTTTCGATATTTCGGATCAGGATACACTTTTTCGAAAAATGATGATACATCGGTAAGTTCACTATCTGGCCAACCGTAAGCTTTACTAAATTCCTGATTAATTAAAACTTGCTTGCCCGTACTAATATCATTAACAGCAACTCCCATGGGGATGTGCTGCAAAATATTTTGTACAAGTTCATTTTGCTTTTGCAATTGTAGTTCAATATTTTTCTTCTCTGTAATGTCAGTACTATGGCAAACCAAGCCAACAAGTTCAGAATTTTCATATATTGGTGCGATATTAGCACTAATCCAACCAGGATCTACATCTTTGTTCTCAGTTGGACCAATTTCAACTGAAATCGTTTGACCGCTAAGTCCTTGATCATATAATGCTTTCCATTTATTAAGATAGGCATCGTTTACGATTGGGATTTCAAGCATATTTTGTCCTACATGCAAAGTAAAGTCTAATTGTTTTTTGAAGCTTGCTACCATCGCCTCATTAGCTGCTAACAACAAGTAATTCTTGTCTACACTCCAAATTAGATTTTGTGTGCCATTGATGAGGTATCGTGAAGATTGAATAATCTTTTTTCGTTCTCCATTCAATACATTTTCTGGTTCTTGGTATTTTCCAGTACCGATATAGAAACCCGCATCTGCATTGAATTTAATTGACCAAGAAAACGGAATTTGGTCTTGATTTTTATGAATGAAAGTACAGGGAAAATCATGAATTGGGGTTCTATTAAGTAGATTTTCACGAAATTTCTTATTCTTTTTTGATGGTATAAAATCAAAGAGATTTGTCCCCTCGAGTAACTTAGGTGGATAGCCAAGGTGGGGCTGGCTAAATCTATTTACCTTAATAAAATCAAAATCCTCATTTAGTACAAAAACCAAATCATCGGACAATTCCATTAAGTCTAGTATGCCTGAGGGGAGTTGCTGGCGCATTTTGAAATGTTAAAACTGAACTAATTGCATATATAGTAACAATTTCTCAATATAATAAAAACTACTGTTTTAATCAATGGTATTTCAGAGTTAGGGAGGCTAAATTTAATTTCGGTGGTAGGTTACATAATCAAATTCAAATTGATGTTTTTCATCTTTAGGATGATGTTCACGGTTAACCTCTTTCCATAATGATTTATCAAATTCTGGAAAATAGGCTTCAGCATCAGGGAATTCAGCCTTGACTTCAGTTATATACAGGCAATCGGCCATCGGCAAACAGGCCTCATATATCTGTCCACCTCCTATTATAAATAATTCTTCTTCATTGTTTTTCTTTGCAAAAGCAATTCCGTCTTCAATATCATGAAATACTTTTACTCCATCATGTTGCCAGTCTTTATTTCGTGTAATTACTATGTTCACTCTTTTCGGTAGCGGCTGATATTGTTCACCTAAGGAATCAAAATTCTTTCTTCCCATTAAAATGTGGTGATTACGTGTTTTATCCTTAAAATATTTCAAGTCATCCGGTAGATGCCAAATCATATCATTATTCTTTCCGATGGCATTATCATTAGCTTTTGCCACAATCATCGATATTTTCATTTTAATGTAATTTTTATTTTTTTTAATGGTTTGGAGTACCAATAGAGTCAATCCTTCTAAGTATTTTAGCTTTCAAAGCTCCAATCTTCAATTGAAAAATTTAAACAAATATCATAATGTTATACTAAAACAAATATGATTTAACGATATAATTTTTCGCATTTTGCTACTTCAGTGCAGAAAAATATACTTAGTAGAGCTAGAGAGGGTTAAAAGCATTATATCATAGCAAGCCGGTCGGCTAGTAATTAAAGCACAAATAACTAATGAAAAGCTTCAATAAGTGTTTTTAAGAATAAATCTGTTTTGGTGGTTTCCTCGAAAATTAGTTGATTAGCTAATAAATGACCTCCATCTATGATTCCCGAAGTAATTAAGCAATTTGTCTATTCGCTACACAATCATAAGATTAGCGGATTCTCATCCGTTCCTGGCGGGAGTATTAATAATGCTTTTCGCTACTATGCTGGAAAGGAGCAGTTTTTTCTGAAATTTAATCAGGAGGTCGAAGGAATAATTGAGAAAGAAGTGGACGGACTGAAAGCAATTTCAAAATTGAATTGTATTTCCACGCCAAAAGTGATAGCTTTTCAAAAAGTTGAGAGTTACGAGCTTTTGGTATTACCATTTATAAAAGAAGGAATAAAAACTTCTAGAGCATGGGAGGCTTTCGGTGAACAATTAGCTGAAATGCATTCAGTACCTGTCCCTTATTATGGTTGGCATCAAAATAATTTTATCGGTAGTCTACCTCAATCTAATGAACAGACTGATAACTTTCCATCGTTTTTCATTAATCAAAGGTTAAGGCCTCAAATTCAATTAGCTCATCAGAATTCATATTTTTCTTCTAAGCAATTAAATCTCTTTGACGTTTTATTTCAGAAGCTTCCTGAAATCCTTCCTGATACAAAACCTTCATTAGTGCATGGCGATTTGTGGAGTGGAAATTTTATGATTGATGAAGTTGGCATTCCGTACCTAATAGATCCATCAATTCATTATAATTATAGAGAAAGCGATCTTGCTTTCACCTATCTCTTTGGCGGCTTTGATTCAAAGTTTTATGAAGCCTACAATCAGCATTTTCCTTTAGAAGCAGGATTTGCTGAAAGGATTCCTCTCTACAATATTTACCCACAACTAGTGCATTTGAATATATTTGGAACTGGATACCTCGGTTCAGTTATGAATAATCTTTATCAATATGTAAGATAAGTGTCCGTAGTTGGAATTTTATATGTTCATTAATGAACACTTCTCCGAGTCCTGAGATTTAAAAACCCCTTTATTTTGATTTAAACGCCTATCTGCAACTATTCGAAATTTGGCAGCGTCTTAGCTATAGAAACAATAACAAAATAATATTTTAACAAAAAATCTAAAAAAATGAAAACTATTAAGACCACCGCCAAAATGATTGCACTAACATTAGTAATGGGATTAGCAATCAATGTAAATTCCATTGCGAGTTCAATTGAACCGCATGCGAATCCGTTTTATTCGGATGAAGAGATGATCAATTTGTTGGAGTTAGAAGATGACTATGATTTATTCGAATCTGAAATGCGAAAAGAGGGAGTTCTAGAATGTGAAAACAGTGAAATCATTATTGTCTTAGGCCAAGATGATGAAATTGTTTATCAAGGAAGCCATCAATTGGAAGATGAAAGTAATGCTTTTTTAACAAGATTATTGACAAAGGCAGATTTCATTATGTCTTCTGGAGGAAAAAGCTTCTACAAAGTATTCTAAAATAGAACCCAACTTTAAATTCGAATTTTATGGAATATCTATAAAAAAGGCTGCCTTGAACAAGGACAGCCTTTATTTTTTCCTTCAGTGCAAGTATAATTATTTAAACTTCGGATGATCTTCTCCAGGAAAATTCTCTTCAAAGAAATCACCATACTCACCAATCGTTTTCTTCATATCTTTCCTTAGCCATAAAATGCCCAACAAGTTTGGTAAAGTCATTAAGGCTATCGTTATGGCCGACAATGTCCAGATAATTGTAGTGTCCTGGAAAGCAGCAAAGAAGAATGCGACTACGTAAACAATTCTATAATAAATTACAGACTTTGGCCCAAATAAGTATGTCATGGCTCTGTCACCGTAATATGACCAGCTAATAGCAGTACTAAAAGCAAATAGTAGCAATCCTATTGATACAATATATTGTCCCCAATCACCAAAGAAACCTCTTTTGAATGCTAATGCAGTTAATGGTGCACTATGAACCAATGATTCTCCTATGAATTTGATTGGTCTATCATCCGAAACTTTACCATTTGTAATTTTAACAGATCCAGTAAATACTTCATCAGTTAATAGACCTTCATCTTTATAGACCATAATGTTATCAGCAAAACTTCTACTGTGGATAAATGTGAAATCATCATTTTGAATTTTTCCGTCAACAACTTTTAATTCACCAGAATAAGTAGGAAGTTTTTCTTCATCATTGATATGGAGGTATATTTTGTTTTTATGCTCCTCATTGGATTCTACGTATTGCTTATCTAAAATCTCGATTTCAGAATACTCAAATTTATTGCTATGTTTTTCATTCCAAGCTCCTGAAGATAGCAGAACCAAACCCGTAACTGTACAAATGATAATGGTATCAATGAAAGGTTCTAAGATGGCAACCATACCTTCGGAAAGCGGTTCGTTTGCTTTGGCTGAAGCGTGAGCGATAGGAGCAGACCCTTGACCCGCTTCATTGGAAAATAGGCCTCGATTTACCCCCCTGTTAAATGCATAAGCGATATTAGCTCCTATGAAACCGCCAGTTGCTGCTGAGCCAGTAAATACATCACCAAAAATAGCAATCAATGAAGGAATAATGTTCTCGTAATTGAAAAGGATAACAGCGAAAGCCCCTATGAAGTATATGATGGCCATTGCCGGAACCAGTTTTGATGTAACTGCTGCAATTCTCTTGATTCCACCAATAATTACTAAAGCTAAAAGCACAGCTAAAACTGCGCCCGTTACCACCTGATCAATTCCAAAAGTGGCTAATAAAGTACTTGAAATACTATTGATTTGAGGTAAACTTCCAGTACCAAATGAAGAAAGTACTGTAGCAAATGCAAATATGGCTGCTAGCCATTTCAAATTCACTTTTTTACCATTAAAAGTGAAGTTAGCATTTTTCATATAGTACATTGGGCCTCCAGCCATAGTACCATCGTCAAGTTTAGTCCTGTATTTATGTGATAAAGACACTTCGACAAATTTTGTACACATCCCAATTGCAGCAGTAACTAACATCCAGAACAAGGCTGCTGGCCCTCCTAAGTGGATAGCAAACGCAACTCCTGCAATGTTTCCCGTACCTACTGTTCCTGAAAGTGCTGTTGCTAAGGCTTGAAAGTGGGAGGTATCACCAGGCAAATCTTTTTTATCAAACTTTCCGCTAACAATTTTAACAGCATGTTTAAAAAATCGTATTTGTGGGAATTTTAAATAAATTGTAAAGAATAAACCAGTTCCCAATAAAGCGTATGGAAACCAAGTGGCACTCCCTATAAAACTGTCAATAAAAATGAGGAAATTATTTACTTCTTGCATAGAGCTTAGTGTTCAATAAGTCAATTTTTTTGTGAATGGTGACAAAACTAAGAAAAATTACATAACATAATCGATTTCAATCGACAGTTTTTATGATTGGCATTGAGAAATGATAAGGCTAAAGGATTTTGGACGGGTTCAACAGTTATATGCTCAAGAAAAGACATTTACATTTACATATTTTCTTATTTTGCGGATTTGGGTCTATCTTTGAACAGATCTTGAAATTATCCTTATAGAACCATGAAGCAAATATTTATAATAATACTGACCATAGTCTGTCTTCCCTTTCTTTCCCTAGCGCAATTTGAATTGGACAGCCTTAAGAAAAAGTGGGAAAATGTGGGTAAAGAAGCTATCGAAGGCGTTTATTCTTTGTCAGGGGACAGTAGGTCTTATTCCATTGCATTAGCTAAAGACAATGATGTTTATAAGTTGGTGTATTTAGAAGGTGGATTGGAAAATTGGATTTATGGTGATTTGAAGGGAATGATTGCCAAATCGGAAGAGATGTACGAAGGGCGGTGGAATGCCGGCAAACCAACCAAGCCTAACTTGGAAGATATTAAAGTTGTTTTTGGGAACAAAAAATTCATTCTGTACTGGTCGGACTGGTCGATAGATGAGTTTAAAATGATTTATCCTGAGAGAGCCGAAGAGCCCACTGATATGGATGAGGTGTTTATGGATCAAGCCTTCAAACGTGAGGAAATATCAATTCCGATTCAGTTGAGTGATTCAGGTTCGGTGGAAATTCCCGTTATGGTTAATGATGTGCTAAAAATATTCGTAGGACTTGAAAAAACATCAAATGAAGTCGTTGTATCTAAAGATATAGCTAGAACTTTAATTCAGACCAAAACGCTTGGTTATAAAGAATGGAAGGAAGGAAATTACTACAAATTCATTGATGATAAAAAAGCTTTTGAACCGCCACATGTTTTTAACTTAAATTCTTTAGCTCTGGGAGAAGAGCAATTAACTAATTTGAGAACCGTTATTTCTGATGAAATCTCACGATCCGTGGTCATTAGTTTTGAAGTATTGGAACGTTTCGGTAAAGTAAACATTGACATGGACAAGATGTTACTTACAATAAAACCAAGATGATAATGTATCAATACCTATTAATTCTGTTTACTTTATTTATGCAACCCAAGACTTCTACCCTTGAGCTTGAGATTGGGGAATTTAGAAATATGAAGGGTCATGTGCTAGTATCTGTATTTGATAATTCTGAGGACTTCCCCTCAAATGAACAGAATGCGATTGTGAATAAGAAAGTTAAGGTCACCCAAAAAAAGCACACAATCTTGATTGACGGACTTTCTGCTGGTGAATATGCAGTTGTATTCTTACATGATGAAAATGGAAATGAAAAAATGGACACGAATTTTGTAGGAGCACCCACAGAAGGTTATGGTGCAAGCAATGACGCTGTCAATACATTTAGTGCTCCAAAATATAAGGAAGCAAAATTCCTTTTGGAAGGTGAAAAGAAATTCCTAAAATTGAAGATATTTTATTAATTCAATCTATGAGACTAAATTTTTTAATTGTAATTGTTTCTTGCTTCCTGTTTGCGTGTGGTCAAGATGGTGAAAAAGGAAAAAATAGTGATCCACTTTGGGAATTGGAACAACAAGTTTTTGAAAAAGGTGAAGATATTGAAATTGAGGAAATAAACAGTGCTATTGAAAAAGCAACCACCATGCGTTTAAGTTGGGCTTATAGTCCGATCACAATTGCTATAAGGGTAGCTGGTCAACAAATGATTAGCCCTCAAGTTAAAGTTTTAGCTAAAAGCATGTCTGGCAATGAATTGATTACTCATACCGTAGTAATGATTGAAAAACAAAATCTTCAAGATGATTCGATTGACGATGAATATTATAGAATCGAGTTAAAGTTAGGAGGAAGCATCTGGCAAGTAATGGATATTAAAACGGCATGGACTTGCAAGGCTGAAAGAGGCCACACCGAGCTAACCTCAGAAGTTTGTAAATAGTGTCGAATGGCTGTTCGTTTCGAGTTTTTTTATCTAATTGAGATTCAATATCTGGGTTTTCGATATCATGGATGGCAGTTCCAACCAGGATTGAAAACATTACAGGGTACTTTAGAAAAAACTTTAAATTTTCTTTTTGCTGGTGAGAAATTTAAAATATTGGGCGCAGGGCGGACGGACGCAATGGTTTCAGCGGAGTCTGCTTATTTTGAATTATTCACCAATGAAGAATTGGACGTTAACAGGTTTCAGCACACATTAGATGATAATCTTCCAGCTGATATTCAGGTAGTAGATATACAAACTGTTGATAAAGAATTTAATATCATTCAGGATGTGAGAGAAAAAATCTATCATTATTATTTTGCTTCTGTGGAGGAAAAATATCCGTTTGCATCGCCTTTTATGAATTGTATTCGAGAGCCTTTAGATGTTGAAATGATGAGCAGGGGAGCAAAACTATTTGAAGGGGAAAACGATTTCCAGTTTTTTATCACAGGAGATGCGGAAAAGAAAAACACTATCAGGAAAATTGAAGAGTGTAGTATAGAGAAAAATTCAGAGTTATCTGCAAGCTTCTTTCCAAACGAAAGTTTTATTTTTAAGATAAGAGGGAAAGGCTTTATGCGTTACCAAATTCGCTTAATGATGGGAGCATTAATACGACTGGGTAGAAAGGAAATTTCCTTGCAAGATATTTCAAATGCGCTAGAAGGAAATTTACCAACTTTTCAAAAATTAAGTGCTGCTGCTTCTGGTTTGAGAGTGAAGGCTGTAAGCTTTAGATCTTAAATAGACCAGAGCTCAAGTAACGATCACCACGATCACACGTAATGCAAACAATAATACCAGATTCAATTTCATTGGCAATTTCCAATGCTGCAGACAATGCTCCACCACTGCTCATTCCCGCCAAAATACCTTCTTCTTTAGCCATTCTTTGTGTCATATTGGTCGCGTTGGTTTCGCTAACGTCTATAGTTCTATCCACTCGATTAGCCTCAAATATCTTAGGTAAAAATTCGGGAGACCATCTTCTGATTCCTGGAATTCTTGAGCCGTCTGTCGGCTGTGTTCCTACAATCTGTATTTCAGGATTTTGTTCCTTCAAATATCTTGATACACCCATAATTGTACCTGTGGTTCCCATCGCAGAAACAAAATGTGTAATTTTTCCCGCTGTATCTCTCCAAATTTCGGGCCCAGTGGTTTTATAATGCTGTAAATAATTATCTGCATTTCCGAATTGATTAAGCATAAAATATTCACCACTAGCAGCCATTTCCTCGGCTACTGTTCGTGAATATTCAATGGTACCTTTTGCACTTGTTAGAATTACTTTAGCTCCATAGGCTTCCATTGTTTGAATTCTTTCTGCTGTAGAGTTTTCGGGCATGATCAAGGTCATATGCAAGCCCTTCACTTTGGCTATCATTGCTAATGCAATTCCAGTATTGCCACTTGTAGCTTCTACTAACTTATCTCCGGCTTTTATTTCTCCCCTCTCAAGGGCAGCACTAATCATTCCCAAAGCAGCCCGATCTTTTACACTACCACCAGGGTTTTGCCCCTCTAGTTTACAATAGATCTTAACATTTTTATTGGTTGGAATATTTTTTAATTCTACAATTGGGGTATTGCCCACTAAATCTTCTACAAACATTTCTTTATAATTGTTGAACTGATATGTTAAATAATGATATTTCAAACGTAATCATAGCTGAACTGTTTAACTTACTGTAAGGAATTGTTTATTATTTTAGTAACATTAAATATTGGAATTATTACTTTATATATATAGATTGTGCTTTAAAATTATTTATCTACTTAATCTATTTAAAATATGTTAGCGATTGGAATAGTTGCTGGAGTCCTCTTATTGATTATTATATTGATGTATAACAGCTTGGTGAACAAGAAGAACCAAGTGGAAAATAGTTTTTCTACTATTGATGCCATGTTAAAGAAAAGGTATGATTTAATACCTAATTTGGTCAATACTGTGAAAGCCTTTATGAAGCATGAAAAGGATTTACTATCTGAAATTACAGAATTGAGAACCAAAGCTGTTTCTGGTAATTTAAGTGATAGCGAAAAAATTGATGTTGAAAATAGAATATCAGGAAAAATGGGCGGTATAATGGTAGCCGTTGAAAATTATCCGGATCTAAAGAGTAATTCTAATTTTTTACAGTTACAGGGAGCATGGACTGAATCCGAAGAACAAATTTCAGCAGCTAGACGAGCTTACAATAGCTCGGTGACGGATTATAATAATGCAGTACAAATGATTCCGACCAATATTTTAGCTTCTATGATGAACTACAAAAAGAAAGACTGGTTTGAAATACCAGATAACGAAAGAAAGAATATAAGTGCTAAAGATTTATTCAAGGCTTAATTTTAGGTGAATGCAAAGCAAATTAACTTTTGATCAATTCTATGAAAAAAAGCTTATCCCTGAAATTGAGAAGCAAGAAGACCAACGAAAGAAGTATAAAAGGAAATTCTTAACTGCTTTATTGATAGGATATATTATTTACGCAATTATTGTTGTCTGCATGGAGAACATTTATTTGCAGAATGAAGATCAAAATTTTTTTATCGCATACGTGTTCTGTGGAATTCTTTTAATAGTTCCGTACATTTTCTTTTTTCAGTCGTTTAGGAGAAAGTTCGCACTGGTTTATAAGAATAACGTTATCAAAAAAATGATCCATTTTATTGATGATGGTTTGTCATACAGTCCTACTAGTGGATTTTCAAAATCTCAATACTTACGAAGCGAGCTTTTTAAGAAAAGACCTGATAGGTATAAAGCAGAAGATTTAGTTCAAGGTACAATAGGTCAAACTCCCATTTGCTTCTCTGAAATAAAATCGGAATATAAATCTACAAGCGGCTCAGGAAAGAACCGCAAAACTCAATGGCACACTATCTTTGATGGTATTTTTTTTGAAGCTGATTTTAATAAGGATTTTAAGACAAAGACGTTTATTTTACCAGATTATCTAGAAAGATCACTGGGCTTTATTGGTAAGAAATTGCAGAGTTTAAACGTTGGCAGACCACCACTAGTGAAATTAGAAGATCCAGAATTTGAAAAGTATTTTGCAGTATATGGAGAGGACCAAGTAGAGGCGAGGTATATATTATCTACATCGCTGATGCAGAGACTGACTGAGTTTGGTAAGAAGAGAAGCTTGCCGATCTATATTTCCTTTGTGGATAATAGTATTTTTGTTGCAATTTATGAGACAAAGAATTTATTTGAACCTAGAATTTTTAGAACAAATGTTAATAAAGATGTAATTTTCGAATATTTTGACATGCTGAAATTAGTCACTGGAATTGTTGAGGATCTAAATCTAAATAACAGAATTTGGGCTGGTTCTAAAATGAAGTAGTAAGTGAATTTGTAAACTAGAAATGAAGCTTTAATTTGCCCTTCTACTCTAGATTGCTTTTCAATAAGTGTTTGTTTTCTGAATCATAGTAAAGTCTTGAATTTGACTCCAGACTTCTGGTTATCCAACTATTACCACCAATTACACAATGATCTCCTATATGTGTTTTGCCTCCAAGAATTGTAGCATTTGCATAAATCACCACATTATTACCAATTGTTGGATGTCTTTTTTGGCTTGCATTTTCCTTTTTCACACTTGTTGCTCCAAGCGTTACCCCTTGATAAATTTTGACATGATCACCAATATCTGTTGTTTCTCCAATCACGATTCCTGTACCATGGTCTATGCAAAAATGGGATCCGATTTTTGCTGCAGGGTGAATATCAACCCCGGTTCTGCTGTGTGCATGTTCACTAATCATTCGTGCAATCAATTGATAACCTGAATTGTAAATACTATTTGCAATTCTATAAGCAGCGATAGCTTTAAAACCTGGGTATGTTTTAATCACTTCTAAGCGACTCTGGGCTGCCGGATCCCCTTCATAAATAGCAGTAATGTCATTCTCTAAAGTTGATTTAATTTTTGTTAAGTCCTTGAAAAGAACATCCTCATCCCCCGGATACTTTTTTTGAAGGCTTTTACATCTTTTCTGTAAAAGTAGATGCCAATCTTTTCTTAAATCCCCAAATCTGTTTTTCAGTTCATTTCTAGTCGTGATTTTTTCGTTTCCATAATCTGGGAAAAGGAAACCCACTAATGATTCATAAAAGGCAATTATGCTGCTAGGAGAAGGACAGCCCAATGCAGTTTGATGTTCTTGGTATAAATTATCTAAAAAGCCTTCTTCCATCAGTCTTTAATTTCTTCTCTACCATCTGCATGAATTGCAAATCTCCCTTTATTTTTATCATGAACATTTTCATAAGTAGGCCATGGCCACCCACCGAATTCAGTTTTTTGAAACTCCATGATGGTTTCTCTAACCTCTGCAGGATAGTTTAAAACAAAAGGACCATGTTGTACTACAGGTTCGTTAATAGGTTTACCTTGAAGTAGTAATAATCTGGCTTCTTCTTCACCATTTTTTATGGTTATATCAGCTCTTGCATCTAAATATGCTCCATGGTAATGGGGTAAATCGGTCCCGTTTAGTGCTAAATTTTTCCCTGTAAAAAAATACAGATTCCTATTTATGTTATTTTCGGAAGTTGGTAAAGTAAATTCTGCACCAGCCTCCATTTTTATATGCCAAATAGCCACTTCATTTTCAGACTTTGCAGCCCAAGAATTTGGTGCTGGCTTTGGGGCTGTTTTACCTCCTATATTGCCTGCCATAACTTCAACCTCAGTTTTCCGGTCATTTTTATCAGTATGTTTAAAAACAGGAATCGTATCCTTCCATAGCATGGCAAAATGAGGGTCTACCTTTTTATGGTCTCGAGGTAGATTCAGCCATATCTGGAAAAGTTCCAGCGGGTTTTCCTCATTTTCTTTTAGTAAAGGAAACATTTCAGAATGCTGAACTCCTTTCCCAGCCGTCATCCATTGGACATCACCATCACCAAATCTACCAGCAGCACCTAAAGAGTCGGAGTGGTCTACCAAACCTTTTCTAACAGCCGTAACCGTTTCAAAGCCACAATGAGGATGTGCAGGAAAGCCCGGGACTTTACTACCATGATACATTCTCCATCCATCTTTGATAGTGAAATCTTGACCAATCATTCTGCCATCCAATGAGGCTGCAGGTCCTAAATCTTTATTCCCTTTAGGAAAAAAATCTTCATGATGGACACAAAATAAAAAGGGGTCTTGTGTTTGCCATGGGAAGCTTAATTTTTCTATTTTTTTGATTCCTGAATTATCCATGTAGGTACAACGATTATCAGCTTCATTATGTTGACAAAAATGAGCTTAGATTTATTCAGCTATGGGTAATTTTTTGCCACAATTATGACAAAATTTCGCGAAATCCCCATGTTGTGTTGCTCCGCAGCTTTGGCAGCTCCTATTATCCATCTTAAATCGGTTTTTGTTCATCTCTGAGGTCACAATGCCTGTAGGAACAGCAATTATACCATATCCCATTATCATAATTAGAGAAGCCACAATTTGGCCAAGCGCTGTGATTGGAGCAATATCTCCGTAGCCAACAGTGGTCAAAGTTACTATTGACCAATAGATGCCTTTAGGAATATTAGTAAAACCACTTTCAGGTGGTTCAATTAAATACATAATGGCACCTAAAATGGATACTAAAATCAATACCGTTCCAATAAACAAAGTGATTTTTTTCCTGCTGGCCAATAGAGCTGAGGAAAGTTGGGATGCTTCTCCTAAATATTGAGTTAATTTAAATATTCTAAATATTCGTAGAAGCCTTAATCCTCTAATGATCATTAGGGATTGAGCTCCGACAAAGAAAAAGGCCAAAAGTGAAGGTAAAATGGAAAGAAGATCTACTATACCAAAGAAGCTTTTGATATAGTGCCATGGCTTTTTGACAATTATGATTCTAATAATATATTCGATTAAGAAAAATGCAGTAAAAATCCATTCAGCCCATAAAAAGTAGGTTCCGTAAAGCAATCGAATCCATCCAACACTCTCCAGAATTACTGCTAAAACACTAAAAAAAATAGCTACCAATAGAATGGCATCAAATAATTTACCACCAGGAGTGTCAGCCTTAAAAATAATATTAAAGGCTTTTACTTTCCATTTTGCGTTGGTATTGGCTTGTTCCTCCATTATTAAGTTTTAATATCTAATAATATATATTGTAATATTTATATTCTATAATCAAGTGAATGGTTTTTGTATTTTAACGCTATTTTGTATAAATTATACTAACATTAACTAAGTATTAAATTTAATTTTAAATTCAGTGAAGCTTTCCAGAACCTTACTTTTATCAATATTTATCCCCCTTGGTCTGTTTGGGCAGTCTAAAAGTAATAATACTTTCCCTGAAAAATCAATTAATTATGGAATAGATAAAACCTATGAGCCTTACGAGTTTGTAAATAAAGATGGTGAAGCTGAAGGTTTTAATGTTGACATAGTCCAAGCAATTGCAAAAGAGTTGAATTGGGAAATATCGATTTACCCTTATGACTGGAGAATAGTAAGGTATAAGTTAGAAGTGACTAACGAACTTGATGCTTCGGCCTATTTCAAAACTGCGGCTCGCGAAGATAGTATTTTATTTTCGCGTCCTATAAGCTTGGTTTACTATTCCATTTTCACTCGTTCGGACAAAAATCCTGTTGAAGATTTATTTAGTCTCTCTGGGAAAAAAGTGGCAATACAGGAAGTTACTATCGTGGAAGAGTACTTTAATCAATTAGGTTTTTTGGACTTAGAACAGCTGCAAACCTATACCTCTGAATCTGCTGCTATCGATGCAGTGGTCCGAGGGGAAGCAGATTGTGCCATTACTTCATTTATGACCACTAATTATAAAATGGAAGCTGAGAATATTAGTAATATCCAGTCTTCTAGTGATCCAGTATTTATTGCGGAGTATTGCTTTGTGGTGAATAAAAAAGAGTCTGCTTTACTTGATTCCTTGAATTGGGGACTAAGATTAGTGAAAGCTTCAGGAGAATATGACGCCTTGTACCAAAAATGGTTGACACCCAAAAAAGGATGGTGGGAAGAAAATAAAGAGATTGTTATTATAATAGTAGCTGTTTTTTTTCTGCTGGCTGTCATGACGTTAGTCTATATTTATTCTTTACAGAAATCAGTTAGAAAGAAGTCACAGTTGATTAAAAGGGAAATTCAAAATAGGACTGAAGCGGAATGGGAGCTCAGGGAGAGTGAGAACTTGAGAAGTAAAATGGAGGCTTTTACTTCGGTCATGCTAGTGGAAATAAATTTGGAGCAGAGCATTATTCAGGCTCCTAAATTGTTTTACTCTATTTTGGGCTTTGATGAGAATGAGTTAAATGGTGTAAATATCCATCAGCTACTATCTGCTAATTCAGTAGTAAAAGATAAAGAGATAAAAAGCATTTTATTAAATAATGAATTTTCGTTTTTAGATGCTGAATATGAATTTAAGACAAGTTCAAACGTCCCTGTCTGGATGGATAGTAGCACTTCTTTGCTCTACGATATTAATAACAAAATAGTCGGGTTCAAACAGTTTTTGAGAGACATAACTCCTTTGAAGGAAGCAAATCTTAATTTGAAAGATCTAAATGCCGAATTAGCTAATTTCATGTACAAAACCTCTCATGATGTGCGAGGCCCCATTGCAAATGTCCTAGGATTAGTGAATTTAGGTAACTTAACAACAAATGATAAAGAGATTCTAAGTTATTTTAGCATGATTGAAAAGAGCGTGCACAAGTTGGAACATATTTTCAATGATTTTAGGGAAGTCAGTTTTATACTGCATGGTGATTTGAATATTACCACTTTTGATGTTAAGGAATTGGTTGAAGAAGTATCGATAGCAATTTTTTTAAAGAGAAATAAAGATATTAAGAGGGCGAAAATTGATTTTGAATTATTGAGTGAGTCTAAATTCATCACTTCGGATCGAGCACTCTTGAAGCGGTTGTTTTATCAACTAATGGAGAACGTATTTGAACACAACAGTTACTACGATACTCAATTAAAAATAACGTATGAGAAGTATAATTCCACGCACTATAAAATTTATTTTGAAGATGACGGAATCGGTATCCCGGAAGAATTACATAAAAAAGTGTTTGAGGTGTTTTTTAAAGGAAAGAGAAGTGATATTAATGTAGGGATGGGTTTGTACATGGCAAAGAAGGTAATTACTCGATTGAATGGTGAGCTAAATCTGAAAAGTGAGAGTGGCGGTGGAACCACCATAGAAATACTTTTTCCAGTCAGGCAAATGACTGAGAATATAACTTACAATTGAATTAATTGCTTATTTAGGAATTGAAAAGGAGAAAATAGTGCCTTTTCCTTCTTCACTTTTTACCCAAATCTTGCCGCCATTTTTTTCTACGAATTCTTTACATAAAATGAGTCCAAGTCCAGTGCCTTTTTCTTTAGCAGTTCCTTGTGTAGAATGTTTGGTGTCTATTCTAAATATCTTATTAGCAACATCTTTTGGCATACCAACACCATTATCTGCAATTTTTACCACATATTCATGTTTTTCATTAACTACACCCATTTTAATTTGTCCACCTTCATCTGTAAATTTAATGGCATTGGAAAGTAAATTTCGTATAACGGTGGTTATAGAATTGGGGTGTGCTTGAACGGTAATCGACTTAGTGTTTTTCACTTCTATTTGAATATTTTTATTTTCAGCTTGCTTATCTAGAAGTCTTTTATTCTCATTTAACATTTCAGTTAAATCAAATTCTTCAGCTGTAAACTCTATATTGCCTGTCTGAGATCTAGACCACTGCAAAAGATTTTCCAGTAAAGCAAAAAGGTTTTTCAGCGATTTATCCAAGTCCTTTGCTAGCATTTGAATTTCTTCTGTGCTCAAGCTGCTAGTGTGATTCATTAACAGTCCAGAGAAGGAGGTTAGAGAATTTAAAGGCCCTTTCAAATCATGACTGATAATAGAAAAGAATTTATCTTTAGTCGCATTTAGATCCTCCAATTCATCATTTTGCGCATTTACTCGCAAATTAGCTACTTTTAATTTTTTATTATTCTTTTTCTGCAGGATGAAAAGAGTAAAGATCAAAATCAAAATAATAGCAATTAATGTAACCATTATGATTAGGAAGTCTTTAAATCTTTTTTCCTTTTCCAGTTCAAAGTCTTTCTGAATCCTATTTAATTCTAGCTGGTCAATTAAGCTTTGTTTTTGATTGATCGTATGTCTGCTTTGCATTTTTAGAATACTTCTATCAACCTTTTCTTTTTGAAGAAAGTCTTCTAAAGCTTTAAAAAGCTCGCTATACTCCAATGCTTTTTGATAATCTCCCAGCTCTTTATAAGCTTTGCTTAATAGTCCATAGGTATCTTGAATAAGCTCCTGATTTTGTGACTTTTGAGCTAATGGATTAGCCAGCCTTAAATTAGCCAAAGCCCTTTCGGCATTACCCTCCTTAAAATAGTACTGGGCAACTGAATTATACAATGTAGCCAATTGAGCTTCTGCTCCATTTAGTTGTCTTAAAACTTCAAGAGCAGCCAAGTAATTCTCATAGGCCCTCTCTGAATTGCTTCGTATCAAATAGATATTACCGATGGCATTTAAACATTCGGCTGTTAATAGTGGTGATTCTATTCTTCTGAATATTTTCAGTGCATTTTCATAGTGATTCAATGCCCTTTCCAATTCGTTCTCATTTTTATAGATTTCTGCCAAATCTGTATGAGTTTCAGCTTCTAGTTTTGGAATTCTCTCAGCAGTAGCGTATGTCAAAATATTTTGATATTTTTCAATTGATTTACCTAATTCGCCAGTCAGCCAGTAAGTTTGGCCCAATTCCTTATTGAGATATACCCTAATAGGAGGGAGGTCATAATTTCTCAAAATGGTAGAAGCTTTTTCTAAAAACTCTTTTCCGTAGTAATAGTCCTCAATTTTTTCAAAAAGTTGGTAGAACCCAATATATGTGAAGATTAGTCCTGCTTCGTTTCCTGACTTCTCATCAATTTCTAAGGACCTTATGAGATATGACATTGCCTTTTCCAAGTCATTAGTTTTGCTAATGTGAATGAAGGCCAATTCTTTTGAAATCTTACTTTCCACATCAGGCCTTTCAATATCAATTGCTGCTTGCAATGCCTCTTGTTTATTTTCAAGTAGCTCCTCTGCATTTCTTGAAGATAAAGAGTCTTCAAAAGTATTAAACCATTCCCATTCAGAAGACAATGTAGGGGGTTGCGCCTGAAGGATTAGGGTTGAAAATTGTAGATATAAAAGAAGGTGTATTGCTTTCTTAAGCATATTTCGAGTTACATTAAGCGTCAAATTAAGCAAAATTATACAGATTGAAGTTAATGCTATATGTGTTTTTTTAGTCTGAGTTAAATAATTTTTACTATCAGACAATTTATCTAAATACCCCTTTTAAGCGGTTCTGGCAGGTTCTTTATAGTTGTATTTATGATTTATTTTAGAAGAAATAGTTTAAATTTTATCTAATAATGTAATTAATTTAATAATAGATTTTAAATTTTAGATTAATGCAGTTATATTTGAATGTAAGATATTTAAACGCTTTCGACATGAAAAGATTTTTATTGGTTATTATTTCTGCATTATTTATTGGAGCGTGTGCCCAAAAAACTTGTCCAACATATTCATTTAATGATTTGAATACAGACCAAGAAACCGTCCTGGAAGAACAGACTGTTTGATTTTAAAAAAGCATTAATCAATATATTTCTTCACATCTTGAGCACTTATTTTCTCAGCTCCCAAGATTATCAATCTTTCTACTACATTTCTTAACTCACGAATATTTCCACTCCAATTGTACTCTTCTAGTTGATTTAAGGCATCTTTATCAATAGACTTCTTCTTTGCGCCTTGCTCTTCAGCAATATCACCCAAAAACTTCTCTACTAATTCCGGAATATCGTCCTTTCTATCCTTTAATGGTGGAACATTTATTCTTATTACACTAAGCCTGTGAAATAAATCTTCCCGGAAGTCATTGTTTTCAATTGCTTCCTTTAAATTTTTATTAGTTGCAGCAATGATCCTCACATCAACTTTGATGTCCTTATCACCACCTACTCTGTTAATTCTGTTTTCTTGTAAAGCACGTAATACTTTTGCCTGAGCGGCTAAAGGCATATCACCAATTTCATCTAGAAATAAAGTACCCCCGTTAGCTTGCTCAAATTTTCCTATTCGTTGCTTAATGGCAGAGGTAAATGCTCCTTTTTCGTGACCGAATAGTTCGCTTTCAATCAGTTCGGAAGGAATAGCTGCGCAATTGACTTCTATCATTGGTGCTTTAGCTCTTTCACTCTGCTCATGAATTTGACGAGCTACTAACTCTTTTCCCGTTCCGTTTTCTCCAATGATCAGTACTCGTGCATCGGTTTGTGCAACTTTAGAAATCGTATCTTTAACCTCTTCCAACTGTTTTGATGAGCCAATCATCTCATACTTTTTGGATACCTTTTTTCTAAGTGTCTTCGTCTCGGCCATTAAACTGGATTTGTCCAAGGCATTTCTTACTGAAACCAATAAGCGGTTCAAATCTGGTGGCTTGGAGATAAAGTCAAAAGCACCTTTTTTGGTGGCTTCCACTGCGTTGTCGATGGTTCCATGGGCTGAAATCATAATAAACGGAATCTCAATTCCTTTATCAAATACGGCATTAAGCAGTTCCATGCCATCCATTTTGGGCATTTTGATATCACAAAGTACAAGATCGAAATGTTCGCTTTCAATTTTTTTTAAACCATCGGCACCATTACCAACTTCCTCTACTTGATATTTTTCATATTCCAGTATCTCTTTTAAAGTTTGTCTTATACTGGCTTCATCATCAATCAATAATATTTTTGACATATTTATTTTTTTTGAAAATCATCAATCTAAAATAAAAAATTGCAAGCCTATAAGCCGGGTTCTGTTCCTGTCCTAGGACAAGTTCCTATCATTTATCTAACGCAGTCTACCCCTTTTCGCCATCCTTGATAGGATTTTCGGACGAGCAGCCCTTATCCCGAAGTTCGAAAACTTCGGGAGCAAAAATGTATGTGACCTTACAACCCGAAAGGTTTACCGTGCAATCGAGCATTACTGTTCGATACGGTGGGCTCTTACCCCACCTTTTCACTATGACCCTGAAGAACTTGACAAGCAAATTCATCAAGGCTACCTATTTTCTGTGGCACTATCTGTTCTTAACTTTTACATTAAGCCCCTTGGTTTCTCAAGGTTCGGTGCTCTTTGTTGCCCGGACTTTCCTCCCCCTGTCAAAAACAGGAAGCGATAGGACAGCTTGCAATCTTTTATAAATTTCTTAAAACAAAAATAAGACCAAAATATGGATTTAGGAGGGTACGAAGGCTTTAAGTTGAAATAAATAAGTTGAGAGCTTAGATTTAATGTACGTCCTGACCTGTTAATTTATGCTCCCATGCATCAGCAACCGTTGCTACTTCTTCAATAATATCTTTTAAAACTGCTTCTGTTGCACTTTCTTCCAGTATAGCAGCTTCAACTCTTATGTAATCATCAACCAATACAAATCTAGCTGAACAAAAAGTTGCATTAGCTCGAATAAGGTTTTCTAAGTTAATGGAGGTACTAAATTCACAAACTTTAGACGTGAATTCAATACTTGGTTTGTTCGTAATGTCGCTCTTTTTTAACGTACCTAAAACAGCTTGATATCTATTTCCACCCAATGGATAAATGACTACAGATTTATTTGTGTCATACTCTTGAAATTGCCCGCCTATTTCATTGGCGTATGATTCCATAAATTCATTAAAATTCATAAGACAATCATTATAAAGTTTTCTTAGTTATATTTTATGATTCCTTAATGAAGGAAATGCATATAATAACAAATTTAGTAAATTATTGCATAAAATTTAGATAAAATTTTATTTAATCTTTACCAATGTTGCTCCATATCCAAATTTTTCTTTATGAGTATCTTTGAAAAACTGTACGTTTTCATGTTGCGATAATTGCTTATGAATATGATTTCTCAAAACTCCATTACCAACTCCATGAATAAAAATCAACTCATCAAGGCCTGCTACTAAAGCCTCATTTAGTTTCTTTTCAAACATGGCCAATTGAATTCGTAGAATATCTTCTTTCGGTAATTTTTCATAGTTGGAATCTATGCTTTCTATATGTAAATCAATTTCGGGGATCTGAGAATTGTTCCTAATAGTATTCTTAATCGCTGTCCCTTCTTCTTCCCCTTTAAAAAAACTATTTCTTAACTTTTCGGGATCAATTTTTTCCGGTTCTATAGTTTCTTTGGAAGATTGATTCAATGGGATTAGATAACCTTTTTTCTGCAGTAGAGGAATCTCAGTTTTATCCTTTTGAAAATGTTTTGATTTAATTTTTACTGTGATTTTCTCTGGTCGAATTGGAATTGACCATTTAGTATTTTCAATTAAAATTGTAAATGATAGTGAAGGCCAGGTGTTGAGATGATCCATGTTTCGTTCAGTTATTTTGCTGAACTTTTCTGCAAATATTTTCTCAGATAGTATGGTTTTTTCTTCGCTTTTTCCATTTAATTCATTTGCCATTAAAAGGATATCTTCACTGGACGGGTTTAAGAAATAAATGCTAAGAAGTTGGTCATTTAATGGAATAATGGCCAAATGGAAGCCTTTTAGCTTGTTTGGTTGTTCATGTATAGTCTTTTGTTTTGAAGGCTTTTGGCTTTCGTATTTTGGTGTGTCAAATGCTGTGCTTTCATCAGAAGATACTACTACCAATTCAGATTGTAAAACAGGGATAGCGAAACCATCTTCTATTTCGACTTCTACTAAAGATTTATCCAGCATCCTGACCACAATGCCTTCTTCAGTGCCTTTCATTAATCTTACTCTGTCGCCAATTTTCATTTTATACTATTTTAAAAATATAATGGATGCAAAACTACATTTTTTCCTTGCCATTCTATCGTTGGGAACGGAATTTTAACCTTATTGATTATTCTGAGCATTATTTCTAACCATCTTTGCTCCACCTCAATTTTGCTGGTATTTATATCTAAACTTAGAAGCCATTGTCTATTTGCTTCAAAGCCATTTTTTGAATTGTCTATAGGACTGCCATAAACCATCTCATTTCCGCTGTAACCTATTGAGAACTGTAACCAAGCGGGGAATTTATTTTTTTTACTTAAAATATTGAAATCAGTGCTCAACCAATAAGTTTGCCCATTGTAATCTTTTATAACTTGTTCTATAAAGTTACTTCCTAGTGTATTAGGCCTCAAGTGAGCGTAAGGGCTTGCTGAAAATGAGAATTTAGGATAAATATATGTTTGATCAAACAGAAATTGCTGATAGGGAAGAAATGCTCCAATTGTATTGCTTAGGGCATCTCCCCAAGATGCCCCATAAGCTGCAGAGAAACCATCAAATATTTCGATGGGAAGCATCATGGCTGTAGAACTTAAACTACTGTAAAGCATAGCTTTTTGAGGTGTCATTCCTGATGCTTTAAATAACTGATAATTGATATTAGTGAGATGAAAAGCGGTATAAGCATGCCCAATTTTATCCATTTGAAGCCATTGCTTATTGTCATTGAAAAATTGAAACGATTGCGCTTCCGTATCCTTATACCAAAGCAAACCTAAGCCTGTCATCCCTGCAGTGTAAACTGCGCTTTCAGTTAAAATTATCTTTCGTATTTTATTTGTGTTAATGCTATCTTCTTGATTTTGAGCTTGACCGTGCGTTTGAAAACTACATTGAATTAAAAAGACAAATAGAAATATCCTCATCATTCAAAATTAAAGATATTTAGCTGTTAAACATTGTCTAAAGCAGATTTATAAGTGTCCAAAGCTCTTTGCCGTGCCTTTTTATGATCTACAATAGGTTCTGGGTACTTGGCCGTGTTGTATTCTGGTACCCATTTTTTAATATAGCTTTTATTATTATCGAATTTATCGGTTTGGCTGTAAGGATTAAAAATTCGGAAATAGGGTTGAGCATCAGTTCCAGTTCCAGCAGCCCACTGCCACCCTCCATTGTTAGAGGCTAGTTCGTAATCGAGTAGCTTTTCGGCAAAATAGGCTTCTCCCCATCGCCAATCAATCAGCAAATGTTTTGTCAAAAAACTGGCAGTAATCATTCTAACCCGGTTGTGCATATATCCAGTTTTGTTGAGTTCCCTCATTCCAGCATCTACAATTGGGTAGCCTGTTTTGCCTTCACACCATTTTTGAAAATCCTCTTTGCTGTTTCTCCAAGGGATGGCTTCATATTTTGGTTTGAATGCGTTATTAACAACATGCGGATAATTAGCTAAGATCATGCTATAGAAATCCCTCCAGATCAATTCGTTGAGCCAGGTATCATTAAGTTTTTGCGCATGGCTTACGGCTTCTCTAATGCTGACAGTCCCAAATCTCAAATGAATTCCTAATCTGCTTGTTCCATTCTTGGCAGGGAAATCACGATCTTGATCATAGTTCTCAATTTTATCTTCATTATAGTTTTTTTCAGGAATAGGAACATCTGATTTCTTAAAACCGATTTCGTTAAGACTAGGTATTTCTGGTTTAAATTGGTAAAAGCTCTCTTTTTCTAAACTTATTTTGAAAGGATAAGTATGTCCCGTTTCCAGTTTTTCGAGCCATTTATTTTTGAACGGAGTGAAGACCTTATATGGTTGATTATCCCCCGTCAGAATTTCATCTTTTTCGAAGATCACATGGTCTTTGAAATCATAAAATCCAATACCTTGATTTCTTAATATGTTGTCAATTTTCTGGTCTCTCGCTAGAGCGTACGGTTCATAATCTCGGTTGGTAAACACAGCGTCAATATCATATTGATCAATTAATGATTTAAAGACTTCTTCAGGCGTACCGTGCTTTATTAAAACACCAGAACCAATCTTTTCGAGTTGTTGATTGATTTTCGTTAGTTCGTCATGAATAAAACTTACCCTTGCATCTGACTTATCCTTTAAGTCATCTAGTATTTCAGAATCGAATATAAATATGGGTAGTACAGGATACTCTTCTTGAAGTGAGTAATACAATGCGGTATTATCATATAACCTTAAATCTCTCCGGAACCAAAAAATTGAAATTTTATCCACAGCAATATTGTTTTGGAAAGTTAACCAATCAAATAATGATTAGTTTTGTTTACTTTGAATTTTCATCCTCTTCTCTTCTCACCGCGTCAGAATTGATTTCTTCGGGGGCGGTATTTTTTTCTTTTTCATCTTCCTTATTCTGTTTCTTCTTTCTTTGAAAAATTTCTTTTAATTGGTCAAAACTGGTGACATGCACTAGGCTGACACCAGTACTTGTAGAGGCTGTATTATTTATTCTGTCGAATGTATTGAAGTTAGTCCTATTATATATTTTGGCTCTCAATTTTCCATCTGGTGTCAATAGATATTCTACTGACCAGTCTCCAAGTATCCCGAGAATTTCTTGGTTTACATCATCTGTTTCACCTTGAGTAAAACCACCGTCACGAGTTACTCTAAGTCTTCCACCTAAAAAGCTGTAAGATAATCTTAATTGAAAGGTATTGAATTGGTCTTCATCAAATGAACCTAAATCAACATCGATTTCAAGGTTTTCGTCAATCTGTGTGACCCAATAGCTTAATTGATTAGATAGAAATTCGCTTACGGAATTGCCAACGGAACCACTTACAGCAAATGAGGCACGTGGAGATAGTCTCCGTAAGATAATCAAGCTAAATACCTGACGTTTTAATTCTTGTTCATCTGCATCCAATTCTGCTTCAAACGCAGTAACACTTGTTCTTAATGGGAAACTTACTCTTGATTCAGTGTAGATCTGATCAGGATAATTAATAAAAGTAATATCAAAGTCAACCTCCGGTTGCATCAAATCTCCCTTTAAGTCCAATAAGACTTTTGCAGGATATCTTCTTTTTAGCTCAGGTGCATTAGCAAGTGTTGAATCTTGCCCAATATCTACGATAGGCAATAATGAAACATTTTGTTCATAAACTGCCTGAATGTCAAGATTTGCTCCGTATGGATCTCCGTCCCATGTAATTTGACTTCCAGCCTGGATGCTAAATTCTTTATTGATGATATTATAAAGAGTGAAATTGTATCCACCTTCTGTGAGTGTATAATCTCCAATCATAGAGAAAGCTCCATTAGTATCAATGTTCATGCTAAGCTTTCCATTTCCCCTTCCTCTAATTATATCTCCTGATTTAATATCAAATATTATTTCAGCATAAGCATCAGGAGTTAGTTCTAAGTCAAAATTCATTGTTACTCCTTTAATATCAACTCCCTTCACTTTACCAACATTAATGGTCTTATTATTCGCAGTGTCTTTGATATTTATAAAGTGGATATATTCTTCCTGCTGTACAGAAGAAGTGCTTTCCACTGGTATGAAAATCCTAGTGCCTTTTTCCGATTTTGCCTGAGCATCTATAGTTAAGTTTCCTACACTACCTGTGAATGCTACGGTTCCGCTGACAAATGCTGTTCCATAATACAATTCATTGTCTTTTGCGGAAGTATTGAGTACTTTAAATTCATTCATTCTGCCATACAAATCTAATCTAAGATCGGTAAAGCCGTCATGTAATAGGTCACCGTTGAGGTATCCGTTATTGCCTTGATCATCAATTAATTGGATGTTATTAAAAGTAACTTTATCTTGATCAAATTTTATGTTTCCGGTATAATCGTAATAGGTGTTTAAGTAATTGACCTTAATGCCACCATTAGAAATTGTACCAGTTCCGTTTACCACAGGCCTGTTTAAATTTCCAGTAATTTGAAATACTCCGTCTACCTCACCTTTCATTTCTGAGAATATGTCGTTAATAAAAGGCTCTACAATCACTAAATTGGTTTTACTTAGACTAGCACTAAGATCTAATGAATTCTCTTCGCTTGCTGGTGTATAGCTACCATCTAATTCTATGATGTCTTGGTTTTTTCTAGTAACGATGTAATCCATCATCAACTTTCTATCATTAGGTTGCCAATTAGAATAACCATTGATGTTTCCAATTAGGAATTCATCAAGATAAAACTGATAAATACTGAGTTCTGTATTCAAGATAAATTCATTATCGAAATTTTGAATTTCAACAAAGCCATTGGCCGCTCCTTTAAAATCATGTTCTTCTACTAATTCATTGATGTTTTCAATATTGAAACTATCGATTTCAATCAGTAAGGATTTGGTAGAATCCTGAGATATTTCTCCATTGGCTGTGATGCGTTCATCGTCAGCGAAAATCCCGAAATTTTTAAATTCATAGGTTTGATTGCTGATTCTTAAATTATTATTGTCAACGAAGTTCCAGTTTTTTGATAAAAATTTGATATCCGATCTTTCAATATTAAGACTGAGACTATCTTCTAAAAACTTTAAATTCCCGCTGATATTAACATGATTTTCACTTTCAACTTGGTCAATTTCGGTACTAAAGTTTACTTCTCTACCAGTCCAATACAGCTCTAGCCTCAGATTCTCACTTTGAATATTGTTATCAAGTTTTTGATTTTCGGAATTGATAAAGCCAATGCCCAAAACATCTTGACTTAGATGATATTTACTGAAATTAAAATCTATTTTATTTTTTGAAAACGCATGATTGTCATAGTTGACTGAGTCAAAAATAGATTCAATATATATATTACTATTTTTACCATTTTGATACTGACCCTTGATGATAGCACCTTTTTTTACATAGAGTTTAGGTATGAATAAACTTATCAGTGGGTTAATCTCCTTTATGCGAAAGTTGAAATCTACTAAATAGTTATCCAAATTGGCTGTTGAATCAATATTGCTGTAATAATCTTCTATTTTACTCTTATCATTTTCAATATTAAGCTGATACTCTTTAGCAGTTCTAAATAAGTCTTTTTGCAGTTGAGAGAAAACGTAATCTCCATCAATTGAAGCTCTAAATAAATCAGAGTTGATGCTTAATTTTCTAAAATTATTATTCTTTGAAGTGTTAATTACCAATGAATCTAATTGTAGAGAGTTTCCATGGTAAGCAGCATAAATTTTTTGCAATGAAGTACTGCCCTCAATACTATCTAGCACAATACCTTTTCCATTCAATTTACCTTTTGCTGTTAAAATAAAATCTTCCTTGGTAATATTTAAGTCTTTAAAATTGATTGTATCTAAATCTGCCTCAATATTTATTAAGTTTTTATTATTTCGTAGGTCAATTGAACCATCCATTTGAAATTTTAATAATGGGTCGTTTATTTTGAGTTTACCGTTAAAAAACTCTGATGCCAATTCCGCATTAGTTGTAATGTTTTGATATTCATATCCATTTAAACCGAGAAAGCTAATATTGGCATTCAAATTAAGTTTTGCGTTTTGAAGTGTAAAGCCGCTGCCTTGAATATTTCCCGTCATTTGAACCTTTTGAAAAATAGAATCTGCATCCAAGAATTTACCTAAATCAAAATTATAAGTTGAAAGACTGCCTTTATAGGTCGATAATCTTGAATTCTTTGCAATTTTTAGATTTAAGTCAGATTCAACTCTTCCAAGCGGGGAAGTAAATACTCCATCTGCAACAAAGTCAGTGGGGAAACCTATGAAACTGCCTGTAAAAGTAGTGACACCAAAATTTTGAATTCTTTCAAAAGCAATGCTGTCATTTATGTATTGCTTTAAATCAGAGGGCAATAAGGAAGAATTAGTTAAGTCGAGATTTATAAATGATTCTTGGAAATAAGGAAGCCCATCAATTTTTATGTCCCCATTAATGAAACTAGAAGCGCCAAATTTTAAGTTTAAATTATTGGCTTTAAAGCGCTTTATTTTTCCGTTAAAGTTGCCGGATACATTTATTTTGTCTTCATAATTACCGACATAGGGCGCAAATAACGCTAGATCTTCGGTAAAAATGATGGAGTTTTTAAAGTTCGCATTGATGTTTACTGAATCGATGATGTAAGACAGGTCGCTAATGCTATTATAATTAAAGACAATTGAATCTGCGATTGTGCTTTTATTCACTTCCAAATTGAGGTCAGTTAAAGAAAGCCTTGTTTGAGAGATTTCAAATAATGATTTCAATTTATGTATTTTCATACCAGTAACTGAATCAACAGCAGATAGCTGTTGAACCTGCATTTGAATGGTGTCTGCACGACTCCTGAAATTCTCTAGGTCTGCATTCAAATCATGTAAGACAAACTGATTGTAATTAAATCCTTCTTTAATACTGTCTGTATCCAAATTTGCAACACCCAAAATAATATTTGAAAGGGAGGCTTTTCTAATTAGTAAATTTTTGGCAGTTCTAACGGAAGTGTCAGTGCTTGGAGAAGATAAATTCCGTATAGCTTCAACCAAATAATCAATGTTGAAATAGTTATCACCTTTATCTCGGATCAGCATCACTCTTCCGTCTTCCAATTTGAGGTTATCGAAAAGGACACTTTCATCATTGATGAGCTGTTTTATATCATAATTGACCAGCAGAGATTTAATATCGATAAAGGTGCTACTATCTTTATTTTGAACATACAGTCCGGATAACATTATTTGATCAAACCATTCAATATTGATTTTCTCGATGGTGATATGGAATCCTAATTTTTTGCTGAAATATTCACTGCCATATTGTGCTACTTTAGTTTGGATGGAAGAAGATTGCATTGCTAAAACAATAACACTTAGTGAAAAAAATAGGATAAGGAAAAGCCATAAAATTGCTTTTGCAATACCTTTTTTAATACCTTGCGTTATATTTTGCTCTTCTTTCAAATTTTATGGATATCAATATTTTAGCCATCGAGTCTTCTTGTGATGAAACATCAGCAGCAGTAGTTCAAAACGGGAAAGTACTTAATAATATTATTGCTACTCAATCTGTTCACGAGAAATATGGAGGCGTAGTTCCCGAATTGGCTTCCCGTGCACATCAACAGCATATAGTACCAGTAGTAGAACAAGCACTTTCCGATGCAAATATAAGCAAGAAGGATTTAAAAGCAGTAGCTTTTACTCAAGGACCCGGACTTTTGGGAGCATTATTAGTGGGTAGCAGTTTTGCGAAGTCTTTATCTTCTGCTTTGAAAATACCATTAATTGGTGTCAATCACATGCAAGCTCATATTTTAGCACACTTTATTGAAGAACCAAAGCCCAAATTTCCGTTTTTGTGTTTGACGGTAAGTGGCGGTCATACCCAAATCGTGAAAGTAAATGACTATTTGGATATGGAGATTTTAGGTGAAACTAAAGATGATGCGGTAGGAGAGGCATTTGATAAAATTGCTAAAATAATCGGATTGCCTTATCCAGGTGGGCCAATGATCGACAAGCATGCTAAAAATGGTAATCAGGATGCATATCAATTTCCTGAAACTGAAATGCCAGGCTTTAATTATTCTTTTAGCGGAATTAAAACAGCGGTATTGTATTTTTTGCAAAACAATAGTCAAAAAGATGCTAATTTCGTTGCGGATAATCTGGATGATATTTGTGCTAGTGTTCAGCATCGATTGATTATGACTTTGTTGCAGAAATTAAAAAAAGCTTCAAATCATACTGGAATAAAAGAAATAGCGATTGCGGGAGGGGTTTCTGCAAATTCCTATTTAAGAAAAATGTTAGCCGAAACAGGAGAAGAGTTCATGTGGAATACCTATATTCCTAAGTTTGAATATTGTACAGATAACGCAGGCATGATTGCGATGACAGCACATTTTAAATATCAGAATCAAGAGTTTTTAGGTATGGATGCAGCGCCAATACCACGAATGAAATTTTCAGCTGATAAAAATAAATGAGGGAGTTTTTCAAAATAGGAGATAAAAAGGAACATCCTTTCCAAGTTAAAGTTCAAGATGTGGCACATTTTGAACAACAAGCCGTACACGATGTATGCGCTACCTTTACTTTAGCTAGAGAAATTGAATGGGCTTCTCGTTTATTTGTTTTGGATATGTTAGAAGAAGGAGAGGAGGGAATCGGAACACATTTAACAATTGAACATTTGTCTCCTGCTTTACTAGGAGATGAGGTTATTATTGTAGCGGAATATGCCGGTATAGAAGAAAGGGAAATAATTTGTGAGTTTGAGGTTAAAGTAGGAGATAGAATAGTTGCGAAAGGCACAACGGGTCAAAAAATCCTCCAAAAGGAAAAATTAGCCAAGATTTTCGATCAACTTTCAAAATAAAGTATTAATTTTTGTTAGAATTGTGAAATATGAGTGATAAAAAAGAGTTTAGTACTTCGGTTACCGTCAAGAATAAGAAAGCTCGATTTGAGTATGAATGGTTGGATACCTACCTGACAGGCATCGTTTTACAAGGAACTGAAATAAAAGCTATTCGCTTGCATAAAGTAAGTTTGCAGGAAGCATATTGCTATATTCACAGAGGAGAGGTTTTTGTAAAAGGAATGCATATTGGTCATTATGAGTTAGGAACTCACTATAACCATGAGGAAAAGCGAGAACGGAAATTGCTTTTGAAGAAGCAAGAGATTGGAAAAATAAGGAAAAGGATGGAAGAAAAGGGCTTAACGCTTATTCCGACCAAACTTTTTATTAATAATAGAGGATTAGCTAAATTAGAAATAGCCTTGGCAAAAGGTAAAAAAATACACGACAAAAGAGATAGTATCAAGGATAAAGATATGAAGCGTGAACTATCAAAAATGAAATTTTAATCCATGATATCAATAGGGGATAAAGGTATTAGTAGGTTAAGCATTGTTCCGGTACGGGCGGAAGCTTCTGATTCATCGGAATTGATTGACCAATTATTGTTTGGAGATCATTATACAGTCTTAGATGTAAAAAAAGAGTCTAAGTGGATTAAAATAGAGGTCTATTTTGACGGTTATCAAGGTTGGATCGATGCGAAGCAGTTTCACTACATTACCGATGAATATTTTGAACAAATCAATAATTCTGATTATAAGATCTGCACTGATTTAACCGCATCGATTTTATATCATAAAAATTTATTGCCTGTCACAATGGGCGCGATTATCCCTATTTCCACTAATGAGATTTTTAAAGTGGAGGAACATCTTGGTTTTAACGGAGAGTCCAAATCTTTAAGTGCGAGGAGAGACTTTGAATTTCTTAATGGCATTGCAAAAAGATATTTAAATGCACCCTATTTATGGGGAGGGAAGTCACCTTTCGGTATCGATTGTTCTGGTTTTACGCAAATGGTTTTTAAAATATGTGGATATAGTTTGAAACGTGATTCATCTCAACAAGTGGAGCAAGGAAAAACTGTGGAAAAATTGGAAGATGCGCTGCCTGGAGATTTAGCTTTTTTTAGAAATGAGCATAAAAAGGTAACACACGTGGGCATTTTACTTGAAAATCAAGAGATTATCCATGCTTCGGGCAAAGTGAAAATTGATTTTTTAGATGAAAATGGAATTTTCAATGCAGAACAAAAAGGCTATACTCATTATTTAACGGATATACGTAGGGTAATAGCTTAAGCCTTTGGGCTGAAAATACCATCTGGAAAACCAAGAAGGACATAATAATATGTTATTTATCTCAGAAAAAATATACTTCATAGAATAAATATTGTCATTAGGGTCCAGAATTTAAAGGTTCAACGAATAAGGTTTTTTTTTTGCTATAACCGAATGAATTAATGCTAACTTTGTATAAGATAGAAAAGAAGTAGATAAATCTATCCTTAAAATATTCACTAAAACAATTATTATGAAAACCAAGTTATTTGCATTCCTTTCGATTTTGTCATCAGTGTTTTTGTTGACTGCTTGTCCTTTAGATGATGATCAAATCGATGAATTATTAAAAATCGAAGGCCCAATTGAACAATCAAAATCCTATTCTTTTATATTAGAAGAGGGTGATGAATTAATTTATGTAAAAGAAGAAAGTTTTAGTACTACCTATAAAGGTATTGACATCTCGGAAGTAGAACTTAATGCGTTAAATATTACCTATGATAAAATAGAGAATCCAGAGGAATGGCCTTTGAAGGTTACATTTGGCTTAAAAGATTCAGGGATGGATCCTTTTACATTTACCAATACAGTTATTAAGGAAGACGAAGGAAGAACCATAGGTTTACTAGATATTTCTGATGCGCTAGCTCCGATATACGAACAATACTTGTTAGATAATCCAGAGGCTATCATTCAATGGACTATTGAATCGTTTGGCGCGCCTGTGAGATATGACCTAACTTTAGATATAACAATGACCGTTACGGGAACTCCTACCAACTAAGAGTATTATATTTAAACAATTTTAAACCGGCAAGCTTGCCGGTTTTTTTTTGCTTGTTTTTTTTATTCCTGAAAAATGGTTGGTTGAATCATTGTATAATAATTTTTATGACCAATCTACAAAATAGCAGTCTATCTTATGTATGAATTATTTAGCACCTGCCGATCATTTGGAAATGAGGATGGCTTTAAATGAGTATTCTTAGTTGAAAAGGATAGGTTTTAATTGAAAATCAGATGCTTATATATTTTTCATCACAAGTAAAAATTGATTTTCTCCATGAAATTGGTATCTTCAACGCTGAACAAAAAGGATGTACATATTATTCTATAAAAAGAAATATGGTTTTAGCATGAAAAACTGATTAAATGCTTTTCATGCTTTATTCAAACTTTGAAAAGCATGAAGATTGGTTCCAAGCGCGCATTAGTTTTAAATCAGGATTATAGTCCTATAACAGTTTGTAGTATTCCTAAGGCTTTTTTATTGTTGTTTTTGCAAAAAGCTGAACTGATTGAAAAGGACGAAAAACACCAACTTCGTTCAGTCGATCGCTCTTTTCCTTTTCCGTCCGTAATTCGCTTAACCAATTACGTAAATATGCCCTATAAAGGCGTTATGTTAACCCGTCAAAATGTTTTTAAAAGAGATGGCCATGAATGCCAATATTGCGGTACATCTAAAGATCTTACTTTAGATCATTTGATTCCACGCTCGAAAGGAGGTAAATCTAAATGGACTAATTTGGTGACTGCTTGTAAGCGATGTAATGCCAGAAAGGGAAATAATACCCCAGAAGAAAGCGAATTGAAATTGAAAAGGCCGCCCTTCAAACCTAATTACGTGATGTTTATTCGAGATTTTTCTGGACAAATAGATGAGAAGTGGATGCCTTTTTTGAAAACTAAACAAATGAGTGCATAAAAAAACCGCTCTGTTTTTACAGAACGGCTTTCTAGTGAATAGTTGTTTAGGTTAATATACTATCTCAAAAATAACAATTCTCTATATTTTGGTAACGGCCATAGCTCATCGTCTACATATAGCTCTAATTTGTCGGCAGCATACCTGATTTTATCAAAATAGGCTTCTTTTACATCGTCACAATACTTGGTAGCTCTTTGAGTAGTATCTTCGATTTGATTAAGCTCCTTTCTTTTTTCGATCATTTCATGTACTAAGCTTCTCAAATCTTTAGTATATCCTGAAATCAATTCAATATTTTTCAAGATTTCAGAATTATCTAATTTTAAAGCGCTTAGGTTCTTAGCATTTTGTGCCAATGTGTTTTGATACTTTACAGCAGTAGGGATGATCTGATTCAACGCAATATCTCCCATTAACCTAGACTCAATTTGGATTTTCATGATGTAATTCTCCAAATAGATTTCATTTCTAGCTTCTAGCTCCTCTGGAGTCATTACATTATGCCTAGCAAAAAGTTTTTTGGCTTTATCAGTAACAAAAGATTCCAATGCTCTTGGTGTGTTTTTTACATTAGGAAGACCTCTTTTCTCTGCTTCTTTTTCCCAATCGTCCGAGTAGCCATCTCCTTCGAATCTTACTTTTTTCGATTCCTTGATATACTTTCTCAGGATATTGACAATGGCTATTTTCTTGTCGGTTCCTTTACCCATTTCAGCTTTAACTGCAGCATGGAATTCGTTCAATTGCTCTGCCATAATCAAATTCAAAATGGACATTGGCTGTGCCACATTTTGATCTGAACCTACTGCTCTGAATTCAAATTTGTTTCCTGTGAAAGCAAAGGGCGAGGTTCTATTTCTATCCGTATTATCCAAAATAATTTGAGGGATTTTGTCTATGCCCAATTTCATGTACATATTATCCCCTTTATCAATTTTGATATTACCTTTTTCCTCTAATTCATCTAATACTGCGGTGAGCTGCGAGCCAATAAAAACGGACATCACTGCCGGTGGTGCTTCATTTGCACCCAATCTGTGATCATTACTTGCAGAGGCAATGGAGGCTCTTAAAAGTTCTCCATTTTCAGCTACTGCTTTGATTGTATTGACTAAGAAAACTAAGAATAGTAAATTTTCTCTTGCACTATTGCTTGGTTGGAAAAGGTTAACTCCGGTATTGGTAATTAACGACCAGTTATTGTGTTTTCCACTTCCGTTTAATCCTGCGAATGGTTTCTCATGGAAAAGTACTTCCAAATCATGTCTGGCAGCTACTCTTCTCATTACATCCATCATCAAACTATTGTGGTCAGTCGCTACATTGATGTCTTCAAATAAAGGAGCAGCCTCAAATTGGCTTGGGGCTACTTCATTGTGGCGTGTTGAAATTGGAATACCTAGTTTTAAGCATTCAATTTCAAATTCTTTCATATAATTATAGATTCTACTTGGAATAGAACCAAAGTAGTGATCGTCTAACTGCTGACCTCTTGCAGGATTATGTCCAAAAAGAGTCCTTCCAGACATTAATAAATCAGGTCTTGCATTGAATAGCGCTTTATCTACTACAAAATATTCCTGCTCACAACCTAAGGATGCGTTTACTCTATTTACGTTTCTGTCAAATAATTGTACCACTTTAGTTGCGGCCTGATCAACAGCTTCTACAGCTTTAAGTAAGGGCGCTTTATGATCTAATGCCTCACCTGTATAGGCTACAAATATAGTTGGGATACAAAGTGTTCTTCCGAAAATAAACATTGGAGAAGATGGATCCCATGCTGTATAGCCTCGAGCTTCAAATGTAGTTCTTAAACCTCCATTGGGAAAAGAAGAAGCATCTGGTTCTTGTTGAACCAACATAGAGCCTGCGAATACTTCAAGTCCTTTTTGTGCATTAAAGAAAGAATCATGTTTTTCGGCTGTTGATCCAGTTAAAGGCTGAAACCAGTGTGTGTAATGGGTTACGCCTTTTTCTATTGCCCAAGATTTTACTGCAGATGCAATTTGATCTGCTGTTTCCATATCAATTTTTTTGCCTTTATCGATGGCGCTGCTAACTTTTTTAAACACATTTGGAGCTAGCGAAGCTTTCATTTCGTCCAATGTAAATACATCCTTTGCAAAGTAGTCTGAAATCTTGTTAGAGGGTGCCTCGATTCTATCTGTTGTTCTTTTTGAAACAATATCAAGGGCATTAAATCTTAAATGAGCCATTTTTATGAATATTGGTTTAAATTCGAACCAAATTTAGGTAAATATTTGTGAAATAAATGAATTGAGGTTTAAAATTTATTTAAAAAGCAGTAATGTTTGTATAAAACACTGTTTTTGACCCTAAAATGTAAACCAAATACTAGTTTTTAGTTTGTTTCCACTCTTTTTTTAGGTGAAATAGCGAAAATGTCTGTAAATATGTGAGTTAGGGAGCTGAAAGCTTATGAAATTGAATTAGTAATGTTTCCTAGATTCTTGCATCTGCTATTTATCAAAAAAATTTAGATTCAGGAATTTTAGCCTTAACTTTGCAGCTCATTTTGCAAAATACTCGGTATGAACAAAAAGGTAGCATTTTATACGCTCGGTTGTAAACTGAATTTTTCAGAGACTTCCTCTATTTCGAGGATGTTTGAAAACAGAGGCTATGAAAAAGTGGATTTTCAGGCAAATCCTGATATATTCATTATCAATACGTGCTCTGTGACAGAAAATGCTGATAAAAAATGTAAGAAGGTTGTAAAAGAAGCTAAGAAAATCAATCCAGATGCTTTTGTGACGATTATCGGGTGTTACGCTCAGCTAAAACCTAAAGAAATCTCTGAAATCAAAGGAGTAGATGCTGTTTTAGGTGCTGCAGAGAAGTTTCAATTAATTGATAAATTGGACGGCTTTACTAAGAAGGACAAGCCGCAGGTTTTGGCCTCAGATATTAAAGAAGCTAAAGGCTTTAATAATGCATTTTCAATAAACGATAGAACTAGAACATTCCTAAAAGTCCAAGACGGCTGTAATTACCATTGTGCATTTTGCACTATTCCTTTAGCTAGAGGTAAAAGTAGAAGTGATACCATTGAAAATATAGTAAAAAGCGCTAAACAGATCGCTAGCGAAGATGTCAAAGAAATTGTATTAACTGGAGTAAACACAGGGGACTTTGGTATTCAGGATGGTAAAAGAAAAGAACGCTTTGTTGATTTGGTGAAAGAATTGGACGAGGTTGAGGGCATTGAGAGATTTAGGATTTCTAGTATAGAGCCCAATTTATTAACTAATGAGATTATAGATTTTGTTAGCCAATCCAAAAGGTTTGTGCCTCATTTCCATGTGCCACTTCAAAGTGGAAGCAACAAGATCTTGAGAAAAATGAGAAGGCGTTACTTACGCGAACTTTATGAAGATCGAGTGGCAAAAATAAAGCAATTGATGCCAAACTGTTGTATAGGAGTGGATGTGATTGTCGGTTTCCCAGGGGAAACTGACGAAGACTTTTTAGATAGCTATCACTTCCTGAAAGATTTACCAGTTTCTTATTTGCACGTGTTTACCTATTCAGAAAGACCCAATACGGATGCTGATGAAATGGGCGATGTGGTTCCGATGAAAGTAAGAAATGAACGATCCAAAATGTTGAGGAGCTTATCAGAAAAGAAGAAACGAGTTTTCTACGAAGAGAATGTAGGTAGAGAAGAAGTGGTGTTATTTGAAAATGATATTCACAATGGTTTGATGGAGGGCTTTACTGATAATTATGTTAGAGTTGTTGCCAAATATGATCCGATTTTGATTAATGAACTGAAGAAAGTTAGCTTGACTGGATTAAATTCTGACGGATTGATGAAAGTAGAGGATGTTGAGACAGAGGTTATAGCCCATTAATTTTGAAAACTAAAGTGATCAATAATTAAAAAGTGCAGTCTAAAAAATGCTCTAAATAGATTTCGAAGCGTCATTCGTTCTGAAAAAAAGGAAAAGTAAATTTGTCCTGCTTTATAAAATCTTTTTTGCAAAAAAAAAGGCTACCATTTCTGGTAACCTTTGTAGCCCGTAGGGGAATCGAACCCCTGTTTCCAGGATGAAAACCTGATATCCTAACCCCTAGATGAACGGGCCGTCCTTCACTTTTTTACTAGAAAAAAGTAGATCAAAAAAAGGTAATTCAATTAAAACCAATGACTTAATAACGACTTTATTAAGTGCTTTGTAGTAGCCCGTAGGGGAATCGAACCCCTGTTTCCAGGATGAAAACCTGATATCCTAACCCCTAGATGAACGGGCCATTTGCAAATGGAGATGCAAATATAGAAGGCTGTTTTTTAATAACAAACCTCTGCCCTGAAAAAATGTAAAAATATTTTCATGATTAAACCTTTAGGCTTCTAATTTGATTATCCTGACAAGTAAGTTTATATTTGCTTCTTCATTTAACTTAACTAAATAAATATATCAACATGTCAAACGTAAAAGTTGGAATTAACGGATTCGGGCGAATTGGAAGATTGACTTTCAGAGCCTTGCTGCAAAAAAATAATGTTGAGGTTGTAGGTATCAATGATCTAACTGATACTAAAACTTTGGCTCACTTACTAAAATATGATTCAGTTCATGGTAAATTTCCTGGAGAGGTTTCTCATACAGACAATTCAATAATTGTAAATGGGAAAAGCATTGCTGTGTCTGCAGAAAGAGATCCCGCAAATCTTCCTTGGGGAAAAATGGGAGTAGAAATTGTATTAGAATCTACTGGTCTTTTTGTTGATGAAGAAAATGCCGGTAAACATATTAAAGCAGGAGCTAAAAAGGTAGTGATTTCTGCACCAGCTAAAGGTAATGTTCCTACCGTTGTTTTAGGTGTTAATGATGATACCATGACAGGTGATGAAACTATCCTTTCAAATGCTTCTTGTACAACCAATTGTTTAGCGCCAATGGCTAAAGTATTGGATGACACTTTCGGAATCGAAAAAGGTTATATCACTACTGTTCATGCCTATACTGCTGATCAGAATTTACAAGATGGTCCACACAAGGACTTAAGAAGAGCGAGAGCTGCAGCGTACTCAATTGTACCTACTTCTACAGGTGCTGCCAAAGCAGTAGGATTAGTCCTTCCTCATTTACAAGGAAAATTGGATGGTATTGCCATGAGGGTTCCAATTCCTGATGGTTCATTAACTGATTTTACTTTAGAGTTGAAAAAAGAAGCAACAAAAGAAGAAGTTAATGCAGCTATGAAAAAAGCTTCTGAAGGAAGTATGAAAGGTGTATTGGAGTATACTGAAGACCCAATTGTTTCAATTGATATTGTAGGTAATACTCATTCATGTATTTTTGATTCTGCTTTGACTTCTGTTTCAGGGAAATTGGCGAAAGTTGTTGGTTGGTATGACAATGAAGCTGGTTATTCAAACAGAGCTGCGGATCTGATTGAGAGAATTTCTAAATAGAATAATTAGGTCTAGTTTCTAGATTTATTATTTTTCATTTTGGGCTGTCTTTTGTATTTCTACAAGAGGCAGCCTTTTTTAATCATTTTTATTTTTAATCCACTTCTTCCGCATAATTAAACCAAATATGATAGAAAATAGAATAGCTTTAAAGAAGGATTCTTGGATTTGAGAACTGAAGCTATTTTCTTCAATCAAATACATCACGGTAGCATCCAAAATCCAAAATACTAAAGCCGTGATTCCAATCCTAAGGAGAAAAGTTTTATTCATATTTTTTCAATATCCTAGTTCTTAATTATTCCAATGTATCTTCTAATTCCCTGAGGTCCACAGGAACAACTCTTGAAATTCCTAATTCAACCATAGTAACGCCATAGATTACATCGGTACTTGACATGGTTCTCTTATTGTGGGTGACAATAATAAATTGAGATTCTTTGGAGAATTCTCTAATTATATTGTTGAATTTATCAATGTTGGCATCGTCAAGAGGAGCATCAACCTCATCAAAAATACAGAATGGAGCTGGTTTAAGTAGATAAATAGCAAAGAGAAGGGAAGTGGCGGTTAATGTTTTTTCGCCTCCTGATAATTGATTGATGGTCAATGGACGTTTTCCTTTTGGCTTGGCCATAATTTCAATTTTGGATTCCAACGGATTATCAGGATCAGATAATTGTAAATCGCACTCATCTTCATGCGTAAATAATGTACGGAATACCTTTTGGAAATTCTCTTTTATTTTTTCGTATGCTTCAATAAAATTGGTTCGTGCAACTTCATCAATTTCAGTAATTGTATTAAGTAAGGATTCTTTGGCATTTCGCAAGTCTTCTCTTTGCGTCAGGATAAAGTCATTTCTTTCCTTTATTTCTTCATATGCTTCCATGGCCATAGGGTTAATTGGCCCTATTCGATCCATTCTTTCCTTCAATTTATTTACGTCTGTTCGCAAGTCGTCTGCGCTTTCATTGGTCTCGACTTCCGGCTCTTCACTATTCATGATTTTATCTAAATCAATATCAAACTCCACTGAAAGTCTTTCTTTTACACTATTAAGTTCTAGCTTGGTTTCGTTCAAATTATTTTGAATCTGCATCAAGAGCTCATCTACCTGGTCTTTATTTCTTTGGATATTTCTGCTCTCTTTTTCAATCTCATCGATCTGACCACGAGCTGAATAATAGTTTTTTTCCACTTCATTAACTCCTAGCTCAATCTGCTCTTTTTCCTCATACATTCCCAATAGCTCATCATCACTTGACTCAGCAGTATCTATCAAGCCTTTAATTGCTTCTTCATTGTCTTTTAATTCCTGCTGGTTTTTTTCTAATCGCTCTTTGCTACTATCAAACGCAGTTTTTTTGTATCCGATTTCCTGTTCAAGGCTGTTGACTCTGTTTTGCTGTTGGTGAAATTCTATATTTTCCTGATTGAAAGATGATGATTTCTGACTTAGAATATCATCCTGTACACTGAGGTCTTCACTAATAATTGAAAGCCTCTGTTCTATTTCTTGTAATTTCTCAGATTTCTCTTTTGCGTCAGGTTTTATAGTCTCAATTTCTTCCGTCAAAGTCTCTCTTTGTTGTTCTAATCCTTCTCGCTTGTTAGCTGCCGAGTTAAGCATTTGAGCAAATTGCTCTTGTTTAGTTCGCACAGAAACATATTCAGAGTTCACCTCATTGATTTCTGTTTGTAAAATCTCTATATTTTCTTTGTAACTATGATCTTTAAGATTGTCTAGATCGTTTTGCCTGCTTTCCAAGCTCTCTTTGATCTGGCTGATTTTTTTATTCAAGTCTTTAATTTCGACTTGAAGTTTTTCCAAGTTTTTGGCGCGACCTATTCTTTTCCCTTCAAAAAGACCTACTGACCCTCCAGACATACTAAATTTTCTTTTAGTTACTTTACCACTTTGAGTGATGAAAATACTGTCCTTATCCTCTGGGATGGAATTGTAATCACCTTTTACTACATATACATTGTCAAGAATAAAGCCTATTAATTTTTTGTATTTGGCATCATATTCTACAATTTCTGTGGCTGCGACTGCTTGGTCAAATAACTTTGAATCACTTGGCTTGAATTTTTCAAAATTATCTAAAATAAAAAAGTGAGCTTTACCTTTGCTTGCGTCACTTAATAAATTTACTGCTTCAAAAGCTTGAGCCTCAGTTTCTACAATGTAGTAATTCATGTAGGGCTCCAAAAAATTTTCTATTGTAATGCGGTAATCTTCAGAGCAGGTCAAAACATCTGATAGGAGAGGCGCATTTTTACCCCATTTTGAACTCTTTTTTAAGAATTTTATTGCCTCTGGGAATCCTTCCAGGTTATCTACTAATGACTTTGTTAGGTTGTATTCGTTTTCACGTGCATCAAGCTTACGTGAAGACTGTGTCAACTCTTCCCTGATTAATTCTATTGTGTTTTTATGGTCTTCTATTTGTTTATTAAGGTGATCCTCCTTGTTTTTAAGATTCGAAAGGTATTCATTTTTCTCTTTTAAAAGTTTAGATAATTCTTCCAGTTTGGTATCAAACTCCTCCAAACTGGCAGACTGTTCAGTAGTGTCTGTGCTGCTTTTCTCTAATTCTTGTTTGATTGAAGAAAGCTGAATTTCCTTAATTTCAAGTGATTTGTTTAACTGATAAACCTCATTCTGTAAGCCTTTTTGCTGTTGGTTTAAGATGTTAACCTCTTCGCGAATAGCGGCAGTTTTATTTTTTTGCTCTTCGTATTCAGCTTTTAAAACCTCTACTCTTTGCTCAGTTTCAAAGAATATTTTTTCTGCAGAGGTTTTTTCTTGTTCTAAACTTTTGATGCTAAAGCCTGCGCGTTCATTACTTTGTTTATCCTGTTCAATTTGATTTTTTAGGCTATCACTTTTATCCTGCAAAAAGCGTAATCTTTCATTTTTAATTTTCTTTTCACTTTCGTATTGCCGAATTTTATTGACGTGTTCGTTAAGTGCTTTTTGGCGACTAGCAAGCAATTTCTCTTTTTGAAGCAACTCCGATTTTCCTTTTTCCAAGGCAGCCTCTTGTTCTGCTAATTGCCGATTTAAGCTTAGTTTTTTATCATTTTCAGCCTCAACTTGCTTTGTTAAGTTAAGAAAAACTTCCCTTTTATCAGCCACGGTCTTTTTAGCTAGCAGAATGCTTTTTTCTTTATATTCTCCTTTATATTGATAATATTTTTCAGCTTGTTTGGCTTGTTTTTCTAAAGATTTGAGATTCTTTTCTATTTCAAATAGTAAATCTTCAACTCTTTCTAAATCAGCATCAGTATCGCTTAATTTCTTTAAAGTTTCTTTCTTCCTGATTTTGAATTTACTAATGCCTGCTGCTTCTTCAAACAAGCCTCGTCTAGAATTATCTTTATCAGTTAAGATGTCATCGACCATTTTCAATTCAATGATGGCATAGCTGTTAGAGCTAATGCCAGTATCCATAAATAGGTTGGTAATATCTTTTAGTCGGCAACTAACACCATTCAGTAAATATTCACTTTCACCCGTCCGATAGTATCTCCTCGTGATTGTAACATTCGAATATTCAGTTGGTAGTAGATTTTTAGTATTGTTGAAAGTAAGAGATACTTCTGCTAGATTACTTTGTTTACGCTTTTTTGTTCCATTGAAAATAACATTTTCCATCTTGTCAGAGCGAAGCATTCGAGATTTCTGTTCTCCTAAAACCCACCTTATGGCATCCACCACATTGGATTTTCCACATCCATTTGGACCGACAATTCCGGTTATACCTTTGTCAAAATTAATGACCATTCGGTCACCAAAGCTTTTAAATCCTTTTATTTCAAGTTTGGTTAGCTGCATATTTCTTACTGAAAAAAATCAACGCTTAGAAAAAGCGGATAACAAATTTATAATTTATTTGGAGAAGTGGGTAATCTAATTGAATGTTCTCTTTAAAAATCGAGGAACTACTGACAACCATATGTATTTGAGCTTGCTTATTCTGTTCAAGCAAAAGATTTATATGTAAATAATATTGTAATTACTCAATTTTTAGTTGAATTTTTATTATTTATGTGTCCGTAAAAGTATCAATTAAACTATACCAAAACTATGAGTCATCCCAATCTGCTGACCTCAACTCGTGAACCACTTGATGTAGAACTTAAAGTAAAAGAAGGAAAAATCCCAGAGGATTTAACTGGGTTCGTGTTTATAAATTCCGGTGCAGGAACCGTCAATAGTGGTGGACTTCCATACGAAAGGAAACTTCCCAATGGTGAATTCAATCAGGAATTTGGTTCACCTGTGATTAATGGAGACGGTTATATGTATCGCTTTGATTTCACCGATCCTGGTAAAGTGAAGCTTAGAACCCGTTTATTGAAGACACCTTGTTTTTATGCGGATATTGCCTCAAGCCCGGTGTTGAATCCAAGTAATCCATTTGCAGATATTGCCTTTAAAAACAGAGGCTTGGCAAGGATGTCAATGAAATTAGGTACCAGAAATCAGTTGAATACTGCTATTACTCCATTCAAAAAGCCAGGAGATCATCAATCACGATTATTAGCAACTTTTGATGCGGGTAGACCTTTTGAGTTTGATCCAAAGAGTTTGGAACTGATTACTCCCATTGGAGAGAATAAGTTTTGGCGGGCGGGAACTCCTCCATTCTTGAATAATCCTTTTCCGATGGTGTTAACTTCGGCACATCCCGTTTATGATCCTGAAACCAAGGAAGTATTCAGTGTGAATTTTACTAAAACCACCAAAAACCTTTTAAGTGCTACTGAAATTTTCCATTTGATATTTAGTAGCGAAGAAGAGATTGAAAAGAGGTTAGAAGAAAAAATCAGTAGGTGGGAACAAATTGAAGATAAAGAGCAGGTGGTAAAAGAGGTGAACGATTTCTTTTATGAAGAAGCATCTGAAGAAGAGCCTAAATCAATTTGGGATAAGCTCAAAGGCTGGTATTGGAAATTGATTGGAAGACATTTTTCTAATGAGGATGCTGTTTATTTGGTGCAGTGGACAGGCTCTAAGAATCCTAAGTCTTATAAGATTGTGAATGAAAATGGGTCAAATATCCAGATTCAACATAATATGCACCAACTCGGATTTACCCGGGATTATGTGCTTTTAGCCGATACTAATTTCAAATTCACATTGGATGTGATGTTGAATAATCCATTTCCTAATAATGAGAAAATTGATTCATTTTTAAGGGAATTGCTGGATGGTGCTCAAAATGATTATTCTACTCTTTATATTGTTCATAGAAAAGATTTAGTTCCAAATGCTAAAGAAGTTAGGGCACACAAGGTTGTATTGCCATTAGAGACTGTTCACTTTTCTGCTAATTATGATAATCCGGAAGGTGTCGTGACATTACATGCGGCACACAATTGCAGTGCTTGCCCAGCTGAATGGGTGCGTTATTATGACGAATGTAAAGTGAGTGGTTCGCCTATTGATCCCCAAAAGATAGGAATGCTTGCAGTTGGAGAGATGGATATTGGTAAAATCGGGAAGATCGTTATAGATGTAAAAAATAGAGACAATCTAGAAGATAAAACGGTATTCTTACACCTAGAAGGAAATCCGGGCGAGAAAGATCCAGGTCCACATACCTGGGGAGTGGGCTTGTATACTTATCGAGATATGCTATCACCTGATCAAAATGTTGGAGAGATAAAACATATTTTTTGGCAAGCGTATGGACTAAATGATCAATTACTCACTGATTTTATGTACAGATTGTACAAAGATCCACACAGAAATAGGGTATACAGTGCTGAGCAAATGCTTGAATTTACAAAAAAAGGTGCTCCATTCATTTTAGAGACTGTTGAAACTGATTCGATGAAAGTTATCGACCACTACAGTTTTCCGAAGGCTACTTATATGTGGTCTCTACAATTTGTACCTTCAAAATCTCCAAAAAGTGATATTCCAGAATCTTTGAATGGTTATATTTTATGTACTGTAATAGGTGAAAACGATAATATAAATCAGATAAGTTCTTACTTTTCTGAGATATGGGTGTTTGATGCGTCTGATTTACATAAAGGCCCCATAGCAAAGCTCGATCACGATGAATTGCAGTTTGCATTTACGATACATTCCGTTTGGGTTAAGGAAGCTTCAGGGGTAAGTATTCCTGATTACAAAATTGATATAAAACAAGATTATGAGGAGCAAATTAAACATATAAGACGTAGATGGTTACGTAAAAAAGTACAATCTTTGATGAAGGATCATGTTTATCCTCATTTTCGATAAATGATTTTTATTTTTACCATAAGTATGTTAATCTCGCATAACTTTTTTTATTCAAAATAGATGAAATTCAATATTGCAGAAAGTTTTGGTATCAATTTAAATGAAGCCTGGAAGGAAGAATACAAGAGGGTGGGTCACCTTTATGCAAGATGGGGTGCGCTCTTAGTTATTTTCTTGTTTCCTCTTAGTACAATACCGGAGCTTGCAATAGAGAAGCCTAATATCAATTTATGGTATATATTCAGATACGGTCCATCAGTTGTAGTGGGAGTTGTGTTTTTACTTCATCAAAAATTTAAGTTTAGTCACGAGCTTTTATTTGAAATCATTGCATTCTGTTTGTTTACTTCTGCGGCTTATATGGTAGATTGTGCAGATTGGATGACTTATATGATATCTATGGTTACCGTATTTATTACGAGTGCGGTTTTGGTTATATTAAGGCCTTTCTATTTCATTCTTAATTTTTTTGCAGTTTTTCTGATTCAAATTATAGTTCATACTTTCTTCTGTGACGCAGGAATACTAGATTATTTCATGATGAAAGGGGTCAATATTTTGATAGTTGTAGGGATTGCAGCTTTTTCGATGGCCGCATTTAGATATTACATCATGAAAAATAATTTCATGCACAGGGTCGCTCTGCAGGAAGCACATTTTGAATTACAAGAAAGAAATCAGAGTTTAATTAAAGCTCAAAAAGATTTACGATTTAAGAGTGACCAAATTTCAGAGCAAAATGAAGAGTTAAAGATGCAGAAGGAGGAAATTCTCTCGCAGAGGGACGCGATGCAATCTCAGAAAGAGTTTATTGAAAAGCAGAATAGAGATATAATTGGTAGTATCCGTTATGCACAAAGAATTCAATCTGCAATGCTTCCTACCGATGATTATATCAAACAACTATTGCCAAATTCATTTGTAATGTTTATTCCGAGAGATATTGTATCCGGAGATTTCTATTGGATGGCTGAAGTTGATGGGAAAAAAGTGATTGCTGCTATCGATTGTACAGGACACGGAGTGCCAGGTGCTTTTATGTCGTTAGTAGGGGATACCAATATGAATCAAATTGTGCTGCAAGAAGGAACTATTGATCCTGCGGAAATTCTCAATAGGCTTCATGATGGGGTCAATAGCTACCTAAAGCAGTCCCAGACTGAAAATCAAGACGGCATGGATGCGTCTATCGTAATAATAGATGAACAAAATAAAATAATGACTTTTGCAGGGGCCAAAAATCCTTTGATTATTGTTAAGGAAAATAGAGAAGTTGAGGTGATCAAAGGAGATAAGATGTCTATTGGAGGTAAAAGAAAGATTGAAAATGGAGGAGGATTCACTACCCATTCGATCGAGTACAACCCCAATCATACCTTTTATATATTTTCAGATGGTTATCAGGATCAATTTGGAGGTCCTAAGGATAAGAAATTTATGGTGAGAAACTTCCGTAAACTCCTCCAAGAGACTGCTGAGAAAGATATGAATGACCAAATTCATATCCTGAAGAAACGATTTGAGGATTGGAAGCGCGGTTATAGTCAAACGGATGATGTGCTCTTGATCGGCTTTAGGCTTCAATAGCTTTTAATTTTCTTTTTCCTGCTAAAAGGTTGTCTATATTCTGCAAAGTTTTCGTAATTTTATTATATGGAAGATTACAAAATTCTCATCTATATTGTTCTGTCAATTCTATACTTCTTATTTAAAGGAAGAGGGAAAAAGAAAAAACCCGTTACTCGAAAAAGAACAGATGCTCAGGAGGCAGATCAAAGTTCAAATGAAAAGAGAAGGCCAAAATCTTTTGAAGAGCTGCTTGCAGAATTAAGTGGTGAAAGTCAAGAGCCAGAGGAAAGGTCCAAGAGATCTAAAGATGATGAAATTCTAACCGACAGTGAAAATATTAAACCTCTTTCTGATCAAGTTGAGGAAAGGCCGATGCACCAGGAGATAAGCCAAGAGGACTTTGAAAATGCCGATGAAACACTCAAAGAATTATACAAAAAAGGGGAGAAGCTAAAAAGTATTGATGAGTTGGTAGATATAGAGGAAGTTTCAACCCAAAGTGACAGATTCAGAGGATTTGAAGTGGAGAAGGGTGAAAATCTTTTTGCCAAGGAAATTCGTGAGGGCTTGTCTGATCCTGAAAGTGCTAAAAAGGCAATCGTTTATGCTGAAATACTCAATAGGAAGTACTAATTTCCACAGTATTTAGTTTGTATTTTGAAACTTGCCACTGGTCATTTTTAGTTTTTTCAAGTTGAGATTCTAACAGTATTTTTTGACCTTTTTCATAGTATAGTCTTGCATTTTGGTAGGATAGGACAACCTTGGCGTTTGAACCATCTACTACAAATTCATCTATCTTGATGAAAAATTTATGTTTTAACTCAGACAATTCTTTTTCTGAAACAATCCTAACCGATTTATTACGAATGTTAAGCTCCAAAGTCTGATTTTCTAGCTCAGGAAATTTCATCATTAATACCTCTTGCTTTGCATTTGTACTTACAAAACGAGGTGAATAGGCAAGGTATTCCTGGAATTCCTCAATATTAAAAACAGATTGTAAAACTTCTTCCTGTTTACTTTGTCCAATATTATCAGTTGTAACACCAACAGATAATACAAAAAATAGGATAGCTAAATAATTCATGTGCTTTTATCAATTATTTAATAAATATAATTAAAACTTGTGAAAAATTACCCTTGATATCTATCCTTTTTATAGGGGAGGTACCTTCTAATGAATTTTAGTTTAATACAAATCTAATTGGGATTACTCGTCTACTTCGTACAGTTTTGCCTTTCTGTTTGCCAGGTACCCAATTGCCTTGGTTTTTAAGTAATTTAACAGCAAGTTCATCACAGCCTGCACCAATACCTTTGACCGGTTGTATATTACTGAGGCTACCATCTCTTTCAATAACAAACTGTAAATACACAACTCCTTCAATCCCCATTCTGATGGCTTGTTGGGGATACTTTCCTTCCAAATCTTTTGATAAATGATTATAGAAATCTTGAATGCCACCAGGTGGTTCAGCTTGCTTCTCTACAATATTAAAGATGGTGTTTTCATCAATCAAATCGTTTGATGAGATATTAGAAGTCGTAGTATTTTCATTTTTAGGTTTAAGAATAATTTCCTCCTCTGGGTTTAAATCACATGAAAAAATAAAGCTGAATAAAATCAAGAGAAAAGCAACAAGGAATGGTTTTTTTGTAGATTTTTTATTGCTTGTTAACATGTTAAGTCTGTTTAAGATGGTTGGTTTAGCAAAATAGCTGACAAATTGAAACTGGTTTTGCTTGAGTGTCTGCTGAATTAGGAGCTCTGCATAACTAGTTTTTTCAACACCCATGCAAGCATATTCATCAGCTAAAAATTCGTGGTTTTCGACAATATGCTTTTTTATTTTCTGATTTAAAGGATTGAATATCAGTAGCGAAGACATAACTTCAACCCATATTATGTCAAAAAAATGTAATGTTTTCCTATGTACCTCTTCATGCTTTATGATAACATCTTTGTTATCATCAGTTTGTAATTTTTTAGGTAGAAGCGTTTTGTTTAAGAAAGTAAATGGCGGGATTTCATCAGATACCCAATATATTTGCTGTTTATAATCAAAATATGCAGTTCGTTGTATCAGCTTAAATTTGTGATAGCTTTTGATAAATTTAATAATGAATATGAAAATAGATATAAACACTAAAATTCCGTAAAGTAATGGTAGTCCTGTTTCTAATGTGAATAAATTACTTTCCAACATTGACGAATTACCTCCCGAAGCTGTTGCTGCTGATTCATTTGACAAAAAAGCTTGATTGATAAAAGTCACATTTTTGAAGATTTTAATTTCTAGCAAAGGGATGATTAAACTCACCCCATAAATTGCTAGGAGGTAAAATCGGTTAAAGGAAAAGCTTTTCTCATCTTTTAATATAAAATGATAGATTCCACCTAAAACCGTAAATAATACATGGGCTTTTAAAATGTAAATTAAGGTATCCATTTTTAGTTACTTGTTTTTCAAATGATTCATAACTTCATCTAGTTCTTCCGCGCTAAGATCTTCTTCTTTAGCGAAAAATGAAGCCATGTTAGCAAATGATCCATCAAAGTAACCGTGGATAAGTTTTTTAATGCTGAATTTTCTGTATTCATCCTTTTTTATAAGAGGATAATACAAATAGCTTTTTCCAGTTTTTTCATGTCCAACTACTCCTTTTCTTTCTAAGATTCGAATAATTGTACTTACGGTGTTGTAAGCGGGTTTTGGCGCAGGTAAAGTTTCTAAAACTTCTTTAACATAAGCTTTTTTTAATTCCCATAGCTTTTGCATGATTTGTTCCTCTGCTCTGGTTAGTGTTTGCATAATTTTCCCTATTATTTAGTTTAAAAACATCAATATAAAACTAACCGGTTAGTTTTCAAAAGAAATCCTAAACATTTAAGAAAAAAGATGCTGTATTTTTTATGATCGGTAAGGATTGGCCCTATTTAGCTATAAATCAGTCGTTTTCATTGCTTACCATATTATAATTCTTATTCTTCAAGAAGATTAATCGATCATCTTTCCCTACCTCTTCTGGATACCCAGAGATGATCTGTAGTTTCTTTTCAGAGGTGATAATAAACAACGGAATAATGGTTTTTCCTTTTTCTTCTAGAAATTCTTCATATTCAGATTCTCCATAGAACTTTACCTCTGAGATTTCACTGTTTTGTCTTAGTAAGTGATTTAAACTTAAGTAATCCAATCTTGATTTGAATAGAACATTCTTTGGTAAAGGCAGATTTTCATTTTCAGCTTCTTCCTTACTTACAATTCGGTATGTATTTTCCATTCCTAATTCATTGTCGAACCAGCTCAAGGCTAGAGAGTTAATGCCTGAGTTACTAGTAACTGCCATCATTTTTCCAATTTGAGAAAGATCAACCTCTTCAAAAATTTCTTCAGAAAGAATATTCCCTTCGTAGACGGGAAGGTTTAGCTTTCTGGCTTCATTGACATTATGCTTTGCTGTGTCTGCTAATAATACGTAAAAACCTTCCTTTTTTAGAAATAAAGCCAGTTTTTTAGCAATTTCGTTAGCACCTACAAATAATACTCCCTGCGGTTCTTTTCTCAAAACTCCGAGCCATTTACCAACGTATTTGGCACTGGTTCCCTGAATTATAACAGTTCCCACTATTACTAAAAATACAAGTGGTAACAACAGTTCTGCTTCAGATTTTATCGCAGCGCTAGTAGTTTCAGAGCTGAGTAAATCCAAAGAAAATAATGAAGCTACAGCTGCCGCAACGATTCCTCGCGGGCCAATCCATGAAATAAAGATTTTTTCTTGCCAACGAAGGGTAGATCCTATAGAACTTAACCAAACTCCCAACGGTCTGAGCACGAAAATAACTACAGCAAATAGAACAAGGCTTCTTGTTCCTAATTGTTCTATTTGATCAATGTTGATTCTACTAGAAAGTAAAATAAAAAGCAGAGTGACTAATATTAGACTGATATCTTCTTTGAAAGACAAGATTTTCTTAAAGTCATCAAGCTTTAAATTGGCAAGAACAATTCCCATAATGGTAGTTGCTAGAAGCCCTGCTTCTTTTTGTAGCATATCAGAAAGTGAAAAAACCAAAATTACAGTCCCTAAGGTTATTACATTCCTTAAATAATCAGGTATTTTATTTTTACTGATGATATACCAGATTAAAACGGCTCCAAAACCACCAATAAAGAAACCTACTGAAATCGTAGTAACGAAATCCTTTAAAGCTTCAACAGTGTAGTATTCACCGTTGGACGAGCTTTTGATGAATTCATAAACCAGGACTGCAATTAATGCGCCTAAAGGATCGATCAGAATACCTTCCCATTTAAGTATAGTATTGATTTTTGCATTTGGTCTCACGTTTCTCAAAATGGGTAAAACCACTGTAGGACCCGACACAATTATCAAACCACCGAAAAGCAAAGCCATCGATAGACTTAAGTCTAGTATTGCCACAGCTGCTATTGTACCCCCTATAAATGTGATAATTACCCCCACAATCAAAAGGTTTCTTACTGTACTTGCAACAGTTCGTACTTCTTTCAAATTTAGAGTTAATCCCCCTTCAAATAGAATCACGCCTACCGATAGGGATACAAATGAGAATAGCAAATCACCTGAAAAAATGCTGTCACCATCAATTAGCTTAGTGCCTTCAGGAGTGAAAAAAGTAGAAATTGGGCCTACTAATAATCCTATAATAATCAGCGGGAGAATTGCCGGTTGCTTTATTTTCCATGCTAACCATTGTGCGAAAACCCCTAAAACTAATATGCTTGCTAATTCTATCATTTTGTAAGAATTCTGATTAAATCAATTCTAAAAATAGATATTTATTGCGGGATATATAGGCATAATCAGGATTAATTTAGTGTACATTAAATGAATGAAAATGAAAATGAAAAAAGTATAAATTGAAAGTTCAGATTATTAATATCTAGACTATAGAAGATTAATTTAAAGGGATGTATATACTTTGTTGTAATTATTTGAAGTGCTTTGCATTATTCCTGTCAAGGGAAATATCAATATGAAAGTACTCCCTGTCCTTGTGTCACTTTCTAGTTGGATTTTGCCGTCAAGGATCTCTATTGCTTTTTTGACAATATACAGTCCTAGACCATTGCCTGTGGACGTAGGAGAATTTCTTTTAAACATATCGAAAATATTAGCCTGTTGCTCGTTTGATATTCCTGTTCCATTGTCCTTTACGGAAAGAATAAGTTGATCTTCATAAGATTCCACTTTAATATTAATTACTATATTTTTTGAATGATTAAAAACTAAACTGTTTTCAATTAAATTACTTAAACAGATTTCAAGAATTACAGGATAAAAAGTGATTTCGGATATAGAAGAATTAAGTTCTATTTCATAATTATAATCGACTCCATCGTAGGATTTGTTCTTAATCACTTCATTAACGATTCGATTAATTTCATTTTCTATTTCCATTGTTTGGGGTGATTTCAAATTTTCAAAATCACCTAAGAAACTAACTGCCTGGAGCTTTTTAACCATACTATCCAATTTTTTCACAGTAATATTTACTTTATTGAATAGGATCGTAGCTTCGGTAGGTAAATCGTATCTTTTTGAAATCCCAACCAAGCCCATCAGAGTTGTAAGAGGTCCTCTAAAATCGTGCGAAGCTCTATAGAAAAAGTGATCTAATTCGGAAAGAGCATTTTCTAAGGCATTGGTTCTGTCTTTGACCTTCTTTTCGAGAAATTCATTTAGTTCGTTCACATGATCATTGGCTTCTTTTAATTCTTCAGATTGAGCCATAATTTCCTCCTGCTTTTCCTGAATCTCATAATTTAATTCTCTCAGCTGTTGATTAGTTTTAGTTCTTACTTTAAGGTATCTGAAAATGATGTAACTAAGAATCAATAAAACAGCAATTCCGATTACTAAAACGATTAAAGTATTTCGTTGAGATGCTATGGTTTTTTGATTTAGTGCAATCGTTTGCTCGTTATTCTCTTTTTGTAGATTTAGCAAAGCCAGTTCTTTGTCTTTGCTTTTTAGGTTGTAAGTGGTTTCCAATGTGGCCAATTCTAGCGTTTTGTTTTCTTGTGCCAACTCTTTCTGTGTTTTTAACGCTTTTTGTAAATAATCTGCCGAAAGTTTGTAGATTTCCTGTTTGGAATTGAGTTTTGCTTGGGCTTGATATATTTTTAGCAGAAAGTACTTCTCTCCCAATTCATTTGCATGTTTTTCCCCTAAATCAAAATAAAATTTGGCAGAGTCTAGTTTTTGGATTTTCATATAGTATTCCCCTAAAATCCATTCTCCCTCAATTAATCCTGCATAATTATTTAAGTCTACATCTATTTTATAAGTTTCTTTGTATATCTTAAGTGCTTGGTCATCTTTACCAATTTTTTCCAAAACCACAGCTTTATTAAATTTTGCTGCCGATAATTCTTTTATATTTTTTGTGATTTTTTGGAAATAAATAGCTGAATCAAAATGCAGGATAGCTGAGTCGTACTTTTCTAGATCAGTGTATAAAGAACCAAGCGCATTATGACTTCTACCTAAATAACTAAAATTTTGAATAGTTTCTGCTATTTCTAGTGCCTTGAATAAGTAGCTTTCTGCTCTATTCTCTAAATTCAAAGAGTAGAAAATCCATCCTAATTCATAGTAGGCTATTTGAATTTCATTTACATTATTATTTTCTTCGAAGACTTTAAGAGCTTTGAAGATGTAGTTACTTGCTTCATTATAACGTTGCATCCAAGATAGTAAAGTTCCTGTGTACAAATCAATATTAGCTTTTCCAAATCCGTAGTTCAGACTATCATATATAGCTTCAGATTGAATCAAATATTGTGAGCTTTGTTGATACCTACTTACTTCCATTGCATTTAGGGCCAGTTGCATAAAGGTCTCAGCCTTATCCATCTTATTGTTAGTAGAGTCATAATGCTCAATTAACCTTAAAAATATCGAATCTGAGTTCTGAAAGGACGCTATTGTTTGATAATATTTCGCCTTCAAGCTAATATACTTATTGTAAGTATTTATAGTATCTAATTGTGGTATTACGTCTTCAAGAATTTTCAAGGTCAACACTGCCTCTTCAGTTAATCCAATTTTCAAAGCCGCTGATAATTTGATCAATAGTAAATTGAAGTATTCTGAATTGTTGTTATCATTGGCGAGAATTTCATTTTCTATTATGTCAAAAATATGTTTGTAATGTCCTTTTTTCTCGTAAGCAGAACATAAATACGATATAAAACGGTAATTATTAGCCTCTTCCTTGCTTGCAAGATTTATTGCTTTTTGATAATATTTTATAGCACTGTCATATTCTTGATTTGTGTAAAATGAAATCCCATATTGAGCGTAAGAGTCTGCCTTAAGTGTGGAGTCTTCTATGTTTGATATTAGTCGATAGGCATTTTGAGCGGCTTTATGAGCTTTTTGAATATCATTATGCCAATTCTTTTTAGCAATAGAAGTATAGTACCGAGAAGAGTCTTCCAGCATTCCCTGACAATAAACTTTTGACAGCAAAGCGCTAGAAATAACTATGATTAGTAAAAACTTTACCTGTGCAATATTTGAAATCTTTTCCTTCAATAGTTTAATTATTGATACAAATTGTACATTAATAGGCGAATTTTGATCAATATATTAAAATACTTCATTTATTTTTCGATTACTTGTGAATTTTCTACGATAATTAAATATAATTTTACCTTTTTTTATTTTAAATATTTCATAAGATGCCGATAAATCCCTGGAAGTTATTAAAATCTAAAATTCAATATGAAAACCCATGGATTAAAGTTGAAGAACATGATGTGATCAATCCTGGTGGCGGTATGGGGATATATGGAAAAGTACATTTTAAGAATGTGGCAGTTGGTATTGTTCCAGTAGATGATGATGGAAATACATGGTTGGTTGGTCAATATAGATATCCATTGGATGAATATAGCTGGGAAATCCCAGAAGGGGGGTGCCCTATTGGCGAAAGGGAGCTTGATGCAGCCAAACGTGAACTGAGAGAAGAAACCGGGTTATTCGCTGCAAGCTGGGAGGAATTATTGAGGATTCATACCAGCAATTCTGTTTCTGACGAGAGAGGAGTTGTATATTTAGCTAAGGAGTTAAAACAGGGAGAAACGGACTTTGAGGAAACCGAAGATTTAAAAATTAGAAAGCTTCCAATATCAGAAGCTTTTCAAATGGTAATGGACGGTAAAATTACTGATAGTATTAGTATCGCAGCCCTGCTAAAGTTGAAGTATTTGCTGGATAAAATTTAGTAATTCAGCTTGTCACCTGAAGTTATCCCTTCCAGACCCCTAATAATAGCCTCATTCTCTTCCTTAGTTCCGACCGTTATTCTCAAGCAGTCATTACATAGTGAAACATTGGAACGATCTCTGACCACAATGCCGTTTTTAAGAAGGTTTTGATAGATTTCTTTTGCATCATTTATTTCTACTAAAATAAAATTTGCATCAGTCGGATAAACCTTCTTAACCCCCGCTATATCTTGCAGCTTGAGAAATAGGTCATCTCTTTCTGCTATAATCGCTTTTACTTGATTGTCAAATATTTGCTTCTTTGAAAGTGATTCTGCTACCAGTTTTTGACTAGGGCCACTAATATTATATGGGGGTTTAACTTTGTTAAGTATCTTAATTAAATCTTGATTTGCAAATGCCATTCCCAATCTGGCTGAAGCTAAGCCCCATGCTTTGCTTAAAGTTTGTAGAACTACCAAATTTGGATACTCTGATAACGCATGTATCCATGAGTCTTGAGCTGAAAAATCAATATAAGCCTCATCAATGACTACAATTCCATTAAAATTCTCTAATAAATACTGAATGTCATCTTTCCTCAAGCTATTTCCCGTTGGATTATTCGGAGAACAGATAAAAAGCATTTTGCTTTGCTGAGTGGCCTTGTCTATAATCGCTTTCACATCTAATTGAAAATCTTCAGTTAATTGAACTTCTATATTTTCAACATTATGGATGGATGAAGATACTTTATACATTCCATAAGTAGGAGGGCAGGTGACTATGTTGGATTCTTCACTTTTGCAGAAAATTCTAAAAAGTAAATCTATTGCCTCATCACTTCCATTACCTAAGAATATATTTTCAGCGGGGATTCCTTTTAAGTCAGATAATCTGGTTTTTATTTTCTTTTGTAATGGATCGGGGTAGCGGTTCCAGTTTTGTTGCTCCTCATCAAACGGATTTTCATTGGCGTCTAAAAACACCTTAGCATCACCGGAAAATTCATCTCTTGCTGAAGAGTATGCCTGCAATTTTAGAATATGTGGAAGTACTAAGTCCTCCCAATTTATATTATTGCTCATTTTTGCAAGTTATTTATTCTTTAAACTATTTAGTCTGACAGTCACTGCGTTTTTATGTGCTCTTAAGGATTCGGCTTCCGCCATCTCTTCTACATGCGGGCCCAAGGACCGCAAGCCTTCGGGTGTTATTTCCTGATAGGTGATATTCTTAACAAAACTATCCAAAGAAACTCCACTATAAGCTCGTGCAGCACCATTTGTTGGTAAAGTATGATTAGTCCCTGATGCATAATCACCAGCAGATTCAGGAGTATAGTATCCTAAAAATATGGAGCCAGCATTTTCAATTTGACCGGCTATTTCCCTCGCATTTTCAGCTAATAAAATCAAGTGCTCAGGAGCATATAAATTTATTAAATCAATACATTCAGCTTCAGACTTTAAAATGATGACGGCACTATTTTGCAAGCATCTGTCAGCAATTTCCCAGCGAGGCAATTCACTTAGCTGATGGTATATTTCTTTTTGCAACGCATTTAACATTTCCGGATAGGTGGTGACAAAAATTACTTGACTATCAACTCCGTGTTCTGCTTGCGATAGTAGATCAGCGGCTACAAAGCCTGGATCCGCACCTTTATCTGCATAGACTAATACTTCTGACGGTCCTGCTGGCATGTCTATTGCAACTGCTTCCAAACTTGCCAGTTGCTTAGCGGCAGTTACATATTGATTACCAGGGCCAAATATTTTATCCACCTTCGGAATGCTTTCTGTGCCATAAGCAAAAGCAGCAATTGCTTGTGCTCCACCCACTTTAAATATTTTTGTAATTCCAGCAACTTCAGCAGCATATAAAATTGCAGGATGAATTTCCCCTTCTTTATTAGGTGGTGTACATAATACTATTTCTTTACAACCAGCAATTTTCGCGGGTATGGCCAACATTAAAACTGTGCTGAAAAGTGGAGCCGTTCCACCAGGAATGTACAAACCTACCTTAGGGATGGCTACTGATTTTCGTTCACACAATACACCTGGCATGGTTTCAATTTTGAGTGGAACGGTTACTTGTGCCTCATGAAATTGAAAAATATTATCATGGGCCACTTTGATAGCCTCCTTTAATTTATCTGAAACAGCTGATGAAGCTGATTTTATCTCATGATCATTCACCAGAAAATTATCCAATTCGATCCCGTCAAACTTTTTTGTGTAGGCTTTTAAAGCATCGTCTCCATTGCTTTGAACCGCATCCATAATAGGTTGAACTATTTTTCTTATATCAGAAAGAGATTCTGTTGGTCTTTTCAGTAGATGTTCCCAGCTATCTCTTTTCGGGTATGTGTAATCTTTCATATTTTCTTTTATCAAATAGATTCCTCAATAAATCTTAACTAAACCTGCCAGATTTTATTTCAAAGGTGGATCACTATACAATCATCTTCTCTATAGGAGCTACTAATATTCCTTGAGCGCCCGCTCCTTTCAGTTTTTCTATTACTTCCCAAAAATCATCTTCTTTTACAACAGAATGTAATGAACTCCATCCTTCCATTGCTAAAGGTAAAACCGTTGGGCTTTTCATCCCCGGTAATAAATCAATAATTTCATCAATCGATTCATTTGGAGCATTCAATAAAATGTATTTGTTGTTTTTACCAGCTTGAACAGACTCCATTCTGAATAGCAGTTGATTCAAAATGTCTTTCTGCCCATCAGATAAATTGTTGTTTGAAACTAAGACGGCCTCTGAACGCATAATTACATCGGCTTCTTTTAAACCATTACTTAACAAAGTGCTACCAGAACTAACAATATCGCAAACAGCATCAGCTAAGCCTATACTTGGAGCAATCTCCACTGAACCGCTGATTTCATGAATTTCTGCATTAATATTGTTTTCTTTTAAGAAATTACTTAAGATTTTAGGGTAGGATGTAGCGATGCTTTTCCCATCTAAATCCTTAATATTTTTATAATCCCAGTTTCTATCTACACCAATTGATAGTCTGCATTTAGAAAATCCTAACTTTTTGACTATTTTGACATCATTGTTGTATTCAACTAATACGTTTTCCCCCACAATTCCTAAATCAGCTACTCCGTCTTCAACATAACCTGGAATATCGTCATCTCTTAAAAATAAAAACTCGATTGGGAAATTATCAGCAACTGCTTTAAGTTTACCTTTTCCATTGCTGAATTTAATTCCACATTCTTTAATTAGTTTTAGTGAGTCTTCGCTTAATCGACCTGACTTTTGTATAGCAATTTTTAATGTATTCATATTTAAATTTTGAGATATAAAAATAGTATTTAACTAAGAGATTTTCTAAGGAAATGTTTAACGATTCTCCTTAAATAAATATAATGTGCAGACACCTGCTTATGGCGATATATTGATTTTTTTCCTCTTACAAAGAGGAATGATGGAATACATGAACTGCATGAAATGCCTGGGAAGCATTTTGCCAATTTAAGATATGTAATGTGATTTTGTTCATGAGAAAGCAAATGTAATAAGCTTTTTTTAAAATGCTATTGTTTTGATTCGTTTTATGTAAAAATTCTAATTCTTAGAACATTACTAATTGATTCATAAATTAAAATTTTCTACTTTAGATACATGAGAAAAATAGATACATTATTAGAGGAATATGGGGCGAGCCATAAAAATGCAACTAATAAGAAAGTTCATTGGATTTGTGTGCCTTTAATATTTTGGAGTGTTGTAGCTTTGCTCTATAGTATACCAAATGATATGTTAACCTATGCATTCGGTGTTGGTTACTTTAATAATTGGGCAGTAGTTGTTTTAGGGATCGTGCTTATTTATTATATCAGTTTGTCAATCCCCCTCTCATTTGGTATGGTGCTATTTGCTGTTTTATGTATAGCAGTTGCACGCTGGGCGGATCAGCTAGATTTTTTGCCTCTGTGGGCAATAGCATTGCTAGTGTTTTTCTTGGCATGGGTAGGTCAATTTTGGGGTCATAAAATTGAAGGTAAAAAGCCTTCATTTCTGAAAGATTTACAGTTTTTACTAATCGGACCTGCCTGGTTGATGCATTTTATATATAAAAAGATTGGAGTGAAATATTGAATTCAATCGTCTTGAAGTGCATTATTTATATCGAGCTTTAGGCCATCAATTTTACTAGCTTCTTCTTCAAATTTCTCCTGTAATGATTGTTTAATACCCAATGTGGCATTACAGTTTTCTGTGAATTCTTGATTTTTAATATCAGCTGCAAAATCAGCTATTAATTTCATTACCTCATTTGTAATTTCGTATCCATATTGAATTTCGTAGATAGCTTCAATGGTAACTTTTAATAGTTTTGAAGCCTCCAAAGACTCAAATGCTGCTGTTTTATATGCATTTATTAGGCCAGAGACACCAAGTTTTGTCCCACCAAAGTAACGGACTACCACTACTAGGACTTGCGTTAGGTTTTTTGATTTTATTTGACCTAAAATGGGATCTCCAGCGGAATGGTTGGGTTCCCCATCATCATTTGCTCTCAGCTTGTCTTTTGATAAAAAATAAGCATAGCAATGATGGCGAGCATCATGAAACTGCTTCTTGACCTCCTCTAATTTTTCTTTAACTTCATCTTCATTATGCACTCTAAAGGCTAGCCCTATGAATTTACTACCTTTTTCTTTATAGAATCCTTCGCCACCTTTAGAAATTGTGTAGAAATAGTCCTTCATTTATACTTAGAAATTTTATAAGAGAAAGTTCAAATTAGAGGATTTTAGGCAATTAAACTTCAAACTTATCATTTATTGCACTTTAAAAAGTATTTTTACCCCATGAGGCAAAACTATCAAATTTCAGAGCATTTTCCCTCCAAAAGTGAGGAAGAAGTATTGAAGTTTTCTGTTTTTGCTCAGAAAAGTTATTGGTTGTTACATTTGGCTTTGGAGAAGATCCTTCCCATTACGGTCTATGATGATAAGGGTCAGATTGTTGCTTTTTGGTGTTTTTACAAACAAAAGCAAAAATTGAGTACACCATTTAACGCCCCTTTTTTTACTCCCTACTTTGCAAGTGAAGTCGATATAAGTCTGGTTTGTGAAAATGTTTTCAGCTACTGTAAAGAGAAGTATAATTGCTCAATCGAGTTTACTTTGCAATCAGATACTCTTTCCACTGATCACTTCTTTTTGATGCCTTCGCTTAAGATCAAAAAAGTAGATCTTGCCAGTAGGCTTACAGTATCTGACAAGTCATTTGTAGAGCACATTAGGCAAGAGCGAAAGAAACGAAAATTGAAATCTTTATTATCTGCTAATCAATATAGAGTCTCAAATGTAGATATAGATAATTGGGCTGATGAATATCAAGAGAATTTGAATTGGAGAGCAAAAAAATCTCATCAAAACTTAATAAGTGTAGAAAACATGTCAAAGGCAAAATTGCAATTCCCTGATGTTTATCATGCTTTAAAAATAGAAATAGATAGCATTTTGGTTGGGAACGTATTCTTTTTGAAGGTAAATGATATGACGCTTTATGTATATTCATTAATAATTGATCCATCATCAAATTTGAAGGAGCCTTCACTTTTATTGTGGAATTCTGTATATAATTGGGCACAACAGAATGGTTTCTCCATAATTGAGATGGGAACTTCTATGCTTCCAGATGGAAATATTAACAAAAATTTAGCTCGATATAAGTCTTATATTGGGGGTGAATTTTACAGAAAATATACTTTGCATTGTTGAGGTTTTGGCAGATATATCATCATAGCTTTTGGAGTGGAATGCTTTTATTAATCCGGACCGTGGTAGGCTTTGGTGCACAGAAAGCTGTAGCTGTTTTATATGGACCAGCTGGAACAACCCTGTTTAGCCACTTTCAAAATTTCCTAGCTTTATTTACTCAACCTATTCAAGATGCAGCTGGAAATGGGCTGATAAATGCATTTCCAAAACAGAATTTCCAAAAGAAGCACGTCATTGGATCAGCCATTATCATTTTAGTTCTATTAACCTTTGTGACTGGCATTTTTTTATTGATTCGTCATCAGTTCAGACAAAGCCTTTTCTTATTCAGTCTTCAAGAATGGCTAACAATTATTCCTTCCATTCTACTTTTTTGCTTTGGCTTGATAGTTTCTGCTGTATATGTTATTCAGCAAAAATTAAGTGTTTATGCATCAATCATTTTGGTTCAATGGTTAACATTTTTTGGAGTGCTTGTTTTCTTTGAGCTAAACCTTCATCAATTCTTGATTTTATGGCTATTAATTCAGTCGCTTTTTTCGTTAGTTCTGATTTACCCGATTTATCCCTATCTGAAATTTAATTTTAGAATTGATAAAAAATTAAAACAACATTTTGGTCAATTCCTAATTATGGCAATCACTGTGTGGTTAAGTAGTAAATGGGTTGATTATTTTATCAGGGAATTTGCCATTCAAGAGTTTGGGACTGTTCAAACAGGTTTATGGCAATCCGTTGTGAGAATTTCTGAAGCATATCGTGGGTTATTGATTAGTTTTCTATTTTTGAGCTTTTACCCAATGATCTCCAAACTAATAGCAAGAAGAAACTTGGATTTAAGCATTTTGAAGAGGTACTATTTGCCGTATTTTTTACTTTCCTTGATATTTCTGTTCTTGGTTTTTCAATTTGATGAGCTTATTCTGGAAGTATTTTATGACGCACAGTATGCAGAGGCGGTACACTTGTTTCAATTTCAGATTTTTGGAGATTTATTCGCATTTCTATCCTTTCCATTTTCTGTTTATTTAATTGCTACTGTTAGGGTCAAATCATATGTTTTTACTGAAATATTAAGTGCGCTTATATTTGTAGCAATAATAGTTTTAAATTCATCAATAGGTATAGATATTTTGGTTTATGCTCACATCCTACGGTTTAGTTGCTTTTTTGTAGTTGTGGCGATTGTAGGAATAAAAAGTTTAAGAAATGAAGGGTAAGGTAGCTGTAATTTGTTTGTGCTATAATCATGAAAAATATGTACAGGAAGCGATGCAATCAGTTTTAGAGCAAACTTATTCTGCAGAACTTATTATTGTGGATGATGCTTCAAGCGATGACAGTGTACAAAGAATAAAATCTTTTATTGATCATCATCCAAATAGAAATATCAAATCAATCTTCTTGCGAGAAAATATTGGTAATTGTAAGGCTTTTAATAAGGCATTGGAACTAGTTAATGCCGATTATATTATTGATTTGGCGGCTGATGATCGTTTATTGGAGGATAGGGTGGGAGAAGGACTGCAAAATCTGGAAAGAGATCGAAATATTGCCGTTAATTTTACAAATGCAAACTACATAAATGAGGAAGGAGAGTATATTAAAACTCATTATCCGGTAGATAAGAAGAACCATTCTACTATTCCAGTGCCAGAGGGCAATTTATTTTATCAGATTTTACAAAGATATTTTATTTGTTCTCCAAGCATGATGTACAGGTCTTCTTTTTTGAAAGAGCTTGGTGGATATGATGAAGATTTAGCTTATGAGGATTTTGATATTATGCTCAGACTTTCAAGACAGCACCTATTCAGTTACACCGACAAAATATTGGTGGAGAAAAGGGTTTTATCTAGCTCGATGTCTCACCAACAATACCAAAGTAACAATAAACAATTGGCTTCGACTTTGAAAATCTGTTATAAAGCATTTGATATGATTCAAGATAAACGGGACAAAAAAGCGCTACTTAGAAGAATTTTTTATGAATCAAGACAGGCTTTTCTTCATAAAAGATTCATATTGTTCTCAGCTTTTATTAATTTGGGTTTTAAAACTATTTTGCAAAAATGAAAAAAATACTTTTCGTGTGCTTGGGGAACATTTGCAGATCACCACTGGCTGAAGGTTTGATGTTAAGTAAAATATCAAATATGGACAATGAAGAACAATTTAAAATTGATTCATGCGGAACAGCGGATTATCATATTGGTGAGTTGCCTGATGAAAGAACACGTGAAAATGCTCAGGAAAATGGTTTAGAATTGAAACACCGTGCAAGGCAGTTTGATGCTTCAGACTTTAATCGCTTTGATCATATTTTGGTAATGGACAATGCCAATAAAATGAAGATTATTGGATTTGCAACTTCTGAGGAGCATCTACAAAAAGTTCAGCTTATGCGTGATTATGAGACTGAAATCAATTTGCAGGGCATTGATGTACCTGATCCATATTATGGTGGAGAGGAAGGTTTCCAAAATGTATATGATATCTTGGACAGATGTACCGAGAATCTATTGAATTACCACCTGCAAGCCATTGAAAACTAAGACCTTTTAATTTAAGAACTCGTATTTAATTATCCCACCAACTTCTTCTTCTGTTCAATTTTAAATCTTGGAGAATAGAGGCTTTCACTCCAATATCAACACTGAAAGACTGGAATCTGCCAAAAGGAACCCAATTGGCATTGATTTGCCAGCAATGAAGATTTCTAAAGATATTGATAGATGTTTGTGTGAATTCTTGTTGTTCAAAGTCATATCCTGAGTTAAATCCAACTTTCCAGTTTTCGGTAAAATTTACATCCCCACTAAAATTCATGGTTTGCTGGATATTTGCCTCCTCAAAGCCTTGCTTGCTCCACCTGATGTTGTATCGGACTCTCAAATTCCATGGTACTTCGAAATCCACATACATATCAGGGTTATTGGCCAATGCCTGAATTTGATCTTCTGTAGCACCTGCTTGCCGCGCTTGATCTTCTAGATTATTTCTGTTTTCATCATCACTTTTTTTACCAGCAGGGTTTAGATTAGTGGATAAAGCGATGTTTGCAGTTGTCAATCGCCCTATTCCTTTGCCCGCTTCCCAGGCATACTGGTCAATTTTCCTTTGAAATACTTGTTTAGTTCCATTTTCTCTAACGTTGATACTGTCTAAAACCATCACATAAGGATCAATCCCAGTTTGTAAATTGACGTCTAACTTCCCATTAAATAGATTTGTCCGAGCGTTTATGGAGATAGGAGCTAATCTAAATGAATCAGCGATGACATTATAACTAGTAGCGAATGAAAGGTTGTCAAAGATTTTAACTTTTTTGGGCATGTCTGAAGTATCACTTTCTTTTTTTACTTTCATTTCAATTGTATTGGCTAAAGAAATTCCAATAGTTCCCGACTTTCCTCTTCCTGGACTTCCGTATACAAAGCCTTCATATTTTGAATATACTCTTGTATTTCCTAATGAGTCTGTTTGAACCTCCTTATATATTCCATATTGCTCTTCACCAAAATCGGGTCTCCAATTTAAATTAACTGAAGGAGTCATTATATGTCTTACCGCCTTAACTGGTCCTTTCTTTGGGTAAATCGTTCCGTAGAGCCGGGTAGTGAAGCCGATACCTGCGTTATAAGATGATGCTCTACTAAAAGTATTTACAGTGTCTATAACAACTGTATTTAATGAGTCGCTATATCTATGATTCAACTCTCGTAAATACCACACTTCATCATAATTGAAATTAGGGCTGGCGGTAATAAATTTGAATAAGTTAAATGAAGTAGAAACGGGAACTCTATGTCGACCCCCATTATTTGCTCTCTCTAATAAGTATGGGAGATTTTCCCGGCTGAAATCTGCGATACTGTCTTCTGTAGCTTCTGGACCAATCATACCTATATTATTAGTAATTCTGTTTGTCGAAGTAAAGTTGTAAGAGTAATTCATTTTCTGGAGCCAATTCAAGCCATCCACATTTACGGCTTTAAAAGGGTATTGGCGATTCATGTTTAGAGCTACTTCTGGTAATAGTAAGTTGATTTCATTCGTTCTAATGTCTTGATCATGCCTTGCACTAATAGCATAATTGAATGGTGTTCCTTGAATTACATTTGAATATGAAATATTTGAATTGAAGTTAGCCGTAACTTGTTGTTGAAAGTTGGTAGAAGGGTTATTTTGATTAAAAGTGGATGTACCACCGTTTACCGAGGCAGAAAAACGTCCTGTGCCTTTTGATTCTGGCCTATGCGACCACTGAACCCAAAAATCTCGGGAGACAGCAGAATCCGCTTCTGTCTCGCCTATTTGTTGTTGATTAAATCTAATGTTTAGATTGCCATTATAACTATATCTTTTTTTGTAGTTAGAAGCCACCGAAAGTCCATAACTACCTTTGGAGTATATTTCACCTCGAAGTGCCATGTCAGCATATTGATTTATAGCCCAATAATAACCTCCATCTCTCAAGAAAAACCCTCTTCTGTTTTCTTCTCCATAAGTTGGGAATAAAATACCGGAAGTTTTATTGTTTGGCATTGGAAACATTCCGAAGGGAAATAATAATGGAGTTGGGATCTCTGTAATTTCTAAATTAAATGGCCCTGCCAATATCTTATCCCCAGGAATAAGTTTTAATTTATTTGCAGATATTCCGAAATGGGGATGGTCTAAATTACAGGTAGTATACAAGGCATGATCACTGAACATTTCATCCTTTTCATTCTTTTTTGTCCAGTTTGAGTGCATGAAGGCTTCTCCCTGTTGGGTGACCACTCCTTTGATTATCGCTTTTTTAGTATCGAAATTATAAGTAATCTGATCCGTCTGATAAACTTGACCTTTATCTGTAAAAATAGGTTTGCCTGTAATATTATCAGCAGTGTCCTTTAAACCGCTGGCGTCAAGAATTTTGGTATTATAATTTACTTTTATCTTATCAGCGTCAAGTTCTATATCCCCATAATCAACATGAGCCTCTTTATACATAATAATATCTTGAGTTTTCAAGTTAAAGTTTAAAGAGTCTTTGGCAGTGTAATTGACAGTTGTTGCAATATCTCCTTTTTTCTTTTTCTTAACAGAATCAGTTCGAACATTATTAGTGATGGAATCCGTTAAAATATTAATAGTGGAATCTTCAATAGATTTTGTGGAATCAATTTTGATAGAACTCTCAAGCAAAGAGTCAGATTTCTGATTTACAGAATCAACTTCTTGCGCGTAACCAATAAAGGGTACAACAAATATGAATAAACTTAAAATATACCGCCTCAAATTGTTCCGTGGATTTTTCCGATTTGATGAATTTTTGCAATCTTTGTGTAAAATTATACTATTCAAATTTAACAACCGAAAGATTGTGAAAAATATTACCATCCTTTCTATTCTTACACTGTTGATGGTCCTTGGCTCCTTCACAAATCTTAACAAACCTTCATACAAAGTTGATAAGGTTGTGATTGATGCTGGACATGGCGGCAAAGATAGTGGAACTCGAGGCGTAATGTCAAAGGAAAAAGACATAGCTTTAGATATTGCTTTGGAATTAGGTGAGATTATTAAAGAGTACTTGCCTGATGTTGAAGTCATTTATACTAGAACTGATGATAATTTTGTTGAACTTGATGAACGCTCGAACATTGCAAACAAAAATGGTGCCGACCTCTTTGTTTCTATTCACTGCAATGCGGTGGAATATAGTACAAAAGTGCATGGTACAGAGACTTGGATAATGGGATTACACAAGTCGGAGACTAACTTAAATGTGGCGAAGAGAGAAAATGCTGTAATTTTGATGGAAGAAAATTATGAAGAAAAATATGAAGGCTTCGATCCTAATGATCCAGCATCGCATATTCTTTTTTCTTTATATCAAAATGCCTATTTAGCTAATAGTTTGAATTTGGCTGAAAAAGTTGAATACCAGTTTGATAAACGAGTTGGTCGTCATAGTCGAGGTGTAAAGCAAGCAGGATTTGTAGTTTTGTTTAAGAGCTCTATGCCTAGTGTTTTAATTGAGACTGGATTTCTAAGTAATTCACAAGAGGAGAGATATTTGAACGATGATCTCGGTCAAACGTATATAGCATCTGGAATCTTTAGAGCCATTCGAGATTACAAAGTCGAAATTGAATCAATGAACTAAAAAAACTATATAAATTGAAAATAGCTAAAGAAATTAAGGTTGCGGTATTAGCAATCACAGCAATTGTAATATTTTATTTTGGTTTTAATTTTCTGAAAGGAATTGATTTTTTCAATCCTTCCAACGAGTATTATGCCGTTTACGAACAAGTTGATGGCCTTACGGCATCAAATCCTGTATTGCTCAGTGGACTCTCAGTGGGAAGGGTTAGCAAAATTGAAATTTTACAAGACCAGGAGAATAAGCTAAAGGTATATTTCGAAGTTAGGGAAGATATTACTTTAGGTGACGAATCAGTGGCGCTATTGGCTTCTGATATTCTAGGTTCGCAGACAATTGTTTTAATCAGAAACAAAGTAACTGAAGCATTGCCAGAAGGAAGTGAAGTTATTGGAGATATCGAACCTGCATTAACAGAACAAATCCAAGAACAGGCATATCCTGTTCTGAAAACTTTAGATTCAGTTGGACAACATCTCAATCATATTTTGGCTAATATTGATAAAAATGAGGATGCTATTCAAAATATAATGCTCAATGTGGAGCAAACCACTCAGAATTTAGCGAAGATATCAGAAAAGCAAGCTACCATTACCGCTTTAATTGATGATTTTAAGAAAATATCAGCCACCCTTGCCGATGAAAAAAGCGGTCTGAAAGCATTATTGAAGAAAACGAATGGGATTGCAGACTCAGTTAATGCTCTAGAATTAGCTAGAGTGGTCAATAGATTAGATACAACTTTAATTACAATCAATAATACCGTAGCTTCTATGCAAGATGGTGAAGGTACTGTGGATAAGTTATTGAACGATGATTCATTATATTTGAATCTAAATCAAACATTGGTGGATCTTGATGCTTTATTAATTGATATGAAAGATCAACCAAAAAAATATGTTCACTTTTCTCTTTTTGGTAGAAAAGATAAAGGAGACAAAAAGAAGTAACGGAAGCACTCAATTAATTATTAAATATACCAGGAAACGACTCAATGGATATCGCATTTAATAAAAACGAAGACCTCAATAAGCAGGAGGTAGATAAACTAAAACACAAGCTAGAAAAAGTATATTTAGGAGGTGGCGAAAAAAAGATTGCCTCGCAACACGAAAAAGGGAAACTTACTGCTAGAGAACGCATAGCCTATCTTTGTGATGATGAAACAGAGTTTTTGGAAATCGGAGCTTTCGCGGCAGATGGTATGTACAAAGATGTAGGAGGTTGTCCGTCAGCAGGAGTTGTGACAGGAATTGGGTATGTAGAAGGCCGTCAGGTGATGATTGTTGCCAATGATGCGACCGTTAAAGCTGGAGCTTGGTTCCCAATGACTGCCAAAAAGAATTTACGTGCACAGGAAGTGGCCATGGAAAATAGATTACCTGTCATTTATTTAGTAGATAGTGCGGGCGTTTTTTTACCCATGCAAAATGAGATCTTTCCTGATAAAGAACATTTTGGTAGACAATTTAGAAATAATGCAAAAATGACTTCAATGGGAATTATCCAAGTAGCAGCAATCATGGGAAGTTGTGTTGCTGGTGGTGCCTATCTGCCTATTATGGCCGATGAAGCAATGATTGTTAATAAAACGGGCTCAATATTTTTAGCTGGTTCCTACTTAGTGAAAGCAGCTATAGGCGAGGACATCGATAATGAGACCTTAGGTGGGGCAAGTACACATTGTGAGATTTCAGGGGTTACTGATAATAAGCATGAGACCGACCAGGATTGTTTAAATGATATCCGCAGAATATTCAATAAAATTGGAAGCTTCGAAAAGGCTGGATTTAATCGTGAAAAACCAAAAGCTCCAGCAAAAGATGAAAAGGAAATTTACGGTTTACTCCCAAATGATAGAGTAAAACCCTACGATACCAGAGATATTATCGAACGGTTAGTCGATAATTCTGAATTCGATGAGTACAAAGAATTATATGGACAGTCAATAATTTGTGGCACTGCCAGAATTGATGGTTGGGCTGTTGGAATAGTAGCCAACCAGAGAAAGGTGGTGAAAACTAAAAAAGGAGAAATGCAGATGGGTGGAGTGATTTACTCTGATTCTGCAGATAAATCGGCTCGTTTCATTATGAACTGTAATCAACGTAAGATACCGTTAGTATTCCTTCAGGATGTTAGTGGTTTTATGATTGGCAGCAAGTCTGAGCACGGTGGCATAATAAAGGATGGGGCAAAAATGGTGAATGCCATGGCTAATTCTGTTGTGCCGAAATTTACAATTGTTATTGGTAATTCCTACGGGGCAGGAAATTACGCCATGTGCGGAAAGGCATATGATCCAAGACTGATTTATGCGTGGCCAACTGCTCAGATTGCAGTAATGAGTGGAGCTGCTGCAGCGAAAACATTATTGCAAATAAAAGTAGCTACTTTGAAAGCAAAAGGTGAAGAGATTTCCGAAGAAGACAAGGAAAAAATGTTGAAAGACATAACTGATAAATATAATGAGGAACTATCTCCTTATTATGCAGCTTCAAGATTATGGGTAGATGGAATTATTGATCCACTAGAAACACGAAAAGTAATTTCGATGGGAATAGAAGCAGCTGACCACTCACCTATTGAAAAGCAGTTTAATGTAGGAGTTATTCAAACCTAAATCATTTAAAGTTGGAATTGGATAAAAAAGAATTTAAGGCATTAGTTTCACTGTTGGAAGATGATGATGAGGAAGTAAATCGTCATGTAGAAGGAAAAATCATGTCCTTGGGTAGTGATATTATTCCATTTCTTGAGGAGCAATGGGAAAACAGTTTTGATCCCAATATCCAAAGCAAAATTGAAGATATGATCCATACCCTTCAGTTTTCTAGATTGAAGGATCGAATTCGTGAATGGAAAGATAACGGAGGTGAGAGTTTGCTGGAAGGGATGTGGTTGATTTCGCTGTATCAGTATCCTGATACAGAGCTTAATGAATTGAATAAAGAAATAGAGCAGATCTACTATGATATTTGGGTCGAGTTGAAGGAAGACCTACATCCATATGATCAAATTAAGATCATCAATGGGGCCTTATTTAACAAATTGAAGTTTAGGGCCAATACCAAGAATTTTCATTCTCCTAATAATTCTTTCTTAAAATCTGTTTTGGAAAGTAAAAAGGGAAATCCTATTTCACTATCAGTGGTTTACATGTTGGTTGCTGAAAAACTAGGATTACCTATCTATGGAGTCAATTTACCCAACCTATTTATCATAACTTATAAAAGCGAGGAAGTCCAATTCTATGTTAATGCCTTTAACAGAGGCTTAATTTTTTCAAACAAGGACATTGATAATTATTTGTCTAACCTAAATCTGACTCCAAAAGCAACCTATTATCAACCTTGTTCTAATGAAGATATAGTTAAAAGAGTATTGCGTAATCTCATTATGGCTTATGATAAACTAGGTGAACATCACAAATCAGAAGAGGTAAAAGAACTGCTAATTGAAGTTTCTGGTGGGATTGACTTTGATGCTTTAGGGCTTTAAGTCAGATTCAAACAAATAAAATACTCCTTTAACTCAAAAAAGGCCAGCTTATAGCTTTTATTGAATCCATCTTTTTTGATCGTCCCCCTCATCAAAGTCCATTCCTTATTTTCTGGTTTGCAATTCAAGTGCTCCCTGAAATCTAATTCTCTTTTCATAAACAGCTTGTATAGGACTTCCTTGGCTGACCACATTTTAGAATAGTAAACCAAATTGTCTTGGCAATATTCCATTTCCTGAGGAGTGTAAAGCCTTGGAGCAATTTTGACCATTTTGGCTTTAGGTTTTTCAATATCTATACCCACATCCAGCTTATTTCCAATACTAAGTGCAATGTAATTTTCAGTATGAGAAAGTGAAATGTCATATTCTGAATTAGGTATTTGTGGTTTTCCATATTCATTTCTGAATATAGGCAGGTCAGAAATATCCAGTTGATGTAAAACAGTTTTGCACAACATCCTGCCTGCCATAAACTCCAATTTCTTTTCTGGATGCGTGGTTTCTAACAGTATTTTTTCATCAATGAGGCTGAGCTGGACATTTTTGAGGTAAAACTCTAAATCCTCTTCGATTTTCCAAACAGCCAAATGAATATTATCGTTGATTTGCCTTATGTATTCTAATGCCATCTCGTAACTTTACAATATGCCTAAAATTAATGTAGAAAAAATTCAAACCCTAACGGGACACAAAGATTGCTTGTATGTGGTAGAGCCTGCAAGCAAGAACCATCTCTTTTTTTCTGCTGGAGGTGATGGGATTGTGGCGCTATGGGATTTAAAAGATCCTGAATTGGGAACTATGGTGGCTAAAGTTAAGAACTCAATATATGCGCTCCATTATTTAGAAGATAGCAATCAGTTGATTGTTGGGCAGAATTATGAAGGAATTCATTTGGTTGATGTGATGGAAAAACAAGAGCTCAAATCATCAAAAATAACGGATGGTGCTATTTTTGACATAAAAGTAGTCGACAAAATTATTTTAACTGCTTGTGAAGACGGACAACTGGTTTTATCTGATTTAAATGACCTTAGTACAATTGCCAAATTGAGATTAAGTAGTAAAAGTGCAAGAACTATAGCAGTTCATCCTGATGGAAATGAAATTGCAATTGGTTTCAGTGACAATTCTATTAAAATACTTTCTACTTCAGATTGGCGTTTGAAAAAAGAGATCAAAGCACATGATAATTCAGTTTTTACCCTACAATATTCATTTGATGGAAATATATTGTTGAGTTCAGGTCGTGATGCCCATTTGAAAATCTGGGATGTGAAGGGGGATTATATTTTATTGGAATCCATAGTGGCTCATATGTACGCAATTAATAATATCAGTTTCAGACCAGACGGAAAATATTTTGCAACTTGTAGTATGGACAAAAGCATTAAAATTTGGGATGCGCAAACATTCAGACTGTTGAAAGTAATTGATAAAGCGAGGCACGCAGGTCATGCCACCTCCGTGAATAAATTACTTTGGACTGATTATCAAGATCGGTTAGTAAGCGCAAGTGATGATCATACTTTGTCAATTTGGGACATACAAATGAATAAATAAAAATAAGGCTGTATATTTATATCTTGAAAAAGTGAAATACTTTTCTTAGCATTAAGACAAATCCTAGTCAAATGCGTTATTCAAAATATCAACATGTAAAATTATGAAGATTACTCCTTTAGAAATAAGACAAAAAGAATTCGAAAAAGGCTTTAGGGGCTATGATAAGGATGATGTCAAAGCATTTTTAGCTTCTCTTTCACAGGAATGGGAGCGTGAGATGGATTTGCAAAAGGAGTTAAAACTGAAACTTGAGGGTGCCGAAAAAGAAGTTGAAAAACTTCGTCAAGTGGAAAGTTCACTTTACAAGACTTTGAAAACAGCAGAAGATACAGGAGCCAATGTGGTGAGCCAAGCCAACAGAACAGCAGAATTACATTTGAAGGAGACGCAAATGAAAGCAGATAAATTATTGTCTGTTGCTCAGGATAAAGCTAAATCTATAGTAGAGGACGCTAATAATAAAGCGCAAACCATTTTGGAAGAAATGGAAGACGAGCTTAAGGAAGTGGCAGAAGGATTCAAACAATTAGAAAATCACAGGGATAATGTGGCCGAAGAGCTTAAAAATTTAAGTAACGGCTTGAATGATAAGGTGAAGAAGATCGAAGACCGCATGCAACATGTGGATATTGAAACGCACCTCAAAAGAGCTAGGAAAGCAGTCAAGAAAATCCAAAATGCCGATGAGTATGAATTGGAAGAGATTAAGTCTAAGCCAATATCCCAAGAAGAAGCAAAGGCTCCAAATGTAGAGAAAACAGCAAAGAAAGAAGAGCCCGTTAAGAAAGAAACTAAAGAAAAAAAGGAAGATGGGGGAGAAGATACTTCCTTTTTTGATGAAATTACTGCTGATTAAAAATTTCAATAGACATTTATGAAGGGAAAAGTAGCACTCTCCGGAATGGCTTTTTACAGCTATCACGGCTATTATGTAGAAGAGAATAAATTAGGAAATCATTATACTGTTGATTTGGTAGTAGAAACCGAATTCGATCAAATGGATGATAATTTGGAGAGCACTTTAAATTACGAAACCCTCTATAAAACCACGGCTGAAGTGATGGAAAAACCGCTCAAATTATTGGAAACACTTGCTTTTCATATCGGGAAGAAGATCCTAAAAGAAAATGAATCTGCTATTAAAGTATTGGTTCGTGTCAATAAACAACAACCACCAATTGGAGCTTTGTGCGAGAAGGCTTATGTGGAATTAGAGGTGGATATGGATATGTTGTCTTAATTTTTTTAAATTAGATTAAAATTTAATTGATGAAGGAAGATATTAGGTGGAAACAAAGGTTTTCAAATTTTGAAAAAGCTTTATCTCAACTTCAAGAAGGTATTGAGAATAATGGTGCTGACCCAATTAATATTATTAAGGAAGGGATAGTGCAAAGATTTGAATTCACTCACGAATTAGCCTGGAAAGTTTTAAAGGATTACCTTTTATATGAGGGTATCCAAAATGTGACAGGTTCCCGTTCCGCCACTCGTGAAGCATTTAGAATTGGTTTGATATCAGATGGGCAGAAATGGATGGAAATGATTGAAAGTCGTAATAATACTGTTCATACTTATAATGAAAATATATTAAAGGTGGAATATGATAAAATCATCAATCAGTATTTTTCATTATTTATTGACTTCCAAACTAAAGTAAAATCACTATTATGAGTTTTGGTTTGCCCAATAGCTTAATTGAGAAAATTACAAAAATCCTCCAAAATCATCCAGAGGTGGAGGAAGCTCTAATATATGGTTCCAGGGCAAAAGGAAACTACAGAGAAGGCTCAGATATTGATATGGTTTTAAAGGGTGAGCAGCTAACTGAATCTATTAAAAATCATATATTCTGGGAAATAGATGAGCTGAATTCCCCTTACACTTTGGATTTATCAAATTACCAGGGAATCACATCTAAAGAATTAATTCAGCATATCGGTAGGGTTGGTAAACCATTCTTTCAAAAAGAAAATCAAGCCCAATCCTAGGATTACATTAAATACATTCATTTCTAATTTGCCTTTTTGTTGAATTTATAGCTATTTCACATTCAGAAATATTGAACAGAACTATAAGCTATGGAAACGACTCAAAAATATAATCCTGAAACTTACAAAACACCAACCGGAAGCCAATTGAATTGTAAAGGCTGGGTACAAGAGGCCGCACTTCGAATGTTGCTTAATAATCTCGATCCAGAAGTAGCCGAAAGACCAGAAGATTTAATTGTATATGGTGGAAGGGGTAAGGCGGCCCGAAATTTCGAATCTCTCGATTTAATCATTAAAGCCTTAAAGGATTTAGAAGAGGACGAAACATTGGTGGTACAGTCCGGTAAACCGGTTGGAATTCTGCCTACTCATAAAGATGCTCCAAAGGTATTGATTTCCAATTCACAGTTAGTACCGAACTGGGCAAACTGGAGGCATTTTGACGAGCTTGAGAAGAAGGGTCTGATGATGTATGGTCAAATGACGGCTGGCAGCTGGATTTACATTGGTTCACAAGGAATTGTTCAAGGTACTTATGAAACATTCTCAGCTATAGCCAATAAAGATTTTAACGGAAGTTTGAAAGGCACTTTGACAGTAACGGCAGGATTAGGTGGAATGGGAGGTGCTCAACCACTAGCTGTTACCATGAATGATGGTGTTTGTTTGGTAGCAGAAGTAGAGCAATGGAGAATTGATAAAAGATTATCCACTAAATATCTGGACGAATCAATCCAGGATATGGATAAGGCAATTGACCGTGCTTTGGAAGCTAAAGAGAACAAGGAAAGAGTATCCATAGGAGTGCCTTGTAATGCTGTGCATCTTCTGGAAAGATTGAAAGAAAGAAATATTATTCCTGATGTGTTAACTGATCAAACCTCAGCTCATGACCCCCTGATTGGCTATGTGCCGCATCAAATTAGCTTGGAAGAATCCAATGTTTTACGAGAAGAAAATCCTGATCGATACGAGGAGTTATCTTACGAATCCATGTACAGACATGTGGAATTGATGCTGGAATTACAAAAATCAGGAGCGGTTACATTTGATTACGGGAATAATTTGCGGGCTAGGGCTCAGGAAAAAGGCTTGAAAAATGCATTTGATTTCCCTGGATTTGTTCCTGCTTATATCCGTCCATTATTTTGCGAAGGTAAAGGTCCTTTCCGTTGGGCCGCACTTTCTGGTGATCCTGCTGATATAGCGGAGACCGATAGAGTGATAAAAGAATTGTTTCCTGAAAACGAATCTTTAATGCGTTGGATGGATATGGCGCAAGAGCGAATTGCTTTTCAGGGCTTGCCTTCAAGAATTTGCTGGCTAGGACAAGGAGAAAGAGAGAAAGCAGGATTAGCTTTCAATAAATTAGTGAAAGAAGGAAAAGTGAAAGCACCAATTGTAATAGGTAGAGATCATCTGGATACGGGTTCGGTAGCTTCGCCTAATAGAGAGACCGAAGCAATGTTAGATGGATCTGATGCCGTTGCAGATTGGCCATTATTAAATGCCATGGTCAATACTGCTGGTGGTGCTAGCTGGGTATCATTGCATCATGGAGGCGGAGTGGGTATGGGTTATTCCATACATGCCGGAATGGTGATTGTAGCAGATGGAACAGATGAAGCTGAGAATAGACTAAAAAGAGTCTTGCATAATGACCCCGGAATGGGTGTTATCCGTCATGCTGACGCAGGCTATGATATTGCCAAAGATACTGCTCGTAAGCATAAATTGGATATTAAAGAACGATTGAAGTAGTATTAGTGATGAAGTTTAATCCTGTCAGGTTTCTACAACTTGACAGGATTTCTATGTTAATTCCCAATACGCATTTCTCTTTGCCTCATAGGCATGGCATCAATAGTTTCGAATAGTTTCTTATTTGTGATAGGAGAGATGCTCCTCAATTTTACCCCTCCATCTTTTCCAATCAGTAAGTTGTAATAAAGTATGCTCTGATCAATATTTAATTCCTTCATGGTCTGATCAAAATTAAGTGCATTATCTTTTTCTGAATTCCATACTTTAACTTGTCTATCTCTTAGGAGAATCACTTTCAAGTCACGGACATTGTAGCCCTCGTTGTTTCTTATTATTTCTGCAAGTTGATTATCTAATTGTGAAGACTTCACATCTCTTGTGTAGATAATCAACAGTCTATTTTCCCATTGAAAATCATCCAATCTTGTATTTTGTGCTTGAGTGCAACTCATGAATATCATTAGAGATATGAAAAGATATAGATATCGCATAATTTACAAACAAAGTATCAAGGAGGTTGTTTAACAGCTCGCAGCATCTCTAAATTACAATCACCCCAAAGGCACAGCTGTGGTATCCGTAATTTTCTTCATTACAAAAGAACTTTGGATATTGGCCAAGTTCTCATTAGTGGAAAGTTTATTCACAATAAAATCCTGAAATGCATTCATGTCTTTTACCAAGATCTTCAGGTGATAATCGTATTGCCCAGCCAAGTGATAACATTCGGTAACCTCGGGAATTTTTTCGACATGTGCCTCAAATTGAGCTAGCTTGTCTTTTGTATGTTTTTCCAATCTTAACATGCATAATGCCATTAATCCTTTACCTGTTTTGTCGGCATCAATCAGTGCAACATACTGACCAATAACACCTGTTTTTTCCAATCTTTTTACCCTTTCATAAACTGGTGTTATGGTTAAATCAAGCTGAGCAGCTAACTCTTTGTTTGTTATTCGTGCATTCTTTTGTAATAGCTTTATGATTTGTATATCGATCTTGTCTAATCTGATAATAGAATTATTTTCCATTGGTACGTTTTAATAAGGCTTTTAAAAGTTATAAATTCTATATTAAACTTGAATATAGATTTATTTTCTTCAATATATACAATTCAAGAATTATTTTCTAATTTTATAAAAAATGATAGAAATTATGAGCGAGCATTCTTTTTCACCAGAAAGTCAAATGATGTCCTTTGGCTATAAGCCAGAATTATCAGAAGGAGCCATTAAATGTCCAATTTTTCAGACGTCAACTTTTGCTTTTAAAAAAGCGGAAGATGGTAAAGCTTTTTTTGAAGTTGCTTACGGAAAAAGGGAAAAGACTGATGAGGAAGAATTAGGCTTGATTTATAGCCGATTAAACAATCCAAACCTTCAAATTACGGAAGATCGACTCTGTTTGTGGGATAAAGCAGAAGATGCTGCTATTTTTGAAAGTGGAATGGGAGCTATTAGTAGCATGTTGATGGAATTCTTAAATCCTGGTGATGTGCTCTTGCATTCCGTACCAGTTTATGGTGGAACTGATCATTTTATTAATCATGTGCTTCCAAAATGGGGTATAAAAGCTGTTGGGGTTAATCCTTATCAAGATAAGGAAGAAGTGATGAAAGAGTTAGAAGAAAGTGGCTTGAGAGATAAGGTGCGCTTTATTTATCTGGAGACACCTGCAAATCCTACCAATGCCTTAGTGGATATCGGAATGTTTAGAGAAATTGCTACAGTCTTAGAAAAAGAGGACGAGCCGATTTATATAGGAGTTGATAATACCTATATGGGGCCAGTATGGCAGCATCCATTACAGTTAGGTGCTGATTTAGTAATCTATTCGGCTACAAAGTATATTGGCGGACATAGTGATTTAGTAGCTGGTGCATGTCTGGGTTCAGCCGAACTGATTAAGCGAGTGAAAGGGTTTAGAACTTTTATGGGAAATATGGCGGGACCGCATACAGGTTGGTTACTTATGAGAAGTTTGGAGACCCTGAAAATCCGAATGGAAAAGCAGGCAGCTAACGCAGAGCAAGTAGCACACTTTTTGAACGATCATCCCAAAGTTGAAAAAGTATATTATTTAGGGAATCTTAAGCCAGAAGACGGTCGTCAGTACGAAATATTTAAAAAGCAATGTAGTTCGAATGGAGCCATGGTCGCTTTTGATGTTAAAGGTGGAGAAAAAGAGGCCTTTAAATTCTTAAATAGCACGAAATTGATAAAGTTGGCTGTCAGCTTAGGGAGTACTGAATCATTAGCAGAGCATCCTGCTACGATGACCCATTCAGATGTAGATGAGGAGTTAAGAAATAAAATCTCGATTACTTCTAAACTAGTAAGAATATCAGTAGGAGTGGAGGATGCAAAAGATTTGATTTGGGATATTGAGCAGGCTTTAGATAAAGTTTGATGCAATAGTTTGAGAGTCTGGGAGGTAGATTTCAGACTCACCTATGTTTTATCGGCATGAGAGGGTTAAGGCTTTCTAATCCTCTCCGATTATCACATCCGTATTAAAAGTGAATTGAATAAATATTTTAATACATCATTTAAATTTTAAAAAATAAAAACTTACCTTTGCGCGCTCATTGAGAGAACGGCTGTACAAATTGTTAATTACTTAGCCAAATATGAGTGCATGAAACAATATTTTAAATTATTTGACCTTTCTCAAAAAGTAGATTACAAAACTGAGGTTTTATCTGGAATTACGGTTGCAATGGCTTTAATCCCAGAAGCTGTGGCCTTTGCATTTGTGGCTAAACTTTCTCCCTTAACTGGCTTGTATGCTGCTTTTGTGATGGGACTGGTAACTGCTATTTTAGGAGGAAGACCTGGTATGATCTCTGGTGCAACAGGTGCCATAGCCGTAGTAGTTGTTTCATTATCGATAAAATTTGGTGTAGAATATGTTTTGGCAGCTGTTATACTGTCAGGAATTATTCAAATACTTGCTGGAATATTCAAGCTCGGAAAATTTATGCGTTTAGTTCCGCATCCAGTAATTTTCGGTTTTGTTAATGGGCTTGCGGTAATCATTTTCACCTCTCAGCTAGCTCAATTCAAAGATGATGCTGGGAATTGGTTAACAGGTGAACAACTTTATATTTTATTGGCATTGGTTTTCGGTACTATGCTCATAGTTTGGGGCTTACCTAAGATTACTAAAGCGGTCCCTTCTTCTTTAGTTGCTATCCTAGTAGTATTTGGTGTGGTAGTTTACTTTGGTATCGATACAAAGACAGTCGGAGACGTGGCTTCAATTAAAGGTGGATTTCCTCCATTTCATTTCCCTGCAATTCCTCTGACTTGGGAAACGTTCATGATTATTCTGCCCTACTCCGCTATTATGGCTGCAGTGGGTTTAATTGAAAGTCTATTAACGCTCAACATTATTGATGAAATAACGGAAAGCAGAGGAAGAGGTAATAAGGAAGCAGTTGCCCAAGGAACTGCCAATATCCTTTCTGGTCTGTTTTCAGGCATGGGTGGATGTGCAATGTTAGGCCAGAGTTTGATAAATATTTCAAACGGAGCTCGTGCACGATTATCAGGAATAGTAGCAGCTGTGATGTTATTGGTTTTCATCATGTTTGGATCTTCTTATATTGAATTGGTTCCTATGGCTGCTCTGACGGGTCTTATGATTATGGTGGCAATTGGAACCTTTGAGTGGGCAAGTTTAAAGACACTCAATAAGATGCCAAAGTCAGACATCTTAGTCATGGTATTGGTAACTTTAGTGACGATAGTATTGCATAATCTAGCTTTAGCTGTAATAGTGGGAGTCATCATAGCAGCATTAGTTTTTGCATGGGATAATGCCAAAAGAATTAGAGCTAGAAAAAGAGTAGACGAAAATGGCGTAAAGTATTATGAGATTTATGGGCCATTGTTTTTTGGTTCTGTCGCTGCTTTTAATGAAAAATTTGACGTGAATGACGATCCTGAAGAGGTTGTTATTGATTTCCAAGAAAGCCGGGTGGTTGACATGTCAGCGATTGAGGCCTTGAATAAGATTACAGAAAGATACCTGAAGGTAGGGAAGAAAATCCATTTGAAGCATTTGAGTCCTGATTGTAAGAGACTTTTAGAAAATGCTGATAAGATTATTGATGTTAATGTAATAGAAGACCCTAATTATAAATTAGTGGTTGATAAAGTTTAGTTTTTAGTTTTTCATAGTGAGTAGTTTTGGTTTAGGTTAGAAAGCCGGGAGTAGTGACCCGGCTTTTCTTTTTTTATTATTTTATATAGAACCTAATAATGAATTTCATATTTGATAATGAATATCAAATAGATATGTTCTTTCCTTGTGTAGATTACTAATAAGCTCTATTTAACTTTTAGATAAAGCGTTTATTTCTTCAAGACTAAGCGTTCTGTTGTATATCCTTACTTCATCAATTGCACCATTAAAAGGCGCGCATGGTCCAGTTGAACACTCACCAATTCCAATGTGAAATGGATTTGTTGATTCCAAATAGCTTCCACAGTTAGAAAAACCACTTTCTAAATTTGAGATATCTCGCTGTATTCCATTGGCATACAATTTAAAACTAGAAGGACTGAAATTTCCGTTCCAAGTACCCACTACATGATACCATTTATTCGCTTCTAAAATACCTGTATCCGTTACCCTACCATCAAATTTATTACCGTCAGTGGCATAAAATATATTAAGTCTTTGATCTTCAGTAATACCAAATACAAAACCTATTCTTTCATTACAAGCGCCTTCTACGCCTGTTCCGTTATAATTTGAAAGAATTCTTGCAGTACTGCCCACTTTAGATATATAAATCCAGGCGGCAAAACTGGCTCCACTACTTAAGTTTTCATCTATTTCCGTAGAGGTAACAATATTATCATTTACCCCATCAAATTGATAGGCCTTACCTGATTGTTGGTTGCGGTCTTCAAATGCGGATGCTCCATTATTTAAAAATCCATGAAATTCATTACCACTATAATCTTCTGCATCACCATCGAAAGGATAATAAGCAATTAAACCACTTGTTGGCAGTACAATAATTTCCTTTTTACTAATATTACCTTCTGGCTCTTGTTCTGATGTTACCTTTAAAGTAGCCTCATATACACCTGGAATATTATATTTAACTACAGGATTTGGTTCTAGAGAGGAAGAGGGGGAGCCTCCTTCGAAATCCCATTCCCAAGCGATAGGGGAACCCTCTGAAGTATCGGTAAAAGTAATTTCATTTCCTTGATTAACAATGGAGTCGCTACTTTCGAATGATGCTTTTACAGACTTAACAACTGCAATAAATTCTGATTTCACTTCTCTGTCAGAGCTGTTTTCATTTGAAGCCGTTAAACTTATATTATAAATTCCAGATTCTTCAAATAATACAGTAGGGTTTTGTAAGGTGGAAGATTCAATGTTCTCACTTCCAAAATCCCATTCCCATGAAGAAGGGTTGTTGGTTGATTGGTCGGTGAATGTTACAAATTCACCTTCAAAAATTGTGAGTTTGGAGGCGGTAAAATTTGCATTAATTTCTGGAATGTTTTCATCCTCTCCCTCACATGAACTTAAAATTACTAGACTGAAAATAATAATGGATAATCTTTTAAACATGAAGTTTTTTTTAAAAATGTGAAATGTGTCTTTTGTTGAAGAAATAGTAGTTTTACTACAAATTCTTCATAGAAAAGTGGCGCAAAATAATATATATTGTTTTAATTAAAAAGTAATTAATTAAGACTTTAGTATTTCAATTATTTTAATAATACCAATTAGATTTACTGATATTAGGCCATGGATTATATGAGGCGCTGTATAGATTTATTATATATAATTTGATTATTATACATTAAATAGTGCCTTTCACTCAAAAATAGAAATCGTACTGATTTACTCTTCCTCCAAAGTCGGCAAATTCAACTTACCAAACGCACTTTTTTCCTTCATCAGTTTCTCAATTTCCTCACTTTTTCTAGGAGCATCATTTGATAATAATTCCACCCCGTCTTTTTTAATTAGGTAATCATCTTCAATTCTAACGGGTATGTCCCACCATTTTTTATCACAAGGGCTACCTTCGGGAATATAAATTCCGGGTTCTATGGTAATTACCATATTTGCTTCAAGCGTTCCATATTCCCCTAAATCATGCACATCCAATCCAATATGATGACAACATCCGTGCGGATAGTAACGATGTCTTCCTGTAGCTGGGTCAATCAGATCTTCTTCATTTAGGCTTTCTACGATTCCCAAATCCAATAAGCCTTCATTTATAATGGCTAGGGTGGTGTCAAATACGGCTGAAAAAGGTACTCCTGCTTTGGCAATTGATGCTCCTGCCTCTTGTGCTTTATAAACTAAATCGTAAATGGCCTTTTGTTCTTTAGTGAATTTTCCATTTACAGGAATTGTTCTAGTCACGTCTGCGGTGTAGCCGTGATACTCAGCACCTAAATCCATCAATATCAATTCTCCGTCTTCAATTTCAGGCTTATAGTTATCAATGTAATGGAGAACGCAGCCATTGTGCCCTGCACCGACTATACTCGGATAGCCTTCATATTCTGCTTTGTATTTCTTATAGATAAATTCATGCATGCCTTGTACTTCTAATTCAGACATACCAGGTTCCATAGCTCGCATTACCTCTGCTTGTCCTAGTGCGGAAATTTTTACAGCTTTCCTTAATAAGTCAAGTTCTTCTGCTGTCTTAATTCCACGCATTGGACGTAATAACTCATCCAATAATCTGGTATTCAGATTATTCTCTTGGGGTTCTGGAGTAATATCCAAATTACTGTCATCCGGATAATTAACCTTTTGCTTAAATTGTGCAATCAAATCATATAAATCTCCCTTCTCTCGAGTTTGTCTCACATCGTCCTGGAAATCATAAAATAATACTTGGTCAAATTTGGAAAAATCAATAGGAAAAGATTCAAAGTTCGGTGTTTCAAATGCAACCTCTAATTGTAAATCTTTCACTGCCTCAGCTGTGCTTACCCTACCCCCATCATATAATTCAGCCAAGGCATTTCTACCTCTCACAAAAATGATTTCATTCATCGATTGGTCATTGATCTCTTGCTCTTCCGAAAATATCATAAGTAATGCATGAGGTTGCCTGTGCCCTGTCAAATAGTAAAAATTTGGGTCTTGGTGATATTTGAAATTCACATCATTAGCTCGGTTTCGAATCGGATTTGAAAAAAACACAGCTACTGAGTTTTCAGGCATTTTATTTCTTAATATATCTCTTCTCTCTTTATGAAAGTCATTTGATAAAAAATCCTGGGGTTTTTGAACTTGGCCGAAGACAGAAGTTGAAATTATAATGATCAGTAGAAGCGTTTGAAAGATTTTCATGATTTTAATTTTTTTTGAATTTAAAAATAAAATACTGAATCAGCCCTAATTTTTATATCAATGGTTTATGTTTCGGGTGGATAAACAAATATTTTTTTTCAATACATAAACTTTTCTTCATATAAATTACGTTTGTTAATAATGAATGACAATATTTGATAGTTAGGTTTAATTAGTTCATAAATGCGAATTTCATTGCTTCTTTTTATTTTTATCACTCTTGGATGTAATCCTAAAAAGGATATTATTCCCCAGGAAAATTTTGAATTGAAGGCACCTACTTATTTTGGAAGTTTCAATGAGAGAATTCCAGAAGATAATCCCACTACTGCAAAAGGATTTGAATTGGGCAGAATGTTGTTTTATGAAAAGAAATTATCTGGTGATAATAGTATGTCCTGTGCCAGTTGTCATCAGCAAAACAAAGCATTTACAGATGGAAAAGCTTTTAGTCTTGGAATAGATGGGCAAAGTGGAGAGGTGAGCAGTATGTCATTAGTAAATTTGCTCTGGGCTGAAAAGTTTACTTGGAATGGCAAAATGAAAACAGTGGAAGCGCAATCCACTGAGCCGATAAGAAATCCCATCGAAATGCACGAGAATTTTGATAATGCCATCCGAAAATTGGAAGATGATGGCTATAATCGATTATTTCAAGAAGCTTTTGATACGGATGAAATTACTGAAGAATTAATTGGAAAAGCTTTGGCTCAATTTCAAAGAGCACTAATTTCCTCTAATTCTAAATATGATCAATACTTAAGAGGAGAATATGAACCCACTGCGTCCGAACGGAGAGGAGAGCAATTATTCTTTACACATCCCATTCCTGGCCAATTGAGAGGAGGTAATTGCGGAGACTGTCATTTAGGGCCCTTGACTTCTGGCGCAATTGACGGATTTCAAGGCTTTCATAACAATGGCTTGGACAATGATGAAAATATGGATGAAGGATTGATGGCGGTCACGGGTGTTCCTGCTGACAAGGGAAGATTTAAAACGCCAAGTCTTAGAAATATCGCTTTAACTGCCCCCTACATGCATGATGGAAGATTTGAAACTTTGGATGAGGTGATAGAACATTATGATAACGGAATTCACCAAAGCAGTACTTTGGATATCTTAATTATAGAAGGTAGTAATGAAAGTCAAGCTGCAGGAGAAAGGCCTCAGTTGTTTCTTACTGAACAAGAAAAAGAAGATATTTTGGCCTTCTTGCATATGTTGACTGACGAAGAATTTATAACTAACACTCAATTCTCTAACCCAAACCCATTTAAAAATGAAAATTTCTAAACTATTATTTGCCTTGCTAGCTGTAATTTCTTTGTCCTGTACAGATGAAACAATTGAAGGAGGACCACTAGAATTCAATTTCTTTCATAAAGCAGGAAGTGAAGATTTCCAATATAATACTGTATATCAAAATGCTGCAGGGAATGAGTTTTCACTTCGTTTATGGAGAACCTACATAACTGAAATTCAATTAGTAGATACAGAAGGTTCAATTACCGCTTTCACACCTAGTTATCATCTGATCGAACCTAAAGAAGGAAATAAATTCACTTTCAGCTTACCTTTCGTTAAGCAAGACGAATATGCCGCAATAAATTTTAATATAGGGATCAGAGAAGATACAAATCTTTCTGAGTCTACAAGTGGAAATTTAGATCCGAGCAATAATATGGCGTGGAATTGGACTACAGGTTATAAATTCATTAGAATGGATGGCGAGTTTGAAGATAATGCAGGAAACAGGAGAGGTGTTGTGGTACATATTGGAACGGAAAACAATTTCAAACCTCAGTCATTTACTTTTCAAACCCCACTTGTCGTGAATGCATCGGGCGCAGAATTAAATTTTGAACTAGACCTTCTGGAGGCTTTTCAAAATCCTAATACTATTGATTTCGAACAGCTAAGTGATTTTCAATTTAACAATGAAGCCGATTTAATTGGTGAAAATTATGCTGAGGGCTTTATTAAATTAGCAGATTAAATGGGATGCTCCTTTATATATTTAAACATACCATAGTTAGGGCAGTTAATGTTAAATAAATTTAAAACTGTTTCTACTATGAAAAATTTAAGAAGTCTATTATTCCTTTTACCATTTATGGTTATTTTATTTTCCTGCGAAGAGGATGTTGATGATATGATGGATGATAACGATAGCGAAAATGATGATGATAATTCTGTTAATATTGTTGCAATGACGGTAGAAAATTCTGGTGCAGCAGCGTATTTTGTATCAGGAATTTCTGGAAATGAAGAGGTGAGCCCGTTGAACGAGGATAACAGTACTTGGCAATTGACAGTTGGAACACGATATCAATTGACTGTTTCCGGTGCAAGTTCGCATCCATTAGCATTAAGAGATAGTGAGGATAATATTTTACTTAGCATGAATGATATCGAAGGAAGTTTTGAAACTGATGTAGACGTTGACTTCAAATCGGACGCTACAAGCTTTGATTTTACGCTGACTGAGGAATTAGCAGACGAGCTTAATAACTATGTATGCACTGTTCACGCTAGAATGACAGGTAGTGTGACTATAAATTGATATAAGCTTTATCTGTCAATTGGAATCCACAATTTGTTAAGTACAAATTGTGGATTTTTATTTTCAGCTCAACCTGAAAAGACTACAATTCATCTCTTTTAATCTACATTTCATCTACAATTTAATGACCTTAATTTCTTTTCTATGTTGTTACATCAAACAAAAAATTAACAACTATGAAAAATTTATGGAGATTACTATTATTAATTCCGTTGACTTTTGTTGCAATAGCTTGCGATGATGAAGATGAAATGGATGATGAAAACATGGAGCCAGCTCCTACTTTGGTAGAAGCGGCACAGAGTGCGGGTTTAACAACTTTATTAGACGCTGTTGGAGCGATAGATGGATTGGATCAAACATTACTAGATGCTCAAGCGATTACTGTTTTCGCACCATCTAATGCGGCATTTTCTGACGCCTTAGAGGCTTTTGGTGCAAATAATTTAAATGAATTAGTGGAAGCAATTGGTGGCCTTGGCAACTTAGAGATTGTTTTGGGTTTCCATGTAGTGCCAGCTGTTGCTTTTTCTACCGATTTAGATGAAGGAGAGCAGTCTTTTACTACGCTTTCAGGACAAGATATTACAGTCACACTAAGCGGGGGAAATGTCACTGTAACGGATGCAAGCGATAATACGGTAAATGTTGTCACTGCAGATGTTGAAATCGAGAACGGTGTAGTTCATGTTATTGATGGTGTATTATTACCTGAACTTCCAGAAGAAGAGTTACCTAATCTAGTTGATGCCGCAACTAGCGCTGGATTAACCACATTATTAGACGCGGTTGGAGCGGTTGATGGATTGGCAGATAATTTATTGGCTGCTAATGAAATAACTGTTTTTGCACCCACTAACGATGCATTTGGAGCTGCTTTAGAAGCATTTGATGCCGCTGATTTAAACGAATTAGTAGAGGCTTTAGGTGGTATTGACAACTTAGAAACTGTATTAGGTTTCCATGTGGTACCTGCTGTAGCTTTTGCAGAAGATTTAGATGAAGGAGCTCAAACATTTACTACTTTAGCAGAACAAGAATTGACAGTAACAAGAACAGGTACGGAAGTAACGGTCACAGATGCTGCTGGAAATACATTTAATGTAGTCACTGCAGATGTAGCAATTGAAAATGGTGTAGTTCATGTAATTGATGGAGTATTACTACCAGAATTGCCAAATCCTAACCTAGTTGATGCAGCAACCGATGCGGGTTTAACCACACTATTAGATGCTGTTGGCGCAGTTGATGGGTTAGCTGACGATTTGTTGGCAGCAGATGCAATCACTGTTTTTGCTCCTACTAACGATGCATTTGGAGATGCTTTAGAAGCGTATGGCGTGAATAACTTAACTGATTTGGTAACTGAACTTGGGGGAGTAGATAACTTGGAAGCTGTTTTAGGGTTTCATGTTGTGCCGGCTGTAGCTTTTGCAGCAGACTTAGCCGAAGGTGCGCAAACTTTTATTACATTAGCGGAACAAGAGTTAACAGTAACCAAGACAGGTGCTGCGGTATCTGTGACTGATGCAGCTGGCAATACATTTAATGTGACGGTTGCTGATGTGGCTATTGATAATGGTGTTGTACATGTAATTGATGGAGTATTATTACCGGAAATAACATTACCAAATGTAGTAGATGCAGCAACGAGTGCAGGTCTAACTACTTTAATTGACGCTTTAGTAGCTGCTGAATTAAATGACGATGTGGCCAATGCTGAGGCTGTAACAGTTTTTGCCCCAACAAATGAGGCCTTCACTGCATTACTAGCTGCTCAGGAAGTCGATGACTTAGACGGATTAATTGCAAAATTAGGTGCTGAAGCGGTAGCAGATGTTTTGACTTTCCATGTTGTGCCAGCCGTTGCTTTTTCACACGATTTATCAGATGGAGATACTTTTACTACCCTTCAAGGTGAAGATTTAACGGTAAATGTATCAGATAATGGCGTTACTGTTACTGATGTGAATGATAATACTTACAATGTAACCACTGCAAACGTAGCAATTGAAAATGGAGTGGTACATGTTATAGATGGTGTTTTGTTACCTACTCTATAATTAATAAGAATGCATTACTTAGTTTTAAATACAAAAAAAGATGGGATTCGCTTCCCATCTTTTTTAAATTACATCCATGATTTAATAAAATCACATAGTATTATATTATATTTTTATAATTACTAGACATGTTTCAACACAAGTACAAATTTCTATTTATTGCGTTTTTAGCAATATATTCATTCCTTAATATAATTGTGTTGGAAGGAGATAGGCTTTTTCAAGCTGGCTTGCCTTATAATTATCTATTCTGGACGATTCTCGCTTTGACTTCAGCAGTTTGGATTTCTAATTTGTTAATTCAAAAATACTTATTGCAATATTGGTTGCAAATACACCCACTTCTGAAACAATTTGTAGCCAGCATCATATCAGTCGTCCTAATAAGCTTAGTTTCCGTTGAATTAACTGAATTGTTATTAGGTGATCCTTTTACTTTAACTAGACAAAACTTCTTGCTGACTTTTGCCTTTACATTCAGAGTAAATTTATTTCTGAATACATTAAATGCTATTTTTTTCTTTAACAGGAAATATAAAGAAAAAGAACTCGAAACAGAGAAGTTGAAAAGTATGAATCTAGGAAGCCAATATGAGAGATTAAATCATCAATTAAATCCACATTTTCTATTTAATAATTTAAATGCGCTGTCTACTTTAATGCATAATGATTTAAAAAAAGCAGATCTCTTTCTACAAAAACTATCTTCAATATATCGTCACATATCTCAAAACATAAATGAAGAGTTAGTAAGTCTAGAAGAAGAAATCTCGTTTTTATATGATTATATATCACTCTTGGAGATTAGATTTAAAGATTCTCTATTAGTTAATATCAAAATTGATGAGGGAGATAGTAAATTGTACATTCCTCCTGTAGTATTGCAACTCTTGATAGAAAATGTAGTAAAGCATAATTATTTTACCATCGAAAAACCTGTTAAAGTACAGATTAAACAGGAAAATAATAAATTGAAAATTAGCAATACTGTACAGGCAAAAACACAAGATGTAGATTCAATGGGCATCGGATTGCAAAACATTTCGGAGCGATATAAGTTTTTAGGGGAGTCGATTGAAATAAATCACGGCCAAGATAGATTTGAGGTCATTATTCCTTTAATAGAACTACAATGAATCTGTTAATTTTTGAAGATGAGCCATTAGCACAGCAACGGGTAGTGCAAATTATCCAAAAAACAAGACCTGAATGGGTAATTTCTGGCAAGGCTCAAAGTATAGCTGAAGCCAAAAATTTACTTCAGAATTGTTCTGATATTGATTTGCTAATCTGCGATATTCATTTGGCGGATGGTGAATGCTTTAAAATCTTTGAAAATGAGCATTTACAAATCCCAATTATCTTCTTGACAGCTTACGATCAGCATGCTCTGGAATCATTTAATCATTATTGCATTGATTATGTGCTCAAACCTCTACAGGAATCTCGATTGCTGCAAGCATTCGAAAAATACGAACAACTTTGCCTAAGAGAGGAAAAACTGGAACTTGAAAGCAATGTTATTCAATCTGTCATCAAACAGTTATCAGTTAGAAACTATAAGCAAAGATTCTTGACCAAAGTGGGTAGTAAAATGCTTTTTAAGGATATTCATGAAATTGCTTATTTCTATGCAGAAGATAAAATCGTTTATTTGAAGGAGATTGGAACCACCAAAAAATACATCATCAATTTTAGTTTAGATGAATTGGAGAAGAATATATTAGATCCATCTCAGTTTTATAGAATCAACCGCTCAATAATCGTTAATTTAGCAGCTTTGGTGGAGATGAAGACTTATCACAATGGTAGACTAAAACTACATGTTAAATCTTCTGATGATCTGGATTTAATAGTGGCGAGAGAAAGAGTAGGACAGTTTAAAGATTGGATAAATCAATAATTTTTTAATCATGATGAAATACATAATAATACTATGTGCTTTTACTTTTTTAAATCTTAGTTTTATTCAAGCACAAGAGTTTTCTAAACAAGAATTAGATTCCATCAAAAGAGAAATATTTACGATTAAAAGTGATGTGAATCAAATACAGCTTCAATTGTCAGATGCTAAAAAGACATTGAAAACAGGAATTTTTGTAGCCACTCTTGGTTATACAGTAACCATTATCGGTGGTCAATTGCTAGGTACAAACCCTGAATTAGGAGAAGCACTGCTATATACCGGAGGGGCTATTGGAATAGGGGGAACCATAGTGCTAGTGAATGGATTCAATAAAATCAGCTTAAGTAAGCCGAAGAGGAGGATTGATTAGCTCAAAGCAACTTCTCCCCAATCAGCGTGCATTTCATCAAAACGTTGCATCACTTTTTTAATAAAGTCTTCAGAAATTAGGCTTTTCAGTGCTGCTACATCTGCCACTTCATATTCGTCAATTTTGAAGGTTTGTTCATATAAACCTAATTCAAATTTCACTAAATATTTTTCATTCCATTGGAACAAACTGATTTTACAAAAGTTGTTTGGAAATTCACCTATTACCCTCATTATTCTTATTTTTATTTATTGCAAAGTTAAGTCTTAAATATTCATGACTAAATTAAAGGAACAATTTTACGATTTTTTAATAGAAGAAGATGAACCAAGGGCTTGCAAAGCTATTCCTGAGGAAGCCTGCACAAATGTTCCAAAGAACTTTACGCTCAATATAGCCAATGGAACATTAACAAAACTGGCAGAAAAAATTATTAGCCCAAACCTAACTTTAGCTTGGATCATGGATTTTTTTGGTGCTTCTTCTGCTATGATAGGTGCCTTGGTTCCTATAAAAGATGCAGGTTCATTATTACCTCAATTGGCTGTTTCTGGTAAGATAAGGTCATTTTCAATCAGAAAGAATTTCTGGGCAATCAGTGCCTTGGTGCAAGGGTTTTGCTGGTTGGCTGCGGCTGGTCACATTTTCTTTGGTGATGAGAAAACCTTTCCGATGGCAATGCTAGTGCTTTTAGCGGTTTTTAGTGTAGCAAGTGGTGTGGCTTCTGTAGCCTATAAAGATGTGATCGGTAAAACTATTCCGAAAAATACCCGCGGACAAATGCTGAGCTATCGTTCTACTTTTGGCGGAATACTAAGTCTGATTGCTGGGGTAGTTTTAGTGTTTTTCATACAAGAAGAAGCTGATAAATCCATTTATGGGTTCATGTTTCTGTTTGCTGCTGCCTTGTGGCTTATAGCTTCTATTCTGTTTTTCATGATTCAAGAAGAAAAAGGAGCTACTGATGGAGGTAGAAATCCCTTGCAAGAAGTTAAAGCTGGAATAAAACTGATAAAAGAAGAAACGAATTTCAGAAATTTTCTTTTTACTCGAGCGCTGTTAATGGCGGTTCCACTATTGCAGCCCTTCTATGTTTTGGTTGCCAAAGATATAGGCAATCCTGACTGGAGTTTGATAGGATATTTGATTATAGTAAATGGATTAGCAAATGTATTGAGCAGTCCAATTTGGGGTAAAATAGCGGATCAATCCTCAACTCGTCTAATGCGTATTTCTTCCATGATTGCGATCGGTGGAGGAATTTTTGCCTTAATGTTTTATTTTGCTACTGATTGGAATCTAGGGTTTTATGCTTTTTTGCCTGTTTTTTTTATTAATGGTATCGCCTACAGTGGAGCCAGATTAAGCCGAAAGACTTATTTGGTAGATTATGCTCCTGATGGCAATAGGGCTACCTATGTTTCAGTAGCCAATACTTTTATTGGGTTGTTCACCTTAGTGGCAGCTGGCTTTGGCGTAATAGCTGAATTGTTCGGACTTCCAGCCCAAATTATCTTTTTTATGAGCTTGTTGGTTCTGGCAGTTATTTTGAGTTTTCGGTTGAATAAAGTTCAATAAGTTAAAATAAAAATCAAATAATTTAGATCATTTGGGTAAATTAATTTTTTATTTGGTTTTGCTTTCCACATTTTGATCGAACTAAGATATTTAAATACTTAGTCCGATAGAAAATGTCGATCCCATAAGTGCTGGATTTATTTCTGTGAATATATATCTGTTCTTTATTTTAACTTTAAATCCAGTTCCTATAGTTACTTTCGGAAAGAAAAAATAATTCATACGCTTTCCAATTTCCTCAAATTCATCAACAATTATTGAAGATGATCCATATATACACAATCCTATACCAGCATATACATAAGGTATTATCAGTCTTGTCTTGCCTTGATAGTGCACTCCAAATGGAATAATATTGAAGATATGGTTATCTTTTTCATAGGCAACCACATTCCTATTTCTAACAGGCTTTTTTTCTCTGATGATAGCTCTATATGTTAAACCTACTAAAAATGAAAATTTATTAGTACGTTCAATCTTCATCTTCCTTCTCAAAATTGATGCTCTAAATTGGCTTTGGCCAGAAAAATTTCTTACTGGGGCACCAATTGATATATCATAAAGAAATTTTAAGTTTTCTTCATATTGAAAGGGAGGATAATAATAATCGAAATACGAATTATATTTTGATATCACTTTGGAAATTTTTCTTTCAGAGTATCTTATTTTTTTTAAACCATTTGGTATGTTTCCATCTAACAAGAAATTTATCGCACCGAAATATTTAGCTTTATCAAATGAATAGTTTTTTCCTTTTTCTTTAATAATTTGTTCTTCATCTTTCTTAATATGTGCAAATTTCAGATTTTCATTGTTTCTAAGTAAAAAATCAGGATTAATTCGTTTTTCCCTCAATATCCACATATCAATTTTTCCACCTAGTTTTTTTTTGGCAAAAACATATGAAGAATCTTGCGTACCGTCTGCTATTTTAAATCTTTTGAAATTCCGTCCATTATCAAATCTGAATGCTGAAAGCTCTGAACTTTCAAATGTCTTAAAATCAACCTCGGAAAAATCTTTCTTGAAATTAATAGAATGTATTAATTCAGCATCAGTTTTGCTTTCAATATATCCATTTATGGTATCCTTATTGTTTTTTACAATGTATCCGGGTAAAAAGTCATTTTGCCCTATTAGATTAAATGAAATATGAAGAAGTATTAATGAAAGAACTATGACCAACTTATTTGACATGAAAAAATAATAAAATTTTAGGTTAGTAACTTTTGTAAACATAACGCATTTAAATTTTTCTGTCAAATAAATCAATACTATTGAAAGCTATCACCTGCTTTTTTTGTTATTCAGTTACTATTAATTTTTGTCTTTATAATTCAATAAGATAAGTCATTGGAAATTGAAATTATTCGTTCTTAGCAAAGATAAATACTTGATTTTATATGTTTAGATTAAAATATAGACATTTCCGTATGAGTTGTAAACAACTCCAAGGCATGCATACCTTTGGCCGAATTTCCTTTCTCATTCAACTTCGGACTCCAGACCGCAATGCTAAATTCACCAGGGTAAACTGCTGCAATTCCACCGCCAACACCACTTTTTCCAGGAAGCCCTACTCTAAAAGCAAATTCACCGGATTCATCATAGAAACCGCAGGTAAGCATCAGTGCATTGATTCTTTTAATTTGATTTCGTTCTAAGAATAGAGTGCCATCCGGTGCGCATTTTCCGTGCTGAGCAAATAGCTGGAAACACCATGCCAATTCCACACAATTCATATCAATTGAGCATGTATAAAAGTAAAAATCTAAAACATCTTCTGGATTATTGTGAATGTTTTTAAAGCTTTTAATGAAGTTGGCCATAGCTACATTTCGATAGCCCATGCTTTTCTCAGACTGAAAAACGGCTTCATTATATTGAATTTTATCTGTCCCCTGAAGGTCATGGATAAATTTTAAATATTCTGCTTTGGGGTCTTCCAGTTCAGACAATAAAATATCGCAAATCACGATTGCCCCAGAATTAATAAACGGATTTCTGGGAATCCCTTCTTCATGCTCTAATTGAACTAGAGAGTTGAAAGGATCACCTGATGGCTCAACATCCACTCTATCCCAGACTTTATCGCCAATACATTGAATGGCCATGCTGAGGGTAAAGACTTTGGAAATACTCTGAATAGAGAACCTTTCTTGATAATCCCCTGCATTATAGGTTTCACCATTGACGAATTGAAGGGAAACACCAAACTTATACGGATCAATTTTAGCCAATTCAGGGATGTAGGAAGCCACTTTTCCGGGGGTCTGAACGGAATTTACCGTGTGTAAGATATCATCGAGTATTCTGTTGTAGTCTTCCAAATTAATGTTTTTGTTTCTTCCTTATTACGGTTGGAATGCTGATGAGATACAGAGAATTGTTCAAATTCGATATTCGCTTTTATTTCAATATTTTAGTTGGCGTCCAAAAGCAGCTATTCCTCGTTTATAAAGAAAATTCTTAAAATAAGGAGTTTCCAACTCGCGATTAAATTATTCTAATTCAAAATTGAGCCAGCCCCATTGTTTTTTTTAAATGCAGAAGGAGAAACCCCCTCTTCTTTTTTAAAAGCACTGGTAAAATGAGATAGGTTTTCAAAACCTGAGTTAAAACAAGCTTGCGTTATACTACAATCTGGTTTTTTTAGCCATTTTTTTGCCAATTTTATTCTTTCAGACAGTACATACTGACCGGGAGTAATGCCAAAGGCTTCTTTAAACTTTTTGAAAAAAGTTGCTCTACTCATGCAGGCTGCATTAGCCAAGCGATCAAAATCTATTTTCTGATTGATTTTATTTTGAATAATATGGATAGCATAAGCCAAAGGATGATGAGTTGCTAATGCTTTAGGAGCTGAAGTGAAGACATGACGCGCCTGCGTTTGCATCAAGCGAATAATCATTTCTTTCATGGCCAAATCCACATATAAATCTTTGGTCGTGCTATCCTCTGTCCTGGAAATTTTTATGATTCTATCCACCGTATTAATCAACTCCTGATTATTGATGATATGATGGATACTAGGGTCTATTTGCCATTGCTCTTTTTGCAGCACTTTCGGATGTTTTTCATTCAACATGTCCAAAGTAAAATCAATAAGTTGTTGAGAAATAGCTAGGGCGATGCATTGAGTGGGTTGTCCTACCTTGGCTTCTGGGAAATCTATTTCCATCACCTCATTTGGGCCCACAATAACGGATTCACCTGGCAGATAATCAAAAGCTTCTTTATTTTCTAAATGCATTACTTTTTTACCTCTAAGCATGGACGTGAATACAAAATCGTTGAAGACTAATTTAACATCTTTTGCTTGCTGATGGGTTTCGAATACATTCAATTCACAACTATCGTAGGTATATGCAGTACGGTTCTCTACTAAAGTAAAAAGGGAATTCTCATTTCCTAAAGGGACTTGGTATGGGCGAATGGCTTTGTTCATATCGTTTTTTCTATAAAGAAATGTCGGATTTAGGTTTAAAATGGTTGGTGTGCCATCAACCATGGATTCTACGCTGGTCGGTGTGTCACCGACCAGAATCAGGAATAAACAATCCTATCAGTTCTCATTTGAAATTAAAGTAATACAGCTCTACAATTTAGTGAATTTTATGATATTCTAAAAATCAGATGGAAAGCAAAATGATTCATACTCTTAACAAAATTTTAAAGAATTAAAAGTATGAAATTACATTTAATTAGAAATAAAACAAAAAGCTATGGAAACGTTAGAAAAAACTCAAAAAACGGTAGATCGTCCTACCTTTAAGGCGCAGTACGACCACTTCATTGGTGGAGAATGGGTAAAACCTGCAGATGGAGAATATTTTGATAATATCAGTCCAGTTGATGGCAAAGCTTTTACCAAAGCAGCCAGAGGAACAAAGGAGGATGTTAACAAGGCAGTAGATGCAGCGCACAAAGCATTTGCCACTTGGTCCAAAACTTCTGCTGCAGCTAGAGCTAATGTGCTCTTAAAAATTGCCGATATAATAGAAGAGAATTTAGAGATGTTGGCAAGAGTAGAAACCATTGATAATGGAAAAGCACTGAGAGAATGTAGAGCAGCAGATTTACCACTTTGCGTAGATCACTTTAGGTATTTTGCAGGTGCCATTAGGGCGGATGAAAGTTCAATTTCCGAGCATGATGAGCATACGGTCAGTATTAATTTGCAAGAGCCACTAGGAGTAGTGGGTCAAATTATTCCCTGGAATTTCCCTTTATTAATGGCGACTTGGAAGATAGCGCCTGCTTTAGCGGCAGGATGCTGTACGGTGGTAAAACCAGCAGAACAAACGCCCACTTCTTTAATGGTATTGATGGAATTGATTCAGGATGTGGTGCCAGCTGGGGTATTGAATGTGGTGACAGGTTTTGGACCTGAAGCAGGAAAGCCATTGGCTCAATCTGATAGAATATCAAAAGTAGCCTTTACAGGTGAAACCACAACAGGTCGTTTGATCATGCAATATGCTTCTGAAAATCTAATTCCGGTTACAATGGAATTGGGTGGGAAATCTCCAAACATCTTTATGAAATCTGTAATGGATAAGGACGATGAATTCTTGGATAAATGTATAGAAGGAGCCGTAATGTTTGCCTTAAATCAAGGGGAAGTTTGTACTTGTCCGTCAAGAATATTAGTCCATGAGGACATAGCTGATGAATTCTTGAAAAGAGTAGTGGAACGTACAAAAGCTATTAAAATGGGACATCCCTTGGCTGAAGATACCATGATGGGCGCTCAAGCATCCAATGATCAATTTGAGAAAATTCTTTCCTATTTGGATATTGGGAAGCAAGAAGGTGCAGAAGTACTATGTGGAGGTGAAAAAGCAGGATTGAATTCTGGCCTAGAAAACGGCTATTATATCCAACCTACCATCTTCAAAGGCCATAATAAAATGCGCGTTTTCCAGGAAGAAATTTTTGGTCCTGTGACTTCAGTCTGCACCTTCAAAACAGTGGAAGAAGCAATTGAAATAGCCAATGACACCATGTACGGATTAGGTGCGGGATTATGGAGTAGAGATGCTCATGAGCTGTATCAAGTGCCAAGAGCGGTAAAAGCAGGTCGAGTTTGGGTGAATAACTATCATGCATATCCTGCTCATGCGCCATTCGGAGGATACAAGAAATCAGGTTTCGGTAGAGAGAATCACAAAATGATGTTGGATCACTACAGACAAACCAAGAATATGTTGATTTCTTATGATAAGAATAAATTAGGTTTCTTTTAGGAAATAGTTCATAGTAATAAGTTGTGGGTTGCCAATAGGGAAACTTATTTGCAGCCCATAACTTTTTTGTTTCCTGCTAAAATTAATCTGTGAGACTGTCCCCTTGAGGGGACTATAGGGGTGTTTCTTGGAAAGAGCAGTCATAATACTTATAAGCTAATACCTAAAACCCAATAATTATGGAAAGAGTAACAATAAGCGACAGAGCGATAGAAACAATAGATGAATTAAGAGATAGATTTGGCGATTTAATGTTTCACCAAAGTGGTGGATGTTGTGATGGCTCTTCACCCATGTGCTTTGAAAAAGGAGATTTTAAAGTAGGAGGAGGAGATGTCTGGCTTGGGCAAGTATATGGTTGTGATTTTTTCATGAGTAAAGATCAGTTTGAATATTGGAAGCATACCCATCTTACCTTAGATGTAACAGAAGGCAGAGGTTCTAGCTTCTCACTGGAAATCCCGATGGGCATTCGGTTCATGATTCGCTCACGAATCTTTACTATGGAAGAACTGGAAAATTTAGAACCGATTATGACAGGAGAGGAGTATTTGGAGGCAGATGCTAAATAAAATACCGAAATCCGCCCAATCCAATTCGTACTTTATTCCTTCGCAGGGAGGGATCTATTGATTTTAAACCTAAAAAAAAATCTTAGCAAAACTGCTGCACAACTTCCCTCGCAGTTCTTCATGTTTAATATTTTAGCAAAGCAGTCACATAGCTTGTTGTTTTCTGCTTAATACAATCTGTGAGACTATCCCCTCGAGGGGATTATAGGGGTGTTGTTTGAAGGAGCTTTTAAAGTATTTTTGCCCATTTTTAGTGATTTAGATAGTATTAAGTAGTGGAAACTAAAAATGACTTATTTACTTTCCAGAGAAGCTTCAGTTCTTATTTCAGAATGTCTGATTTCTCCTCCTGTGGTACCTGTTTTCTGAGCATAGAAAAGGACCAGAAATGTAAAAGCTATGGTGATAAAACTAATGAACTTGGAATAGGATTTGTTTTTCAGATTTGCCCAAATTCCCACTAGAGCAATGCCTCCAAGAATATAGAGTAATGTAGCGAACGTTTCTGCATTTTCTTCATGCGCTTCAATAAATCTATGCTCTATACCTTGCAATTCTTCTACTATCTCTTCGGCTTCTTCTCCACTTGACATAGCGAAAAATGCAGTTATTGCAGCTAAAATGAAGAAAAGGTACCCTGCCCTCTTCAAAATTTCAGCTTTAAATATAAAGCCTGAAATCATAAGTATTACCCCTATAATTGGAATAATAATGGGTAAATGATTTACTATTAAATGAAAATGTGCATCGTTCATAATTGTGTGTTTTTATATTTATAAAATATTGACTCCAAAAAAATATCCTACTGCGGCAGTTAATCCCATCGCTATAGTCCCCCAAAATGTGATCCTTAAAATAGCTTTTATTACGTTCGATCCTCCTGTCCTAGCAGCTAGCCCTCCTAAAAGAATCAAGAAAAACAGAGCAGACCCATAAAGCGAATATTCCATTGCTTTTAAGGGCAAAAAAAGTGTCACGACAAGAGGTAACATACCACCAAAAGTAAAGGCGGCCCCGGAAGCCAATGCCGCTTGAATTGGTTTTGCTTGACTTATTTCATTAATGCCAAGTTCATCCCGAACATGGGCTCCCAGAGCATCGTGTGCCGTCAATTCTTTAGCTACAATTAAAGCCGTTTCTTGTTTTAGCCCCCTTTTTTCATAAATCTCAGCTAACCTTTGTAATTCAATATCCGGCATTTCTTCTAATTCTTCCTTTTCTCTTTGGATATCTGCTTTTTCAACATCAGTTTGAGAGCTAACAGATACATACTCACCAGCTGCCATCGATAGAGCACCTGCCACTAATCCTGCAAGCGTAGCAAGTACTATTGGATCTCTAAGATCGCTAGCTGCGGCCACTCCAATTGCAAGGCTGGCAGTTGACAGAATACCATCATTTGCTCCTAGCACCGCAGCTCTCAACCAATTGCTTCTGTGGATATAGTGGTTGTCTAAATAGGTATCAAGGGTTTCTTCTTTTTCCTTCATAGTTTTGGCTTCAATTTTTCAGTTCTGAAATGCTGCTTACGTCAGCTTCAATCAAGTAGCAGCTTTTAATATGCCTTATTTAGTACTGCCTTCAGACATACCATCAATTTAAGAATATTTCTCAAATGAGAGTGCAAAGGAGGTATTAAATTCCAGTTGTTGAGATGTTATTTGTCAGCAATATGCTTTACTCATTTTCATAAAGTCTTAGTCTGTTTCTAAGATTGTTTAATTCGTTTTTCAACTCCCTTTCTTTATCTAGCAAATTAAATACAATATCAATGCCTTCAAGATTTACATTTAGTTCGTAATGGAGCCTTATTATTTTTTCCAATATTCCTAATTGTTCTTGATGGATATATTGATTATGCTCAATGATTTCAACTTGAATAAGATCCATAGTATTCAACGCATCTATAAAAGATATTTCAATATTGTAATGAGTACAGAGTGTTTCTGTCGATATTAAATTATGCTCATTCATTTTTTATGAAGTTTTTGTAGTTCTTTAAATAGCTCAATCTCTTTCTTACTTAAATTGGTTGGGATTTTAATATGATAGGTGATGATTAAATCACCGAACTTCCCTTCACTTTTATAAACTGGAAAGCCTTTTCCTTTTAGTTTAACTTTAGACAGATTTTTGGTCTCTGGCTTAACTTTCAGTTTAACCTTGCTATCAAAAGTATCAACTGTAATTTCTCCTCCTAAAATGGTGGTATATAAATCCACTTCTACATCTTTATACAAATTCTGTCCTTCTCTTTTGAAATTAGTGTCATTATTGATCACAAATTTCAAGTACAAATCACCGTTTGGACCGGCATTGATTCCAGGGCCACCTTTGCCTTTGATTTTAATTGATTGGCCATTTTCAACCCCGGCAGGAATCGTTAAGCGTATTTTATTTCCATTAACTGTAAGAATCTGCTTTTGTGTGGTATAAACATCTGTTAAATTCAAATGTAGTTCGGCATTGAAATCATTTCCTTTGAATTTAGGGGTGCCCCCAAATCCTGAGTGTGAGGCGCCACCCCCAAACATAGATTCGAAAAAATCTGAAAAATCTCCACCGGAAAATCCTTGAGAGCCAGCTTGCTGCTGTGATCGACTGCTATATTGTCTCTGAGCCCTTTCTTGCTCCTCACCATGTTTCCAATCTTTACCGTATTTATCATACTTCTTACGGTTTTCAGCATTGCTTAAGACTTCATTTGCCTCGTTAACCTCTTTAAATTTCTTTTCCGCTTCCTTGTTGTCAGGATTAACATCTGGGTGATACTTTCGAGCTAGTTTTCTGTACGCACTTTTAATTTCTTTTTCCGTTGCAGTCTTCGGAAGTCCTAATATTTTATAGTAGTCGATGAATGCCATTTTTTAGTAGGTTTATAGTGTAATTAACGTTTTTTTGCGGTAAGAGTATAGCTTTTTTCAATATTGTTTTGGCTTTTTGGGGAGCGAAAAGCAGTTACAAATTACAGCATTGATGCGGCCGATCTGAGCGCGAACCTTAGTAAAAAATGTAACTTCAATCGATCGAGGAAGTTTATACTTATAAAACTAGAATGATTATGCCTAAAAATGATATGTCATCGATCAAAAATGAAGAACAATATGAAGCCCTTCGAGATAAGGGGATGAGCAAGGAAAAAGCAGCCAGAATTGCCAATACTTCAGATTCAGGTAAAAAGGGTGGGCAAGCTCCTCCCTATGAAGAATGGACAGTGGAAGAGTTGCAAGACCAAGCCCAAAAAGTGGGGATCGAGGGGCGTTCAAAAATGAAGAAAGAGGAATTGATTGAAGCGCTTAGGAATAGTTGAGCCTTGTCGGTAGGTGATAGCAATGATTCGCAGATTACCATTTTTATTGATAATAATTTTCGGTCTGTGACCTTCTGTAATGACCTAATAGATCATGACGCTTGATTCCCCCTTTGGGGGTTAGGGGGCTAACTTAAAATACACCAAAGGCACAAAATACAAAGCCGTAAAAGTACCAATAGTCAAACCGCCCATTACTGTTTGTACTAAAGGTTTTTTGTGTTATACTTTCAATGTTTATGCATTTCAAGTGAAAGTTATATCAGTAGCAAAATATCAGCTGTGTAATTTTTTGCTATTATTATTATTATTATTGTGCTTCAACAAAAATAAACTATTATGAAAAAATTATTAAAACCATTTATTCTATTAGCAACTATTGCTCTTATGACTATTGCTTTTTCAGCCGAGGCTGGGGAAAAAAGTGGAACTATTCAACATGCGCATTATTTTGCTGCTGATGGGAGCTATGTTGGTTCATCCGCATATAGCTCTTGTGATTCTTGTGGTTGGTTGAGGGATATTTTCGGCTGCAATTGTCAAGCAGGCTATTTAACTTACACTCGATAGTATATGAAACTTGATAAGTTTATAAGGGGTATTGTTAATTTTAGCAGTATTCCTTTTTTGATTTTAACCTTTAGTTGTAATAGTCAGGAGCACAGAAGTAATGAGTCATTACTTGGGGATTTTCGGATTAGTAGCGATATAGGTTATCAGATTATTTCAACTAAAAACTTAGACTCATCGAACGTGAAGTTTAGAGACCTTACTTTTCAATATCATAATAACAGAAATAAAGTCTTTTTTTATGATAAACATGGTCAAAAACAATTAATATATAATCTTTCATCAGATTCCATTGATGTAATTAGTAGAGACACCTATATTGAAACTCCCTTTTTTCCGACTTCAGTAACAGAAAATGACTCGATTCAATATGTTTTATATCTACATCAATTCACCATTGCTAAAGTAAAAAAAAATAGTGATTCGGTCTCTGCAATTGCTCTTGATGATTTTTCAGAACAATCGATTCATTCGGATACTCATCGGTTTGAAGTATTGGAAAATGGAAGCTTTATAATACCGACTGCAATTAATGTACTTAGTGATTTAGGTTATTATCAACAAAATCTAGATAAGGGATTGGATGAAATAATGGAAGAGCAGCACCTTTTTCATTTATTTGGCGAATCTGGTCAGTTGCTTAAGACATTTGGTAAATTTCCTCAGTCTAATTATGTCACAGAACCTAGCCTGCCATTCAACCCACATTATATGTATGTTGTTAAAGATGGATTTATATATGTTACTTTTCCCATGGGACAAGAATTATATAAATATGATTATAATGGGAATTTAATTGATTCAGTTAATATCGAATTGCCTGAATTTAATTATTCAATTAACCCAGGTCATTGGGGGAATGATGCGAAAATTGGACTAGGAATTGAAAAAGATTCCAATCAAGAGATATTATATTTCCATACTATAAATCATATCAATGATAATAAAATAAGACATTTTATTTATAAGATAAATTTATCTGAAAAAGTATTGGAATTTGGAGAAATAATGAATGGAAATAATTACATGATGCCTTATGTATACAATGATTCAATCAGCTTTCTGAAAAAATATTTCATGGAAGAGAAAAGAGAGATTGTAACAATGAAGTTAACGAAATAATTTATTTTGAGAGGATATTCACTTTTAGCCTTATTAATAACCTTTTTATCATCAGATTTAGCTTTTACTCAAACTATCTCCGTTAAATCAATAAGCGATGAAGATACTCAAGTTTTAGTGAGAGAAGGATGGCAGTTGGTTTACAGTACGGATCAAGTGAGAATTGTGGATTTTGACATTAGCCGTAGTGGCTTGATAATTTCAACAATCGTGGATGGTGAATATCATTTAATTTTATTAAACAAGGAACACTTAGTTCAGAAAGATAAGAGGATAGCAAAAGTAGATAAATTGAGAGTGGCTTTTCCTTATTTTTTTAATTCCGGTAACCAAAAAGTTTTTGGTCCCTGCGATAAGTTGTATTTTGAAATAGATATGGATAAATATAAAATAAATAGAAGAAGATATCCTTTCAAAATTAATAGACGGCCTTTTATACAAATAGGGGAGGGCTATGATACATATTATAAACAAGATTCTTACTATAAAACAAAGAGCAAAGATTTTGGGGCTGTGACTGAATTTGATAGAGTTAAAAAAATTCAATATCAATACCTATTGGATTACAGCTTATCAGAGCCTGATACATTATATGAAATCTCATATGATACTGATATGATGATATTTAGTTCAGTATATCCATTTCTCCAATTTGAAGTTTTAGAAGATAAAGGTTTACTATATATATTGGATAATCAAAATGGGGTTTTATCTCATTTGGATAATAGTGGGAGGATTCAGGAAGTTAATCTTGCAGAATTTGATATTCAAAAGTCAGGTTTATTTAGATCATTTACTTTTAATTTAGAAAAGGATATTTTCTCAGATCAAGTCTATTTGATTTGTACACCATATGGTAAAGATAACGATAGTAAAATATTTAAAATTAGGTATGATGGAAATTTAGAAATAATTAAAAATGAAAAATTAAAATCTATTTCTTCATCTTCAAAAATTCATAATGGTAAGGTATACGATATATTTAAAATTAAGGAGTCAAGGAAAACCGCTGTTTATTCTATTGGAATAGAATAGTAAGAAACACTTTTCCTAATTGCTTTTTTTAGGTTTGAATTTTTTTTTCAAAACCTGACTTTCAGTACTGACCTAACTTCCAGCTACCAACTTTTTACTTTTTCATAGCCTCTTTAACACCTATTTACCTAATCACGTAAAAACTTAGTCATCTAAGAATCTCCGCACTTGATAGTACACCAAAGGCACAAAATACAAAGCTGTAAATGTCCCTATAGTCAAACCGCCCATTACAGCCAGGACAAGGGGCTTTTGTAATTCTGCTCCCAAACCACCTGAGAGCAAAACCGGACTCAAGGCCAAAAGGGTAGTAATTGAAGTCATTAGAATCGGCTTCAGTCTGATTTTACCAGCCGAAAATATAGCTTCATAGATGCTTTCTTTATCCTTCTTTTCTAAATTTTTGATGTTGCGATTCATGGTATCTACTTTCAAAATTGCATCATTCACCATAATTCCGAGCATCACCACCATCCCTATGGCAGACATGATATTGATACTGCTTCCGCCTAGCCAAAGCACAATCATTGCCCCCATAATCCCGAAAGGCAAAGTAAAAATCACAATTAAGGGTTGCCAAAAGCTTTCAAACTGAGCTGATAGAATGAAATACAATAAGACTACCGAAATCAACAATATAAAAGCTAGTTCTTTCAAATTTTCTTGGTCTGAAAAATACCTTCCTGATATTTTCTGAATCAAACTGTTTTGGCTAGCCCACTGGTCGATATTGGAGACCAATTCTTCCTGATTAGTTTGCACAACATCTTCTGTTAAGTTAACTGAGAAATAAGTACCCGAGACATCTGCCGTAATCTTTTTCAATCTGTTGCCCCACTCATATTCTACAAAATTGCGCAAAGCATAACTTCTGCCTTCGCTGTTACGAACTTTGGCCGTTTTCAACAAATCTTCAAAAGCTTTTTGGTCGGTTTCCAAAACCACAGGCGTAATAATGGCAAATTGCTTCAATTCTGAAATTTTATAATTGCCCAAGACCCTTTCCAATTGACTGATAATTTGCTCTGGCCTAATGCCGTATTGCAATAGTTTGGGTTGTTTGATGGTCAAAATCATACTACTTTCTTCCTCTAATGAAGGACCTAATTGAAAATCATCAGTTGGGAAACTTTCCAAAGTTGGCTTGATACTTTCTGGATCAGCATTTTTCAAGCCAGGATCTTGCCACTGCACCCTGAAATAGGGTTCATCACTCGCAAAGAGCATATCAAAAGCATTTTTAGCATTCGCTGTTTCAAAAGACGCTTTAGAATAGGATTGCTTTACACGATTGCCCAAAACATCTAGGGTCTCGTTTTTGATATCCTCATTTTTAAATTGCAAATAGATTAGACTTTCCTGCAGCTCGGCATTTTCTAAGCTTAATAAGTATTCCGGAATACCAGCATCAGTTTCACTAAATTGGAATTGAGAATCGAGTGATTGTAGTATCTCTTTCGTTCTGCTAGCATTTTCTAGAACATCTATCGGTTCATTCCAATTGATTTTTACTACAGCATCCGTTCTGGTGATGTCGGGCAAGCCTTTTTGTTCCAAACTCCACAAAGACCACAGCCCCAATGGAATAATCAAGAAAATAAGGATAAAGCTTAAGGGCTTATTTCGGAACGACCAGTGATGTGATTTCTCAAATCCACGAATAATACTTTTAAAAAATCGGCTGTCCTCCTTCTTAAAATCCTTTTTCTTTTCAAAGAATAAACGATAGAGTAGGGGGAGCAAAACAAAGGAAACGCCTAAAGAAACCGTCAAAATAATGCCTACAGATACGGCTTGATCAAAGAACAGAACACCACTTACGCCACTTAAGAAAATCAAAGGAACAAAAACGGCTAAAGTGGTCAATACCGAACTGATCAATGCGCCTCGAACTTCTCCAACCCCTGCCACACAAGCATCCAAAAGGTTGAGGCCTTCCATGCGTTTTCGGCTGATGTTTTCCAATACGATAATGGCATTGTCAATTAGCATTCCCAGCCCTAGTGCTAATCCACTTAAAGAAATGATATTGATACTCAATCCAAATATTTCAAAAAACAGAAAGGATAAAATCAGTGACAATGGTAAGCTAATTCCCATAATCACAGGCAAGCGAAAAGAACCCATAAAAAGGAAGAGTACTGCAAAAGCAAATAGCCCTCCGAATAATAAACTACCTTGCAAATTATTGATACCCGCTTTTAAGAAAATGGATTGATCTTGCGTGATCGCAATCTCTAGAGTTGGGTAGTCCTTCCTAAATTGAACGATGGATTTTTCAATTTCCGGCATTAATTCTGTCATCACTGCTTGTGGTTGCTTGTGAATGTTCATCACAATGCCTCTATTTTGATTGAAGAAATGAAATCCGCTGACCTTCTCCTCTGCGGTTTTTACTTCTGCCAATTGGCGAATAGGAATATATTTATCCTCATTGATTCTGACAGGAATAGACGCAATATCTTCCGCATTATTTAATCTGCCGGCCATGCGCATATAGTACTGGTATTGCCCATCTTTTACTTCTACTCCGCCCAATTCTTGATTAGCCGATTGAATGGCTTGAGCAATGGCTTCTATTTCTAATCCTGCTCTTTCTAAAGCTTTGAGATCGGGAATGATTTTGATTTGTTCATCTACAGTTCCGTTTAAATCAACCAAAGAAATTCCTTCAATTTGCTCAATTCGCTTTTTTATGACATTTTCTGCCAGTCGTGAGCTTTCTACCATATTGGCTTCATCTTTCGGAATCAACTGAACTTTGGCTATCGGGATATCGGTGTAATTCACTCTTATCACCCTTGGTCGGGACATATCAGCAGGAAATTGATCCGTCAGTCGGTCAATTTTCTCATTGACTTCCACAAAAGCCAAATCCATTCGCTGCCCATAGTTAAACCGTAGGCGAAGCAAGCCATTTTCATTTGATGCTGTAGATTGTAAATCAGACAAACCCTGCATGGTAGCCAAAGATTCCCGCATGGGCTTGAGAATGTTATTTTCTATAGCTTCGGGAGAGGCATTGGCATAATCGACTCTGATGGCCATTTCAGGTACATCAATATCGGGTAAAAGAGAAACAGGTCTATTGAGCCATGCCAACACGCTTAATCCAATAAGCGCAACGAAAGTCATGATGACGGCTATAGGCCTTTGGATGAAATAGCGGGTCATTATTTATCCGAATTTTGAATGCTGATCGGGGCATCATGTGCCAACTGCAAGTTGTTATTGGTAATCACCACCGTTCCGGCTTTTATGCCATCCGTGATTTCTACCATTTTGCCATTATCATATCCGAATTCCACATAATTCCATTTTGCCAAATCCTTTTCCACTGAGAAAACAACCGGCTTTCCAGAACGCAATACCAAGCTGCCTTTCGGCACTTGCAATCGTTCGCCTTTCGGTATTCTAATCTCTACTTCTACGTTCATTCCCGGCCAAAGGGCATGTTCTCCTTTTAAGAGGATCTGCGTTTGCACCAAACCGTTTTCATCTACTTTAGGGTTGATGCTGTAAACCTCGCCTGTAAAACTTTCATCCATTGCCGGATTTCGAATTGCTGCAGGCATAGCTTCTTTAAGGTTTAAAGCTTCCGATTCCAATAAATTGACTTCCACTAAAAGGCGGTGGTTAAATTCAGCGAATAATTCATCCCCAGCTTTCACACTTTTACCTTTGAAGGCTTGGACATCATACAAAGTGCCGGAAAATGGGGCTCTAATCACTGTTTTCTGAAGTGCCAATTGAGCTTCTTTAAGTTGAATGCTGCTTTCTTGCAGGCCGCTCCCTATTTTTAGTTTTTGATACAGACTGTCCTGCTCAGGATTATCTTGAGCCAATAATTTTGGGAAACCGATAAGGCTATTTTCAAATTCTAGTTTGGCTTTTTCATACTTAATTTCGGCCGATTGCAATTGTAATTGTGCTTCTTCAGGCTTTAGACGAACTAAAACTTCTCGCTCACTTACTTTTTGACCTGATTTTATATTGGCTTCTAGAATAGTGCCGTTTGTTTCAGCTAAAATTGTGACATCCTTATGCGCTTTCACTTTACCAGCACTTTCAATTAACAAATAGAAAGGGGTATATATGGCTGTATCTACCTTTACCATGGTATTGGGAGGTGCGTTTTTTACGTTTTCGGTAGCCGTTTTTTCATCTATTTTTTCTTCGCTATTACAGGCGAAATAAAAAAAGGGGATAAGTAGAAAGAATAAGTTTTTTGACATATTGATTTTGGTTCAAACTTAAAGCTACTATATTGCTAGTTTATAATCAAAGAAAATTGGTTTAAACTAAATGAAATGTTTTCTGCTATTAGTTTATCTCCTTGTTTTTATATGCGGGTTTTTAATAAGAAATCATATGTACAAATAGAGCCATTATTTGAATATTTAAACCTACTATATAATTAGGTTGAATTAACTAAAATAGTCATATATGCTCGCTAAAACTCCTCTAATTGTTATTAGATGAAAGAATTAAGATTTATTTCTAGGGATCAGACCGAAATTGTAATATTTTCATAGAAGTATAATTATTTAAATAAGCTTTTAGTTTGTGACAAAAACTAATGTAATAAGTTTTGCTTTTTCGTTTTTTTTTTTTGATTTACAATATCAACTCAGTATTACTATAAAATGTAGTAACTGATTCTAAACAGCACCCGCTAGCAAAAGCTGTTTCGAGCAAAACCTGCAGAGTGAAGAAATTTGACTTGTCCCACCTTATTAGGCCTTTGGTTGTTCAAGAAAGGTTTTTTTCATGATTTAGTATTTAGGGTTGGTGTTTAATTTATTTTTAACCTTAAAATTTATATATTATGAAAAAGTTATTTTTCAGTTTGGTAGGAGGTCTTATATTAACCTCTATTTCTTCCATGGCAAATTCTGATATTAAACCTGCTGAGGAAATGAGAACAACCTGTGCTTATGTTACTTTATCTTGTGGTGTTGAAGGACCTGTCTGTGGAGAGAATCAAGCAAACCTTGTGAGAAACATTGAATGGGCACATAATTATTTTTGTGAAGGTGGTCGAGAAAAAAAGCTGAATTAATATAAACCTTAACAGGCTAGTGAGTTTCACTAGCTTGTTTTATTACTTTAACAATTTCACCTTATTTAAAATGAAACATACCTACTTAATACTTAAATTGATTTTCCTTTCAGGTTTTTCCTCTGAAGTTATCGCACAATCTAGCTTTAAAGCTACTTATGAGCTTATCCATCAACCAGATTCTACTAATAGTAAAAACAAGGAATCAGAGATGTTTTTGTTATATGCCAACAATGAAATGTCTCAATTCTTAAGCCATAATAATGCTGTAAGAGATTCATTATTTTTAGAGATTCATGAAGGTAAGATGAGTAATGAAGAATTAGTTCAGAGAACACTTGAAGCACCCAGGACAAAGACTAAATTGAAGGTTAATAAGGTCTATGGGGAGTCCAAAATGGAAATTCTTCAGGAGATGATGACAAATCTCTACAGATACTATCAGCCACTTAATCTAATGAAATGGACGATTGGTAATCAAACAAAAAAGATAAATGGCTATCAATGTCAAAAAGCTACCGCATATTATGCAGGTAGGGATTATATAGCATGGTTTGATCCGGAAATAGCTATTAGTGACGGCCCTTATAAATTCTATGGTTTGCCGGGACTCATTATATCTGTCTACGATACCAAAGAGCATTATAAGTTTGATCTGGTCGGTTTGGAAAAAGGAAATTATGAAATTAAGAGAAATCTGCTAAATGAGGATTATCAATTACTTACCCAGCAAGAATACAAGCAAATGACGAAAAATTATGAAGCCAATTCCGAAGCCATGGCCAAAAGACTCTTTTCTCAAATGAGTGGAAAACCAAAGAAGTCTTCAGCCAATAATCCTATTGAGCTGGAATAGAATAATGATTAGTCCTATTTTAGTAAGTATTTATTATATTGGAATATTCAACCAAATTAAGACTTTAAAGTATGAAAGTTTGCTTTCTCTTCATTACTGTATCGTTCCTAGCTCAAAATATGACACCTCTGGCTCAAACTAGCTTTAAAGCCACTTATGAGCTCATCTATCAACCAGATTCCACAAATGACAAAAATATAGAGTCGGAGACATTTTTATTATATTTCAATAATGAAATGTCTCAATTCTTAAGTTATAATAATGCGCTTAATGATACTTCCTTTCTGGAAATTCAGAAAGGAAATATGACCACTGAAGAGGTAGTTCAAAATGCTTTGGCAGCACCACGAGTAAAAACTCATTTAAAAGTGAATAAAATCTATCAAGAGTCTAAGATGGAACTTTTAACAGAAATGATGGCTAGACTATATAAATATTATCAGCCACTAAATTTGATGGATTGGACTATTGGCAATCAAACTAAAAAGATCAATGGCTATCAATGTCAAAAAGCTACCGCATCTTATGCAGGTAGAGATTATATAGCATGGTTTGATCTGGAAATAGCTATTAGTGACGGCCCTTATAAATTCTATGGTTTGCCGGGACTTATTATATCTGTTTATGATACCCAAGAGCATTATAAGTTTGATCTGGTCGGTTTGGAAAAAGGAAATTATGAAATTAAGAGAAATCTGCTAAATGAGGATTATCAATTACTTACCCAGCAAGAATACAAGCAAATGACGAAAAATTATGAAGCCAATTCCGAAGCCATGGCCAAAAGACTCTTTTCTCAAATGAGTGGAAAACCAAAGAAGTCTTCAGCCAATAATCCTATTGAGCTGGAATGAGAATATTTTTTACCATAATAGTTTTTTTCAGTATTGGTTTAACCAATGCTTATGCACAATTCAAAATTTTTGGTAAAGTTGAAAATGAAAGAGGAGAATTGCTCATAGGGGCATCTGTTTTATTGAAAAATATGAACAGCGCCAAAATTATAGATTTTGGTATAACCGATAAGGATGGCAATTATCAAATTCCCATTGACTTGGCAGATAGTGTAACATTAGAAGTTTCTTATATCGGGTATAAAAAGTCCAAAAAGTCAATCTTTGTGGACGCTTCAAGGGAGATTAACTTTGAAATGATAGAGGATGTGGTGGAGTTAGATGAGGTGAAATTAAAAGCACCTCCCATTATTGATTTTGGAGATACCATCAATTATTCTGTCAATGCATTTAAAAGCCAGCAGGATAGAGTGATAGCCGATGTATTGCGAAAATTACCGGGCATATCAGTGGATGGTGATGGTCGTGTAAGCTATATGGGAGAGCCTATCGAAAAATATTATATTGATGGACTTGACCTATTAGAAGGTAGATATAATTTAGCCAATAATAATTTACCGGCAGATGCAGTAAGCGATGTTCAAATATTGGAAAACCATCAACCGATTAGAATTTATGATAGTTTGGTTTTTTCTAATAAAACTTCATTAAATATTAAGCTCAATAAAAATGTCACACTAACCGGGAGTGGGAAATTGGGCGGAGGTTTAAGTCCGGCTTTATGGGGAGCCAACGTCAGTCCGATGTTATTTAATAGGAAACAACAAGTGATAGCTTCTTTTCAATCAAACAATACTGGTAATAATCTAGAAAGAGAACTGCAATCCTTTCGATCTTCTAGTTTAAATTTTGGACGAAAAGATTATCTCCTGGAAGTTCAATCTATTAACCAACCTCCATTTAATGAAAAATTTTGGTTAGATAATCAATCGCACTTGGGAAGTATTAATTATTTGAGAAAAGTCAATGAAAAATGGGAGATAAAAGGCAATATTAATTACTTGGATGCAGTGAAAGTACTAAATGGCAGTACAGAAACCCAAATATTTACACCCAATGATAGCATTCAGTTATCAGAGAATAAGAGAAATGAGTTTAATTCAAATGTTATAAAGGGGGCACTATTTTTAGAGAAAAATATAAGTAGTAGCTATTACAAACAGAGCATTTCCATTAATTCTACTGTAGATAATAAATTTGGTTCACTTAATCTTACCAATCAGTCAGATTTTAATCAGGATTTAGATCAGTCTCATTTATGGATTCGGAATGATATTTTAGCAATTAAAAAGGTTTTTAATTCTTTGATTACTTTTAAATCCAGTTCTAATTATATCAAAAATAGTGAATTACTCAGTGTCAATCCTGCGGTTTTCTCGAATGTAATTGGGAATGCTCCAATAGCTATCCAGCATCTGAATAAAGATATTTTGGATACAAAAAATAAAATGAGCATGTCAAAAAAGTTCGGACGATTATTAGTGAATCCTGAGATGGGATTTAACCTATCATCAGAGGACTTAAATTCAGAAATTAATGCGGAGAATGAAAGTGAAGAGTCTTCAGATTCCTTAAGATCAAATGATTTGAGCTTAATTAATCTTTCTCCTTATTTAAATATTAAGACAGAATATGCATATAAAAAGTGGATTCTGACTTTTAACCTCCCTTTGTTTTACAGGAACTTCTGGATTAAAGGCAATGGTTTAGCTACTCAAGAAAACAATTTTACTCGTTTAAATCTCGAGCCTGAATTCAATGCGCACTACGAATTCAACAACTTTTGGAAAGCAAATTTCAATGCAGCAATCAAAAATGAATTTGGCAATGCAAACAGAATTCACAGTGGGTATATTTTAAGATCTTATCGTAATTTATTGAGGTTTGAAACGCCTCTGGAAGAAATTCAATCACAAACTATTGGTGGAAATATTCAGTATAGAAATCCTATTAAAGCATTTTTCTGGACATTTCGCTACAGATATGGCCTGATGAATTCCAACATTCAAGAAAGCTACAATTATTCCGTAGAAGGAGCTTCCATTGTTAATACATTGGAAGATGAAATTAATTCAACCAGACAAATGGTATCCATGGACATAAGCAAGTATTTCAATGCCATTAAGACTACTTTTTTTGCTAATTCGAATGCCATGCAAATGCGGAGTCCAAGAATTTTGAACGGTAGCATGACAGATGTTGAAAATAGCAATTTTAATTATAGCGTAGGAGCAAAAGGTTCTCTGACTTCCTTTATAGAATATGATTATACTTTTCAACAAGATTTTTTTTCCAATGAACTTAATGAAGTAAGTGCCAATTTTTTAAGAAGAGAAAAGCATGAGCTTTTATTAGACGTGTTTGCAAGTGAAAGTCAATATTTCAGAGGCCAATATCAGGTCAATAATAATTTTATTTCAGGAGAGTATACAGGATTTAATCAATTTTTAAATTTATCATACAATTACATCTTTAATAAGATAGGCCTTGACTTAACCTTCGAATGTAGGAATCTATTGAATAATCAAAACTATATTTCAGTATTTGCAGATGCTAATATTTATGTGCTTAACCAATTTCAAATGAGACCAAGACAGTTTTTGTTGAGCGCTCAATTTTCTTTGGGTAATTTTGATTAGTGATTTTAAATATTTTTGATAAACTTAAACTCTAGTTTACCCCTTTCTCATCACCATTAATTCCTATCTTTACCCTTAATGACCCCGTTTCGTATAATTATCACATTTTTAGATTTCAGTTTCATGGGGTAGCTACTTTTTTTCTACTGCACCAGAAGTCTTCAGTAAGGTGCTTCTAATAAAAAAAAATATGATCATATTCCGTTATGTATTAATCTTTGCTTTAGTGACCTTTTCATCCTGCAAGATTACTGAGTCCAAATCATCTGTTGAAAGTATAAAAATTAATACAGTAGATTTAGTAAGCTTTGAAGATGCTAAGAAGATAAAAGACGAGATCTTCATGCAAAGCAATTTCTTCATCAAAGAGATTTTAATTGGTGATGTTCTTTACTTGAAAGCAAATGATTTGAATCATGTAGATGCTTATCACCTTCAAGACTCTTCTCGTACTAAATATCAATTTTCTGAAAGGCCCATTAAAATCAATGAGTTTTCAGTGGGAAGTGATCGTGTTTTTTTGCTTTCTTCCCAGTCAAAACTTTTACTTGTTTTTGATAAAGAAGGGAAGTTCATAAAAGAGATTCCCTTAAAAATAGGTCGTTACGAAATAGAGGGGGATATGGGTGAAAGTCTTTTTCAATGGAATGAAGGACAGCAAATTTTTTATTTGGGATTGACAAAAAGTAAGCGATACAAAGGAGTCGAGTTGGTGGGTATTTTCGACCTTAGTGGGCAATTGAAATCTACTTTTGGTGATTTCACTAAGGATAATGATCAAGCAATACCAGGGTTTATATTAGCTAATCATGGGATTAGGCATCAATTGACCAAAAACGCATTTTATATTCTTAAGAAAGAAAGCAGCCAGCTGTATCAATTTGACTTCCAGGGATCCCTTAAACAAAAGGTGAAGTTGGACTTTAAAGTCATTCCTAATAAAGAAAAGGTTCTAGTAGCAGGGAAACAAGTTATCAAGGATCAGGTGATGGATTTTTATGTGGATGAGCATAGCAAAGAATTGGTTTTTACGTACTTTACCAATACGGGTTCCTATTTTGGTGAACGAAAACCAGATCCTTATTTAGCCTACAAGAAGTTTAAATCTGATACGATCTATTATGATAAAGTAGATTTTTTCAATCTTTTAGATTATCAGGACCATGTAATATCCACTATTCCATTCAATCCTGATTCTGAGGCTAAATACCTCACAAGCTATGGATTAGATCTTAGAAATTGAAGAATAGCGATTTACTTGAATTTATAATTTAGATCAATTGACTTTTTTCTGATTACCAGTCTTTGCAATAATGCCATATGTTTAGAAGGCTAACTTATCTAATGTGGTTATCATTATACTTTTTTTAGTACCAAACTATTGTATCGCATTAAATTGGTATTAATGTGTACCTAAATCTATAGTTACCCCTTTCTCATCCCCCAATAATTCCTATCTTTACCTCTAATGACCCCATTTCGTATAATTATTACATTTTTAGTCGTCAGTTTAATGGGTTTAGCACTTATTCCCAAACTGTCGGTCAACCTGAACCCTACTTATCAGACGCCTGAGATCAGTCTGCAATTTAATGTGCGTAATGCAGATCCTACGCAGGTGGAGAAACTGGCTACAGCACCGCTGGAAAACATTCTTTCCCAATTGAGGGATTTGGATGAACTCAATTCCCAGTCTCGTTATGGAAGCGGAAATATCACACTTCGCTTCTCTAAAAATGCAGATTTAGCCTATAAACGCTTTGAAGTGGCCACGCTCATCCGACAAGTCTATCCGCAATTGGATGAAAAAGTGAGCTATCCCATTCTGCAAAGTAGTGGGGGAGATCAGGAGACGGAAAGCAAAACCATTCTGAGATATACAATCCGAGGGCCTTTTGCTTCTTACAGAATAAAGGAAATTACTCAAGAGTCGATTGTGAAACCACTCCAAAATATTGCAGGAATAGAAGCACTTCAAGTTTACGGAGCCAATAATCTGCAAATCAGCATTAATTTCCATCCCGATAAACTGGAAGCCTACGGGTTAAATCCCAGCGATTTAAGAACGGCTTTACAACAAAGCGGTCAGTTGCGTTATCCCGGTTTGGCACAAGGTGCCGGCAATGAAAAATATGTTTTAGTGCTGGACCAAAGGTTTGAGGATATTCAGCAAATAGGAGAGTTGAAAATCACGCACACTGAATCAGGCAATAGCTATAGCTTAAAAGAATTAGCGGATATTAATCTAGAGGAGCAGGAAGCCAATAGCTATTACAGAATCAATGGGGAAAACTTTGTGACTTTAGTGGTAGAGGTTCGTAAGGGCGTCAACCGAATCAATTTGGCCAGAGAAGTCAAATCCAGATTAAATCAAATTGAAGATAATTTGGCAGAAGGTGTGGCACTCCGTTTGGTTTATGACGATACCGAATATCTGGAAAAAGAACTGGACAAACTCTACGAAAGATCCATTTTATCTATTGGTATTTTGATATTGTTCATTTTCCTAATCAACAGAAATTGGAGATATTTATTAGTGCTCTTTGCAGGTGTTTTTGTGAATGTGTCCTTAGCTATTATTGGCGTTTGGGCCTTGGATATTGAAATCCATTTGTATTCATTGGCGGGTTTGACGATTTCCTTTGGCTTGATAGTAGATAATGCCATTGTCATGATCGATCACATCCACAAATACAAAAATCGTCATTTGTTTTTGGCGCTTTTGGCCGCTTCATTGACTACCATAGCCGCTTTGTTGTTAGTTTTCCTATTGCCAGAAGAACAGAAAATGAATCTGGTTGATTTTTCCAAAGTGGTAGCACTTTTGTTGGGTGTGTCTTTATTGGTCGCTTTGTTTTTCACGCCATCGCTTTATACCTTGCTATTTACTGCTCAAAATAAGAATCGACATGGCAATAGTATGAAACAGCTGCGCAGAAAAGTGCGTTGGTTTAATCGATATTCCAATGCCATTCACTGGTCGGTAAAATATCGCAAAGCTTTCTTTATTCTGCTTTTGCTGGGATTTGGCTTACCTGTTTTTATGCTCCCCGCCAAATGGGAAGATCATGAGTGGTACAATAAAATTATCGGTTCCGATATTTATCAGGATGACATCCGTCTGATTTCTGACAAATGGCTGGGCGGTAGTTTGAGACTTTTTGTGCGGAATGTCTATGAGCGATCCAGCTATCGACAAAATGAAAAAACACGTCTTTATATTACCGGTAGATTGCCATATGGGAATACGCTTGAGCAGATGAATACCATTATGAAGGATTTTGAGGATTTTCTGCTCAAACAAGAGGGTATTGATATTTTCACCACTCAAATTTATTCGGGACAATACGGAAGCATCGAAATCATCTTTAAAGAAGAATATGAGAAATCCGCATTTCCATATCAGCTGAAGGCTAAACTATCTTCCAGAAGTACGAACTGGAGCGGAGTTAATTGGAGCGTCTATGGAGTAGGGCAGGGCTTCTCTACTGGTTCGGGTGATCGAATTCCATCCTTTAGGGTGGCTTTAAAAGGCTATAATTATTTTGAACTGGAAAATCAGGCCGATAAATTAGCTGAGATGCTGTTGGAACATCCTCGAATTCAAGAAGTGAATACCAATGAAAGGATGAGCTGGCGTGACCAGAAAAGTAAGGAATATATTATTCGTCCTGATTTAAAGGAACTAGCTTTTTATAATATCAGCTTGTCGGATTTCACCAATGCGATCCGTATGCATGCCCCGGCTAATGGAGCTACTGCCTATTTACCCATCGGTGGAGAGCAATTTCCACTAGTGTTGGCATCAGCTCAAGCCGATAACTTCAATAAGTTTGCCTTGGAGCAATACAGTTTGGATTATGCAGGCAAAAGAATTCCTACAGGAGATTTGAGTAAGCTGCAGCTGGAAAGTACCGTCAATGCGATTTATAAAGAAAACCGTAGCTATATCCGCGTGTTGAGCTTTGAGTATTACGGATCTTCTCGTTTTGGAAGTAAATACTTAGAGGAGGTATTGACAACCTATGATCAAATCAAGCCTTTAGGCTATAGTGCTGAAAAGCAGTCCTACAGCTGGGGCTCGGATGCTGCCAAAAAGCAGTACTCATTATTGTTATTGCTGATAGTGGCTATCTTCTTTATTTGTAGTATTTTATTTGAAAGCTTTAAACTGCCTTTCTATATTTTGCTATTGATCCCGCTTACCTTTATTGGTTTGTTCCTCACCTTTGGTTGGTTTGAATTCTACTTTGATCAAGGAGGATATGCCGCATTTGTTATGCTAGGAGGCTTAACCGTAAATGCTGGGATTTACATTCTCTATGATTTCAAAAACAGAAAGATTCAAAATAGCAGAGGCTTCCTAAAATCAGTAAGTACAAAGGCCGCCCCGATTTTACTAACCATATTCTCCACTTGCTTCGGCTTAATTCCATTTGTCATGAGCGGACAAAATGAAGTCTTTTGGTTTTCTTTAGCTGTGGGCACTATAGGTGGATTGATATTTTCCATGATTGGGGTGTTTTTCTTTTTTCCTTTATTAGCAGTGAGGAAGTCTTAGTTTATCTCAAGCTTAAGCTTTGTATAATCTTATAGAAAATAGGATATTGTAAAATTGAAACTTGTTTCACATCTTAGTTTTATGCCAGTGCCAAAAAAAAGTCTTTAATTCTTGATGCTTAGATTAGAACTATTGGATTAAATTTTATTATCTATGTGTTTTGATTAGTAATGATTGAAAGGATGAAAAGTCTAGTTTTAATCTGCATATTAGGAGCTGTATTGATAGGTTCAATTCATGCTCAAAAAATAGAATATAAAAAAGCAGTGGGGAGCTATAAGTTTTATCAAGAGGACCGTCCTCTTAGTGCAAAACAATTGGAAAGTAAATTGGACACGCTTTCTGACGCTTATGTACTCCTTGAAGAAGCTAAAATGAATAGGGTTATGGCTACAGTGCTAAACTGTGCTGGTGGTTTTCTGATGGGCTGGACTGTTGGGTCTCAGATCGCAGGTGGCGATCCTAATTGGAACCTGGCTGCAATTGGAGCAGGTGCGATGGTATTGGCAATTCCGCTTTCCATTAGCTACTCAAAAAATATGAAGAAAGCTGTTGATATCTATAATAATTCCTTGGAAAGCATCAGCTATAGCAGGCCAAAGTATAGCTTGAAATTTGTAGCTAATATGCAAGCTGTTGGTTTAAGAATGGTGTTTTAAATGAAGTTAGGATTGCTTAATCTGTAAGTCAATTAGCTGTAATTAAATTGTTCGCTTGCTTTTTTTAGTATTTTGTGGTTATTATTGGATTTGACAGGAACAGAAACGGATAAAATGAAGAAATTCTTAATCATCTTTCTACTATTAATTATTTTTTCATGTACTCAAGAGGAAAAAACTGATAATCCACAGGCCACTCAATTAAGCATCTCTTCCTCTATTGATCAAGAAATCCCCTTAAATCAAGATATTATTAGCAGCCTGAAGAAGTTTCTTGAAACAAAGAATGATTCCTTCAAGGAGAATGAATATTGGTTAGCAGAAGACTTTGATACATTTTGGTTTCCCTTTCAAGATATTTACGAAATTGAACATAAAGACAGCGCTTTATATTATTATCAGCCGAGTTTAATGGAAATTGGCAGTACTGAGCAGGAAAAGAAGAAGTTGCTTAAATTGGCTTTCATCGGTCATAATGATACCACAAATGCAAATACCCTCAAGAGCATTTTCAATATTGTAGCCAACAAAACGGACACTGGCATACTGTTTAGTCATCCACTTCCTTACTTTACCAGGAACTGGGAAAAAATTCAGAGAGGGAGTATAGAATATGTTATCTCGCCAGATAGAGATTTCAATGAGGAGGAGGCTGAAAAGCAGCTTGAGGACATTAGCAAAATTTGTGAATTCTTTGATACCGATCCTATGCCAATCACTTATTATTCATGCACCGGCCTTGAGGAACTGTTTCAAATCAAAGGCTTTGATTACAACCCGATTATGTATAGGGAAGGGGGAGGTGGTTTAGCTGCTACCTTTAACATCGTTTTTTCAGGGAATAGTTCGGAATACTACACCCACGAGATAATGCATCTTTACAGTAGTGCACTAGTTCTTTCGGGTACTCCACTAATCGATGAAGGAATGGCGACCTATGTAGGGGGAAGTAGAGTATTTAGCTATTCGTGGCATAAAGCGAACTTAAGAAGTCATGTCCAGAAGCATCCTGAGATTGACTTTTTACAACATTTAGAGCCTTTCGAACGATTCTTTGCGGGTGAAACCTCCATTCCCTATATGATAGGCGCTCTGATATGTGAAAGAACTTATCGTTTATATGGAAAAGTAGGACTGCTGGAATTGCTAGGTGGAGCCGATGATGTTTGGGATCTTTTGGGTAATGTCGGATTAACCCAAGAAAATTTTGATGCAGAATTAAGAAAGGAATTGGCATTGCCCCCGACTTTATGCATGTAAAGAATGTATTTTCCAGCCGAAGGTCTCCTAGTTTAGGCGTCTGGCTGATATTTTCTTCCGGGAGGGATATAATCGTGTTCTTCTTGTTTTAACTGATCCTCTTCTGATTGGAGCTAATTCACATTCAATGTAGGGATTTAGCTGTGTTTTGCTTGGTCAAGTGTTGTTTAAGCAGTATTTGATAAAGATTTTAAACTCGCCTAGGTGTAACAAGAGTTACCCTTTCTCAATATTATTAGTCTTAACTTACATACGTACTAAAGCTAAAAATCATGAGATTGCTATCTTTCTATATCCTTTTTCTTCTACCCTTAGGTATTATTTCGTGTAATACTGCAAATGATGAAATTGTTCCGCAAGTTAATGACGAGTTTAGCCAAATGATTGATGGCTTTCCGCTGGAACCGCTGAGCGAGAGTGAGCAATCTTCGCTTTTATTTATGCGAGAAGAAGAAAAATTAGCCAGGGATGTGTACGACTATCTTTACCTAAAATGGTCAAGACCACTATTTGATAATATTTCATCCAGCGAACAATCCCATATGGATGCTGTATTAATGCTGCTCAACAGATATGACTTAGAAGACCCAGCAGCAAGGAAGGAATCAGGTGTTTTTTTTAATTATGATATCCAGCAATTATATGATGACTTAACGCAAACTGGTCAGCAAAGTATCATCGAAGCTTTAAAGGTAGGCGCTGCAATAGAGGAAATTGATATTCTAGACCTTAAAAATGCATTAGAGGCTTTTGTTGACAATCAAGATATCGAAGCAGTTTATAATAACTTAATGCAGGGATCTGAAAATCATCTTAGGTCGTTCGTTAAGAACTTGGCAAATCAAGGAGTGACATACCAGCCGCAATATTTAACGCAAGAAGAATATGATGCAATCATCAATTGAGTTTAAGAAAAATATAAAATCTATATGAAAATGAGTTTAAAAAATAAAATTGGCCTAACAGGAATGATAGTTCTCTTTTTTACATTGCTGGCTACTTTTGCTTGTCAAAATACTAAGCAGGAGAGTATTGCTGGATTGAATCAAGAGCCTCTCCATTCCTCTTCCATAACGTCTGACTCAGCATCAAATTTACTTGCAATAAATTGCTACGTCTGCCATGATCCAAAGAGCAGTTCACATGACGAATTACTTGCACCGCCACTTGCAGGTATAAAAAAACGATATAAAAGCGCTACATCTAATAGAGCAGAATTTATACAGAAAATGACTTCTTTCGCTTTTAATCCTTCTAAAGATGCAGCGATGATGAAAGGACCTATTAAAAGATTTGGTTTAATGCCAAAGACCGCCTTGGATCAACCTCAGATTGAAGCAATAGTCACATATATCCACGATAATGAAATTCCTGCTCCAAGCTGGTTTGGAGAGCACGAAAAGCAAATGCATAAAGGCCAGAACTAGACTTACTCAACAGCTTTGTCCTCTGGTGTGATCTTCTTATTATCTTCCTCTAAGGCTTGTAAACGTCTACCCATGAATTTTCACCTTCTTATATAAAAAAATCTTTTTTATTACAGTATATTAGTAATGTAGATACTTCAAGACAACTACAAGACTAGCTTTTGTCGTTTTTTAGTGTTGATAAGGGGCTGCGCTATACTCTTAAAACTTCAGCAAATTCTTCTAAGTTTTACTTTGATGAAATTGATGTCGAGTATAAATGATGACAGATAGTGGTCACATCCGATGTCTAATGGAGATTTTTCTCTAGTCACAGGAAAACCGATTTTTTAAAGCATTTAAAAGGAATGAGCAATGAAAACGAAAATATTTTTAATTTCAGCACCCATTGTTTTAATATTAATAGGAGTTATTATGGACAAAACACGAGATAATATTTGGTTTCAGCAATCAACTAAGATTGCCTGTGATATTGAAAATGTTAACAGATCAATCGGAAATTTGGGAGAGCACTATAAAAATCTCATTAGTGTATATCCTGGCATGACAACCATTGAATTGATTGAACATGGTGATGACTATGTAAGCATAAAAACGAGCGAAGGGCTTATGAAAAGAACCAATTTTTCGGTTTTAAAATCAGAAAATCGAATAGTAATAGAATTCGATGAAGAATATATTACCAGCAAGCTCACCACAACTTCTCATTTTGTGGAAAATTTTGAAGCTAAGGCCGACACTGTGGAGCTTGATATTACAATTAGTAATATTACAGCCCCAGGCTTTTTGGGGTTCTTTCTGCGTAATTTTGGTGGCAAAAGTATTGGCAATGCATTCCTTAATTCCTATAAGACTATACTTGAAAAGTAAGGAGTTTGAAGGTATTGAATGCAAAATGTCGCCCTACAGTACATTTTTAAGATAAATTACAGAATTTATTAGCAGAAACGATGATGCGAAATCTTTTGGTCCTACTCCAACTTCTCACGCTCAACCTCTAATTTCTTCCCAGCATTTCTTCTATATTTGCAAATTGACAAATGACTACATAAAATAAAATTAACAATAAAAATCCTACTTCGAATACCACACTAGCTGAAGTTGAATTTTTATCAAAAGTTGTCATGTGGTCGTAAATTATAAACAATATACACATGAAAATATATACCAAAGGCGGAGATAAAGGTAAAACTTCTTTATTGGGTGGTTCACGGGTTTCCAAAGCACATTTACGTATTGATGCTTATGGCAATGTGGACGAATTAAATTCTTGGATGGGCGTTTTGCGCGACCATAAAGAAAATGTATCGCGAAATTTATTATTCATAGAAATTCAAGATCGCTTGTTTACTATTGGTTCGCAATTAGCAAAAGAGCCGGGGGAGAGTAAATTTCCTATTCCGGATATTGCAGAATCGGATGTGGAGCGATTGGAGAAAGTGATAGATGAAATGAACGATGGCTTACCAGCTATGAAAAATTTCATTTTGCCAGGAGGGCATCAACTGGTTTCCTTTACACATGTTGCACGAACAGTCTGCAGAAGAGCTGAACGGGGAGTGGTGGCCTTGAAAGAACATGAGGAAGTCAATGATTTGATAATCACCTATTTGAACAGATTGTCGGATTACTTATTTGTGCTTTCACGCAAGTTAACCCAAGAATTGAATGCCAATGAAGTGCCCTGGGTACCAAAAAAGTAATTGCAAAAGAGCCCTTTATTTTGTACTTTTGTGCAATTTTAAACTAAACCGACCATCATGTTAGATACTTTAGATATTTCTATACAAAAAGTTCAGAATTCCCGCATCAATGAGGTGGATTTTAACAATATCCCTTTTGGGAAAGTTTATTCTGACCATATGTTCATTGCGGACTATGAAGATGGTCAGTGGAGCGATTTAAGAATCGTGCCTTATGCAGATCTTTCTATGGCTCCTGCATCTAGTGTTATTCACTATGGACAGTCTGTTTTTGAAGGATTAAAAGCTTACAAGAATAGTAAAGGTGAGGCTGTGGTTTTCAGACCTGAGGCCAATGCCAAAAGGTTAAACAAATCGGCTGAAAGAATGTGCATCCCGGAGGTGCCTGAAGAGCTCTTCATCCAAGCCATGACTGAACTATTGAATTTGGATAGCGCCTGGATTCCGAACAAAGAAAATACAGCACTTTATGTTCGCCCTTTTGCTTTTGCAATGGATGATTATATCGGAATCAAGCCATCGGAAAAATATAGATTTATGATTATCACCTGCCCGGTTGGTGCTTATTATAGTGAGCCAGTGAAGGTGAAAATTGAAACAGAATTTACCAGAGCGGCTAAAGGCGGTACTGGTTATGCGAAAGCTGCGGGAAACTATGCAGGGTCCTTATATCCAGCTAAATTGGCACAAAAGCAAGGTTATCACCAATTGGTGTGGACTGATGCTACTGAACACAAATATATAGAGGAGTCGGGGACAATGAACATTATGTTCGTCATCAATGATACTTTAATTACCCCTGAAGCAAGCTCTACTATTTTAAGAGGAATTACTCGCGATTCAGTTTTGACCTTAGCCAGAGACTGGGGGATGAAGGTAGAGGAAAGAAGAATTAGTGTTAATGAAGTAATTGAAGCTGCCAAAAAAGGAACTTTACAAGAAGCATTTGGTGCCGGGACAGCCGCCACAATTGCACATATTGCTTTGATCGGTCACGATGGAGTTGATTATACTTTACCGGCTATTGAAGAAAGGAAATTTTCTAATAAAGTATTGAAAGCAATGGACGCAATTAAATTAGGTGAAGCAGAAGACAAATTCGACTGGATTTTTAAGCTTTAGTATATAGTAAAAATATTGATTTTGCCGTATAATGAACGATTATGCGGCATTTTTTATGGTCCCTAACCAGCCACCTGGAGGACAAAATAGGGGGCCAGCGTTGGCAAAAACAAGATATAGTGTGGTTAGTTGGAAATGATTGCTACTCTGTAAAACTGTTAGCAAAATCTTACCACAAAAGAGTCAAAAGAACACAAAGCAAAATAACTAAAGTTATTTTTTAACGTCTGTGTGGTTTTGTGAAATGAGATTAAGAGAAAATTGAATTATTTTCTTTGATTGTTATTGATGTTAAATGGAATCAAAATAGCCTGTGGCTGTACTTTTGTTTTCTTTTGTCTCTTTTGTGGTTAAACTTCTAGCTTTAGCTGGTTTTAATCTGCTTATAGAGATATTTTATGTTTGCTAACAAAACTTCTATTATAGGAGAAAAACGGAAAATACTTGAGCAAAAAAATATAACTTCTAATTTCAGTGAAGCTATATGATAGCTACGTGAGTTTCAAAATTTTAAATTTAAAACAACATAAAACAAAGTCCTAATGACTAGTGACGATTTAAAAGATTTAAAGGCCCGAGTGGAAGCACTTCGGGGGTATCTTTGACTACGATAAAAAAGTAGAAGAAGTAAAAGAGTTAGAATTGGTTTCTGCCCAGCCCGATTTCTGGAATGATTCAGATGAAGCGGAAAAGACCATGAAGGTAATTCAAGGCTTAAAAACCTGGACTAAGCATTTTGAGGAGCTGGAAGAGTATTATGGAGAAGTAGAGACCTATTACGAATTTCTAGATATGGGTGAATCCTCTGAGGAAGAGGTAGCCAAAGCTTACAAGAAAGCACTAACCAAAACCGAGGAGCTGGAATTGAAGAAGATGCTTTCTTCAGAGGAAGATCAGTTATCCGCAATGCTACAGATAACCCCCGGTGCCGGAGGGACAGAAAGCAATGACTGGGCTGGGATTCTGATGCGGATGTATATCATGTGGGGTGAATCTAATGGTTACAAAGTGCGTGAAGTAGATTTTCAAGAAGGGGATGTGGCAGGTGTCAAATCTGTTACTTTAGAATTTGATGGACCACAGGCCTATGGATTCTTGAAATCGGAGAATGGGGTTCATCGTTTGGTAAGAATTTCACCTTTTGATAGCGGTGGAAGAAGACATACCTCTTTTGCGTCAGTTTATGTTTATCCCGTTGTGGATGATACCATTGAAATTGATATCCATCCTAATGATGTGGAGCTACATACCTCTCGCTCTGGTGGTGCTGGTGGTCAGAATGTGAATAAGGTCGAAACCAAGGTGCAATTGACCCATAAACCTACGGGAATTGTAGTGGTATGCCAAGCTAATAGGACGCAGTTAGGAAATAGGGAAGAGGCCATGAAGATGTTGAAATCTCAGCTATACCAGATGGAAGTAGAAAAGCAAAATGCCGAAAGAAGTGAAGTGGAAGCTGGCAAGAAGAAAATTGATTTTGGGTCTCAGATTCGAAATTACGTCTTGCATCCTTACAAATTGATTAAAGATGCTAGAACAGGAGTAGAGAGAACCGATGTTCAAAACGTATTGGATGGAGATCTAAACGATTATATTAAAGCTTATTTGATGGGTGGCGATGAAAAGATGGGATAAAAAATATTCTCTATCTAATTGATAATGCAAAAAGCACGATGAGAGTCGTGCTTTTTCTGTTTTTTTAATAATATTATAATTATGATTCCATACTTAGTCCTAAAAGGACGACATATTTTAACACTGGGTGAAGCCCTGTGTTAACAACTAACAAATGTTATCATAGCCCCGAAGTGGCGTAATATTTGTTCCTTCCAAGGCAATGTATCCATCTTTTAAGTTGGGCTCTTTCCCACATCTTTATATGTCAGCCCTTAGGGCCTTTTTGCATTACCCCAAATTCTTCAAGCTTTCTTCCAAAGTCTTAATCTTGGCTTCAGCATCAGATTGTTTTTTCTTTTCCATTTCCACTACCTGATCCGGGGCGTTGCTTACAAAACGCTCATTTTCCAACTTCTTTTTTACGCTGGTCAAAAAGCCTTTGGTGTAATCCAACTCTTTTTGGATTTCTTCTTTTTCCTTTTCTACATCAATTGTACCTTCCATTGGAATGAAACACTCATCAGAACCGATGAAGAAACTAACTGCCTGATCAATTTTCTCAGTAGTAAAAGCCAATTCATCAATATTAGCCAATTTATCAATGACAGAAATGTATTCTTGATAGATCATTTCACTCTTGGTCTTTACATACAACTTAAGTGAATCTTTAGGCGATATCCCCTTGGAAGCTCTTATGTTCCTGATTTGTGAAACTAATTCAAAGGCTGTTTTAGCGTCTTGTAAGATGGCTGTATTATAATTTTTTTCGATTGGCCAATGGTTTACAATCACGCAATCTTGATCACCTCTATCTGTGATCTGATGCCAAATTTCTTCTGTTAAGAATGGCATAAATGGATGTAAAATCGTGAGGATATCTTCGAAGAAAACAATAGTTGCTTCGTAGGTTTCCTTATCAATAGCTTCACCGTAAGGGGGTTTCACCAATTCAAGATAATATGCGCAGAAATCATCCCAAATCAATTTATACGTAGTCATTAAAGCATCTGAAATTCTGAACTTACTAAAATGATCATTGATTTCCTTTAGTGCATCTTGAAAGCGAGCTTCAAACCAGTCACGAGCTTTCATTGCTTCAATTGGCGTATCTTTTTCTTTTACTTCCAGTCCTTCTACTAACCTGTAAGCATTCCAGATTTTGTTACCGAAGTTCCATCCTTGTTCGCAAAGTTTTTCTTCAAATAATAAATCATTTCCGGCAGCAGCAGAAAGCAATAAACCAACTCTCACACCATCAGCCCCGTGCTTATCAATTAAACCTAAGGCATCAGGAGAATTACCTAGTTGCTTAGACATTTTTCTACCTTTATCATCCCTCACGATACCAGTCAGATAAACATTTTTGAATGGCAATTGACCTTTAAATTCATAGCCTGCAATAATCATTCTGGCTACCCAGAAGAATAAGATATCAGGACCCGTTACCAAATCATTAGTCGGATAGTAATAGTTAAATTCTTCATTGTCAGGATCTTTGAATCCGTCAAATACAGAAATAGGCCATAGCCAAGAAGAAAACCAAGTATCTAAAACATCTTCGTCTTGCTTTAAATCTTCCGCCTTTAAATTATTGTCGCCACTCTTCTCTTTAGCCAAGGCTAATGCTTCCTCATTATTTTGAGCCACAACAAAATCACCATTAGGCATGAAATAAGCTGGGATTCTTTGCCCCCACCACAGCTGACGGGAAATACACCAATCCCTTACATTTTCCATCCAATGCTTATAAGTATTTTTGAATTTTGGTGGAATCAGCTTAATGTTATCGTTCATTACATTTTCATAAGCCGGCTTCACCAATTCCTCCATCTTTACAAACCACTGTGTAGAAAGCTTAGGCTCGATAACCGCATCGGTCCTTTCGGAATGCCCAACATTATTAGTATAATCTTCCTCTTTCTCTAATTGTTCTTTTTCCTTAAGTAGTTTTGCAATTTTCTTTCTGGCTACAAATCGATCTTCCCCAACTAAGATCTGCGCTTTATCATTGAGCTTTCCATTATCAGCAATGATGTCAATTACCTCTAAGTTATGACGCAAACCAATTTCGTGGTCATTAATATCATGAGCGGGCGTCACTTTCAAGCAACCTGTTCCAAATTCCATATCAACATAATCGTCCTCGATAATGGGAATAGCTTTATTAATTAATGGAATGATTGCTTTTTTGCCTTTTAAATGAGTGAAGCGCTCGTCATTTGGATTAATACAAATTGCAGCATCCGCCATAATGGTTTCAGGTCGGGTAGTGGCAATGATCAAAGAATCATCACTTCCTTCAATCTTATAACGGATGTGATACATTTTCCCCTGAACCTCTTTGAAATTTACTTCATCATCGGCTAAAGCTGTTTTTCCTTCCGGATCCCAGTTCACCATACGGGTTCCTCTATAGATATAGCCTTTTTTATAAAGATCAACGAAAACCTCAATCACGGCAGCGGACATATCTTCTTCCATAGTGAAACGCTCACGATCCCAATCACAAGAAGCGCCTAATTTCTTCAGTTGCTGCAGAATTATACCTCCATATTTTTCTTTCCACTCCCAGGCATGCTCCATGAATTCATCACGCGTGATGTCATTTTTATTGATGCCTTTTTCTTTAAGCATATTTACTACTTTTGCTTCTGTGGCTATGGATGCATGATCCATTCCTGGTACCCAGCAAGCTTCTTTTCCTTGCATTCTGGCTCTTCGGATTAATACATCTTGAATGGTATTATTCATCATATGCCCCATATGCAAAACTCCTGTTACATTCGGAGGCGGAATTACCACAGTATAGGGCTCCTTTTTAGGATCAGGTTTTGAAGCAAAAAACTTCTGCTCCATCCAATGTTTGTACCATTTATCTTCTATATCTGAAGGATTGTATTTTGTTGCCAGTGACATATATATATGATTAAATTTTATTCAAAAATGACATTTAATTGCAAAATTAAGGAATTAAAGGCTTTTTATTATAGCTATCAGAAATAAAAAAGCGAAAATGAACCACAATAGGAAACAAAGAAAACAAAAGGTTTTCAGTTAAAGCTGAAGATTGCTAACCGCAAAGACACGAAGACACACAAAGCTTCATGAAGAAATTATATTAGTATGGAACGTTAAATCTCAAAAAGAAGAATGTTATTTTCTTGGATATCCTCGTACAATTAAACTTATGAAATTTAAAGCTGAAGTAATTTTATAATCTTCGTGTCTTTGTGCCTTTGTGGTTAATCCACAGCCTTTGGCTGTTATTTAGTTGGAAGTAGCTCAGTCCGAACTTCACCGAAACCAATTCTTACCCCATCTTTTTCGCCATGTCCTCTCATGATGACGGTATCATGATCATTAATGAATTTTCTTTCTGTTCCGTCTGGCATTTCGACTGGTTTGGAACCTCTCCAACTGATTTCCAACATGGAACCATAAGCAGAAGGGTCATTTCCGCTGATTGTTCCTGAAGCATAAACATCTCCGGTATTGATATTACAACCATTAACTGTGTGATGTGCTAATTGCTGAACTACATTCCAATACATATACTTGAAGTTGGAATTGGTGACTACCTTTTCTTTGGAATCTTTAGGTTGAATACCCACTTGCAAGTCGATGTCAAAATGGTAATCTCCTGCGAATTTTAAGTATGGTAATACTTCTGGCTCTTGCTTTGGTCCTGCAATTCTAAATGGCTCTAAAGCTTCCATCGTTACAATCCATGGTGACATAGAAGAACCAAAGTTCTTGGCTAAGAACGGGCCTAACGGAACATACTCCCATTTTTGAATATCTCTAGCTGACCAATCATTAAACAATGTAAAACCGAAAATATAGTTTTCAGCTTCTTTGGTCGGGATAGCATCTCCAAGAGTATTACCACCGCAGGTGATGAAAGCCATTTCCAATTCGAAATCTACCAATTTAGCAGGCCCAAAATCCGGCTTTTTGGCATCAGGTGCAATAGTTTGTCCTTTTGGACGATGCAAGGGTGTTCCTGAAATCACGATAGAAGAAGCCCTACCGTGATAACCCACAGGAATATGCTTCCAGTTGGGTAGTAAGGCATTATCCGGGTCACGGAACATGGTACCCACATTAGTTGCATGAGATTCTGAAGAATAGAAATCAGTATAATCGCCTACTCGTATGGGCAAATGCATACTAGCTTCCTTTTGCGGAATTAAGGCATGTTCTTTTAATTGGTCATTGCCTTGAAGCTCCCGGTTGTCATGCTGTAAAAGTTCAGAGATTCTTTCTCTGACCGGAACGGTAACTTCTTTGCCCAATTCCATGAAGTCATTGAGAATGGGTCTGTCAAAAATTCTTTCAGGAAGGTTTAATTCATTGAATAATTGAGCGGACTGGATTTCAGTCAAATCCAAAATGTAATCTCCAATGGCCACACCAGCTCTTGGTGATTTATCTTTGGTTGAAAAAATCCCATAAGGAAGATTTTGAATAGGGAAATCTGAATTTTTTGCTACTTCTACCCAGCTTTTAAGGGCTGGATTATTGGCTTTATGCTTCATATGAAAAAGTCGTTTTGTAAGTCGAAAATTTTAAAATGCTAATATCTGAAAATTTGCGGAAAGGGGAAAGGAGAGGGAGTTAGAAGTTAGAAGCATGAAGTAAGGTCAGCATCGCAGGTCTGGTTACAAGCTGGTAACTTGAAAACTTGAAAATACTAAAACTTTCCAACCTAAGCCTGCTATTAAAACGCAAACCAATTTTCCTCTTGGGGTGAGGGCGCTCTAAATCCAACCATTATGTAAATTCGTACGTCTCTTTGTGGAAATCAGGCTAAGATGTGCCAATTTTCAAGAGTTTTTCGATTAAATGTATGAAATTGTAGTTGGTTGCTTACCTATTGTGTAAATATGTTTGTATTTTTGTTGATTAGAGTAAATGATGCTGGATTGGAGGAATAATCCTTAATTAGCTGATTTTAAAATATTTAATATGAAGAGATTTTTACTTTCGATATTGTTTTTTGTGGGGGTTGTTTCAATGGGTCTTTCTCAGGATTTCATTGCTATGCAAGATGGCTCTTGGAATGATGGAGCTACCTGGGGTAACTTAAGTCCGGGAACAGAAGGAGTCGACTGGCCTTCATCAGGAGATGATGTGGCTATAGATGGTTTTAATGTTAGTTTAGCAAGAAATGGTAATTTTACTTGTAATACCTTATTTGTGAGGTATAATATTATTGATCAACTAACTATTGCTGCGGGAAGAGGAGCCTTACCTACTTTAACAATTCAAGAGGCAATAATTTCTGAGGATCCTAGTTTCGTTCCTACAGCACCTACTGTTCAAATATTCAATTCAAATATAGATTTTACTTTCACCGGAGAAAAAATTACTGGTTTTAGCGGTCTAAATTCAATTCTGGGGGTTTGGTCAACCAATTGTGTATTTGGAGAGGTATTTATTAATCAAGTTGGAGCAGAAGCTGTGAGATTAAATGAAATTTTACCAATTAATACATCGATTGATTTAAATTCAGGAACATTTGAAATACAGTCTTCTGGTATAGTTGCAGGCACAGGTGTTGCAGCGAGCTTTAATTTAAATTCTTCAGCAATATTAACTGTAAATGGAGCTATTAATGGAGATGGTAGTCCTACATCTCGTTTTAATGCTGTTAATTTTCAAGGTGATGTTACAACGGGGATCTCTGGATATGTTAATTCAACCAATTTTGTCTTGGGAGCTGCAAGTACGCTTATAATAAATTTTAATGGAGTAAATCAGACACAAGGATGGTGGTACCAATCTGCAGGTCCAACAGGTACATTTTCAATAGATCCTACATCAACTGTAATTTATAATGCATCTGTAAACCAGGTGGTTGGTGCGCAAGAATATGGCGATTTGAAATTAAGATCGCAAGGAGGGTCTTCAATAAAGACCTTACAAGCAGCAGGAAATTTGTTAGTTCAGGGTTTATTGAGATTAAATTCCGGCAATGTTACATTTGATACATCTCCAAACACAAATCCTATAAATCTAGAAGGAAATGTAGAGAATTTGGGGAATTGGTCTCCGAGCCAAAGAGTAATTTTTTCCGGAACTGCTGCTCAATCTATTAATGGAACAAACCAGATTACTTTTGGAGGTGGAATTAGAGTAGGGAATACAACAGGTTTAACCCTTAATAATGTAGGTGTTAGTATAGATAACGAATTAGATATTGATCCCTCATGTTCCTTTGATCCTAGTGATCAAGTCGTTACGATGTCTGGAAACTTCAGAGTTGATGGCGATTTAATTGCTGGTACTGATCCTGGCGGATTTATCTTTGATGGAACCACTGCCTTCTTAGGGGGTGGTACTCGTGCTTTCTACAATGTTGAAATTGATGGTGCTGGTACCCTAACCGCTCCTACTGGAATCATGGAAGTTCAAAATAATTGGACTAATGATGGCGTGTTTAATGATAATTTGGGTACAGTGCTATTCTCAAATCCGGATCCTGTGACGGTTTCAGGTTCATCACTTACTTCTTTTTATAATCTGACTTTAGAAGGAGTGAATACTGCTACTGTTGAGATTGACGGAAATGTTGACTTGGAGAATGTATTGTCATTTACTGGCAGTCCTGCAATAGATTTAGATGGAAGTGCCAATTCTGGAGTGTTCACTTTGAAATCAACCGCTACGAGAGATGCAGCGGTAGCCAATGTTGGAACTGCAAACATTCAAGGAAATGCTGTTGTGGAACGTTATATCACTGGGGGTACAGGTGCTTCAAGCTACCACTACATTGGATCACCAATTGCAACCACCATATCAGATTGGCAAAATGAATTTTATGTGACTGGTAATTTCACGGGGGCAAGTACTGGTCCTGGGATTAATTCTAGCACTCCGTCTATATATATTTATAATGAAAGCTTAGGTGGAGGAATAAATGACAGATATGTCGCCTATCCCACAACAAATAATTCTGCGCCAGTTCAGTTAGGTGTTGGATATGCTGTTTCTTTAAGAAGCGCACAAGAAACAGTTACGGCCAATACTATCGGTGAATTTCATACTGGTCAAGCCACTTGGAATGTTACTGATCAAGGCGGTGTTGATGATGGATGGAATCTCATCTCCAATCAATTCCCTTCCGCTATCGATTTTGATGCAGCAGGATGGAATAAAGCAAATATTGAAAACGGATTTTATGTGTATGATCCAATCGATGGAAATCAATACTATACTAGTGGTGGTGGAAGCACTGCCGGAATGGATCAGTATATTGCTATGGGCCAAGCTTTTTGGGTAAGAGCTACTTCTTCAGGTACAGTTACAGCACAAGAAAGTGTCAAATATACAGGTGGAACTCCTGAATTTTTCAAGGAAAATCCCAAAGAGAAAATTAAGATTATTTTTGAGGGTAATGAACGTAAGGATGATAGTTATATCATTTTTAATAATGAGGCAACTGATGCTTATGATCCCAGGTTTGATTTTTCAAATTTGAGAAACGATCAGCATAATATTTCTTCTTTAACCACTGATGCTGAAGATTTGAAAGTAAATCATATGGCTAATTTAAATGAGGAAAATAAATGTGGGAAATCAATTCCTTTATTTGTGAGGTCAAATACCACTGGTCAGTTTAGCTTGAAATTTGAAGAATTGAATAGCATTAAAATGAGCGAATCTATTTATTTAATAGATAATTTTAGTGATGAAGTTATTGAAATAAACGAAGGCAGTGTTTACGATTTTGAGATTACTGCAGATATCGCTTCTAAAGGCTCTGAACGTTTTGAATTAAGTTTTGAGACCAAAGTACCGAAAAGTGTAGAAACGGTAGCTGAAGATATATGTCCCAACCAAAGTGGAGAAATTCTGCTAAAGTCAACTGAGGATTTTGCTAACTATTTGCTGTATAAAAATAATGAAGTTATCAGCAGTGCGGAAGGTAATGGTGGTGATTTAAATTTTGAAATAGAAAGCGAGCAGCTCTCCGATGGATTGAATGAATTCACAATCAAATCATTTATTGGGGGTTGTGATACCCTACGCGTTGGAAGTGCACAAATAAGAATAAAGGAAGTCTTGAGTCTGGATAATGAAGTTGTTGGGTCTTCTGTCTGTAAAGTAGAAACACAAGCCGCATTTAGCGTAAATACCCAAGTAGGAGCTACTTATTATATTATGGATGGCCAAGAAACTGTCCAGACTTTCCAAGGAAATGGAAGTCAATATGATGGATATATAGCAGCAGAGAATTTGAATGATGGATTAAATGAGTTTGTAATTACAGCTGATAAAGACGGTTGCCAGAGCGGAACTTTAGAACAGGTCTTAGAAATAGTAGTTGAGAATTTATCTATTGACAGGACAGTGACTTTTGAAACTAGTGATATATGCAACAGCAATGAAGCTAGCATTAATTTTAAGAGTCAAGCTAATGTAGAATACAAATTCTATAAAAATGATGAAATTGTGAATACGTTGATAGGGGATGGAAGCAACCAATCCTTTACAATTCCATCAGAATTTGTTGAGGTTGGTAACAATGAATACTCTGTCATGGCTTATCTTGGTAGTTGTTCTGAATATGAATTTGCTGAAAAGATTAGCTTGACTGTAGAAGAAAGTATTCAGTCAAATTTGGATATAGTTACAGAAAATGTGTGTGGGCTGCAGAATGTAAATGTGATAATAGAAAATGCACAAAAGGCTAAAAAATATTCACTTGTAAGAGATGGAGAAATTGCTCATAGTGCCACAGCAAATACAGATGGTCAACTTTCATTTACTTTGGACTCGTCCAAATTAAAAATGGGTATCAATCAATACAATATATTAATTGAAGGGGAGTATTGTCAGTCAATCAATGCAGAGCAAATAGTTGAATTTGAGCTGTATGAAGATGCTGTGATTGAAAGTATTGAAAATCAAAATATTTGCTTAAATGGCAGTGCTACAATTGAAATGTCGGCAAATGTAAAAATTGATAAATATCTGGTATATATAGGTAATGAGTTGATAAGTGAGACACAAAGTAACATTATTAATTTAGAACCCAAAGAATCGACAACCTATAAGCTTACAGGAGTTCCTGCAAATGGATGCAAGATTAACGATATCAATTTTACTATTGAAGTTACTGATTTGACTGTTCCCGGGATATTGGTTTCTGGAAATGTATTAGAAAGTTCAATAGAAGGAGATAGCTATCAGTGGTATTTGGACGGAAATCAGATGGATAGCGAAACTGGAAAAGTACTAGTTGCTAATGCATCAGGTGACTACAAAGTTGAAGTCTCAAAAGGTGATTGCAGTAATATAAGTGAGTCCTTTACTTTCAATGAGGAAGTTTTAAATGCCAATAAAGCATTGGAAAATGCATTGAAATTATATCCAAATCCGGTAATAGATAAAATGTTTATCGATTTAAATAATATTAATTCTGTAGATATTACTATTTTTACAATTACAGGAAAGTTTATCGATAGTTTCGTCTTAAACGCAAGTCATTCTGAAATTGATATGGCTAAATTTTCTAAAGGAACTTATTTGATACAAATTGAATCGGATAAAGGAGTAGTTACGAAAAGAATTGTAAAGCAATAAGCAACATTGCTGAATATGAATAGGGGTAAGGAAATGAAAAATATATTAAAATTATTAACCTTTGGTATTTTACTTATATTGAGCATCAATGGTCTGAGCGCACAACCTGGACCTCCAGATCCGCCAGATGATAATCCTGTACCTATCACAGGTATTGAGTATTTAATTGCAGCTGGTGCGGCTTTTGGTGCCAAGAAACTATATGATAAGAAAAAGAAATAAAGTATTTATTATTGAATAATATACTGATTGCATGAAACCTTTTTTAGAGTCTACTACTTTAAGAAAGGTTTTTTTGTTGAATTTTATTAGTTGTAAATTCTAAATTATAATTTCATATGGTATTTTTTCTGTATTTTTGGATGTCCCAGTGTATTGATTTTAGCAAAAAAGAGTAGACTTCTTTTCTTAAATGCTACCTTTCACTTTCATACTTTTTCCATTGATGAAAAAGTATGCAAAAAATTTAGGTAAAATGATGCTACTTCCCACAATGGCCATCGCCTGCCCGCCATTTTACCCTCCAACCCGCTTTTTCGCTTTATGCTAAAGTGGGGGTGTTAGCCTCGAATAAAATTAACAATTAATTCAAACATATTTTATCCTTGTTTGAGGCTCTAATAATGAATTTTTAATCTTTATTTAACTTATTCAATACTTGCATTAACTAAGGTGTCCCAGTTAGAAATACAGTAGGTTTTTATGTTGAATTTAATTAGTTATAAATTCTAATTATTTTATCTAATATTTTTTTCTGCAGAAAGTTGTTGTAGAAAGGAAGTAGAAGTAAGGAATGATGAAATCTTCTCCCCACGTTTTGATATTTTACCAAAACTTTAAACAGTACTCAATCCGTACCCAATTAAGTAAAATACCTAATATTTTATAGTACTTATCCTTAATTTGATTGGTGCTTCCCTTATTCTTTTAAATTAGAATTCCTCTGATTTATGGGAGCTTTAATATGTCGAATTTTGATATATCATTTAATCAGAATTCATCATGAAATCATTTCTTATCCTTATCGCGACAGTTATTTTAGCAGCCAATGCTTCTTTTGGTAATGTTGATCCAGATAAAAAACCCACTAAATTTCGTATATTAGCTGTAAGCGCCTCTAATGATTCTGTTATGAGCGCATCAAACGTGATAACGTTATTTCAGCCATTTTCGATTGAACTTCCAACTGCATTTACACCCAATGGCGATGGATTGAATGATAGTTTTGGAGCCGTAGCTAAAGGTGTAAAGGAATATAAAATGATTATCTACAATAGATTTGGGGATGTTGTTTTTAGTACTTCAGATATCAACACAAAATGGAATGGAACAGTAAAGGGTAATGAAGCACCTTCTGGTGGATATGTGTATCAAGTTTATGCTAGGGGTAATGAAGGACAAGGAGTTGATAGGTCTGGAAAAGTAATTCTCATTAAATAATCATCGTCATAATGAAAACTATATTTTTTAAACTTGGATTGCTGTTTTTTTTCAGCACGCTTATTTTTACCTCTCGATCTTTTGGTCAGATTAAAGCAGATAAAAATGCTGGATGTTTGCCATTAGTGGTGATTTTCGAAATTGAGAATTATGATGTTGAATCAGTAGAATGGCAAACAGAAGATGGACAGTCTTCGACAGCAAAAAAACCTACATTTATTTTTGAAAAAGCAGGGGAATGGGGTGTTTATGCAGTTCTCGCCTTAAATACAGGTATAATCGATACCGTTCATTATCAAAATCTTATCACTGTTAATGAAAGACCTTTAGTGGACTTTTCCATAGAAAACCATGTGAGTTGTATAGGTGAGGAAATCTTATTTAATAATTTAACCACAAATGCTGATTCTTACTTATGGTCTTTTGGTGATGGAAATCAATCAACAGAAGAAAATCCTAGTCATCAATACCAAGCATCTGGAAAGTATACAGTTTCTCTAACCGCAAAAATAGATGGTGAATGTCAGGAAATCAAAGTAATGGAAAATGTCATCGAAATCCATGAAGTAAACAAAAATTCATTTTCAGCTAGCAGCTACGTACAATGTCTCTCAGACAAGGAACCCATCATTTTTTCGTTTGATGAAGAAGTTAGTCACGTGAGTTGGGATTTTGGTGATGGTACTGTCAAAAATGGCTCCTATGTTGAATATTCATATAGTACTGTAGGAGCATATAAGGTTGAAGTTTCTTATATAAATGAATTTGGATGTTCCGTAACGATAAGTTTGGATTCCTTAATCAATGTTGGTGAAATTGAGTCACCCAAAATGGAAGTGAGCGAGAGCTCTATCTGTCTAGGTGAAGAGGTCACACTTAAAGCCCTTCATCCTTCAAATACTGGATTTGAATGGGAGATTAATGGAAAGCAATATGAAGGCAAAAAAGTGAGCTTAGGTTTTTCTGAAATTGGCGACATTGCAGTTAAATTAACTTATTTTAATGATTTTGGATGCTCAGTGTCTATTTTTGACGAAGCACTTTTAAATGTTCAGGAGGTTGAAGCTGTAGAGATTGACTACGATCAAACGATGGGCTGTGAGCCTTTTGATTTTGTGGCTACAAACAGAACTCCTGGTGCTGTGGCCTATGCTTGGAAAGTAAATGGAGAAACTATTAACGGTGTCGAATTGAATTACACTTTTGACCAAGCTGGTGATTATAATATTGTAGCTGTTACGCATTACGAAAGCGGTTGTCAAATCGAAACAGAACTTGTAGACATGGTTCAAGTATTTAAAAGGGAAACAAATATAAAGGTCAATGAGTGGCAAGGCTGTGCTCCATTTACTCCTGAAATAGCCTTACTGAATGAAAATGCTACAGATATCAAGTGGACTATTGGAGAAAAACAATTGGATGGTAAAAATGTAAATTATGAATTTAAAAATCCTGGAGTCTATTTTCCGATCGTTTCATATACAAATGCCAAGGGTTGTAAGGTCGATTATGAATTTGAAACGCCATTAATTGTTTTTGATAATGATATTGATTTAGCAGAACCTGAAGTTATTGAATCTTGCACTTACACTGAAGTCCATTTCAGCGGAGACATGGGATATGATTTTTGGGAGTGGGATTTTGGAGATGGAAAAAAGTCAATTGAACGTTATCCAATACATAGTTATAGTGCAGCAGGAAATTACAAAGTTTCTTTGACTACAAACAATAAGAATGGCTGCAGAACTACAATAGAGAATTACAATATAATTGAAATCCCTGATTTGGAAGTAGAGACAAATATGGAAGTTACTGAAGGGGAAGAATGTGGGTTTTTTAGCGTTCTTGTTGTCGCCAATTTGGAAGACTGGCAATCCGCTAGATGGTATTATAATGAAAGCCTGATTGGTACTGAGTCTGAGTTGCATGCTTCCTTTATTTCATTGGGAGACGTAGGGATAACCTTAAGTGTAGGAAGCGAAGGAGAATGTACCAAATCAAAAGCGATAATGGTTCCGAATCCCTGGACTAATTGTGAGAATCCGGAATTGGAGGGTGATTTAGACCAACAAGAAAGTGATAGTCCCATTGGCAAATTTAACTTTTCAAGTTGTAACGTTCCATATTCCATAGATTTAGTAAATCCCATTCCGGAGGCAGATAAATTTGAGTGGAGGTTTAAAGATGGAACAACTCATTCTAAGCAAGATTTTAAGCAATCTTTCCATGAAATAGGTGAATATACCATAGGATATTGGGCTAAAATTGAAAGAGATAGTTTTGTGTTTGTGGAAGATTATATTACAATCAATATTCAACAATCAGAAATTGACTTTGATTACGAGCTTCAAAAATATTGTGAAGGTTATGAGATCATCTTAAATCCAGAAAACACTGAATTTGAGAATTATAGATGGAAAATGAATAATCTCCCAATAGAATTATCTGATGGCGGCAGATATTGGGTAGAAAAGGAAGGGCTGTATTCAATAAGTCTGTCAGCAAGCGGTCAGAACAGCTGCGCAACTACTAAAATAAAAAATGTATATATAGGTAATCAAGAAAATCGATTTAGCTTTCCAAATTCTTTATGCTTAGGAGACGGATTCACTATAGAGCATACGCTTATTGGCTTTAAATCTATAAAATGGGATATGGGAAATGGAGTTTTAATTGATAATTTCAATATCCCTTACGTTTTTGATGCAAGAGGTGAGTATCAGGTTAAAGCTATTGCTACAGATTACGAAGGCTGTGAGTCAATTTTTGATTTACCGCAACAGATTATTGTCAAAAATCCTATTGCAGAATTTACAGCGAATAAAAGGAGTGGTTGTGGCGAGACCACCATACAGTTTCAAAATAAATCGCAAGATGCTGTAGAATGGTTCTGGGACTTTGGAAATGGTGAAACAAGTACGGAAGAAAATCCAAAAGTCACCTACATCCCCGGCTCGTACACAGTGACGCTTACTTCCACAAATGGTGAGTGCAGTAAGACAAGTACTGAAGCTGAATTTATTCAAATTGATGACTTGACTAGTGATTTTAGTTTTGAATATGATCAAAGCTGTTTGCCTGTAACAGTATCCTTTCAAGATCAAAGTGTAAATGCTACTTCATGGCAATGGGATTTTGGTGATGGAAATACTTCCACTGATCAAAACCCTACCCATATCTATTTTGAAGCACCTAAAAGTAGCGTTAAATTAATAGTTGCAAATGAAAATGGATGTAAGCTTAGCATTAAGAAGCCGATGAACTTTATTTTCAGTGCTAATTTTGAAGTAGACAAGAAGCAGATTTGCCAGGACGATATCGTTGAATTCTCAGCCAAAAGTGATGATGCAGTGAGTTGGTTTTGGGATTTTGGAGATGGAAACTCCAGTACTGAAAGAAATCCCCAGCATCAATTTCAAAGTGCTGGAATATTTGATGTTCAATTAATTGCTGAAAATAATAGTGGCTGTGCTGATACAGTCTTGATGCAACAATACATTGAAGTAACGCCATACAAAGCAGATTTTAAATTAGCTGAATCCATAGAGTCAAATTGTGTACCTGTTCAAGTAAGCTTTCAGGATTTATCTGATGGAGCAGAAAGTTACTTCTGGGATTTCGGGGATGGTCAAACCTCCAGAGTAGCAAATCCTATACATTTATATAATTCAGTTGGAAACTTTGATGTAAGTTTAGTGATTACCAATAAGTTGGGGTGTCAGGACACCTTAACAAAAGAACAATTTGTGAATGTAAGTGGACCGCAAACAGCCTTTGAAATTGAAGAAAAGACAGTTTGCCTCCCTAATACAGCAAATTTCACTGATGTTTCCAGCAGTGCTGTTAAGTGGACATGGATTTTCGGAGATGGAAATACTTCACATGAACAAAATCCTCAGCATTTCTATGAGAAAGCTGGTGTTTATGATGTTACACTAGTTGCTGAAAATGTAGAAGGATGCGAACAGACTTTTAGGATGAAAGGAATAAAAGTTCTACCAACCCCAAAAGTAGATTTTGATATGGAAATTTCAGGGGAATGTTATCCTGTTGAAGTCCGATTGACTAACAAAAGTAGTAACCTATTAAAAGCATCATACTTTTGGGAGTTCGGTGACGGACAGAGCTCTACTGAAAAAGACCCAACTGTGTTAATTGAAAAGACAGGAACATTTAATGTGACTTTAACAGTAAAAAATGATAAGGGTTGCCCAGTAAGTTATACACATGCAAATCAGATTTTAGTACGAGACACCGTAAGGCACATTGAAGCTGACTTAAATCAAATTTTAGTGGAGAATAATAATGTCAAATTTGAGTTAAAGCCTTTTAGCTTCAATAATATTTCTCATTATAATGTGTATCGGGACAGTCCAACTGGTTTCCATTTATTGCAAAAAATTGATTTATCGGGAAGTGTAAATCAAAGAATTATGTATGATGACAAAAGTTGCAGACCGCAAGAAATGTCTCATGAATATATTTTTCAAGCGGTTTCTTTCTGCGCAGATACTTTAGAAAAAGAGCATCTAACTGTTTTCAATACCATGTTTTTACATAGTGAAAGTCAAGAAAACAATCAACGATATATTGAATGGAATTCATCAAAGGGATTTCAAGTAGATAATCAGCGAATATTTAGAAAGCTAAAAGGAGAAGAGCAATGGCATGAAATTGCAGTTTTAGAAGTTAATGCTCTTCGTTTTCTGGATCAAGAAGATTTATGTCCAGGTTTTTATGAATATAGGGTTGGAGCTTTTGAGCAGAACAGTTTGCGTTCGATTAGTAATTATGTTGAATTTGAAGTCACCGATGAGATATACGTAAATCAAGTGGCCGAAATTAAAAATACTACGGTGATGGAAACAGGTGAGGTTTTCACCGAATGGAGCATTCCAGAAGAGGGGAGAGGCAGGATTACTTCATTTGAAATTTACCGAAGTGAGAATGGAGAGGATTTTGAATATTTTGATACTGTAGAACCACATGAGCAATTTTATATTGATGAAGAAAGTGATACCGAGAATCATACTTATACCTATCAAGTTAAAGTCATAAATGATTGTTCGATTGATACGGAGAGCAGTGAGGAAAGCAATACGGTACTTTTACAAAAAGATGTTCAGTTTAGAAAATACGAATTGAGGTGGAATGCCTTTAAAGGCTGGGAAGAAGGAGTTAAAAAATATGTGATCCAACGTCTGAACGAAAATGGAGAATGGGAAACTGTGGAGGAAGTCTCTGGGGATAAATTGAAAACGATTATTCGGGATACAAAGGATTAAAGCCCCCTAGCCTCCGAAGGGGAGATTAGGTCTTTAACAAATATTTTGATTTACTAATAAATGATTTATAGAAGGAAGATGGACAATGGAAGTTGCTTCGAGCTTCCGACTTCTAACTTCCATCAAAACCTCAAATGCTCCTTAAAAAGCAATAAATCATCTTTTAAGCTGGAATTGCCCTTAGGAAAATCAATGTATTTTTGGAGAGTAGTCTCAGGATTGACTAATAGTTCTCTCAGTTTCAAATGCTGGTTGATAAAAGTAAACTCCAGGTCTGGATAAATAGCTTTAAGTGCATCTACTATATCCAACACTTCTAAATTTTTATCTACCAGATTGTAAAAGCCTGAAGGGATATCATTTTTGATAGCAACCTGCTTTAAAATCTCTGATACTTTTTGAATAGGGATAAACGGGCGGTGCTGTTTCCCATCTCCATGGATGGCGATACGTTTATTGAAATTAGCATCGAACATAAAACGGTTAATGACGGCATCAAACCGAACCGCATTGGCATAGCCATAAACATTACCCAATCTTAAAATTTGTGTATTAAGCTTGTCTAGTAAACGTGCTACATGCTCTTCTCCTCTAAGTTTTGAGATCCCATAAATAGTTCTGGGATTGGGTTGATGTTCTTCATTGATTATTTCCTTTGATGATCCGAAAACCGAAACACTACTGGCAAATACAAAATGTTCAACATTCGAATCTTCTACCGCATAAACCAATTCTGCTGTACCCCAATGATTGCTCTGCTCAAAATAGTGCGGATCGGCATCAGCAAATGGTGTAGTTACCTTTGCTGCCAAGTGTATAACGGTATCAATTCCCTTTAAAGCTTTTTTAAGCTTTCTTGTGTCTAATAATTCGCCTTGAATAAAATTGATTTTTTCTTGATTGGGGAGTTTGTTTCCTAAAAAGAAGTGATAATTATTTCGAGATAAATTATCATAAATCAGGATCTGCTCTACTTCTTGCAAAGGCAAAAGTTTTTCAATCAATGCTGAACCAATATAGCCGGCTCCTCCAGTAATCAATATTTTCTTCATGGGGTATCCTACGTCAAGAAGGTGAAATTAAGCTTTTCTTGGTAGTTGTAAAAATGAAGGGGACTTAAACTTTAATAGTTTCTTTTTCAAGAAAATATAATGGTTACCAATAACCTGACTTTCTACTCTAGATTTTTCCAGAAATCAAGAAATCTAAGAAATTACTTTAGTGTCAGCACTGGTAGCATCACCCTAAAACTAGTTCCTTTTCCTGGCTTACTTTCAAACTCTATAGTACCTTTTAATTGCTCTACTAAGGTTTTTACTATGGATAAGCCCAAACCAGAAGAACTTTCCCCAGCAGTGGGTTTATTGCTCATTTTCTGGAATTTCTGGAAGATTTTATCCTGTTCTTCCTCCATTATCCCCATTCCTTCATCCCTTACTTCAATTTTGAGTTGGCTCCCTTCTTTTTCAACTTTAATATAGATCGAACAATCTTCATAGGAGAATTTTAAAGCATTAGAGATGAGATTATCCATAATGCGCTGCAATTTGTCTGTATCGGTATTGAAGTAAGTTTGATTTGTTCTGATCTCTTTTTCAATTTTAATTTTTTTCAGGCTGGCAGTATCTTCATGCTTTTGAATGATATCATTAAAATAATTTTGAATATTGATGGCTTCAACTTCCGGTAATTGTTTTGATTCAATCCTATACAGATGCAATAAATCTTCAATCAATTGAACACCTTGTTCGTTTGATTTCTCTAGCTTTTTTAAATAGTCTTTTTGCTGATCATTCAGGTTGTCAGGCATTTTGATTAACTGAATTAGTCCCTTATTATTGTTCAGCGGTGATTTTAGGTCATGCGCTAAAACGTGTATTAAGCCGTTTCTTTCATCATGGGTTTGTTTTAATTCTAGGTTATTTTTCTCCAGCTCTTTGTTTCGTTCATTTAATTCTTTGGTTCTTGCTTCAACCGTTTTTTCTAAGCGCTGATTTGACTGTTGGAGGGCCAAACTCAAATCCTGATTTTTGATATAGGTTTGATTTTGTCGATTTGCTAATATGACGACATGACTGAATAAATAAAAGAAGATTCCTAGTGCAAATATCATTTCACCGACAATATGAGAGCGATGTATTAATATATCAAGAACCGTCACTGCGAAAAGTAAAATAAAGCCCACTAAGGCAACAAGCACTTCACGGTTTCTTTTTATACTTGCTTTGAAGAGAAAGTACAGTATTCCTACTCCGGTGATAACCGTCACCAACTGCATTATAGGGACTAAATTGGAATTGAATAAAATAGGAGTGAAAAGGGTGATAATGGCAGCTGATATCCCTATATAATAGGGGATATGTGCGAAGAATTTTGGAATGTATTCAGGAAATAGGTGATAGATGAAGCGTACTGTAAAAGCGAGAATCAGATAGAAACTTGTTAATTCAATCCTTACGCTTAACCACCAAGGGAAATTCAAATATTCAATTAGTAAATATTCATTAACACTTAAGGTTCTTAAAATCGTGAATAGACATACTAAAGCGAAGTAGGTGTTCATTTTGTTTCTTGTTCGAAATAGGTTGGAACCTAAGTGATAAAGACCCATAAAGAAAATTGATCCGATCAGGAAAAATGATAATGATATATTTTGTCCTCTATTTTCGAGAAGTAAATTTTTGCTAGCAATTTCTGCTGGTCTTGACATACCCCCCTTCCGATAATGGAAATTTGAAATGTGAAATACGAGATCTATCGTATCCTGATCTTCAGGGAGAGAAATAATGGTGCTGCGGTAATTGGGATCGGCCGTTTCTTCTGAGGCCCCCACTTTACCCACTTCGACCATCTCTTGACCGTTGATAAATAGCTTATAGTTTGTACTTACTACTTTACAATTTATTGCTAAGTCGTTCAATTTTTCATCTACAATAATTCGAGCGTAATAGGTGGCATAACCTGTTGATGGAAGGGTTTCATCCTTAAACTCCATTCCTGTCCAAGTATGAGGAATTTCTGAATAGAAGGGGGATGTTGATCCTTGCATTTCCTCAGCGCTAAGCAATTTACCGTATTCAAATTGCCATTCGTCTTGAAGTAATACTATTTCTGAATTTAAATCTTTATCCCTCAAATCAAATAAAGCTTTTTGACCAAGCATAGGGTATTGCATGGCAAAAATAGTAGTGATTAAAAAGATGAGTTTCCGTTTCCACATAGTATTAGCACTCCTAACTGGAGGTTTAAGTAATAATAATGCAAAATTAATACTTGCTCCAAAGATATGTATTTGCTTTTTACTTTAAAAAGTACAAGAAACATATATGAATAGCGATTCATCTAAAATCTAAAAATAGTTGGAATGTTTTGATTAAACTTTAAACTACTATCTTTTTCAAATTCTATGAAGTATTAAAAAATTTAAACCAACAGTCAGTTTTATTGGACGAAGCAAAAAATAAGAAAAATCATATAGAAGCTCCACTCGATTTTCTTTTTACTAGGAAGTAAAAATTCTATACAGTTTGCTAAATATAGTATTGGAAAATGAGTAAAATAGTATGCATACATAACAAATATCACGTCTGTAATATTTATATGTTGCAACATTAAAAGTGGGAGTTATGCTAAATCAGTATGCAATCCGCATTCAGTTTTATTCATCCCGTACCAACGGCTTTCTCTTTCTTGCATATCCAAATCAAATTTTCGAGTGCAAGGCTCACAGCCGATACTAAAGTAACCTTGTGCTTCTAAAGGGTGGTCTGGCAATTGATGTTCCTTGCGGTAATCATGAATCATTTTAGAATTCCATTCTAGCATGGGGTGGAGTCGCGTTGAACCATGTGGAGCTGCTTGTTCTACTTTCATGGCGGAACGAGTTTTGCTTTGATCTGCACGAACCCCATTGATCCAAATGTCATTTTGCATCAATACTGCATCCATGGGCTGAGTTTTATTGAGATAGCAGCAATAATCAGGATCAGAGGTAAAGAACATTTTTCCACTAGCATCACGTTGCATGTTTTTAGGTGTGAGAGGTTTTAAGTCGACTAAATTAGTCAAGCCAAAGTCACTCATGATTTTATCTCGAAAAGCCACTGTGTCTGGAAAATGATAACCAGTATTGATAAAGTATACAGGAATACTAGAATCAATCTTACTCAGCATATGTAGAAGCACTAAACTATGTGATTGAAAGGAAGAGGTGGTAAAATATTTTTTACCCTCTTCCTGATAAGCTTTGATCCTTTTCTCTAATTCCTTTAATACCATATTTTATTATTGAGTTTACGAAATTGTACTCCCTGGATTCACTTTATCCCCCGGCTGCACAAACTGCAAATTTCCCTCCGAATCTTCTGCCATCAAAACCATACCTTCTGATACTTCACCCATCATAGGTCGAGGCGCTAGGTTCACCAATACGGTTACTTGCTTTCCTACCACTTCTTCTGCTTTGAAGTGTTTTGCAATGCCACTCAAAATAGTGCGTTTGTCCAAACCAGTATCGATAGTAAGTTTTAAAAGTTTGTTCGATTTTTTAACTTTTTCAGCAGTCAAAACGGTTCCAACGCGCATATCCATTTTCAAGAAATCATCGAACTTGATTTCCTCCTTCATAGGTTCCACATCAGGGCTTCCGCCAGCATTTGCTTTCTTGGCTTCTTCTAATTTATTGACTTGTTCTTCCACTGTTTTATCTTCTATTTTTTCAAATAATAACTCTGCTTTGTTGATCTGATGACCGGCTTCTAACAAATCTGCACTTCCTGCCAAATCCCATTCATAAGCCTCAATATTGAGCATATTTCTAAGCTTGGTAGCAGTGAATGGTAAGAACGGCTCACAAACAATGCTTAAATTAGCTGCAATCTGTAAAGCCAAATTCATAATGGTTTTCACTCTTTCAGGATTCTCTTTCTGTAGTTTCCAAGGTTCTGTTTCTGCCAGATATTTGTTTCCTAAGCGCGCAAACTCCATCATAGCAGCTAAAGCTTCACGGAATCTATAGTTGACAATCTTTTCTTCTATGAGCTCAGGATAACCCTTCAATTCATCCAGAATTTCTTGATCATAATCAAACCATTCTCCTCTTGCTGGCACTTTTCCATCATAATACTTATGTGTCAGCACAACGGCTCTGTTAATGAAATTACCGAAAATAGCGACTAACTCACTGTTATTGCGAGTTTGAAAATCCTTCCAGGTGAATTCACTGTCTTTTGTTTCAGGGAGAGTAGCAGCTAATGCATATCGTAATACATCTTCCTGTCCAGGGAAATCTTTGAGGTACTCATGCAACCAAACGGCCCAGTTCCTGCTGGTCGATAATTTATCTCCCTCAAGATTCAAAAACTCATTTGCGGGCACATTTTCTGGCAAAATATAATCACCGTGCGCATGCAAAATCACTGGAAAAATAATACAATGAAATACAATATTGTCTTTGCCTATAAAATGGATTAATGTGCTATCATCTTTTGGATCAGCTTGTTTTTTCCAAAATTTCTCCCAATCATTTCCGGTATCTTTTGCCCACTGTTTGGTAGCAGAAATATAACCAATTGGGGCATCTAGCCATACATATAGTTTCTTTCCTTCAGCGCCTTTTAGCGGCACGTCAACGCCCCAGTCTAAATCTCGGGTCATCGCTCTAGCTTGTAATCCTTGGTTGAGCCATGAACTGCATTGACCATAAACATTTGATTTCCACTTGCCCTTTTTGCCTTCAACCAACCATTTTTCCATCCATTCCTGATATTTATCTAATGGCAGAAACCAGTGAGTAGTTTTCCTTAAAACAGGTGTTTTTCCGCTCAAGGTTGAAACGGGGTTAATCAAATCAGTTGGGTTTAAAGAACTTCCGCATTTTTCACATTGGTCACCGTAAGCTCCTTCATTACCACATTTAGGGCATTTTCCAGTGATGTATCGATCAGCCAGAAATTGATTAAATTCTTCATCATAGTATTGCTCACTTTCACGCTCTACGAACTCACCTTTTTCGTATAAGTTCATAAAGAATTCCTGTGAAAGCTCATGGTGAGAAGGATCTGAGGTACGGTGATACATATCAAAAGCAATTCCGAATTTTTCGAAAGTGCTTTTATTCAGCTCATGATATTTATCAATAATGGCGTTAGGCGTGACGCCTTCTTTTTTAGCGCGAATAGTGATAGCAGCACCGTGCTCATCACTTCCACACATGAAGGCCACTTCTTTTTTACGCAACCTAAGATAGCGTACGAAAATATCCGCAGGCAAATAGGCGCCTGCTATATGTCCAATATGTAAAGGTCCATTGGCATAAGGTAATGCCGCGGTTATGGTATATCTATTATTCAATTTTTGCATTGTTCGTAATTTGTGGCAAATATAGGAAAGTATGGAGGAAACTCTGCATTGAATGTGTTTCTTAGGACTAAGATTTGTAGCTTTTAAAATATTTTTATTCTAATACGAAAATGCAGAAGTCTTCGTGCTGATTGTAATTATATTTTATCTGAAATAACTTCTATTTCAACTTAAAAATCCAATTTCTCCTGGTTTTCCTTCCCTTTCTCAGAATCCCTTTTTAAATTCAGCATCCTTAATAAAAAAGCTAAACTACAGACTATACAAGATATCAATATGACAACGAAACTTTTTGAAATCAATAAATTATTAGTAGCGAATAGAGGTGAAATTGCTATTCGGGTGCTCCGTGCTGCTTCGGAACTTCGAATTCGGACGGTAGCGGTTTACACCTATGAAGACCGATATTCTTTGCATAGATATAAATCAGATGAGGCCTATCAAATTGGGAAAGAGGATGATCCTTTAAAACCTTATTTGGATATAGAAGAAATTATTAGTCTGGCGAAACACAAGGGAGTAGATGCTATTCATCCAGGATATGGGTTCCTTTCTGAAAATGTGAACTTAGCTAGAAGATGTAAGGAGGAAGGCATCATTTTCGTTGGGCCTGAGCCAGAAGTCATGAATGCTTTAGGTGATAAAGTTAGAGCCAAAGATATTGCGGTAAAAGCCAATGTGCCTATTATAGAGGATAGTAAAATCGATTTGGTTGACACAGCTACGGCTGTTGGTGAGGCTAAAAGAATTGGTTATCCAATCATGGTTAAAGCGGCTGCAGGTGGAGGTGGTCGTGGAATGCGAGTTGTTCAAAATGAAGATCAGCTAAAGTCTGCCTTTGTCGATTCCAAAAGTGAAGCGGGCAATGCCTTCGGAGATGATACCATTTTTCTTGAGAAATACATAGACCACCCAAAGCACATTGAGGTGCAAATCATGGGTGATAACTATGGAAATATTGTCCATTTATTCGAGCGTGATTGTTCTGTTCAGAGAAGATTCCAGAAGGTAGTGGAAGTTGCGCCTTCCGCAAACTTATCTGAAGAAACTCGGAATAAACTTTATGAATATGCTTTAGCCATCACCCGACAAGTTAATTATAATAATGTGGGGACTGTTGAGTTTTTGGTGGACAAAGAGGAGAATATCTACTTTATTGAAGTGAACCCAAGAATTCAGGTAGAACACACCATTACGGAAGAAATTACAGGAGTAGATATAGTGCGTTCGCAGATATTAATTGCGAAGGGACATGCTTTAGACGATCCGAGAATTTTTATCAAAAGTCAAGAAGATGTAAAAGCCAATGGTTTTGCTATTCAGTGCAGAATTACGACTGAAGATCCAGAAAATGGTTTTAAACCCGACTATGGTACCATTATAGCTTATCGAAATGCAGGTGGATTTGGAATTAGAATAGATGAAGGTAGTTCTTATGCCGGAGTAAATATATCGCCATTCTTTGATTCTATGTTGGTTAAAGTTTCCTCTCATGGTAGAACCTTAAGGGGTGCTGCACAAAGATTGCATAGAGCATTAAGAGAATTTAGGATTAGAGGGGTTAAAACTAATATTGGTTTCTTAGAAAACGTGATTTCGCACCCTACTTTCTACAATGGAGAATGTACGGTTAAATTTATAGATGAGCATCCTGACTTATTCAAAATCACTCAAAAATTTGATAGGGGTACCAAAACACTACGTTTTTTAGCGGATGTAAGCGTTAATGGACATCCAGATGTGAAGGTGAAGGAAGAGAACAAAACTTTCCGGCATCCAGTTGTCCCTGATTATGATAAGTATGGAACCTATCCTAAAGGAACAAAAAACATCCTGACTGAACTGGGCCCAGAGAAGTTTGCTGAATGGCTGAAAAATGAAAAAGCGATTCACTATACAGATACCACTTTCAGAGATGCACACCAATCATTATTGGCCACCAGAATGCGAGGAATTGATATGATGAAAGTAGCAGAGGGCTATGCTAAAAACAATCCTGAGATATTTTCTATGGAAGTTTGGGGCGGTGCTACTTTTGATGTTTGCATGCGCTTTTTACATGAGAATCCGTGGGAAAGATTAGCAAAGTTCAGAAGAGCGATGCCTAATATCCTTTTGCAAATGTTGCTTCGAGGGTCAAATGCAGTTGGTTATAAAGCTTATCCCGATAATCTAATTGAGAAATTCATTGAGAAATCCGCAGAAACAGGAATAGATGTTTTTAGAATATTCGATTCTTTGAACTGGCTAGAAGCGATGAAAGTCAGCATCAAGACCGTGAGAGAAAGAACAAATTCAATCGCTGAGGCAGCCATCTGCTATACGGGGGATATTCTTGATCCTGAGCAAAAGAAGTATACGCTTGACTATTACGTAGATTTTGCAAAACAATTAGAGAGCGAAGGAGCTCATATTATTGCTATAAAAGATATGGCAGGCTTATTAAAACCTTATGCTGCAGCAGAATTAATCGGAGCATTGAAATCAGAGATCAATTTGCCGATTCATTTACATACGCATGATACTTCATCAGTTCAGTCTGCTACTTACTTGAAAGCAATAGAAGCTGGCGTAGACGTGGTGGATGTGGCGATGGGAAGTATGTCGGGATTGACATCACAACCCAATTTCAATTCAGTAGCCAGCTATATGCAAGGTCATGAACGGGAGCAGAAATTAAATATCAATTCTTTAAACGATTATTCTACTTACTGGGAATATGTGAGAGAATTCTATTATCCTTTTGAATCTGGATTGAAAGCAGGAACTGCTGAGATTTATGATAATGAGATCCCAGGCGGACAGTATTCAAACTTACGTCCACAGGCAAATGCATTGGGCTTAGGAGATAAGTTTGAGACCGTTAAAAAGAACTATGCCTTGGTCAATAAGATGTTTGGAGATTTGGTAAAAGTAACGCCTTCTTCTAAAGTTGTGGGAGATATGGCGCTATTTATGACCTCCAATAATTTAACGCCAAATGATATTTTTGAAAAAGGTCATACACTTTCTTTTCCTGATTCTGTTGTGGATTTATTCCGTGGTGAATTAGGTCAGCCAGTGGGAGGATTTCCTCAAGAATTAAGCAAGATTATTTTAAAAGGGGAAAAGGCATTTACTGACAAGCCGAATAAACATTTGGAACCGATAGATTTCAGTAAGGAAATGGAAGCTTTTAAAAAGAAATTTGACGGTCATGACGATGAATCAGATTTGTTAGCTTATTTGCTTTATCCGAAAGTATATGAAGATTTCTACAAGCATCAGCAGCAATTTGGTGAGGTGGGATATATCCCAACTTTAGCGTTCTTCTACGGGATGAAAAACGGAGAAGAAATCTTGGTGGAAATTTCTGAAGGTAAAACGATCATCATCAAATTACTTTACATCTCTGAGCCTAATGAGGAGGCATTAAGAACGGTTGCTTTTGAATTGAACGGGCAAACTAGAAGGGTGAAAATTAAGGATAATAATGCCAAAGTAGATAAAGTTACCAATCGAAAAATTTCAAGCGAAAATGAAGTAGGTGCACCATTGCAAGGAAAATTGGCCTCCATCAAAGTGAAGCCGGGTGATGAGGTGACAGAAAACACTGCTTTGTTCGTAATCGAGGCCATGAAAATGGAGTCTTCAATTACGCCACCGAGAGCAGGAGTAGTGAAAGAGGTTCATTTAAAAGCAGGTGATATGGTGCAGCAGGATGATCTGGTTATCAGCTTAGAGTAACAATTTTGAATAAATGAGGTATAATATAGGAGGTCATTGATAAAAATGGTCTCCTTTTTTTATTTTAACGAACTAACTGAAACTAAAACTTTTCACCATGCATAAAGATCCGTACAAAATTGTAAAAGAGCTAGATAGCAAAAAAGGAAAACTGAAATATTATAGTCTGGAAGAATTACAGAAACAGGGCCATGATGTTGATAAATTGCCTTTTTCAATCAGAATTTTATTGGAAAATGCAGTTCGAAATTTTGATGATTTTGCGATAACAAAGGAGAATGTAGAGACGCTTCTCAATTGGAAGCCTGAGGCTTCTGATAAAGATATTCCTTACAAACCAGCTAGAGTATTAATGCAAGATTTTACGGGTGTGCCTGCAGTGGTGGATATTGCTTCATTGAGGGCTGAGGCCGTAAGAAAAGGAAAAGATCCGAAAAAAATTAATCCTTTAATCCCTGTTGATTTGGTAATTGACCACTCCGTCCAGGTCGATTATTTCGGTACTAATTATTCCTATGCAAAGAATGTGGATAAGGAATATGAGAGAAATGGGGAGCGATACCAATTCTTGAAGTGGGCACAAAATGCCTTTGATAATTTCTCTGTTGTGCCTCCCGGCATGGGGATATGCCATCAGGTGAATTTAGAATATTTAGCAAAAGGTGCCATTGAAAGAGATGGGTATGTTTTTCCTGATACTTTGGTAGGTACTGACTCACACACACCTATGGTGAACGGCATCGGAGTTGTAGGTTGGGGAGTTGGCGGAATTGAGGCTGAAGCTGCTATTCTTGGACAGCCTATTAACTTTATTATGCCTGAGGTAATAGGATTAAGGTTGAATGGAGATATGCCTTTAGGGACCACTGCAACAGATTTGGTACTGACTATCACCCATTTATTAAGAAATCATGGTGTAGTGGGTAAATTTGTGGAGGTCTTTGGTCCTGGCTTGGATAATCTAACGATTCCGGATAGAGCCACTATTTCCAATATGTCTCCTGAGTTTGGTTGTACGGTTACCTATTTCCCAATCGATGATCAAACCTTATCCTACATGGAGAAAACCAATCGTTCGGAAGAGCAAATTGATTTGGTAGAGAAATATGCGAAATCCAATATGCTTTGGAGAGAAAACGAAGATAAAATTAATTACTCCACAGTACTAGAATTGGATTTAAGCACAGTTGAGCCTACAGTTTCTGGTCCAAAAAGACCGCAGGATAAGATTTTGGTTCGAGAGTTTGAAGACAAATTCAAAGACTTGCTGAAGGAAGAACACGGAAGAGAATACCTAGGCATGTACGAACGTCCTGTAAGCAGGTGGTATGCTGAAGGAGGCTCTCAACCTGTACAACAAACTGCTGAGGTCGGTGATGACGTAGCCATAGAGGAAGGCGATAGCAACGGCTTGAAAACGGTAAAGATTAAAACGCACAATGATGAATTTAGCTTAAGTGATGGTTCAATTGTAATTGCCGCTATTACAAGTTGCACTAATACTTCGAATCCAAGCGTGATGTTAGGTGCAGGTTTAGTAGCACAAAAAGCTATTCAAAGAGGTGTTGATGTTAAGCCTTGGGTCAAAACCAGTTTAGCTCCAGGTTCGAAAGTGGTAACCGATTATTTAAGAGCAGCCGAATTATTAGATGACTTAGAAGCACTGAAATTCCACGTTGTGGGATATGGATGTACTTCTTGTATTGGTAATTCAGGTCCTTTACCACCGCATATTGCCAAAGCTGTAAAAGAAAATGATTTAGTGGTTTCCTCGGTACTTTCAGGGAATAGAAATTTTGAAGCCAGAGTACACCCTGACGTGAAAATGAATTTCTTAATGTCCCCAATGCTGGTAGTGGCTTATGCCATCGCAGGTAGGGTAGACATTGACTTAAACAATGATGCACTGAGCTACGATGCTAATGGTGAGCCAGTGTACTTGAAAGATTTATGGCCATCCCAAGATGAAATATTTGAAGTGATGAGAAAAGTGCTGTCACCGGATTCTTATAAAAAGAACTATGGTGAGATTTTTGACGGCAACGAACAGTGGAGAAGCATGAAAGCGCCCGAATCTGAAGATTATGAATGGGATGATAAGTCTACGTACATTAAGGAAGCACCATTCTTTAAAGATATCAGCGAAGAGGCTGAAGATTTCGAAGATATTAAAAAGGCGCATGTCTTATTAAAATTGGGCGATTCTATAACCACAGACCATATTTCTCCAGCTGGTGCTTTTGCAGAAGATAGTCCGGCTGGTAAATATTTGAAGGGGAGAGGGGTAGAAAAGAAAGATTTTAACTCCTATGGTTCTCGTAGAGGTAATGATGAAATCATGACTCGTGGAACTTTTGCTAATGTCCGAATTAAAAATCAGTTGGCAGAAAAAGAAGGGGGTTATACTAAGCATATCCCAAGCGGTGAAGAAATGACAGTATTCGATGCCGCTGAGAAATACAAAGAAGATAATATCCCATTAGTGGTTTTAGGTGGAAAAGAATATGGTAGTGGATCTTCCAGAGACTGGGCAGCAAAAGGTACTTATCTCTTGGGTATAAAAGCAGTCATTGCAGAAAGCTATGAGCGTATTCACCGAAGTAATTTAGTGGGTATGGGTGTTTTGCCTTTACAGTATTCAGATGGAGAATCTGCCGAGTCTTTAGGATTAGATGGTTCAGAGAAAATTTCAGTTTCCGGAATTAGCAAAGGCTTATCACCTTCTAAAAAGCTTTCTGCAGTAGCAGAAAAGTCTGACGGAAAAGAAGTGAAATTTGAGGTGTTGGCTAGATTAGATTCTAAAATTGAAGTAGAATATTATAAGAATAAAGGTATTCTACAGTATGTCTTAAGAGACTTTTTACGAAAGTGATATAGTTTTAATTAAATAGATTTAAGTAAAACCGATTTGATGGAGAATTCATCGAATCGGTTTTTTTTATAGCTAAAAATTCATTTCAAACAATGGGACTTTATACAGGTTTTCTGTTCAACTGATTACAATCCTGTTTGAAATGAAAAAACCGATTACCCTAGTCTGGCTAAAAAGAGATTTAAGGTTGGAGGACCACGCTCCATTGCAGAAAGCTGCTGAAATCGGTTTGCCTACTCTAATTTTTTATGCCTGGGAACCCAGTTTATTGTCTGCTCCCAATTATAGTAATCGCCATTGGAATTTCATTAGTGAATCCTTAGCAGAAATTCAGAATGAACTAGTGAAATATAGTTTACACTTGCTTCAAGCACATTCTGAAGTGATTGATTTATTGAAATCTATTCAAGAAAAATATGAAATCAAGTATTTATTATCCCATGAAGAAACTGGACTTCAAATCACTTATGAAAGAGATAAGGCTGTTAATTCATTTTGTAAAAGCAAGAATATAGAATGGTTAGAATTTCAGCAGTTTGGCTTGCAGAGAGGTCGAAAGAATCGGACAGATTGGTCAAAGTCTTGGTATGAATTTATGTCTCAAGCTATTCTGGAAGTCGATCTATCGGCTTTAAAACCAGTTGAAAGCCAAGAGTTTGGAGGAATAAAAGTTATTGAAAAGGTAAGTGAATTAGGGATTCACCGGGAAAAAGAGATCGTGCAAACAGGGGGAAGTTCTAAAGCATATCAATATTTAAGTAGCTTCTTAAAAGAAAGGCATAAAACTTACAATAAAAGCATAAGTAAGCCCACTGAAGCTCGTAAATCCTGCAGTCGCTTGTCTCCTTACTTGGCTTATGGAAATATCAGTATGCGATCTGTCTATCAATCTATGAGAAGTGCAAAGGAAAAGGGAAATAAAAGCGCTTTAAATAATTTCGCCTCTCGACTACGCTGGCATTGCCATTTTATACAGAAATTTGAAATGGAAATGAGATATGAGAGTGAAAATATTAATAGAGGATATGACAGCATTCGTCAGAATGAAAATGACATCTTATATGAAGCATGGGAGAAAGGAGAGACGGGTTTTCCTTTGGTAGATGCTTGCATGAGGTGTGTAACCGAAACGGGCTATCTCAATTTCAGAATGCGAGCTATGCTGGTGTCATTTCTAGTTTATCATTTATGGCAACCTTGGAAGAGAGGTTCCCTACATTTAGGTAGGCAGTTTTTAGACTTTGAACCCGGAATCCATTACCCTCAATTTCAAATGCAAGCTGGTGTAACCGGAATTAATACCATCCGAATGTATAATCCTGTCAAGCAATCAATAGAGCATGATCCCAACGGTGATTTTATAAAAATGTGGGTGCCAGAGTTAAAAAACATTCCAATAGCTTTCATTCATGAACCATGGAAATTGAATTTTATTGAGCAGAAGGAATTGAATTTTGAGTTAGGAAAAGATTATCCAAGTCCAATAATTGATTTAGAAGATGCTGGAAAAAAGGCTAGAAAAGTGATATGGGATATGCGGAAGGAGCCATTAGTGAAGTTAGAAGCAAGAAGAATTTTAGCTACACATACTGTCGAAAATAGAAAACCGTAAAATTCTTGCAATCCAAAGTTGTCTTTTTCTACGTTTATTTACCTTTATATTTTAGAAGTCTATTTTGTCCTTGAAAGAACTAGCCAAAAAGTTTTACAGCAATTTTAAAGACCGAGAATTTCGCTTTATGCTATATGCCGTTTGGTTGATTAGCATAGCGTTTTTTGTCTCGCAATTCCCAAAACTATCCGTAGCTTTTGAGTTTGAGAAGTTCTTTGCCGATGATAATGAGGATAAGGTATTTTTTGAGTATCATGTCAATAAATTTGGCTATGATAATGATTACTTACTGTTAGCAATCGAGAATGGCCCCTCTGTATTTGAAAGTAAGTTCTTACAGAAAGTGCAAGCCTGGCAAAGTGAATTGGATTCTATAAAGGGGATAACGGAAACACAGTCAATATTTCAATTGAAACACTTGATCAAATCGCCTTATGGAATCACTGCAGTCCCACTAGTACATAGTGAAGATGCTAAAAGACTAAAGCGAGATAGCGCAAGGATTATGAGTCATCCACTTTACAGTAATTTTGTCTCCAATGATGCTAGAGCATTGATTTTTCAGATTAATCACGAGCATTTTAAAACCCCAAATAACGAGCTAGTTTTCTTTGAAACTTTAAAAACATCTCTAGCACAATCCAATATAGAAAATTATCGTATGGTGGGTAAATTAGTGGCTCAGCAGAGCTTTATTGATCACATACGGTCCGACTTCACTATTTTCCTGGGATTAGGAATCGCTGTAACCATTATCCTCCTTTTGCTGATTTACCGCTCATTCAATATAATGCTATTACCCTTATTGATGAGTGTCTCTTCTCTGGTTTACTTGCTTGGTTTCATGGCAATGCTACGAATAGAATTAAGTATCCTCAGTGTTTTGATTCCACCCATTATCCTCTTTGTATCTACCTCCGATGCCATTCATTTAGTTAATGCTTATAGACAGAATGAAGAAAGTGATTTTATTAAAAGACTAAAATCCTCCATTAAGAAAGTTTTTTCTCCAACTTTATTGACCTCTATTACGACTGCTTTAGGTTTTTTTAGTTTATTGATATTGCCAACACAGCCCATTCAGGAGTTAGGCGTTTTTGCTGGAATTGGAGTTTTGATAGCCTTTGGTGTCAACTTTCTATTTGGGCCACTTTTAATTCGAAGAAATTACAAAGGAAAAAGTATAAGATTGCCCTATAAAAAATGGGCTGTAAAGCTTATTAGGGCAAGAAAGACTGTGATCACAGTGTATGCTGTTCTAATATCAATTTCAGTTTACGGCTTTTTTCAACTGAAAACAGATGCGTATTTGCTCAAAGATTTGCCTGAAGATTCTCAAGTTCGGAATGATTTTCAATACCTGGATTCGGCTTTTGGAGGATCAAAACCTTGGGAGATGGCCATTGTTCCTGCTGATGAACATACTAGTGTTTTTAATTATGCTTTTTTAAAAGAGGCAATAAAAATTGATCATTACTTAAGAGATTCTTTTGGTATTGAGAAAGTACTCTCGCCCTTAGATCTTGTAAAATATGCCAATCAGATTGATAAAGGAGGAGCTAATCAGTTTTATAAGGTCCCACAAAAAGAAGCGTTTGAAAAGCAAAAAGGGATCAGGAGACAGCTTTTGAGTAGAGGAGTTGCCGAAGGATTGGTGGATTCGAGTAGGCAGTATGCTCGGTTTGCAGGATTTATTCCGGAATGGGGATCAAATGATACCCAAAAACGCAACCACGCTTTAAAGGCTTTTATACATAAAGAAGTTGACGAAAATATATTGAGTGCTAGAATAACCGGCACAACTTATTTGATAGACAAGAGCAATGAAAATCTTTCGATTGAGTTAATGAAAGGATTAATAGTAGCCGTTTTGATGATTGCTATGGTGCTGGCAGTTTATTTCAAATCATTTAAGATGCTATTGATTAGTCTAATTCCTAATTTTATTCCACTGCTGTTCACTGCAGGAATTATGGGTTTTATGGGCGTTCCTTTAAAACTGACAACCGCCATTATTTTTGTTGTTGCATTTGGAATAGCAGTTGACGATACTATTCATTTTCTGGGTGCATATAAAAAGCAAAAAGCAAAAAGTCCGATCTGGAGAATCATCAAAACTTTCAAATCTGCAGGTTTGGCTATCCTAATTACTTCGGTACTAATTATTGGCGGATTTGTATTGTTTACACTTTCATCATTTGCCACCACCTTTTATTTGGGATTATTTCTTTCTTTGGCTATGCTTTTTGCTTTGCTTACGGACTTGATTTTGTTGCCTTTGTTGTTGAGAAAATAAATTGAAATTTTTCCCTCAATTATTTTACCCCTATTATTATTATTATTGGGCTTTCAACTAAGTATTTATGCGATATACGATTTTATTAGTACTCACCACTTTATTTTTCGGTTGCGATTCTAAACAGGAATCAAAGGATTATGGTGAATTGCCCAAAGCTACTGTTAATATTACAGATACACTCGAAGTTGATTATCAAGGAAATCTAAAAATTGCAGATTTTCATAGAAAAGTAGAGCTTTTCATTGCCGTAGACTATGCTAGAAATAAAGAAGTGATTTTAATATTTGATAGGAATGGAGATATTAAAAGCACTTTCGATAATCGTATTGCAGGGGAAAATTCGGTTAGTGGTAAAATAAATGCAGTTGGCTTTAATGAAGCTGAAAATGGATATATTATCATTTCCGAAGGTGGCGTTTATTATTTTGATAGCACATGGACTAAAAATCATCATATTCCTAACCCTGAAAGAGGGATATATACGAGATATAATCCAAATAATAAATTACTTGAGCTTAAGAATAATGAAACTGATTATATCATCACTCAATTATTAACAGCGCCCACAGGTCATAATATTGAAATGAAAGAGCATTACAATCTTGTTAAATTATTGACTATTATTAATATTCAAGACTCTTCATATAAACTAGATATTGGTTTTCATCAAACAAGTAATTATAGAACTGAATCCAAACTTTATACGCCCTACTTGTCTTATTTTGATTATTTGAAAAATGATAATCAGCTAATAACTGCTTATAGAAATGATGAAAAGTTATATTATTATTCTTTGGATAATGATAGCGAACTGCAATTTGAGAAAAGTTATAGTTTTGATTTCGATCACTACAGTATAAAGTCAAACTTTAATTATGGAGATGATTTTGATAATACAAAGACACTTTTTGATTCTCAAATAGAATCTTTAAACTGTTTCCAAGATCGAATTTTTATCAATTATACAAAAGAAATTGATAATACAGAATTTGAAAATGATCCTAATCTTTACAGAGATCGACTTTACCTACAAGAATATATTACAGAAAATTATCAACATTGCATGCATATAATTGAAGATGGAAGGAAACTTTATCAGGACATTATTTTGCCAGATATGTTAGTTTCTCCTGCTGCAATCTTAGAAAAAGACGAAATTTTGTTTCATTTATCAAAATCTAAATATGAATTTGATAATGAAGTTTTTTTAATTGGTAAAATAGATAAATTATGAACAGATTATTTAAAATTACGGTAGCAGCCCTTTTTAGTGGGATGTTATTCTTTGATGGTAATCAAATTGTCAATGCACAAGCAGAAAATCCATGTGCGCAAATTAGTAGATGTGCAGCTGCTGGAACGATCATGAGGATTGGTGATTATCCAATGGATTTTTTGGTTTGTCCTTGGCCAGAGGGGTCTTCAATATGTTGTGTTTCTTGCAAAGAATCACTCAATCCAGGTGATTAACAAATTTGGGGCTTAATCGCCCCTGACTTTACTTTTTATCCTTACTATCCAAAATGATAGTAACAGGCCCGTCATTCACTAAACTCACTTTCATGTCAGCACCAAATTCACCACTCTGAATCTTTATTGGAATTTCCATATCTAAAGTGCTAAGCATTTTTTCATACAATGGAATAGCAATATCTGGTTTAGCTGCTTTTATGTAGGAAGGTCTATTTCCTTTTTTAGTGCTGGCATGCAAAGTAAACTGACTAATTAACAATATTTCTCCATGTACATCGAGTAGACTTCTATTCATCACACCATTTTCATCATTGAAAATGCGCATGTTTATTATTTTGCGACTAAGCCATTCAATATCCTCTTCGCTATCGGCCTCTTCAATACCAAGCAAAATCATTAGTCCATCTTTGATTTTACCTTTAATTTCTTCCCCAATCTTAACTGAGGCTTCCGTAACACGTTGAAGAACTGCAATCACTTACCTATTTTTTCAATTTGATCAGATGGAATAATTTTAAAGCTATCAGTATCGTTTTTTGCTGTTATTAGCATTGCATTAGCAATTGTTTTAGCGTGAACGGCCGCATATTTTTGCAAAGGACCTGAGAAAATAAAATCAAATTTGTCGGCAAACCATAAGGCCGCTTTTTCACCTGCTCTTTTTTCTGCTCTTTCTCCAGCTATAAAAGAAGGTCTATAAATATAGGCTCTATTTAATTTTAAGGCTTTTACGGCCTCTTCTACTTCGCCTTTTACTTGATTGTAAAATATGATCGATTTCGCATCTGCTCCCATTGCAGATATCAGGTGAAAAGAGTCAGCATTACTTTCTCTGGCAATTGCTGCTATGCTCACAGGGTATTCAAAATCAACCTTTTTGAAAGCTGATTTGCTACCCGCTTTCTTAATAGTGGTGCCTAAGCAGCAGAAATAATCATCTGCTTTTAACTGCTTTGCTTCCTTTTCAAGATTAGCGAAATCTTCAATGATGATTTCTTTCAGTTTTCCATCATCTCCGCCCAAACTTCTTCGACTTAATACCTTTACTTCAGTATAATTTTCATCTTCTAAAAGTAAATCTAGCAAGTGCCCACCGACAAGTCCTGTTGCGCCTGCAATTAATGCTGTTTTTGCCATTAGTGAATTTTTTTAATTATTTCCTTAAACTCTTCAGCTATAGTTTGATTTTTATTTACTGCATACCATTTATGGATACTTTCAATAAATGCCGTCTGATCTAAATCTGTTTTTTTCTTGGCATCTATTACCATGTTTTGAACAGGAGTTGGTCTTGGTCCCCATGTAGCTAGGTCATTAAAATCTTGATCCATTACAATTAAGATTGGAATTGATCTGGCCCCATTTGTAAGATACTGATCCATGATTTCAAGATTTGCATCTCTCATGATAAATCGTAAATCGATATTTTGATTCTCCTTTGCTAATTTAGCCAAAAAGGGAATGTTTTGTGCAGCATCTCCACACCAAGCTTCTGTGATGACCATCCATTTCATAGGAGGTAAACCCTTCATAATGTTGACTAAATCCGCGTCCAAATCTATTTTCTTATCCCATCTATCCATACGCCTATCATTCATAAAAGTATAGTTTATCATCGCTTCTGAATGATTATCGCCTGTTGTCTGATTCTCTGCTAGCAGGGATTTTATTAGATTTCTGTAAGATGCGTAATCAATTGCTTTTTTAAAAGCTTCTACTTTTTTGGAGGTACTAATTTCAGGCATATAATTTTACTTTTCTTCTTGCTTACTCTCCCAAGCCTTGAATTGTTGCAATTCGTAACCTAAATGATTGTAAAGCCAAAGAATTAATGATGCATCATCAATAAAACCAGAAACGGGAATGAAGTCAGGCACAATGTCCATGGGGGTAATGAAATAGATTAAAACCCCAACGGTATAAATCATGCTTTTGAAAGAAATGTTTTTATAACTCCCTTTAGTATAGGCTTTTACTAATCGAATAAGTGTTGAGATTTTATTTCTTAATTGTCCAATCTTTTCAGAAGCTTTGGCCCGACTCGTTAAAGTCTGTTTTACTTCCATGAGCAGCTTATTGCTCAGTCTTTTATCTGCTAAAACACGGGTGGCTCTTCTAAAAGCATTTTTATGGTTTAATCTTTTACTCATCGTCAGCTTCCCTTAATTTCCGGTTTTGTTTAACCGGCTTCCAGATGTAAACAAATAGTGTATATAACGAGAATGCGCCTAATAATACCAAATATAAATCTTGCAATAGACCTTTGTAAATAAATAGCCCCCATGCAACTATTAAACTAATAATACCAACCCATAAACGAATGTTGTTTGCTTTTATTTGACTACTTTTGTGTGGATTATTCATAATACTTTTAACAATTTAAACGTTAGGTAAATTTATAATAATTTGAACCATTTTTGCTGTTTCCTATGGAAAAACTATCCTTTACCATTTTACTACTATTTTTAACAAATGTTGTTTCTCTTGCACAAATAGAAGATCCGAGAATTGAAAAAGCTCAGAATAATCCTAGAACTAAAATAGTCGTTTATACAAAAACTGGAGAGATTTATAAAGGCTTTTTCATTAGTCAAAATAAAGATTTTCTAGAAATAGAAACAGAAAGCGTTGGTACAGTAAGGATACCAACTGAAAGAATTAAGAAGGTAGAAACTTTGGATGAAAGCAAGTCCGGGGAAGAACTAAAAGACGAACGACTTCAACAGATCAATCCTGTTCGATATATGCTGGGAACCAGTGCCTTCAATTATGAAAAGGGGGGCAATTATATTCGGAATAACCCTATGACCTACCATAGGGGAATTACCGACAATTTTTCAGTTGGAGTAGGTACAAGTCTTTGGGCATTGGTTCTAAGAGTCCCTGTGATATACGTAAATCCTCAGTTTACCAGTAAATTGGGCAAATCTGTCCATTACAAATTTGGATTGGATGCATTTGCAGGCACGTCATTGGAAGCCGGTGAAGGAGCAGGTGGGGCAATTGTAAATACTGGAATTACCGTTGGCGATCCTGATTTGAATTTGACAGGCACTGTATATTTTGGAGCTATAAGTGATGCGGAAAGATTAAATCCATTTTATTCTTTGGCTGGTATGGCAAGGATCTCTAAAAAATTGATGGTGGTATCGGAAGGCTTTTATATTCCTACTGAATTTGATGATAACTTAAGCTTTGTTTTTTACGGAGGTAGGTATCTGACGGAAACTGCCAGTTATGATTTAGGTTTTTTTTATAATCAGGAAATAGCGGATGTTATTCCATTTGGGATTCCTTTTTTTGCTGCTACAGTGAAGTTATAAGTCTATAAAATTTAACAACAACTATGTATATGAAGAAGCTCCTTGCTCTAACCATTCTTTTACTACCATTTACTGTAAAAGCTCAGACTCCCACTGCAACCATCAATCAATTTATGGATAATTGGCACAAAGCTGCGGCTACAGCCGATGAAGATGTGTTTTTTGGAAGCATGACGGAAGATGGTATTTATTTAGGTACCGACAAAACTGAAAAGTGGACGAGAGAGGAAATGGCTGAATGGGCAGATGAGCATTTTCAAAAAGAATCTGCCTGGTCTTTCACAGCTTCAGAAAGAGATATTTATTTTTCTGAAAATGGTAAAACAGCTTGGATAAATGAAAAACTGGATACTTGGATGGGGGTATGCAAAGGGACAGCTGTGTTGGTTTTAAAACCAGAAGGCTGGAAAATAGCCCTATACGATTTATCAGTAACCATTGATAATAATAAAATAGATGCTTTCTTGGAGTTAACTAATGAAGATTAGATATTAAGAAAAAATAATAACATTAGAGTTTAAGCCAATAAATCAAAATTCCTGTTGAATTTCATTTTTCAGGAAACTAAGACCGTATTCTATACTATCAATCTTTTTCTCAAGTGATTCTTCATAGATTTTTTTGACCAATTCGATACTTTTGGCTTCAGGTTCTAATTCTTTAGCAGTTTGGTTCACTACCATAATCAACTCCTCTTTGGCATTTTTAATTATTTTCCAAGCTTCATCACTCATGTAGACCTGTTGAGACAAATTGTGATTAAATTCTTCTCTAATTTCATTTAGTAGCATATATTGAAGCTCTGCTACATTCATGTCATTTTTGTGAACTCGCTTGATGATTTGATCTGGAGAAATTCTTTCTAAGAAAAGGCTCATTCTTTCATAAGCTTGTAACCTGATAGGCAAAACAATTTCCTTGTTTTTGGCTTTTATTTCAATGATTTTTGCTTCATTTTGTTTCTGCAGCATCGTTTTAATGGTCAAAAACATGGCATATAATACAATTCCAGCCGGAATAACGATTTTAATTAAGTCCCAAATTGGCTCCATAGAGTTGTTTTTTGAAGTTGATGGTCAAATTTAGTTAATTTCGTAGCAAATAAAAGCACGGGGATTGAGCAAACTTTTGTTTTATGTCATTCGTTCTTGAATTAAAAATAATATTTATGGTTCCTGTTAAAATCTCAGAAGAGGCAGTTAATGAAGTTAAGAATATCATGCAGAATAAAAATATCCCTGAAGGATATGGACTGCGTGTAGGAGTTCGAGGCGGAGGAGGTTGCAGTGCTGCAGGCATGAATTATATGCTGGGTTTTGATAAACCCAAAGAATCAGATAAAATTTTTGAGATAGAGGGCATTCCAGTTTATATTGATAAAAGCCATGTGATGTATATAATTGGAATGGAAGTTAGGTTTCACGAAGGAAATGATGCTCGAGGCTTTATTTTTGTAAATCCTGAAACAGAGGAGGAATTGAATTGATTTTCTATATGCTAAGGTATGTTTAATGCAAAAAATACTTAAAGTCTTAACGAATTCTCATCTTTAATTCAATCTTATGTAAGGAAATTGACATTCGATTTGCCTGAATATTGTTAGTATTACAATATGAAGGCTTTAATTTTTATTTTGTTCTTACTATCAGCCCTCCCCGTAATTGGGCAAAATTGTTGTACCGGAGGCTCTCCTTTAGCCAATAATCTTAATTTATCAAATTTAGATTCAGGTTTATCTGTTCAGATGGTTTATGACAGAAATTTAATGAATGATTTCGTTTCCGGAAGCGAGGTGCTAGATGATGAATCTTATAACCGTTATAACTCATCGGTTTTCCTACAAGTTTCATGGGCTTTAAATAATGATTTAACTTTTGGAATGATGCTGAATCATTCCACTCATTATTTAAATAGGAAAACTATAAATGCTGACAGGGAAACCAAAAGCAGAGGAATAGGTGATTTAATATTGACTTCAAATTACAACATTTGGCAGCAGGGAAAACATAATGTTCAAATAGGTGCAGGATTAGTCCTTCCTACCGGGAACAATGCAAATCGCGATGAAAATTTTGATATTTTATTGCCATGGGATTTGCAACCCGGTTATGGGGGTTGGGGAGGGGTCTTGATGGCTCAATACCAAAATGGTAGGATTATCATGGATAATTTAAATTACTTTGGATTATTGGTCTATCAGTATTTATTGAACAATCAAAAACCGGGAACAGCACAATTTTTTCAACAAGGATCAGAATATCAGTTTTATCAGGGTTTAGGATATAATATATATTTGAATAATAACATATTATTGGCTCCACAGGCTGGGTTTAGGATTAAATATACCAATAAAGACAGGATTAACGATGCATTGGTTGAAAGTAGCGGAGGCATTTGGGTATATAATATGTTGGGTCTAAATATCCTTTTACCTAATAACCTAACATTTATGCTAGCCTATGAAAATCCAGTTTTCAGAAAACTAAATGGCAGCCAATTGACTACCTCAGCTCGGTTTAGATTTGGAATCAATATGTTTATTGGAGCTAAGGAAGAGCCTAGAGAGAGAAGATTTAATTTTTAAAAATGAGATTATGAATAAAAATCTACATATCTATTTGTTGACCATAGTTTTTTTGATGGTTGTGTTATCGTGTAAAGAAGAGGTTAGTATTGAAGAGGAACGACCTGCTGCGAATGTAACAAGTAAATTGATCTTTGATAATATTGGAGGGAAAGATATTGTGGTTGTCGGGAATCCATCTGCAAATTTCATAGTGTCATTTGAGCAGAAACTTTCTTCAGGCGATATTCCAGATTTAGAGGTTGTTAATGGGAGACTGCCCATAGTAATGGAAGATAGAGAAGGTAATTTTTATGATGTTTTTGGTCTAATTGTAGAAGGTGAACGCCAAGGAGAATATCTGTTACCAATATTATCCTACCAATCTTATTGGTTTGCAATAGCTGCTTTCTATCCAGGTATTGAGTTACATAATAGAGGAGCTCAAGAAGTGAGTTTGAATTTAAAATCTAATCCAGAATGGTCAATTCCTACTACTAATTTGTTTGTAGGTACAGGCTTTGGCGCCATCCCTGCAATTGATAACCCAAAGTTTAATTTAATTAATAATGATGGCCCAAATATCGACCAAGCAAAAATACCGGCCAATGATGATCTAGTTATTGGATTGATTGAAGAAGGAGAGCCTTTTGCTTATCCCCATAATATTTTGAATTGGCATGAGGTGTTAAACCAAAAAGTTGAAGATACAGACATCACGATTACGTTCTGTCCGCTAACAGGAACAGCAATAGGTTGGAAAGGCGATAAAAGTTTTGGGGTCAGTGGTTTATTATATAATAGCAATTTAATAGCCTACGATAGAGTCACGGAAAGTTTATGGTCTCAAATGACCGCATCTTCCATTAATGGAGAATTGAGAGATGAAAAATTAGAAGTTATAAGTCTGACAGAAACGACATGGGGTACGTGGAGTACAATGTATCCTGATACTAAGCTTTTATCAACCGAAACGGGTTATTCCAGAGATTATGATCAAACTCCGTATAGAGGCTATTCAGAAAATAATGATTTGATCTATTACCCTTTAGATTACCAGGATGATAGATTACCTAATAAAGAAAGAGTACATGTAGTAATAATTGAGAAAGAAGCAAAAGTATATGATTTCGATAGTTTCTATTAAAATAGATACTAATGTTACTTTTCCTAATACTAACCTTAAGGTAATAGGATTATCTTATGATTTTTTTTAATAAAATAGATAATTTGATAAATATTTAGGAATTGTTCAATAGATTTTTGTCTATTGGTATATATATCCTTTATATTCGAGATATAATAATTTTATAACCTAAACATAATATGATGAAGAAACTATTACTAATGCTAAGTTTCTTCCTGATTGCCTCATACTCATGGGCACAGGATAGAACGGTTTCTGGTACAGTGGTGGACGAAGATGGTCCCTTACCAGGTGTAAACGTAATTGTGAAGGGTACTACTATTGGTACCACTACCGATTTAGACGGTAATTATAAACTTTCAGTGTCTTCTGATGCTGAAGCACTTTTATTTACCTATATCGGTTTTGAAAAAATGGAGGTTGCAATTGGCTCTAAGTCAGTTATTGATGTAACCTTACAGCCTGATGTTCAACAACTAGGTGAAGTTGTAGTAACAGCTTTAGGTGTTTCAAGAGAAAAAAGGTCAATTGGTTATTCTACACAATCTGTAGATGGCGAAAAGTTGGCTGAATCAAGAGAGACCAATATTGTAAACTCACTTCAGGGTGCAGTTGCGGGTGTTCAAATCCAAGGTTCTCAAGGAGCAATGGGTGGTTCATCTCGTATTACTATTCGTGGTGCAAACTCTTTCTTAGGAGAAAACCAACCACTTTTCGTAGTGGACGGAATGCCAATTAACAATGATAATTATGCTTCAGCTGCTCAACAAGAAGGTTTTGGTGGCGGTTCGTATGATTACGGTAATGCTGCTTCTGATATCAATCCAAATGACATTGAGTCAATGGAAGTATTGAAAGGTGCTGCTGCAACTGCATTGTATGGAACTAGAGGATCTAATGGTGTAATTTTAATCACTACAAAATCTGCCTCAAGGAAAAAAGGACTAGGAGTTTCAATTAACTCTTCAGCAACCTTCGAAAATCCATTGGCCTTAATGGAGCACCAGCAAAGATATGGTGGTGGAGCTACAACTGGCTCAGCGTCAGGATTTGTTGAGTTTACAGAGGATGGAACTAATTATTTAGCTCCTGTTTATTCTAAAGATGGTGCTTGGGGACCTAAGTATGATCCTAGCATAAATGTACGTCATTGGGATTCTTGGGATCCAGACGCTGCTAATTATGGTGAAACAAGACCATGGGTAGCTCCTGAAAATCAGTATGAAGAATTCTTTGAAACTGGCGTAACGCTTACTAATTCAGTGGCAGTTTCAGGAGCAAATGATGAAGGTGATTTCAGATTATCTTACACTAATTTAGATCAGAAAGGTATGATGCCTAATTCTGAATTGGGTAGAAATACAGTAAGTTTCAATTCTTCTTATAATTTGACAGATAAATTAAGTGTATCTGCTGCAGGTAGTTTAATCCAACAAGATGCTTCTGGAAGAAATGCTACAGGTTATGCGAATGCTAACCCAATGCAAGGTTTCTACCAGTGGTGGCAAACTCAGTTGGATTTCGATAGATTGAAAGATGATACTTTCACTGACGGAACTCAGCAGACATGGAATCCGACTGGTACTCAGGTTGATCCAAATACTGGGGAATTATTAGGCTTTGATCCAAACGTAAGATTCTTTGATAATCCTTACTGGGTGAGAAACAATTATTTACAAGAAGATACTAGAGATCGTTTCTTTGGTAACTTTAATTTAAATTACGAATTAACTGATGGTTTAAGCGTAAACGTAAAAGCCATGAGAGATGGATTCACTTTCAGATCTAGAGAAGGTGTACCTGTTGGTGGTATTAACCAGCCAAGTTATAATGAGGTGACTAGAACATTTTCTGAAACTAACTTGGAAGGTAAAATTCTATATGATACACAATTCAATGAGGATATAACATTGAATGCTATGGTGGGTGGTAACTTGATGAGCCAAGGTAGAACTTTTAATAGAATTGCTACTGTAGGTGGTTTGGTATTACCTAATTTCTATAATATTGCTAACTCTGCCGGTTCTCCTCAAATTGATACCGATTTTGAGAACAGAGCGATTAACAGTGTATTTACAACGGCTTCATTGGGCTTGTTTTATACAGTATACGTTGATTTAGCCTTAAGAGGTGATTGGTCTTCAACCTTACCAGAAGGAGATAATAACTATTGGTACCCATCAGTATCGACTAGTTTTGTGTTCAGTGAGTTAGATGCTTTAGCGAATAATTCAGTGATTTCTTTTGGTAAATTAAGAGCTGGCTATGGACAAGCTGCAAACGATGCTAATCCATACCAATTAAGAAATGTATACTCTAACGTTGTACCAAACTTTGGTTCGTTCCCAAGATATACTGTACCTAATTCAAGAAGAAACCCTAATCTATTACCAGAGATCACCAATGAGTTTGAGCTTGGTTTAGAAATGAACTTCTTGAATAACAGAGTTGGATTTGATGTGTCATATTACGACAGAACTACTGTTAACCAAATCTTTAATGTTCCATCATCTTCTTCTACTGGATTTACTTCTAGATTGTTGAATGCTGGATCGATGAGAAATAGTGGATTCGAAGTAATGTTAAATGCGACTCCAATTCAATCTGGTGATTTCAGATGGGATATGAATTTAAACTTTGCAACATTTAATAATGAAGTTGTTGAGTTGAACGAAGATGCTGGTGTTGAAAGCATTATTGCAGGTACAACTTGGGCAGCAGACGTTAGAGTTCAAAAAGGATTCCCATATATGTCATTATTTGGACAAACTTTCCAAACTGACGATGATGGAAACACTATTGTAGGTGCTAACGGTATTCCATTAGCAAATCAAGATAGAGAATTCTTAGGAAGTACTATCGCAGATTTTGCTGGTGGTTTTAGAAATACTTTCACTTATAAGAATTTCTCAGTTGGAGCTTTGATTGACTTTCAGGGTGGTGGTGTAATTCACTCTACTTCTTTGCAGTGGGCTAAATACTCGGGTATGTTGCCAGAAACTGCTGAAGGAAACATTAGAGAAGAAGGTGTTATTGTTGATGGTGTAACTGAAACTGGTGAAACTAATACAACTGCTGTACCTGCTCAAACTTTTTATCAATCAATTTGGACTGTAGCTGCACCTAATGTTTATGATGCTTCATTTGTGAAGTTAAGAGAGGTAACTGTAGGATATAATATCCCTAACAGTGTATTTGGTAATTTGGCTATTAAAGATGCTAGAATATCTTTCTTAGGAAGAAACTTAGCTATCTTATTCAGCAACTTACCTTACCTAGACCCTCAAGGAGTAAATGGTGCTGGTAATATCCAAGGATTGGAAAATGCTCAAGTTCCTACTTCAAGATCATTAGGTTTTGACTTAAGCTTCAAATTCTAAATCAGGTTTTGACATTAATTTAAAATAACTTTTTATGAAAAATATATCAAAATTATACATAATGTTGGCCTCACTATTTGTGGGACTGGCAGCGTGCACGCAGGATTTTGAGGAAATTAATAATGACCCTAATAATCCTACTGAAGTACCCGCTTCAACACTATTAACGCAAGCGCAATTCAACTTGTCTAATAGAGTTTGGAGCAGGGCAATGAACTTTGAGTTCGGGATGTTGATGGTACAACATTTTTCTCAAGGAGAGTATGCAGAAGATTCTCGTTACAATCAGAACGTAAGTACTTTTACCGCTTCATGGAATAGCTTTTATGCAAACAGTCTTTACGACTTAATTGCAGCAAGAGAGATTGTGCAAGCAAACGAAGGACTGAATGATGCGATTAAAGGCAACCAAACTGCTGTATTGGACATATTGAAAGTATGGTCAATGCAAATTGTGACTGATACTTGGGTAAATGTTCCATACTCTGAAGCATTTAATCCTGATGAATTTCCAAATCCAGCATATGATGCTCAGGAGGAAGTTTACAGTGGTTTAATCAGTGAATTAAATGCTGCAATTTCTAACATAACAGTTGGAGAGCCAGGTTTTACTTCAGGAGATATCTTTTACGGTGGTGATATGGCTTCTTGGGCTAGATTCGCTAATTCTTTGAAATTGAAGATCGGTATGAGAATAGCTGATGTTGATGCAGGAACTGCTTCTACTTTGGTTTCTCAAGCTTTAAACGCTGGAGTTTTTACAGCAAATGATGAAGGTTTCATATTTAATTTTGCAGCAGATCAGCGAATCGCGAATCCATTCTTTGTTGATAATTCTATCAATAACAGAGATGACTTTGCAGTTTCTGATGTATTAGTTGAAAAGCTTGAAGAATTAAATGATCCTAGATTGATGGCTTTTGCCGATACTTCTATTACAGGTGATTATACTGGTCTTCCTTATGGTCTATCTGATGGAGAGTCATTTAATTTGTTTGCAACTGCATCTCGTCCTAATCCTGCGATAAGAGAGGCAACTGCTCCAGCTTACTTGCTTACTTATGCTGAAGTTAAATTTTTCGAAGCTGAAGCTATTGAAAGAGGAATTGTTAGTGGTGATGCAGAAGTTGCTTATAACGAAGCGGTTACTGCTTCAATGAATCAGTGGGGATTTGATGACTCAGAAGGAGCGATCACTGACTATTTAACTGCTAATCCTTATGATGCAGGTAACTGGGAAGAATCTATAGGTGTTCAAAAGTGGTTAGCACTTTATACCAACGGATTAGAAGCTTGGGCTGAATGGAGAAGATTAGATTTCCCTCAGTTGGAGGTACCGGCTGCTGGTGTTAGATCATATATCCCTGTTAGAGCACTATATACTTCAGATGAGTTAGGTAATAACGGAAGTTCTGTTTCTAACTCAGGAATTAATAATGAAATGGATGTTGCCCCTTGGTGGGATGTGAACTAGTAGATTTATTATTTTTTACTATTGATAAGAGGCTACCTTACTTAAGGTAGCCTCTTTTTTTGTCCATTCTTTAGTAGTTGTATCCTGCCTTAATTTTTTATATGAAGTATTTAGTGTTAGTTTTGATGAAATTTGCGCTTATGAAAAATTATTACTCCCCTATAATTTGCTTCCTTGTTTTAATAGCAGTTTATTTTTTTTCTGCACCGATCCAGCTTGAGAATACAATAGAGGTATCAAAATCCGAAGAAGTATGGTCAAGTAAAAAAATAAAAATCAAATCTGGTAAAGAGGCCTACATGAAACCTGATGGATTTATTGAATATTATAATTCAATAACAAAAACATTGAACCAGTCGAGAGATGCTTATAAAGCAGGCTATCAATATAGTGAATTGCAAAAGTCATTAAATCTCAAGAGTGTAGCTAGAAGTGACAATCTTTCAGCTGATTTTATTTCACGTGGGCCAGGTAATGTAGGCGGTAGAACAAGAGCAATAGCAATAGATCCTGATGATAATACGAACTGCACATGGTTTGCAGGAGCTGCTAGTGGTGGAATATGGAAAACTACTGATTGTGGTCAATCTTGGGAAAATCTTTCTCCTGATTTACCTAATTTATCTACTAATTCTATTGCACAAAGCCAATCTAATCCTAGTACAATATATGTAGGAACAGGAGAAGTTTTCGCTGGTAACACTTCATTTGTTCGAGGAAATGGAATTTATAGATCTGTAGATAGAGGTGAGTCGTGGGAGTTATTGCCTTCAACAGTTGCAGATAATGATTACTTATCTGTAAATAGACTTAGTATTGATCCTACAAATGAAAACGTGGTGCTGATTGCGACCAATTCTGGAATCTTTAAATCTACTAATGGCGGTGCTAGTTGGGATAAAAAGTATAGTCCAACTAATAATGGTTCTGTTCAAGATTTGCAAGTGAATCCAAATGATTGGAATATACAGTATGCTGGGGTGAACAGTTTAGGGATCATTAAATCTACTGATGGTGGAGAGAGTTGGTCTCTCTCAAGTTCAGGAATAGACGAAGGTGTTAGATTTGAGATTGCAGTTTCGCCAAGCGATCCTGAAATTGTGTATACATCGACTTTCTCAGGATCAAGCACCTTACTTTATTTATCGGAAGACATGGGGGAAAATTGGATATTAGTAGACGATCCTAATTATAATACCGACTTTTTAGGTGATCAGGGTTGGTATGATAATACCATTGCTGTGAACCCCTATAATCCTTATGAAGTGTTCGTTGGTGGAGTCAGTATAGGGAAATATACGATTGATTCAGATAATATTGGGGAATCGGAAAGACAATTTGTAGGAATTGATTTTGAAGAAAATACTCTTATTGAACTTGTTAATTTTGAAGCTGATTTTAATGGCGGGTCACTAGATATTGCTGGGGGAACCAATAGTCCTTCACAAGATCCAGTAACTGTTGAAATTAGGTTTGGTAATAGTAATCAGCAAAAAGCTCATCGTTATACAGTACCAGCTGGCGCAACTTCAAATGTCGATATTTCCGATTATAGTTACGAAGATTATGTAGATGTTCCTTTTGAAGTCTGGGATATCGAGAATGATCGACAGCTTATGGTTTCTTTTAGAGACCAAGAAGACAATGGTGTATTTGATCTTAATAAAGGAAGCGAGTCGGATGCTCAATTATCCAATGCAAGAGAATATTTATATATTCACGATGTTACCTATAGTGATATAGAAAACAATAGTATCGCGCAAGATGGTGCGCTTGAATTTGCTAATATGTATTTCTTTTGGCCTATTCTGGCTGAAACTGCGACATGGAATTCTGATAACCTTAGCAACTCAATAATGAGGATAAATTATGGGTCTCGATTTGTTGCCCCAGCCAATGCAATTGCCGTTTATGATGCATATGGTAATTACGAAAATCAAAATCAAAGCAATCTTCATCCCGACCACCATCATCTTACGCTAATAAAAACAGATGAGGTAAATCAAACATTTATGATTGTAAATGGAAATGACGGTGGGTTTGGGATATCTACTGATAATGGTGAGAGAATAGATCAAATTACTGATGGTTACATAACCACTCAATTTTATGGTGCCGATAAAAAGCCCGGAGAAGAGAAGTATATAGGCGGTATGCAGGATAACGGTACTTGGGTTTCATCAGGAACAAGTGTTGACGAAAGCAATTTTTATAATTTTGCTATTGGAGGTGATGGATTTGAAGTTATTTGGCATGCAACAGATCCTCAGAAAGTAATTGGAGGTTATCAATTTAATGGTATAAGAAGATCGACCAATGGCGGGCAATCATTTACACAGGCCACAAGTGGAATTACTGATGGACCTTTTATAACTCGTTTAGCTGGATCTGCGACTAATCCCGATGTTATATATGCCATCGGGCCAGAAGGGGTTTATAAAAGTTTAAATTTTGGTCAGACCTGGAGTATGAAGGAAATTAATAATGATCGTTGGGGTGGCACAGCTAGTGCAAGTGACGTAGAAGTGTCATTGGCCAATGATCAAATAGTTTGGGCAGGGGCGGGTATGGCCAATGGTGTTTTGAATTTATTTGTATCTACAGATGCTGGAGAAACCTATGAAGCAGTGAATAATTATGCGCCTAATCCGCAAGCTTACTATACTGGTATTTACACCCATCCAAAAGAGGAAAACACAGCCTATGCATTGTTTAGTCGAGCAAATTTTCCTAAAGTTTTGAAAACAACAGACTTGGGTCAAACTTGGGAAGATATTTCGGGTTTTGAAGGTAATAGTAATGGTAGTGATAGAGGTTTTCCCGATGTTATTGCCCATAGTTTATTAGTAATGCCATTTGATACTGATATAATATGGGTAGGGACGGAGATTGGGTTATATGAATCTCTGGACGGTGGTGAAACCTGGAATATAAGAGATGATTTTCCAGCCGTATCCGTTTGGTCTATGAAAATTGTAGATGATGAAGTTGTTATTGGAACACACGGAAGAGGTATCTGGTCTGCTATAGTTGGCGCATTAGGAAGTGCCAATATAGCATTATCTGATTTTAATTATCTAGGCTATGGAAATGCTCAAATAAGTTTTGATTTTCCGGTTGACTATACAAATGTAAAATTAGTGATTGATAATGAGGAAATAGTTAGCTTGGATGAAGCGCAGTCAGGAGAGAATCTATTTGAGCTGAATGATTTTTATCCTTTCGATGGTGCTAATGTTAAGATTGTAGCAACCTTTAATGAGGATGTAATTGAATCTCAAATATTCTCGATTCCAAGCATTGATGCCAATCCTATTATTGTATCTCAAGAGAGTTCGGGGTCTGCTGGGGAGTATCAGATTAAACTGGTATTGAAAAACAATGAGCCTTATGAAAAAATAGAAGTTTTGTTCGATAGTGAAATTGTTTATACAGATGAACAGATGCTCACGGAAGCGGATGGAGACAGAATTATTGAATTTGATTATAATATCCCTAATCGTAATATTTTACAAGTAAAAGGATATATTTTGGATACAGTTTTTACAGCCATTGGGCAAGAGCCATTGGTAACTTCAAGTAGTTCTCGAAACAGTCAGTTTTTAAGAATTTACCCAAATCCTGCAAAAGACTTTATTAATGTTGACCATAATAATTTTAATTTCCAGGAAGTTAAAATCTATAACTCAACAGGAGCATTAATTATGAAATCTATTTTAAATGAGGGTGAAAATTCTATTAGGTTGGATTCTTTTGATGAAGGCGTGTATCTCTTCCAGTTTGAAAATGACCAGGGTAAATTAGTAAGCAAACGAGTAATTAAAGAATAATGAAATTGTTTTATATATCACTTCTGGTAATTTGTTTTTTCACTGCTTGTACAGCATCAACAGTAAATACCAACAGAATAGATGTTAATGTTCATAATTTGGCTTATTCATCCTTGGATATTGATGCTATTGATTTTTCATATAATGAAAGCAAGGATTTTTTACTTGGAATTTTTCAAGATAATAGTTCAGTAAGCTTTAATACGTTAAAGTTTGTAGTAATTGATGTCAAAAATGAATCTGTTGTTTATAAGGAAAGTATTCCAAACGGAAAAGTTAAATGGATTTCAGATTATAAAGTTGAAATCATCAATCCACCGGGAATGGTTAAAAGTCATTCAGAAACATTGGACGATCACATATCGATTTTGAATGTTAAAACAGCTAAGAAAGTGAAAAGGGGAGCTGCCTTTTAAAAGGCAACTCCATTGTTATTTTAAGAATTCTCTTGTTTTCTCTATTATCGAAGTATAATTATTGGGTAAAGTACTTTTATCCCAAGGATGAGTGGCTCCAAAAACGTGGTTCTCAGACTCCATGATAACTAATTCTGTATCTGGCTTCCACTTCTTTATCTGATAGGCCATTTCAACAGGAAGTGTCTCGTCATCAGTACCATGGAATGCTAATAATGGTTGTTTCATGTCTTTTATGCTTCCAGGTATAGAAAGTCTGTCTGGATTGTTTAAAACATCATCATATAGTTGTACATACAAGGGCATCATCTGATTGGTTCTTTTGTTTTCAATGTATTGTACCCCCTTTGCTCTCCACTCATCGAGAAATGACTGAGGCCATCTTTTGCTTAAATCACTGATTGCAGCTAATGTAACTACTTTTTTAATTCTTTCGTCCTCACTTGCCTTAAGTAGTACTAAACCACCTCCTCTGCTATGACCCATTAAGTTCAGGTCTTCCAATTCGATTTCATGAGCAGGGATAATACTTCTAGAAGAGAATAGATAATCAATACTATCTTTTAAATCATCTAATTCAATTGTGAAATTATTATGACCAAATGCTTCTAAATCAGCAAAATCTTTTAAGTTTTCTGGTGTGGTTCCATTATGACTAAGATTTATTTTCATAAAGATAAATCCAAGTTTTGCAAATTCGGTGGCCATCAAATTAAAAACACCCCAGTCCTTAAAGCCTTTAAAACCGTGAACAAAAAGGATTAACGGTTTCTTTGTCTTAGTTGGAAGGTATTTTATATCAGCCGTAATAGGCCTAGTATGTACCGTACTTGTAATAATTATATTTTCTTCAATCATTTTGTTTATTTGCATTGTTTAGGTATTCATTTGGTAGTAATATTGCACACGGATGGGGAGTAAAATTAAAGAAATACAAACACCAATAGCCAAGGAAATGGCAGAATTTGAAATAAAATTCCGCCAATTCATGAAAAGTAAGGTTTACTTGCTTGATAAGATCATGGGCTATATTGTGAAAAGAAAGGGTAAGCAGATGCGCCCGATGTTTGTATTTCTTTCTGCAGGAATTCACGGCCAGATCAATGAAGCGACCTACCGAGGTGCGGCTTTGATTGAATTATTACATACTGCCACATTGGTCCATGATGATGTTGTTGATGATGCAAATTATAGGAGGGGGTTTTTCTCAATCAATGCGTTATGGAAAAACAAGATCGCTATATTGGTTGGTGATTATTTACTTTCCAGAGGTCTTCTCCTGTCAATTGATAACGAAGATTTCGATTTACTAAAAATTGTTTCTGAAGCGGTACGTGAAATGAGCGAAGGGGAGTTGTTGCAAATTGAAAAGGCAAGAAAATTAAATATAACGGAAGAAATATATTATGATATCATCAAACAGAAGACAGCTTCTTTAATTGCTTCCTGTTGTGCAGTAGGAAGCCGATCTGTTAATAAAGATGATGAAATCAGTAGTAAAATGAAGCTTTTTGGAGAAAAAGTGGGTATGGCTTTTCAGATCAAAGATGATTTATTTGACTATGGAACAAATGAAATAGGTAAACCTCTTGGAATTGATATTAAGGAAAAGAAAATGACTTTACCGTTGATTTATGCTTTAAACAATGCTGACAAGTCTGAGAAAAAGCAAATCATCAAATTGATCAAGAATAAGAGTGAAAAGAACTCCACTGTTAAAACTGTTGTGGAGTTTGTCAGAGGAAAAAATGGAATAGCATATGCAGAAGAGGTAATGCAAAACTATTATCTTGACGCAATGAATATAATTAAGGACTTCCCTGACTCTGAATATCGCCAATCACTCATGGACTTGGTAAAATACACTATTGAACGGAAAAAGTAATCTATTTTAGCTCATAGCGCTGAATATGGGAACTTGCTTCTGGTTTTTCAGCGAATAGTGCCTTAGTAGCTGGCCATACATTACCAAAGGTCTCAGAGTCTCTATACTTATTTAAACACTCTTCATTTTTCCATAAGCTGTATGTTCTAAAAATGTGGGGTTGATTCTTATCTTGCCATAATTCTAAATGCAAACAACCTATTTGGTTTCGAATAGCCTCTTTATTTTGTTCAAATATTTGAATAAAATCATCAATTTTGTCCAATTGGAAGGTCATTTTAACGATTCGGATCAACATAGATTAAAAAGTAGTCTCAAAAGTCAAATGGATAATCTAACTTTTGAGACCATTTTGTAAGTTAAATTATTTTCTTTTAATCACTTTTTCAACAGCAGCGACAATGTGGTCAGCGTCCAATCCATATTTCTTCATCAATTCATCAGGCTTTCCACTTTCCCCAAATTGATCATCTACGGCCACATATTCTTGTGGGCTAGGAGCGTTTTGTGCTAGGACTTGAGCAACTGCATCACCTAAACCACCATTTCTTTGATGTTCTTCAGCTGTTACCACACATCCAGTTTTTGCTACTGATTTCAGTATCGCTTCCTGATCTATTGGTTTGATGGTATGGATATTAATTAATTCCACACTAATCCCTTTTTCTCTTAAAACTGCCTCTGCTTCAATTGCTTCCCAAACCAAATGTCCTGTTGCAAAGATAGTTACGTCTGAACCTTCTATCATATTGATTGCTTTACCAATTTCAAAGTTTTGATTTTCAGAAGTAAAGACAGGCACTTTTGGTCTTCCAAATCTTAAATACACGGGACCATGGTGGTCTGTAATAGCCAATGTAGCTGCTTTAGTTTGGTTATAATCACAAGGATTTATAACTGTCATATTTGGCAACATTCTCATCATTCCAATGTCTTCTAGTATTTGATGAGTTGCACCATCTTCTCCAAGGGTAACACCAGCATGAGAGGCACAAATTTTTACATTCTTTTCAGAATAGGCAATGGACTGACGTATTTGGTCATAAACTCTCCCAGTCGAAAAATTGGCAAATGTTCCAGTGAAAGGAATCTTTCCTCCAATTGTCATTCCAGCAGCTAAACCCATCATATTTGCTTCGGCAATACCAGTTTGGAAAAACCTTTCTGGAAACTCCTTTTGGAAAGCCCCCATCTTTAGAGAGCCGATCAAATCAGCACATAATCCTACCACTTGATCATTTTTTCTGCCTGCTTCCAAAAGACCATCTCCAAAACCTGAGCGGGTATCTTTTTTTTCTGTAAATGTAAATTTAGTTTCTGCCATTTTGCTCTAATTAGTAAATTTTGATATTTATGGTTTGTCCTGACCGGACATTAAATTCTTTTATTTGGGTGTACTTACTACCCATAGCTCTATCGGAGCGATAAACGTATTTATACTTGCCGGGCTGTATTCCAAAACTTGACTGTCCGCCCCCTAAATCTAATTTTTTAATCCAGGTCTGTCTTCCGTTTTCATCTATGGAATACAAACTTCCTTTACCGCTACTGCTGTAGCTAATATTTACTCGACCAGGGGAAGGGATATCTATATTTCGTGTTTTACCTTGCTGTAGTTCAATATTATTTATTTTTATACGAGGTAAAGTTAAAATCTCTATATCGTAATTTCCGATTAAATATTTTTCCTCTGTTCGCACAGATTGGGTATTGATAATTTCAGACTTTGAAGATTTTCGGATCAATACTTGCACCTTCTTGTCATACTCGCTTGTATTCTCTTGATTAATTTTCAAGCTACCTTGTGGGGTTTTTATTTCAATGACGTTGTGAGTTCCTCCTTTCAAAAATACATTCTTTTTAACTACTGGCGGCAACGTATTTACTACCACATCGTAGCTCAACACTGGGTCAACTTCTACCGTATCTGGTCTTCCATTTCGATCTCTAAAATGGATAAAATCAAATTCTGATATACCTGTAAAAGTATTAATGAAAGAAACATTGACATCTTTTTCAACCTTTCTTCCATTTTGATCCAATAGTTCCACACTTGCTGTGGTTTTACTTAATGATTGACTTAAAATACCATTTAAAACGGACTGGAAGGCATTGATATTTTTGGCATTGAAATACTCACCCATACAATCAAATTCTGATGCAAACTGCTCTTCCATTCCTAGGCCTATTACAAAAGGTCTTAAGAAAATATCTTTTTTCTGTAAAGACAAGGATACGGCACAAGGATCACCATCACACGATTCTATGCCATCTGTGATAATGATAATTATATTTCTGTAATTTTTATCTTGAGGAAAGTCATTGGCTGATTGCTCTAAGGAATATGCTATAGGAGTGGTTCCTCTTGGGTATATGTACTTTAAGCGTTCTATTATCCGATCATTATTATTTGGGGCAAATGGGATTTCCAACTTAGTATCCTTACAATTTCTTTCTTTGGCTGGAGTTAAATGACCATAAGGTCTTAGAGCGAGTTCAATTTTATCATTTACTCTCAATGAATCAACAAGATCTGTTAAAACTCTTTTTGCCGCGTCAATTCTTAATTCATTTCCCCATTGGGCAAGCATACTTCCTGATGCATCAAACAAAAACAGTATTCTTGTTTTTTCAGGAATGCTTTGCTCTACTCTTTGCGATTTTGCATCAAGCATCGCAAAAAACAGAATGAGAAATGATATGATTACTTTACACTTCATTGAATTTAGATAAGCGCCAAGAGATCTTCTTGACGCTAATTATTGTAGTTTAATAATCGCCTAATGTTTCTTCCAATTGAGATAAAGCATCTGCTAATTGCTCATCATTTGGAGCTACACCATGCCATTTATGCGTACCTACCATAAAATCGACACCAAAACCCATTTCAGTTTTCATAAGATTTAAAACTGGCTTTCCTTTTCCTGTCAAACTTTTAGCATGTTCTAGTGATTTGATGATTTCAGCCATGTCATTTCCATTGCTTTCAATCACTTCCCATCCAAATGCTTGCCATTTGGCTTTTAGGTCTTGCAAGTCCATCACTTCAGCGATTGGACCATCTATTTGCTGCCCATTGTAATCGACAGTAGCGATAACATTGTCTATCTTGTGATGAGCACCATACATGGCAGCCTCCCAAATTTGGCCTTCTTGTAATTCCCCATCACCCATCAATACATACACCAAATTATCCTCTTTGTTGAGCTTTTTGGTTTGTGCGGCCCCGAGAGCTGCAGACAATCCTTGTCCTAAAGATCCAGAAGCAATTCTTATGCCTGGTAGGTTTTCTTCGGGTGTTGGGTGACCTTGCAAACGACTATCTATTTTTCTAAAAGTATTTAATTCTTCCGTTTCGAAATAGCCACTTCTCGCTAAAACACTATACCAAACAGGGGAAATATGCCCATTTGATAAGAAGAATAAATCTTCATTTTTAGCATCCATGTTGAATTGGATATTATGTTTTAAAATGTGGAAATATAGTGCTACAAAAAAATCTGTGCATCCTAAAGAGCCTCCCGGATGGCCGGAATTTACCGCGTGTACCATCCTTACGATATCTCTCCTAACTTGAGAAGCTATTTTTTCCAGCTCTTGAATGTTTGCCTGACTTGCCATTGATTATGAATTTAAAATTTGTGCTGTATGTTCTTTCGTTTTAACTTTTTGAATTATGTCTTCGATTTTTCCATCCGCATCGATAACAAATGTCGTGCGTAATGTCCCCATATAGGTTTTTCCGTACATTTTTTTCTCACCCCACGTTCCAAACAGCTTATGAACCGTATGATCTTCATCTGCTATTAATGGAAAAGGTAAACTTTGCTTTTCGATAAATTTCTTATGAGATTTTTCTGAATCCTGACTTACACCCAAAACAACGTATCCTTGCTTTTGAAGATCTTCATAGTTATCTCTTAGGTTACAAGCTTGAGCCGTACAACCCGGTGTATTGTCTTTTGGGTAAAAATAAAGTACTACCTTTTTTCCTTTGAAATCACTTAATTTGATTTCATTACCGTCCTGATCTTTTGCGTTAAAATCTGGTGCGTTATCGCCTATATTCAAATCCATATAATTTATAGTTTAGTGAGATATTCTGCTTTGTTTCCGGCATTGTCAGTTACAATTAAACTAAACTCACCGGATCTTTTCATTTCTTTATTGAGCCAATCTACCCAAATCAAATTATCTTTAGGTTCATACTTTAGCAAGACCCATTCACCATCCAATCGAGCTTCAAATGATTTAATTCCGGAGAGCTCATCATTGATTACAAAGTTAAGATTATTTTTGGCTTCTATGAATGGTGAAATACTGTCGGTTAAAAGTGTATAGTCTGCCAATTCCCTAGTGTTGAAATCTATTTTCCCATTATTCCATTCTCCACCCTCAAAAGAAAAGTTACCAGAATCATCGGTCTTATATATGTGAGTGTGTTTTTGATCAGCGTATACTTTTTGTGGGGTTAATTCAATTTCTATGGTGCTTTTTAAAGGGACTGATGTGGGTTCTAATGAAAATATTTCTAGGGAATCTGAAGTCTTGATTTCATATAAAGTTTGTAAATATAAACTGTCAAATAGCGAATATGAACTGAATGAAATCTTCATATTATTTAATTCTACCTCTTTACTCTCGCCTGGAATTATTTCAGTTATTTCTGGAAGGTTCATTCCCTTTTCACAATTGAGGATTGATTTTGGAATTCCGTTCTTTAGGTGCCATAGGTACACTACTGTATTTTTTGAATAGTAAGCAGGTAAGATGCTCTCAATTCTGCCTTCAAAATTTAAATTCAGTTCTTCCTTCTCTCCTTCGCAACTTGATTGAGTAAAGACCTTTAGTACTTCATTTTCAATTCTATAATCTAAACCGTCAATATCATAGGGAATATTTTCATTTAGAAATAGGTCTTGATCTTCTCCTATTATTGTTAAACTTAAATTACTTTTATTCTGATAAGGATCATACATATAGATATTAATATCATATACCTTACCTTGTTCTATTGTTAAAGCTCCATTTTCACTTTTGGTGTCATAGAATTTTAGTTTGTTTCCGTCATCTACATAAAGTTTATGAAAAGTACCACCCTTAGTTTGTTTTACATCATAAGGGTAGTGCACAAGTATATGCCTTTGCAAACTAAAGCTCATTACATCTATATCTTGTTTAAAGTGCCTTTCCCCGTTGACAAATACTTCAATAATACTAATTCCATTTTTATTTGCGGAGCCATTCAATTTATCATGACCCCATAATTCTAATCCAATTTCGCCAATGGCTGAGATGGTGTCTTCTGCCTTATAATTGAATCCATTTCTCTTTAATGGAATTTCCTTTCTTTCAAATTGATTTGAAATTCTAGAAGAAATTGTCATTGGACGAATTGCAAAACCTTGGACAATTGGAGGGATATTATCTTTTATTTCATCAAAACCGTAATGGAGTGGGTTTAAAACTCTTTGCTGCTTATCCCTAATTTCAAAATGAAGATGTGGACCTAAAGACCCCCCTGTGTTTCCCGAAATCCCTATTACTTCTTGACTCTTAAAAGCAAATTGGTAAGGTTCCGGAAATAACTCTATTTCAAATGTCTGTTGTTTATACTGTTCACTTTTAACATAACTCTGTATTTCAGTAGCGAATTCATTTAGATGTGCATATACAGATGTATTTCCATCTGGATGGAGCATGTATAATGCATTTCCATATCCAGAGGTGGAAACTTTAATACGAGTAATGTATCCTCTTTTTGTGGCATGAACAGCTTCTCCAATCATACCGCCTGTTTTGATATCAATGCCAGCATGAAAATGGGAAGATCTCAACTCACCCATGGTGCCTGACAAGAAATTGGTTTTGTTAGGACGAATGGGAAAAGTATAGGGATCAGAATTTTGAGCTAAAACCGAAATTGGAAAGCTAAGTAAAGATATTAGAAGTGTAGTAAGTGAGTTATTTAATTTCAAAATCCAATAATTTTTGATTTTCTATAAAACCTTCCAACTGATCTCCAATTGAAATAGGACCCACACCTTTTGGTGTACCCGTAAAAATGATATCACCAGTTTTTAATGTGAAAAATTGTGATAAATAGGCAATGATATAATCAATTGAAAATAGCATTAACGAGGAATTTCCTTCTTGTTTTATTTGCCCGTTTACTTTTAATGAAAAATTGATGTTTTGATGATTTTCAAATTGATCTTTGTTGAGCCAAGCTGAAATAGGTGCAGATCCGTTAAATCCTTTAGCAATTGCCCAAGGTAGGCCTTTTTCTTTTGCTTTTGATTGCAAGTCCCGAGCTGTAAAATCAATACCTAATCCAATTTTATCGTAATATTTGGAGGCGTGCTCTTCTCTGATAAATTTTCCTTCTTTGCAGATTCTTATAATTAACTCTAGCTCATGATGAATATCACGGCTGTAAGAAGGATAATAAAAAGGCTCATTGTTTTTAAGAATGGCAGTGTCGGGTTTAGTGAAAATTACGGGCTCGTCAGGTCGCTCATTCTTAAGCTCTTTAATGTGGTCACCATAATTTCTGCCAATAGCCAATATCTTCATTCGTGGGAAATTTATGCAAAAATATGACTTCTTTTAACTATAAAAATGAAAGTTTCGTTAAATTATGAAAGAAATCTTTTAGATGGTATTTAAAGGATTTAAAAATGTAATTTTATAATTCGTTTATCAAAAAACATGAATATGAAAAAGATATTTTCTCTGATTCTTTTAGTGGTAGTACTATTTGCTTGTAAAAAAGTACCACTTACAGATAGAAAACAATTCAATGCCATTCCCAATAGTCAATTGAATTCTTCCAGTTTTAGTTCTTATGATCAGGTGATGAAAGAAAGTAGAATTTCTTCAAATTCTGCTCAGGTTGAAATGGTTAAAACGGTAGGTAACCGAATTAAAGATGCCGTGGAGCAATATCTCAAAGAGAATAATTTGGGTGATGCCACTGAAGGCTTTAAATGGGAGTTTAACTTGATTGCTGAAAATGTGGTAAATGCGTGGTGTATGCCAGGAGGGAAAGTTGCTTTTTATGAGGGGATCTTACCAGTCTGTCAGGATGAAGCAGGTATTGCTGTCGTTATGGGACATGAAGTTGCACACGCTGTAGCTAAGCATGGCGGTGAGCGAATGACTCAAGCATTGGCACAGCAGGCGGGAGGAATGGCTTTAAGTGTAGCACTTCGAGAACAGCCAGAGCAAACGCAAGCACTGGCTATGACGGCTTATACCGGAGTGAGCACTGTTGGAGCGCTCTTGCCATTCAGTAGATTACATGAGTCTGAAGCAGATGAATTAGGATTGAAGTTTATGGCGTTAGCGGGATATGATCCTGCTGAAGCTCCTGAATTTTGGAAAAGGATGAAGGCTTTATCTGGTGGATCTCCACCAGAATTTCTAAGTACGCACCCAAGTAGTGATACGCGAGTGAAAGATTTGAATAAACTACTGCCTCAGGCGAAAAAGTACTACGTGAAAAGCAGTAAGGCGGGAAATAAGCCTATTCCGAATTTAAATAGCATTTCCACGGCAGCATCTAAAGAAGAGAAAAGTGAAACTAAGACCAAAATGAAAATGAAGATTGGAAATTGAAGTGGTACAAGTTTCAAACAAAAAGGCACTACTATAAAGTAGTGCCTTTACAATTTCATTATTCGGAAATATTAATCTCTATTTATCAATTGAAAAGTTTCCGTTTGAATAATATTACTTCTATTTCCTGCTCTATCTAGAATGTAAACTTCCAAGTACATGGGGTAATCGCGAAATGTAGCCCTAAAACCAACGCTTTTGATTTCATAAGTCAATGATCCATTTAGTGGACGATCATAATTCTCAGTATTAAGAATAGGGAATCTACCATGAAAGGATTGATAAAAACCAGGTTCAGATTCCCACTCAAATTGTTCAAAATCACTATTTCCTGGACGTTTTACAAAAAAGGCCACATATATATTGAAATGGCGTTCATTAAACCGAACCAAAACAGTGTCATTTACGAGTAATGTGTTATTCACAATTATGGAGTCTCTAAATATATTATAGTCATAATAATTAAATGGTGGCAACTCTGGCGAGCTCCCAAAGAAAATCAGTTCTCTCTCTTCATTCAGAGGGATATCAAATTGATGGTACGGAGGTTCATTTTCGCTATTTCTTAACCCTAAGTCACCGTCACCATCTTCAAAAGAAAGAGATACGCTGATAACGTCTTGGTTTAGAGGTTGACCGCTTGCGGAGGTGTCAGTAATAATACTGAACTGAACGTCTTCATATTCAATACTGGGAACATCTTCGAATTCTGGTGGAGTAGGGCAGGCTGTAAGGATTGTTAAAAATCCAATAATAATACTAGAATTAAATATGAGATGACGTGCCTTATTTTTAATATTGTATTGCATAATAATTTTACAAATGTCAGAAAGAGAACGCTTTTTAAAGCAATTTGATGCCTTGAACGTTAAAAATTTTCAAGATTTTGCTTTAAATCTATTTCACTATCAAAGTAAATACAATTTAGTTTATAAAAAATATATTCAAGCTCTAAATATTGAAGCCCAATCCGTAAAAGATTTATCTTCGATCCCATATTTACCTATAGATTTTTTTAAAAAGCATAAGGTTATAACTAATGCCGATGCGTCCAATGATTTTGAGGCAATTTTTGAAAGTAGCGGAACTGGATCTGGAATTAGCAGTAAACATTATGTCAAAGAGTTGGATCATTATTTAATTCATGCAGAGAATATTTTCGAAAATGAATATGGTAAACTGGAGGATTTCATCATTTTGGCTCTTTTACCAGCTTATTTAGAAAGAGAAGGATCTTCACTGGTGGCTATGGTGGATGATTTTATAAAAAAAACAAAATCACCTGAATCAGGATTTTATTTGAATAACATAGATGAATTAGTTAAAAAAGTAGCGGCACTAAAAGATCTTAATAATGGTAAAAGGATTATTGTTTGGGGAGTTAGCTTTGCATTGTTGGATATAGCAGAGAATTATGAAGTGGATTTTTCTGATTGCATTGTCATGGAAACAGGAGGGATGAAAGGGAGAAGAAAAGAAATCACCAGAGAAGAACTCCACAGAATTTTATGTACTGGATTAAAAGTCACTAAAATACATTCAGAATATGGTATGACTGAGCTTCTTTCACAAAGTTATAGTAAGGGAAATGGTGTTTTTGAACCAAGTCATAGTATGAAAATTATGGTTCGAGAAGTTAATGATCCTTTCGATATTAAATTTCATGACAAAAGAAGCGGGGGCTTAAATGTGATCGATTTAGCCAATATCGACAGCTGCGCATTTATAGAAACTCAAGATGTAGGCTTGGTACAAGAAGATGGTAAATTCAAGGTCCTGGGCAGGTTTGATAATTCAGATATTAGAGGATGTAATTTGCTAGTGTCGTAATTTTAGATAGCCAATAACTCTTTAGCACTTTGAATAGCCGATTCACTAGGATTTTCTCCGCCAATCATCTTGGCTATTTCAAGAGAGCGTTCACTTTCATCTAATAGCTTAATTTTGCTAACTGATTTTTCAGCCGTATTATCTTTATAAACAAAGTAATGTTGATGTCCTTTTGCTGCTATCTGAGGTAAATGACTAATAGTAATTACCTGATGGTTTTCTGCCATTTTCTGCATCATATTCACCATTTTAATAGCAACTTCACCTGATATACCCGTGTCGATTTCATCAAAAATTATAGTGGGCATTGCTATCTTATCAGCCATAATATATTTTATGGCAAACATTAGCCTGGAAAATTCACCTCCTGAAGCAACATTTTTTAGATTTTGAGGTGCAACACCCTTATTGGCAGTAAATAAGATTTTTATGTCATCCACGCCACTTTTATCATGCGCTTTAGATTGATTATCGATTTTAACAATAGCGTCTTCCATTCCTAGTCCAGCGAGAAGCGATTGTAACTCTATTTCGAGTTTTTCAAAGTGATTTACCCTCTGCTTACTAATTTCTTTAGCCTTTTGATCCATTTCTGAAAAAGCTTGATCCATGGCTTTTTGCAGTTTTGTTTCACTGCCCTCAATATCTTCTACCGCTAGCAATTTCTCCTCTAATTCAGTTTTTATTTTAATTAACTCAGCAATTGAGTCAACATGATGTTTTTGTTGCAATGAATAAATTAGGCTAAGTCGCTCTTGTGTTTGACTTAATTCCTCAGGCTGATGTTCAAACTCATTTGCTGTGATTTCAAGTTCTTTTGCAATGTCCTGGATTTCTATAAAGCTACTGTTTAGTCTTTCCGATAATTCTTGAAAATCTTTTCCATATGCTTGAATAGCTTTCAGACTTTCGCTGGCTTGATGTAAATTATGAACAGCAGCAAATTCCTGTCCATCTAGGAGTTGATAGGCTTCTGAAAGTTTTAACTTTATCAGTTCACCGTTTTCTAATATTTCTAATTTCTCCTCTAGTTCTTCCTGCTCATTTGATTTTAATTGTGCTTTATCCAACTCGTCAAAAAGAAATTGATTAAAATCCTTTTCCTGCTGCATTTGGGCAGAATTTTCCTGAAAGGCCTGAAGGTTTTTTCTTGCCTTTGTATAGGTATTAAATAATGTCTTATAAGTTTTAAGACTTCCTATTGTTCCAGCATATGCGTCAATGATTTTTAATTGAAAGTCTTGATCCCCAATCAACAATGTTTCGTGTTGTGAATGAACATCCATCAGGTTATTTCCTAAGTTCTTGAGGATATCCAGCGTTACAGGGGTGTCGTTAATAAATGCTCTTGATTTTCCACTCGCACTTATTTCCCTTCGGATAACACATTCTTTATCATAGTCTAGGTCTTCCGCTTCAAAAAATGGGTAAAGATTATATTGGGAGATGTCAAAAATGCCCTCAACTACACACTTTGAGTCTTCCGAGTATAATACTTTAGTATCAGCTCTTTTCCCGATGAGTAATCCTACTGCACCTAACATGATCGACTTTCCAGCACCTGTTTCTCCAGTAATAGTATTTAGCTTAGCTGATGGGTTGATATTAAGTTCTTGAATTAAGGCGTAATTTTTAATCAAAAGCTTCTGAAGCATATTAGGATTTAGTTTTATCGCAGGGCTAATTTACTTAAAAATTGCGGATAGTAAATTCTTTCGATCGCAGTATTCAATAAATTTTTAAAGATTCTTTATCCTATACTATGAATATGAAATATGATCTTTTATTCAATCATTACTTCGTAACGTTCCGAATTAGCAGGAGCTAATTCTCTCATAATTTCATAAGCTTTTCTTCTAAGTGCTAAATCACCCTCTGTGAAAATTTGTACAATCTCATCTGCTCTAGTCTGAATTATTAGTGTTATAAATGGTGAATTGGGGTTTAGTTTATTGGATTTTTGAATATTTTCCAATGCCTCTATAATTGACTTTCTTGCTGCTTCAGGATCTTCTTCCATTAAATCTAAACCTTTTCTGTAATACAGATACAGGCTTTTGCGTACCGGTTCTAGTTGTGAATTTAAGGCGGATTGAATTAAGGAATATTTACTTTCAATATTTCCGAACTGTTCCCAACCCGGCTTAAATCCCTGTTGATTAGCTGATCTAGCTATGTTTAAGGCTTCATCATAGTATTCTTGTCCACCTAATTCAGAAAAACTGTCAAAATCCATTCCTAACAGAAAATTGGCATAGAAAGCCAAAATACTCACCAAGTTATCATTAAAGCTGTTTTGAGAATAAAGTAAAGGCTGAGACTCCGTAAAATCAAAGTTTAGGTTTCTATCAGCTATATTAATCATGATTGATTCATAATTGCTATTGTAAACTGGCCGGACAGATTGTATTTGCATTCGAGCCTCAAACCTACCCGTTCTTGGGATTCCAGTAATATTTATAGCCATTACTCCTTTGATTCTTTCAAATAGCTCAATATCTTCCTGCATCCATTTTGTTTCATTTAGGAATTGACTAAATGAATTTTCCATATTCGTAAAGATTCGAGTTTCGGAGGTATTTGCAGTTGAGGCATCTACCTTTACTTGAAAATATAAATCTTGAGCGATTAAGCAGCTGATATTGAAAATTGAAATAAAGAGTACTAGGGCTAGTTTATTCATTCTCGATGCTCAATTTATGTATTTGGTTTACAATTATTTCAGCGACTTCAGATTTGTCTAGAAGTTCTGTTTCAGCTACTAAACCCTTGGCGCCAAAAATTTTAATTTTATTAGTGTTATGACCAAATGTTGCATTTTTGTCCCGCATACTATTAAGAACGATCAAATCGAAGTTTTTATTCTTCAATTTATTTAATGCATTTTCTTCTTCATTTTCAGTTTCTAAAGCAAAACCTATATTTAGCTGATTTTTTTTCTTCCTTGCACCTAGAGTTTTGGCTATATCAATGGTTTTTTCCATTTCAATTGTCATAGCCTCCGACTGCTTTTTTATTTTTTCTTTGGCAACTGATTTTGGTCGATAATCCGCTACTGCTGCAGCAAAAATTATAATGTCTGCTGTATCATAGTGTTTGTCAACTTCTGCGTACATTTCTTGTGCAGTCTGTATTTTAGAGTAAGTAGATAACGCTGAAGGTGGATGTAAGGACGAGGGGCCTGAAATTAAGTTAACATGAGCGCCTGCATTCAAAAAAGATTTAGCTATGGCATAACCCATTTTTCCTGAAGAATGATTACCAATAAATCTGACAGGATCAATAGCTTCTTGAGTTGGTCCTGCTGTTATGATAACCTTTTTGCCCTTAAACTTTTTTTTTACGTCCAGAATTTTTTCTATTTTCTTCACTAGATATTCAGGTTCTTGCATTCTACCTTGGCCTTCAAGACCACTTGCCAACTCACCAGATGCGGCTTGAATTACAATGTTACCAAAAGATTCAAGTTTTCTAAGGTTCTCAGATGTAGATGGGTGTTTGTACATATCCAAATCCATTGCAGGAGCAAAGGCAATAGGACATTTCGCAGACAGGTAGGTTGCCAATAGTAGATTATCGCAAATTCCGTTTGCACATTTTGCAATGGTATTGGCGGAAGCAGGTGCGATTAATAATAAGTCAGCCCATAAACCCAATTCAACATGATTGTTCCATTCTCCAGACTCTGATTTGACAAACTTGGATAGAACAGGCTTTTGACTTAAAGTACTTAAAGTCAAAGGAGTGATGAATTCAGTTGCGTCATCAGTCATGATAATCTGAACTTCAGCCCCCGCTTTAACCAATAAACGGGTCAACATTGCAGTTTTGTATGCTGCAATGCTACCCGTTATTCCTAAAATTATTTTTTTACCTTGGAGCATTTACCAAGTTTATTTCTCCTCTTCTTCTTCTCTCTTTCGGTAATATACTTTACCTTCTAAGAATTCTTCCATAGCCATAATTGTAGGCTTAGGCATTCTTTCATAGAATTTAGAGATTTCAATTTGCTCTCTGTTTTCAAAAATCTCTTCAAGATTATCTACGGTAGAAGCAAATTCAGCAAGTTTATTGCTCAATTCTTCTTTCACATTACTTGAAATTTGTCGAGCTCTTTTTGAAGCCACTACAACAGTTTGATAGATATTATCAGTATCTTTTACAAGCTCCTCTGTGTCTCTAGTTGTAATTGATGGATTTGCCATATTAATTTATGAATTTAATTTTCTAACTTGTTCTAAGCAGTCTTCGTAGATTTTTTCTGCTTTTTTTAAATATTTACTTTCATCGTAGGTGTCAATGAATATCTCGTAGAAGTCTATAGCTTCTTGATAACGTTCTTTTCTCAGAGAATAAATACTTACCTCTGCTAAATTATACATTGCCTCTATTTCTAGATATTGAATTTCTTCTGTATAGGTTGAACCTGGAAAATCATCCTGAAAGTTATCAAAAGCAACTAATGCAGCTTTCAGATATTCACCAGTCATGAATTTTTTCAAATCATAATACAATAAAGCCTTTTCATACGCTTTTCGTTCCAATTTGGACCTCAACTGTCCTAAAGCAGCATCTGCTTTCCGAACAAACTCGGAATTGGGATAAAGATTAATAAATCCTTGAAGCGCAGTAATAGCTTCCTTTGAACTTGCTTGATCCAAATTGTAACGTGGTGAGTCTTGAAATAATGAATATCCAAACATGAACCTGGCCTCTTCAGCAAATTGACTCCTGTTAAAAGTATCGTAAAATGTTTTAAAATAATGTGATGCTAAAAGGTATTGTTCTTGGTAGTAGTAGGTATAGCCATAATAGAAGTTTGCAATCTCAGCCTTTTCTGACCCTTTAATAATAGGTAATATCTGCTCCAGAAGAACATTGGCTCTATAATATTCGCCCTCCTCATAATATCTAATGGCGGCTTCATATTTCTTCTCCCAATCGTCACTTTTTTGCAATTTTCTAAAATCACTACAAGATGAAATTACAGTTGCTAGAAGAATTAAAATAAATAGGTTTTTGTACGAATTTCGCATAAGGGTGCAAATATACATTTGTTTTGTGGAATGAGCAATTTTTTATTGCTAACGAAGCAAAATTGATTTGATTGGATAAAAGCTTATTTTTTTACAATTAATTTCCTTGTTGCTAAACCTTCATCTTTTATGGAAAGTGTATAAAAATAAACGCCAGGGTTGAAATTTTCAGTACTGATGTTTAATTTATTTTCGTCTGGGCTCAACTCATAGGTATCCACTATGCTTCCAAGTACGTTTTGAAGAGTTATTTTAACTTCTGTTTCATTGGGATTGATGCTGTATTCCATGATTGCATTTTTAACTGCTGGGTTAGGGAAAAAGCTATTTACAATTAAATCTCCTTTTTCAAAAAAGACATCTTTTGGCTTGTTCTCTGTTACTTTAATAGCTAGTTCTTTTTTTACAATATTGTCTACTTCTAAATCGACAAATTCCAAATAAGCAATGATATTTAAATTTGACAATCCTCCGTTTAGTATAAGTTTTATTTCTGAAGATATGCTATTGGGAGCAATGTTAATGATTAAAGATTCATTATTGTCGCTGCAATTCTCTTCGTGACAAATGAGTAAAGTGCTTCCTCCTTGAATATTTTCAATGCTTTGTTTAATCTTAATGGACTTTTTAAGATTAGTGAAGTTTTGTATTTTAAAAGTCTTCGTGTTTGTTTTTTGAAAGCCAGTAATTATTTCTTTATCCAAATTCTTTACCATTATATCTTGTGACCATGCTGAGATGGTAACAATAAATGATAGAATTATGGTAAAAAATATTTTCATTTGGCTCTAAAAGTTTGACTAGTAAAAATAGGATTTATTTCTTGTAATTTCTAATGTTTTTTTTAAAAAAATGGAATTGTCTCATAATAAATAAATCATGTGTACGTTAGCCACGTTTTAATTTTCAGTTTTTAGCTTAGTTTCCTTAGGAAGCGCTGGATTTCCCTCTTGTGTATTTTGTTTTTGAACAGGTGCATATTTGCCTAAAACGTCAATTATATTAGGTTTTTTTTCAATTTTCCATTCAAAATCTTTTAACCTCGTTTCAGGTTCTTCAATTTCATGAGGTGGGATAAATTGCCCTTCTGGATCTTTATAAAAAGTAATATCATTCATTTCTCCATTAAGGAATTGTATCCTCATCGAACTACATAGAACTTTGTTCATTCCGATAAGGTCTAATGTTTCTTCATCTACTGCAAAATAGATGCTCTCACCGTTGCCTTCCACAAGAATTCTATCAATTTCATCATTCTTCATGTAGGCAGTCATATTTCTGCCTTTTATTTGATTGAAATTTTGCACGGTATCTTGATTTATTGAAAAGGCTTTATTGCGCATATTCAACTTATCCACTTTCCCATTTTTAATTTCCATAAAAACTGTGTCCGCAACAATTTGATTGCCTTCACTCCATAGAATTGGATCGTGATAGAAGAATATCATAGAATCCTGCATCATATAAGCCATTGAATCTGATACTCCTTGTAAATCTGATTTATAGATTTTTACATTATTGTAAGCCAATAACCTGCTGAGTGAATCAAATTCTGAATCTATGGAAATTAGCGTGTCTGCAGTCAGGTAAAGAGTGTCATTTTCTACCGCTTGCTTCAGTACTGGATTTCCCCAGATTTTTGTAATCCCCTTCTCTTTTTTTGTGGCGGCTTCATCTCCCAAGATAATAATGTCATTTTCCTCTGAAATGACCCGTACATTCCCTTTCGCTTTTGATTCTTGAGTCAAATCATCAAAATATAGCTCGTCACCAAATATTTCATAAGATTCTGTCGTGATTTTCCCAGAAGAGTATTGTGCATTTTTTTTATCGGTATAGAATTTACCACCCTTCTCGGCATCTACTACTTCTCCATTTTGCAGAATGGTTTTAGTGGCTCCAAATGTCGTTGCAATTTTGGTTGTTCTGTGATAAAATAGGGTGTCTGTCAATAACTGATATTCAGGATTAGTTAAGTCAACGTCCTTGTAGAATTTTATTAAATCTTCCGCATTTACTACATAACCCTCTCTGGCTATTAATGTAGTCTCATCATCTACCAACTTACCACCATTAAAGAAGTGGCCATCCTCCGTATTCATGTAATAATCTAGATAATTGGTGGTCATGCGCATATCTCCATCATCGTAAACCACATTATTTCTTAATTCTGCTTTGTTTTCATCAATGTAGTAGTTTAATCTTCTGGAGGTGATGTCAATAGTGTCATTTTTGGTGACCACTACATCTCCAAAAACAATCATGATTCCTTGCTTGTCATAATATAGGGCAGAATCTCCACTGATCTTAACATTCTCTTTTTCAATATCAAACCATACATTTTTTACTAAGCGAGTGAAACTATCTTTACCTTTATTTATAAATTCTTGATAGCCTTCTGATCCGTATTTAACACCGTTTTTTTGCGCATTAGCACTCAAGGATAAGATTAGAAAGAAACAAAGGACTATAATTCGATGGAAGTTCATAAATTTACTTTTGATTGCTTTTTGTTAGCAAATTCTGTGCAAATCTAAGTAATTTCATAAAGAAATATGTTAAGCGAATCATTTTTAGATTTTATTAAAAGGGAAAGACTTTTCAAAAAGGACGAACATTTATTGTTGGCCATTAGCGGTGGACTCGATTCAGTGGTTTTATCCCATCTTTTAAAACTAAATAACTTTCAATTCTCTTTAGCTCACATGAATTTTCAGCTGAGAGGAAATGATTCTGAATTGGATGAGCAGTTTGTTAGAAACTTGGCAAAGATTTTAGGGGTTAGGGTCTTTGTTAAGAAAGTTGAAATCAAGAAAGTAGGTTCTACACAAATACAAGCGAGAAAATTACGCTACAGCTGGTTCGAGGAATTAATAAAGGAGTATTCCTTCAGCAAGTTGCTAACGGCCCATCATGCTAATGATTTACTTGAAACAGCTCTTTTGAATTTAAGCAGAGGGACAGGCGTAAGTGGACTCAGAAGCATTTTACCTTTGCATGACAATATAGTGCGACCATTGCTTTTTGCAGAAAAAGAAGAATTGCAAAAATTTGCCGAAGATAATTCAATTATATGGAGAGAGGATATCTCCAACTACTCTGACCATTACACGCGCAATAGAATCAGACACCATATAATTCCTGAATTGCTATCTATAAATCCTAATATGGTTGCCGGTTTTCAGCAGACAGCTGTGCGTTTGCGGGCAACGGAGGCAGCCTGGAAAGAAAAATTGGCTTTGATATCGAATAAGTATTTTGAAAATGAAGGACAGAACGTAAAAATTGATAAGTCCATATTAGAAAACGAGAATGCTTTGGTTTATCTTTCTGAACTATTATCAGACTACGGAATTGGATTGACGCAATTGCAGTCTTTTGATTTTAGTAGGGTAGGGGCTCAATTGTTTGGCTCGGATTATGTTTTGAGTGTAGATCGCCATTTTATTTTTATAATTAGAGCAAAGAATGAAGACTACTATTCCTTTTTTCCTAGGGAGTTAAATTTAAAGGAGGATAGTGTTGAAGTACCTTTCGGATTACTAGCATGGGAGTTTATAGATCAGCAAGTAGTAAACTTTAATCAAAAGCCCAATGTAGCGTTTATTGATTATGACAAATTAAAGGGTAGAGTTGAAATAGATATCTGGCATGAGGGCGATAAAATTCAGCCATTAGGAATGAAGGGGAAGAAAAAAATAAGTGATATATTGATCGATCAAAAAGTACCCTTGCATCGGAAGCAGCAAACAATCGTTTTAAAATGCAATGAAGAAATTGTTTGGGTAGTAGGTTATAAATTTTCCGATCTGTTTAAAGTAGAAAAATCGAGCAGCAGAATATTAAGAATTACATATTATGAAAATACTAAATCCATTTAGGAAAACTTATGACCATAAACAAATGGTGCTTTTTCAGTTCTTGAAGGAGGTGAAAATTTTTGAGCAATTAAACTTTGAGCAACTGTCGCATTTCTTACCGTTTATGCATATGAGAGTATACAAAAGAGATGAAGTAGTTTTCTTTAGGGATGATCCCAGTCATGCCCTTTACTTAATTCAAAAGGGAGAAATTTCATTAACCATTGATATTCAAGATCGATTTGAAAGCTTAGGGATACTGAATGGAAATAGATCGTTTGGAGATAATGCCTTAATACCAGATGCAAGAAGGATATATAATGCTGTTGTGGCATCAGAGAAAGCTCAAATTTATGTGATTCCACAAATAAATATATTTGAAATTTTTGATCATTACCCAAAAATAAAGGCCAAGGTTTTAGAATCATATACTCAACAACAGAATGATTATGTGGCTCGATTATTTTCAACTTATAAAACAAATTTCGGCTTTTTTGATTTGGGTCATGTATATGGAAAAATGTGAAACTGAATTTAGATTTTTTTAACACCCAAATGCTTCTTTATTCTCATAATCACTTTGAAATAGGACAATATAATAGCATTATTTTTTGTAGTTTTGTGGGCGAAATCAAGATTGTTTAACTTATAAAATAAATAAAATGAAAGTTACAGTAGTAGGAGCAGGTGCAGTTGGTGCAAGTTGTGCCGAGTACATTGCCATTAAAAATTTTGCGGAAGAAGTAGTTTTGGTAGATATCAAAGAAGGATTTGCTGAAGGAAAAGCGATGGACTTGATGCAATGTGCATCTTTAAATGGTTTTGACACAAAAATTACTGGCGTTACTAATGACTACGGCAAAACTGCTGGTAGTGATGTAGCGGTTATCACTTCAGGAATTCCAAGAAAACCGGGAATGACAAGGGAAGAATTGATTTCAACAAATGCTGGAATCGTTAAGCAAGTAGCAGAAAATTTAATTAAAAACTCTCCTGATGTAACCATCATTGTAGTTTCCAATCCTATGGATACTATGGCTTATTTAGCTCATAAGGCTACTGGTCTGCCTAAAAATAAAATAATCGGAATGGGAGGAGCTTTAGATTCTGCTCGATTCAAATATAGGTTATCTGAAGCATTAGAATGCCCAGCATCTGATGTTGATGGAATGGTGATTGGTGGACACAGCGATACTGGGATGATTCCATTGACTAGATTAGCAACAAGAAACAGCGTTCCTGTTTCCAAGTTCATTTCTGCTGAGCAATTAGAAAATGTAAAAGAGGAAACTAAGGTGGGTGGAGCTACTTTAACCAAATTATTAGGAACATCCGCTTGGTATGCTCCAGGTGCTGCTGTTTCTGCAATGGTTCATGCAATCGCTAACGATTCTAAGAAAATGTTCCCATGCTCTTGCCTATTGGACGGTGAATATGGGTTGAGCGATATCTCAATTGGGGTTCCTGCAATAATTGGTAGAAACGGAATTGAAAAGATAGTAGAAATTGACTTAGATGATGCTGAGAAAGCAAAGTTGAATGAAAGTGCTGAAGCTGTTAGAAAAACTAATGGCTTATTGTAAAATAAATAAAGCCTTTGATTTAGATCTGTCAGGTTTATAAAAATTAAAGTAGTAAAACATTTATATTTTATCTTCTATATCAAAAGAAAACAGGACAGGTTTTATCTAAAATCTTTAAAAGCATTCGGCTTATGTCGGATGCTTTTTCTATTTTAAAAGTATAATTACTAATGACATGCCAGAGCAACAACCCAACAATCCACTTCATGGTGTTACACTCAAAGCCATTTTGGAATATTTAGTGGAAGTTTATGGATGGGAAGAATTAGGAAACAGAATTAAAATCAATAGTTTCAATCATGATCCCTCAATAAAATCTAGCCTTACCTTTTTAAGGAAAACACCATGGGCTAGAGAGAAAGTGGAACGACTTTATATCAAAAGTTTGAAGAGATAGATTTTAAGTAAAATTTGTTTACTAGTGTTGAATTAAACATGACTAATATAAATTCATATAGAATTTCCCTGAAAAGTTATGAATTTTAAAGGTAAATTATCATTTTTGAATTCGAACTATTGTATTCAAAATGAAGTCATTTTTACCAAAACCTATCCTCCTTTCCCTATTTTTTCTATTCTTTTTTTCTAATCTCGATGCACAAAATGCCTGGATCAATGAATTCCATTATGATAATGATGGGGGCGATGAAGGCGAGTTTGTTGAAATAGTGATTGAAGATGCTAACTCTTTTGATTTAGCTTTATTTAATGTTCACCTTTATAATGGTAGTGATGGAGAATCTGATGGTTCATATTCGCTAGATACTTTCACAGAAGGAGATAATCAAAATAATTTTACGATTTATTATTTAGAAATATCAGGAATTCAAAATGGAGCCCCTGATGGATTTTCATTGGATTATGACGGTACTTTAATTCAATTCATCAGCTATGAAGGCAGTTTCACAGCTGAAGATGGACCTGCTAATGGTATGGTTTCTGAAGATGTCATAGTAGAAGAAACGACCTCAACCCCAATTGGAGAATCTTTACAGTTATCTGGAAGCGGAACTGCTTATTCAAACTTCACTTGGCAATCACCTGCTTCGGAATCTAAAGGGCAACTCAATAATGGACAAACTTTTGGTGCTGCTTGTACAGCTCCAACAACTCAAGCCAGTTTTTCTGTCCCAACAGCAGAGGACATAGATGATAATCAAATTACATTGAATTGGTCAAGTGGAGATGGCGAGGCTGCTGTGATTTTAGTTAAAGAAAATAGTCCAGTAAATGATAGTCCTGTTAATGGGACTACTTATAATGCCGATAATGATCTTAGTAGTGGATTGGCCGATGAAATAGGAACAGGTATTTTTGTGGTTTATGATGGTACTGCCACTTCCACGATTATAGAGGGACTAACTCAAGGAACGCAATACCACTTTGCAATTTTTGAGTATTTAAATACAGAACAATGCTATTTGACTGCAAGTGAAACTATCTCGATTACCACTACAACCTCATTTGACGATGATAGTGAAATAAGCAAACCTGCCAGTCAAATTCCAGCAAATAGTATTTCTTCCCTTGCTAATTCAGAAGCCGAAGCTATGGAAGTTTTTAAATTTGATATATCAGATTTGGGGACATCCGATGGTAAATCAACCTATCTACAGAAAATTGTAATTAAGAAAAGTGAAGCTAATGATGTGGAGGATTGGTCAGCGGTCATCAAGGGAGCAAAATTGAATGATGGTACTTCTGATTTGGTCACCTCTAACATTTCGATTTTTCAAGATTATATTGAATTTACTCTTACGGGAAATGAGTTCGAAATTGTAGATGGGTCAACTGAAAGCTTAATACTCTCTATTTGGTTAAATGACAGTCAAATAGATAGTGACACTATAGGTTTTGAAATATCCGGGAATCATGGTTTTGAGGCAGAAGTAAGTGGTTCATTGCTCGAAAATCCAATCTCGGAAGTTGTTACTTCCCACCCATTTAGTATAGAAGTGGAAGCTACCCATTTAGAAATTAGCACGGGTTCCAGTGCTCAGGTTAATGAAGCTTTTAATTTAAGTGCAACCGCAGTTGATGCTCATGGCAATACCGACTTGGGTGAAAGGAATATCAGTTTGTCCTTGAATTCAGGCAATGGGAATTTAACTTCTTCAACTGTAGGGATAAGCAATTTAGCTATGAGTGATGGCTTCTATGAATGGACAGATCTGGAACATGATATGGAAGAGTCAATTATAATTGAAGTTTCCGATGGAAATGGCATAACTGTCAGCAGTCCCGAAATTGATATAATTCCATTAATCAATACTGTATTTTTTTCAGAATACATTGAAGGTAGTAGCAATAATAAGGCCTTTGAAATATTCAATAATAGTGGGGAGACAATTGATTTGAATGATTTTTCAATTGCAAGATATACTAATGGAAGTGAAAGCATAACTTCAGAATATCAACTTTCTGAAATTCAGCCAGTTTTACTTGATCAAGGGAGTGTTGTAATTGCTTATTCAAATGCGGATGATGAAATTTTAAATATTGCCGATATTATCCATAGCATTGCTTTCTTCAATGGTGACGATGCCTTGGCATTATTGTACAAAGGAAATGTAATAGATGTCATTGGAGAAATAGGTGCACGACCGTCAAATGGATGGGAAGTAGCTGGTGTTGCAGAAGCCACTCAAGATAAAACCTTAGTAAGAAAGGCTGCTGTCACTGAAGGGAACCCTAATAATCTGGCTTCATTCGGAAACAATACCTTTGATGCTGAATGGATCGTTTTTGAGGAGGATAATTTTTCATTTTTAGGAGATCATTTTAGATGCGAGTCACCGACAGAGAATGTTTCCAATATCAATATTGAAGATATCACAGAAAACACAGCTGAATTGAACTGGAATGCTTCAGAAGGGCTGAAATCTTTAGTATTAATTAAGGAAGGAAATGAAGTGAATACTGAACCAGTAAGCGGAACTACTTATATGGCTAATGCCGATTTTTCTGCAGCGGATGAGTTAGAGGGAGATAATAGAATTGTTTTTGCTGGGGAAGGAGATACTGTAGAAATTAGTAATCTTAATGATGGAACGACTTATCATTTAGCAATATATACCTACGAAGATAGCTGTTACAATGTAGATTCCCCCGTAACTGCTAATTTCTCAACTAAGATTTCATTAGACCAAGATTCAGAAATCAATGATTTGGTTCAGCCTGAAGTTTCCTCTTTACTATCAACAATCGATGAGGAATCTGAGGCGGTTGATATTTTTAGTTTTGAAATTTCCGATTTGGCTACTCAAGATAGTAAGCCTACTTTGATTGAAAAGATGGTTTTCAGATCTCATCATCAAAACACCCTGGCTTGGGAAAATGCTTTGAATGTTATTTTGGAAGAAGAGAATGAAAAAGTTAATGAAGCTCATGTGACAGTTTACAAAGATAGAATTGAAATTGAATTTCCTGAAAATCAGGAGTATGAAATACCTTCAGGCCAGTCTGTTGGTTTTAACTTAGCCATTTGGTTTAATCGTTTTGAGGTAAGTGATAGCAGTCAGTTCGCCCTTCAAATCCCAGCAATACATGAATTTGGATCAGGCAGTTCAAGCTCTAAACTTATTTCGAATATAGGAGATAATATTGTATCAAAGCAAATAGGCGTTATCGAGGTTTTAGACTCAATTGCTGTGGTCAGGCAAGGGACTAAGGGGTCAAGATTTGTGGTTTCTGGCTTTATTTCTTCTAATGATTACGGTGCGGGGAATACTCAATTTTACATTCAGAAGGATGAAGGCGATACTTATGAAAATGGAGTAGCTGTCTTTTCAGAAAATGAAGTTCTGAATTTGGAAATAGGCAATGAGGTGAAAATTTCAGGGATTAGGGAAGAAGTGAATGGAATTACTCGCATAAATGCTGATTATGTTACTCTGCTTAATCATGATAGTTTTATCCCTGAAGCAATTCCTATTGAACCCAATGAGTTTAGTGCCCACAGTGAACTCATTGGAATACGTGTAAAAATTGACAGCTTATGTTTAATTCAGCCTGAATTTTGGGGAGATTTTGATGCTAATGTTTTGCAGTTTTCAAATGGAATAGATAGCGTTTTGGTAAAAATCCAGCCAAATAACAATTATTACAATGGCAATGCCCAAGTTCCTCTAGGTCCTGTTGATTTGTCTGGAGTCGTGGATAATCCTGATGGTCTTGTGCAGTTATTAGTAACTTCTGATCTAGAATTGTATGATGCTTATGCGCCTGTATTTACGAAAGAACCATCAATTTCAAGAACTAAGGGCGAATCAATCACTTTGAATTTTGAAGTAAATGAATTATCAGGTGTTTATTATGTAATAAAAGAGAGAGGGGATTCGATACCGAACTTGCATAGCCTTAAAAATCCCCAAACAGATAAACAGATAATTGAATCAGGACACAGAAAAATTGATTTACCTAATGTAAAAGAAAACGTGAATATCACCGTAGAGGGATTAGTATCCAATACCAAATATTCTATTTTTATTATGGCCGAGGATTCCTTTGGTAATGCCACTGAACTACATAAACTTGATTTCTCGACTTTAAATACGGATGCTGATCATGATATCAAAGTATTAGCGCCTGAAGAGCAAGTCAAAGAAAGCACAATCAATGCATTTGAGGCTAGTAAAATATTTACTCCAGTTTTCAAGTTCACGGTAGAAGATGGAGGTAGTTCTGATGAACTATCTACTTTCATTAACCAAATAGTCATCCATGAATCTGATAAGAATGAAGCAAATTTCAGTGCTTTTATAAAAGAGGTGCAATTGTTCGATTTGTCTACGGAGGGTGTCGTCCATACTCAAAATCTTATTTTCTCTGATTCCATCGTAATAAAATTAGAAGAGGCATTAGAGATTGCTGACGGTAACATTAAGACACTTCAACTGAACATTAAATTACAAGATCAGGTAATAGATGAGCAAAATTTAGCTTTTCATATTCCATCCCAAAATTCTTCCTGGGTCGTTGAACCAAATGGCTCTCAGTTGGCAAGTGAATTCGAAGAATCAATTTTTTCTGCTCTTCATTCTATAAATGTGGAAGCTTCAGAATTAAAAAATATTTATCCAGCGGAAGTATACGTAAATGAGAATTTTAACATCATCTTAAGTGCTGAGGATGAGAACGGTAATAGAGATGTTTCTGACAGAACAGTCACTATTGAGGTTGAAGATGATAGCGCTTTTTTGGGCCAAACTCAACTTGCACTTAGTGGTGGACAGGGAGTTTTGGAGGAATTGAAGTATTTAAATGCTGGAAAAATTTCTCTTGAATTAAGCGATGGTTTAATATCAGAAGAAATTCAGATTAATTTTATCAAACCAGAATTGGTAGTTGATACGACTAGCTTTGATGCTGATTTTGGCCTGATTAGTTATCCTGAAGCTTCTGAAATTCAATCATATTCACTATCTGCACAAAACTTAAAAGATTCTATATTCATTGTAGCTCCTCAAGGATTTCAGGTTTCTAATAATTCCGACTTTAAAAATGCTACAGATTCTTTGATTTTAAATCATATAGGCTTGCATCAAACTGAAATCTTTATAAGGTTTACTCCATCGGATAGCAGTGGGACATTTTATCAAGGAAAAATTATCCATCATAGCCAAGATGTCGCTCCCTTACATTTGAATGTGCAGGGTCAAGAAGGTACTCTAAAATTGACATCTATAGCATCTGTAAAAGATAAACCACAGGGAGAAAGAGTGAAAATTAGGGGGGTTGTAATTGGAGGCAATAATCATTTTAAAAGTAGGAGAATAATTCAAGATCAAACCGCAGGAGTAGCAATTGAGGGTTTGAATTCATCGGCTTTAATATTTGGAGATAGTGTTGAAGTAGAAGGGCTTATCTCAAAACGTGGCAGTTGGCTAAAGATTATTCCAGAAAAGGAAATAAATATTCTATCATCTGATTCTACCGTGATTTACCCTTTGCTTTCCACTATAAACAGTTTAAGCGGATCAGTTGAATATCAAAGAGTAAAGATTGAAGACTTACTTGTAATTGGCGAAGGACAATTTAATATGTCTGCGTATAAATTACGGAAAGGGGAAGATACGATAAGTATCAAACTTAATTCTGCAAACCACCCACTAGTTGGAATAGATATTCCGTATGGAAAAGTCAATATGACTGGTTTCATTCATAAGAGAAATAACCAATTCTATCTATATCCGGAATTAGAACAGGATATGGAAATTATTCCAAGAGATACAGTTCTATCCTTAATAGTACCAGAAGAAGGCTTAAAATTCGAAAGTGTAGATTTGGACGAATTTTCAACAGCTAAAAGCTACATAGTTGAAGCGAAAAATTTAGCAGAAAACCTAAATATTGAGGCAAGTGAAAACTTTCAAATCAGCTTATTAGAGAATTCAAATTATTCTCATGACTTGCAATTGCCGATCAATAATAGAGGCGATATCCCTGAGCTGAAAATTTATGTCCGATTTTCTCCTGTCTCTGCAAGAGGAGGGATGATCGAAGGTGTGATTACCCATTTATCGGGTTTGCAAGAACAAAAATTAAATGTGCAAGGAGTGGAGACGGTTATCACATCCAATCATGATCCCTTGAAAGATGACATATTGATTTATCCAAATCCTGTAAATTCTGAACTGAGGATTAGAGTCAAAGAAGTCCATCCTCACAGTTTTCAGTTAGTAGGGCTGGACGGTATAGTTTTAAGGGACGGAGTTTTAAGTGATAAAGATTACGTTCTTAACCTAAAGACATTAGAAAAGGGTATCTATTTTTTAAAGATTTTTTCCCGAAAAAGAAAGCAAGTGTTCCGAATCGTTAAGAGGTAGATTGAACGAACACAATCAGCAAGAGGATTTAGAACTCTTGTGGAGGATTATATTTCCTAAAATGACCGTTCATTTGAATGAGCTCTTTAGCTCTTTGAACGTCTCTTAACTTTGGAAGTAAAACTTTTAAGTGATCTAGTACAAAACGCTGTCTCTGTCTTTCTTCTACAATCTGAATAAGTTTATATTCCGAATCTTGCGACAAACCAATCTGGTGTGCTATGTCGAAAATCTGGAAATCCATTGACAATGTCCTGTTATCAACTTCTACCAAGTCGTACATTTCTTGAACTGCCTCATATATTTCCTCCTTCAAAATCAAATCACCATTGCTTTTATTGGGAATTTCTTCAATGGCACCAATCGCATATTTTTTGTTTTGAAATGGATTTTCCATATCGAGCACTTTCACAACTCGTTTCCCCCTGGTTTTGATATCATATTTTCCATCACTGTACTTTTTAGTGACTTCATTAATTTCCATCTCAGTACCATATTCTACTTTATTTCGTACATAAGACGGTATTGCAAATGTACTATTATTCTCAATACAATCACTGATCAGTTCTTTATAGCGAGGCTCGAAAACATGCAAATTCAAGCTTTGGTAAGGGAATGCCACTAACTTCAGGGGGAAAAGTGGAAGAGTACGATTCATTACACATCTTATGTTGGTACACACACTTAAAAGTTTTGTTTAAGAATCAGGTTGCATAAATGAACAACATATTTAAAAAAACATTGGTTTTAGACAATATTTTATTGAAAAAAGCAAATTATTTAGATAAATTCTTTGGATGAATACAAATTGTTTATCTTGACTTACTTGAGCAGCTCAACTCTCTTGAACATTACCTAAATAGTTAAACCCAAAGCAGCCAAACCTGTAGTTAAGGACCAATAGATATATACATTTGTTGCACATCAAATTCTATTATTTTGAGTATTGGGAAATCTATACAAGTAATGTTTGCAAATTTTGATCTGAGTTCAAATCAAACCATGCAATGAAAATCGTTTAAAACTGAATAATCAATTCAGCTTTGATCTCGAACGCAAAGCGAGAACTACTTCCTGCTTCTTTTTTCCTGCTTAGGGTATTCAAACAATATTGTTGTGGCAGTACATCATTAGGTTTCAGCTGTCTCTTTTTTTGGGTTTTATGGCTTGAAACTATTTAAAGGTGTTTTTCCCCTGAATAATCGCGAGATCCTTTTTTATATGGGGATGTGCTTGATGGACTTGATGAAAATGAATTTCTCAATCACTATTTGAGTACTTTTCAGCCGTTCAATTAACTTGAGTATACTTACATTTTTTGTCGTTTCAACACTCAATATATTTACTTCAGATAGCAGTCCTTTTATTGGTCTTGGGGTATTTTCATTCCCTAAATCAAAAATTTTCGGGGCATAACTTTCATGCCAAAATGTAATATGGCCAAGAATATCATTTGCATTCCAGAGCTCATAGACCATCTGATCATAATCGAGCCTTTGCTGAAAGAAGTTAACAAAATCTTCTACTTCAGTTCTGAGCTGTTCAATCTTTGATCTGATTTTGTTCTCTGTTTGTTTCATTTTTTTTGAGGAAACCTTTTTTACAGCATGAAACCTGACTGATTAAAAGCATAAAAATTTCAGTGAACTACCGAGGCAATCCTCAGGATTGGCATATTAATTTTAAATTGACAAATAAGGCATTCTTGTGGATTGCCGGGCTATCTACCGAGAGCTATAGAAACAATAACCTACCAACAGCCATAATTTATGACAGAAGTTTGAGAGCCGTTATTTTTCTCTAAATTTCTGCAAATATTTCCTCGTTGAAAACCCTTTAAACCCTGGTCCTCCGTGAAAAGAAGTAGACCAATACAATTCTACGAGAATTGGATAATCTTCCACTACTTCAGTAGGTGTCATTAAATAAATCTCCTCAAACTCTCTTTGATAGTTACCTTTCCAATAGTAGACCTCACTATTTTCTTCAACCTCACCAATTTCCAAAGTTCCACTTCTAAATTTGCCGTTATAGTCGTATGCTACAGTTTCAAACTGTATTTTATTATTTCTTAATTTTTTTGCGTCTACTACTTTAACAAAGTATAAGCCATCCGTATACTGTAGCTTTATGTATCCATTCTCAAATAATCTTTGGCGATATATGTTATTTGAATGTGAATAATAGAAGAATTCGTTTCTGTATCTGTGAATATCTATCCACTCTTTTGGCATTTCTTGAAGAATCTTGTCAACCCCTAATGTGACTTGAATGGTATCTAATGCAGCTTTTAAGTAAGCTATTTCATCTTGTACTTCAAAGAAATGTAACTTCTTAAGTCTTTTCTTGTGTAAAGAAACTGAATCATAATTGACAAACCTCAATAGTTCTTCATCCTCTGAGGTTTGAATATTCAGAATTTCATATTCCTTTCCTAATTCAGGATTGATATTTTTTAATTCTGTTACAGATTGTCCCCAGCCTACTTGAAAATAGGCTAAACTAATAATTATTGCAAAATATTTCAAATCTTCGTGCTAATGATATGGCTCTCAACGGGCGCGCGTAAAAACCGTGTGCCTACTGTTTGTTTAAGTGATGAAGTTATCAATTTTTATTTTGCTACTAATGGCTTGGTTGAGATGCCTATATATGTTCGAATTGTCTTTTTACTTTGACTGTGAAAAATTGCGGGATGCAACTGCTAAGATTGCCCGAAACTGCTAAAGCCATTGTTTTTACATAATGTTCGCAACTTTATTTTAGTATGCCATTAACATCTTGCCGACCAATGATAGCCATAATCTCAACAACCTCGTCCTTTACTCTAAAGTAGATGCTGTCGACCTCACAAACACAACGTCTATAGCCTTCCTTTATATAGTTTACTGATTCATATGAAAATGGTCTCTTTGCTATCATATCAAAGCAGTCAAAAAAATTATTAAAGTAGCTGTCGGCTTGTACTTCTCCAAACCTTTTTACTCCGTATTGGTGTATTCTGATAAGGTCATTTTTGGCTTCGTTACTAAGTCTGTAATCAGCCATTCAGATCGGACTTAGATTGTGCTAAAATCTGCTCTTTAGTAGAATTTGTAAAACCACTTTTTTCAGCTTTCTCCAGTTTTGTCCTTATCCAATCGATTTGCTTTTGTTGGTTTCTTGCTTGTCGGATTAAGTCGTTAACTAATTCGCTTTTGCTTGAATATTCTTGACTGTCGACTTGGGATTTTAGCCACTTGTCATTCGGTTCGGTAAATGAAATACTTTGACGTGCCATAATTTAAAGTTTGATGTAAATATACACCAAATACGAATCAATTGCAAGGGGCGTTATTGTTGCCAACCTTTAGATTGTGACCATATCATTATTCCAAGATTTCCATTTATTATAAAATCCTTAAATTAATAAAGAAAAAGAAGTAGTTTGAGTATCATGCGCTAAGCAGGTATTAAGACCTATCGTGCGATTTGGCAAACTGATACACTTCATTAATTGCAAAAGTTTAGAATTATTAAGCACTGTACTTGCCCAAAACAATATCTTTGATTGCCTGCTATGAAAAGTAAGCATAAATTACGGGCTATTTAGCAAACAAGTGCCTACAAGATGGTGAGCAAATGGGGTTTATATCTTGTTAGCGGATTATTTAATAATCTATTCTGTTGATTTTTAAGATTGCCAGATACAAACCGAAAGAAGCTAATCCCAACCCCACTAAACTATATGTAAAGCGAAAATCAATGATTCCAGAAATTACGGTCCATAAGCCAAGAATTATACAAATAAATGCCGCATATAAAAGTCGATCTGAACCAAGAAGGATTTCAAGTATAATGATAAAAAGAAATTCACGGTTAAATTTCTGAAAGTTTGCCGCATAAGCTTTTCCATGTTCAGAAATAGAAACAAGATCAAGCTCTGGTTCAGCCATATTTCGGTCTACTTCCTTTCTACGCTGTTTGTAAAATTGATCGTATTTTGCTCTTTTCTTCTGGTCAGACAAAACAGAATATGCTTCGTAAATATCTAAAAATTGTTGCTTAGAGTCCCGCTTTGTTTTGTCTGGATGAGTCAATAAAGCTTTTTTTCTAAATGACTTTTTAACATCTATCTCAGAAGCATTTTTATTTAATTGTAAAATCTTGTAGTAGTCTTTCATGGTAAGCAGAATTACCGCTATCGCCTGCCTAAAATGCGTTTGCTAAACTTAGCAGACGAGACACTAAAGTTACGAAGCCAAACCATAACCACAATTATTGACAGAGAAAAAAGGAAAAACTAAGCTGATTGCTTGTCTTAAATCTAAAGGAAATATCAAGTTTGGCTTTGTCGAGAATTCCCTACTTACTTTGCTAGAAGCAAGAAGCAAATGCATTTTTAGCAAATGTTAGCTTTTCGGATTTATATTCCCTTTAGTTTATTTGGGTTTCTTGAGGTATGAAAAACTCTTGATATGATAGCTTTATCTTTACTTGTCCTGTAGATTATTTTATAGCTCCAAACGACAAGGAATCTGTACTCTGATTTTTTATGTGCTAAAAGAGGTTCAATAGGTCCAATATTCGGTGAGTTCTCTAATAATTCAGTTGTCTGTAAAATCTTATTCAGGACTGTTTCAGCAAATGTAAGTCCTTGTTCTTCTCGAATGTACTTGATAGCTCTTTCTAATTGTCCGAATGCTTTTTTAGTCCAGATTACCTTAACCATTCCCTAGACATAGTTTGAACATCCTTCTGACTTAGAGTTTCGCCATTTTTCTCTTGCTGTTCAGATTCATCGATATCTGAAAGTAGGGAGAGCTGTTCATAGACATCTTCAAGTGTTGACTCTGGAGTCAATTTTTCCGCTATTTGTATAAGGTATTTTTTAAGAGCTACTTGTTTCATATTTTGAAGTTAACAAACTCGTAGTAAAAATAAATCCTTCGACTACAATTTTTGTAAAGAACTGCTTCTGAAAGGTAACGTTTGAATAAACGGTCGTTTTAATGCCGTTTATTTTTTGTTGTGTGTCGTTTTCTTTCTTTTCTTCTGCTTATCAAGAGAAATATGATTATAGATGTAACTACTAGTCCTACAGCAATAATGTTGGAAAGTATTCCTGCATCTGAATTGATATCCGTATGGGCGAAAACAGGTATTGGTATTGTGAGTATTCCGGACAGAAGCACTAGAGCTGATTTTCTCTTATGATTCATCTCTTAATCTTTTAGTTTCTTTAAGTGTCACAATCAACCCATACCATGCAGGAATTAATGGTAATGCTGCTGTTGCTACTCCTGCTGTATATCTCCATTCCCCATATAAAATGAACGGAAAAATAAAATGAGTTAGTTCGGCAATTGTCATAGCTACGAAGAAAAAAGCTAAAAAGTAACATCCTAAAGCCCATTTTTTAATAATGAATATTGCTCCAGTTATCCACATTACAGGTGCGAAAAACGCAGCAAATGTGAGTAATCCTTGTTGTGAAACTTCTTGACCACTAAGTTCAGAGGCAACAATTTCAAAACCGAAAATGTATTCCTCATAAACATGAATAATAAAAAATATGGCAGTCAACAAGTAAGCGATAATCACTTTAGATGTGTCAAAACGATATTTATATCCTGTTTTTAGGTATAAAAGAAAACCTCCTGCACTTGCTCCTCCAATGACGAGAGGACCTATTTTGCCAAAAAAGATATAAGTACAGAGACTTAATAGAATGATAAATAGTCCTGGGATAATTATGTCTAAGTTTTTCATGTTCTTTTTTATGGCACACAACGCCACTGTATAAATTCGTGGCTGATTAAAAGTAAAAAAAATTTGCGTAAACTACCGAGGCAATCCGCAGGATTGACGGGCTATCTACAAAGAGCTGAAGCAACAATAACCAACTAACAGCCATGATTTATAGCCCCTATGTAAAAACATAAGTCCTTAACAGCTAACTTCTTAAATTAGGGTTTGCAACATAAACTTAATAGAAAGGAGCAAGGACTTATGAAGACTAAAGTTAACGATTTTTCAGGAATGAATATTTATGCAGGCATAGATGTTCATAAAAAGAGCTGGTCGGTCACTATTTTGGTAGATGAACAGGAACATAGAACATTTAATCAACCGCCAAGTGCAGAAGTGCTATTTAAGAATTTGAACAAAAACTTTCCGGGTGCAACCTATTATAGTGCCTATGAAGCTGGTTTCTGTGGGTATGGACATCATCGCCAATTAGTGGAATTAGGTATTGACAATGTAGTTATCCACCCAGCGGATGTACCTACCACTGATAAAGACAAAGCAGGAAAGACGGACAAGGTGGACAGTAGGAAAATAGCCAAGGGACTTAGAAGCGGGGATTTACGGGGCATTCATGTGTTTAATGAGGCTGACCAGGATCTAGGAAGCTTTGCCAGAATGAGGCATAATATGCAGAAGGATTTACGGAAAGCAAAGCAACGAATTAAAGTTTTTCTGAACTATAACACTATCAGCGTGCCGGCACATCTTGATGATGATAATTGGAGCAAAGCCTATGAGGCATGGCTTGAAGATGAGGTTACATTCTCCACTGAAAATGCACGCACTGCTTTCGGGTTTATGCTATCCAACTATCATTACCAAAAACAGCAAGTCAGGCAGATAAGCAAAGAGCTTAGAGCATACTTCCGCAAATACCATAAACAAGATTATTTTCTGTTAAGAACTATACCGGGAATAGGGCCCCTCTCGGCTATTGCCATCATTAGCGAGTTAGGTGATATTAATAGGTTTCCTAACATCAACAAATTAAGCAGCTATGTGGGCTTGCTCCCCCTTACCAGTAGCAGTGGAGAAACAGAAAGAGTGGGAGGAATGAGCTATCGCTGCAATAATTACCTGCGTACTATCTTAGTAGAAGCTTCATGGCAGGCTATAAGAAAAGACCCGGCCATGTTGTTGTATTACAAGAAGCATGCAGCTAAGGGAAATGGAAAGCGGGCCATAGTAAAGGTAGCTGCCAAACTGCTCAACCGGATCAGATATGTTTTAAAAAATAAAGAAGAATATGTATTAGGAGTGATGGAATAAGTAATCAAATTTTAAAACCTTTATAAGGCAATTAATGAAAGAGGTGAGCGCAAAACATTCGTTGCAATGTCGAATTCCAGCATTTGCATTATGAGCATGCGACCCTCTTTACATAAGGCATTACAGGGAAATACGAAAAAGCAGTGCTTTTATCGCAAATAGCAGCATGGCCTTATAATTTCATAGACAGAGAGCAAAACCGTTGACAGTGGATAAGTTGGCATCCCACGGGCCCTGCCCATAACTTACCCACAATCAACAGTTTCAACAATGGCAGTAGTGATTTGAAATAAATATCGTAAATTTATAGAGCAAACCCGGCTTTTAGAGTTGGCTGAATCTCTTATGGCTTTTCATAGCACAGAATGTTGGGTGTAGTTTCTATTCTGCTATTCGATTCTTTAAATCCATTCGTTCGTGAAGTATTCTAATCACTTCAACTTCATCTTCTGAAATCAAATGATAAAATATGATATGTTTTCCAGTTTTCAGTCCGAGCAAGTTTCTGCTTATGCCAAAGTATTCTTTTCCGATTTCAGGATTTTCTCCAATTCCTTTACAAGCCAATTTGATGGTCGCATAATATTTGTCGGCTTGCTTCTCCGACCATTTTTTGAAGGTGTAGTCCCAAATGTCATTTAAATCATTAATGGCTTCTTGTCTCAATATAACCTTAGCCATTCTTTCTTTTTTCCGCTTTTAACCTTTCAAGATTTTCATCAAAATCAAAGTTTTCAACTCGCGGACTATTCAGTCCTTCTTGTATTGCACTTTTCAGGGCAATTACCTTGCTTTCTTCATTTTCTAATAGTCGAAGTCCAGCTCGGATTACTTCACTGACATTTTTATATCTGCCTGCTGATACCTGCGTCTGAACAAATTGGTCGAAATAATTACCAAGCGATATGGATGTGTTTTTACTCATCTGATTCTTCTTTTAACGAAAGTACCAAAAATTGGTATATTTTCCAAATTACACCCAACGCCTGTATAAAACCCGATTGCTATACTGGGCTATGAAATACTGAAAGTAGTAATTTATGCTTTCTCCGCAAACTGATACACTTTGTTAATTGCAAAAGCTTAGAATGTTGAGGCTCCAAAAATGCCCAAAGCACGATTTTGGTTGCCCGCTATGAAAAGCAAGCATAAATTACGGGCTATTTAGCAGAAAAGTGGCTACAAGGTGGTGAGCAAATGGGTTTTATATCATGTTGTGTACAGTCTCTTCATACCATGTCCTCATAGTAAGTAATTATGCATTCTTTTGAGGAAAAAGTGATATTGTAAATTATTCCATCAATAGTTTTATAGAATTCAAATTCGCTACCCTCTTGTTCCCAATCTGGGGATTTTTGAACTTCGTCAATAAGTATCAAGCATTCATTTTTTGTCAAAGATACTTTATATGATAAGCCATAGTCCGGACCTGATTCTTGAAATATGTCTTCTATTACTGTAATTGAATCAGACAATTCTATGTTTGTAGTTCTCTCAAATCGTGTTTTACTTGCGGTCCTGTAGTCACATGATATAATACAGAGAAGTGTAGCAATAAGATAAAGAATCCTATTTAATCTCATATTCTATTGGTTTATCTTTTACTCTTAATTGAGGTGCAATCATTGTACACAACGCCTAGCTATGATGAGTGGGGCTTTGAATCTACAAAGCTTGCCATCCGCTCACAGCCACAGCAATTAATAAATTTACTAAATGTGGCTGACTTTCCAAGTAACGCCAAACTTTCCTGACTGATAAACCCCCATTCATTCATAGGTGATGTTAGCATCTTTTTAATTATTCTCTGGCATATAAAATTCATGAAAACCACCGACAATTTTTTCTGTCAAATAAAAAATTTTATCAAAGTCATTTTGTTCAGAATTACTAACCAGTCTGCCATAGCCTCCCCATGCTCTTGAGCGGATTAAGACAATGCCATATTCTGGTACAAAATAGTAGTTCATTTCCTCATCTACGGCATTTGGGTCATCTAACAAATATTTATATACAGTGTATTGTCGGTCGTATTTAATGTACCGTAATCCTTTGTACTGTAGACGATATTCAGAAGTATCTTTTAAATGCAGAAAAGTCTTATACGAATTGGAAATGGGAAGTTCATAAACTTGTCGGTTAGTATCGCCTTCATAATCAATTTCGGTATAGCTGAGACTGTAAATAGAGTCTTTAAAAGAAATCGAATCTAACCTACTGTAAATCGTGTCGATAGGCCCTCCTTGGCGACTAATTTCTATGTAACGCAGAGGCATTTTTTTGCTATTTTGTTTATCCTCCTTCTTGTTACAAGAAAATTGAGTTATTAATAATAATGTCAGTATGAATACAAATAGTCTACGCATTCTATTTCAAGCAATTGATGCTAACGCCACAGTATGAATCGTGGCGGTTTGATATAGTTAAAGTTTCAAGTACAAGATAGCCAAATCTGTGATTTGGCAAACCAAATTTTGTTCAACACACTGGCCAAATGGCAGATTTGGCGGAGCTTCCAGAAAGCAGAAAAGTATCGTCTGCCACTGACCCGCCATGATTTCATACTGAATGTTGTATGCTGTTTATTCTTCATTCTTGGTTACGTATCTACTTGAAATCCAGCTAATAACCTTTGTTGGAAATTCATCTGTAGTGTTTAAAATGCAGTTCTGAACATTAGTGTCAAAGTTAATAGCCACATACCACCAAATTCGACCAGTCTCATCTGTTTGTTCAGCAAGGGCAGTTCCAACAGTTCCTGCTTTCAGATTTGCGAAAGTGTTTCCAGTAATATCTAGCCAGTGATATTCAGTTGTATCGTTAATTGCTGGTTCTAATCTGAGTTTGTAGCCTTGGTTATTTACTGTGAACCGGATTGGGTCTGATAAATATTCCTTCGGTTTTGTTAGTTCGTCTCTGACTTCAATTGATTGAAATGCTTTGGTAAAGACTGGTCTATTTTGGTTGTCGTAATTGACGTTATAAATAGTGTGTGTTAAATGAATGGATGCACAACAACCCCAATCTGAGGTTATAACTTGACTCAAGAGTTCATCCTTCCAAGTGACTTTTGAAATTCCTTGCATGACCTCAAATACCTGTTCAAATCCAGAGTTAGTCTGGATGAAAAAGTAAACGATATTAGGCTCTCCGCCACTTGGACCATCAAAAACGACATCTTGCAGACCATCATTGTTAAGATCAACTGCTCTTGTATAGTCCCAAGAGTTGGCACCACGTGCATCAATCATGGCAAGTGAACCATTTAGTAAGTTGTTCGAGCGACAGTACTTGTCAAATCTTGATAGGAGTTCATAATCGTATTTAAGTTGACCAGCCCAAGTGTCTAGGTTGTCTATTGTTCGGATGTAGTTCTGGGAGTTCGCCTGTAAAGCGATGAATAGGGATAATATGATAAAAGTAGTTCTCATGGATAATAGCATACAACGCCACTGTATAAATTCGTGGCTGATTAAAAGTATAAAAATTTGCGTTAACTACCGAGGCAATCCGCAGGATTGGCTTATTAAATTATCTTTTCACCAATAAGGCAATCCTGCGGATTGCTGGACTATCTACGAAGAGCCAAAGGAACAATAACCTACAAACAGCCATGATTTATGACAGGATGTTGTGGTTTATTTATCTATCCCAGCCATCAATTAGATATGTCTTTTCGGTCAGTTTTTGTTCTTTACCATTCTCAGAAGATTTGAACCAGAGCTCAAATCTTGCAGGATAATATTTTTCAAATGTCCCCTCATAAATAACTGATTGTCCATTGTACAATTTATACTTTGATGAAAATTCATTGATGGAATGCATTGTCCTCTCGGTAAGTTCGTCTGAAGAGAGTCTCTCATTGGTAGTAACTTCAAAGGCTTTAATGTATAACTCTCCTTTTTCTGTCGGTTGATGCCACATGTAGAAGTCATAACCAGTGTAGCCGGAACCAATAATTTCAATTTTGCTGTCCTTTGCTTGAATTGACTCGAGGGAGTCAGTCTGAACAGCAGTAAGATTCTCTGGCGCTATTTTAAAGCCATGTTCTTCTGGTAACTCGATGTTCGAGAATTTTCGGTCACGGGCTGACGGGCCAAAATAGCACCTCTCCGCTAATATGAATAGGAATCCAATAATTACCAATGCTATCAGCCTGATTTTCATATGCTCTAATTAACCACAACGTCCCGTGTATGATTTCGTAAGGGATTGCGGACTTCAAGCTCATCAATTTACCACCCAACTTAAATGCAGGAAACACCTTTCAGAAACCTTTGAACTCCTTATGAATTATACACATTGTTGGCATTTCGTTATTCTTTTTCTAATGTTTTCATTAATTCAAAACATAGTTTGTCAATATTCCCCATATTCGGATTAAATGCTGATACATTTGATAAAGTAATTATACCGTTTTTTGTCTTTTTATCAAAAACGACTGATGATGAATATCCACCTGTTCCACCATTATGCCAATACCAAATGTTTTCAGATTGGGATTTTAATAAATGCCATCCTAAACCGATATCCATATTGTCATTTATATTAAAAGTTCTCTGCCTGGTCAATTCTAATGCTTTGTTTGAAGTATCAAATTGAGCCACAACAAATTTCGATAAGTCCTCTGGCGTTGATAGTATTCCACCAGCACCCGCCAAAATTGAAAATTCCCAATTTGGAATCTCTTTTCCTTCATTATTTATTCCACTAACTAAATCTCCTTTTACTTTATTAATATTTGCTGTTGAATTTTGCATTTCATATTCGGAAAATATTTTAGCCTGTAAGAGGTCTTCGTAAGTAGTATTTCCAATTTCACTTAAGATGTAACCCATTAATCCTACTCCTAGATTCGAATATTGATATTCGCCTGTATTGAATAATTCAAGGTTATTTTTCAAATATTCCTGCAATTCTTGTTCCTTATATTCTTTATATGGATTTTCAAGATCTACTTTTTCTAAGTCTAAATTTGAAGGTAAGCGAGGAAGACCTGAAGTATGATTAGCCAATTCCTTAAACGTTATTTTTAAATCGTTATAAAAAGGTATTTCTAAATAATCATTGATATGACTATTCAGTTTAATTTTTCCGTCCAGAACAAAATTAGCTAGTAGTGTGGATGTAAAAACCTTAGAGACAGAACCGATTTCAAAAATACTTTTATAATTTTCAACTGTCGAAATAGTATCATTGGTCTTTTTTATGCCGTAATACCTCACTTTTCCATTTTTGATAAAAGCTATCGAAACTTGTGTTTGATTAGGAAAAGCTTTAGAGTTCTCAAATATTAATTCAGATTGGTTTTCTGTAATAACATTAGCTTCAATAAATAAATTATTAATCACAGTTTCTGAAGAAGTTTCTTCAACATAAGGCGTTACTGCAAAACCATTAATATCCGAATTAGCATCTAACGAAATATTTAATGCATAAAGTGCGCGTTCAAAATTCGTCTTGTAAACCGCCACACTTCCATTTTTATAGTTTACAAATTCTGTTTTGGAAATGTTTCCTACCTGTTTTTTTAAATCGTTTAAAAAGGGTTTTATTTGATCTTGAGGCACTGCTTTTTTCATATCACTTGAAAACATCGAGAAAATTACCTCAAAATTATTGCTATTGTAGTTTTTAACAATGGCTTCTGTCACGACCTTATAAGTAGGTTTTTCAGTCTGTGAAAACGATACGTTAGTAATCAAAGCAAATAGGATGGTCGACATTATCTTTTTCATAATCTTATTATTTATTCCTTTTAAATTTTTTAAGTAACTTTTTCAATAAGCGAGATATTGTAGTTACATCTTTAGCTATTAAATCCTTTTCCCATTGGCTGACATTTCCTTTAAATCGATTCCAAGATGATCTTATTTTCGTCATATCTGATTTGATAGCGTCTTTTTCCCATTGAGTCGTATTAGCTTTCAATTCTTCAATCAAAGTTGAAAACTGAAAATTAATCTTTTCCCCTCGGGAAGATTTTTCCCATATTTCTTTTATGTCTTGCCAAGTTTCTCCTTGTTCCTGTGTTGCCATCTTATTTTAATTTTGGTGTTATGCATTCCAATAATATTTTTTTTATTCTTTTCATTTTTATAGCCACGTGATTTTCTGTTAAATTCGTTATTACTGCAATTTCCTTATAAGGAAGTTTGTCTAAATACAGGATAATAATTGACCCATCAATTGCCTTCAATAGTGAAATACATTCACGTAATGCCTTGAATCTTAACTCTTCAATTTCATCTGGAATAGTTTCCGACACCTCAAACTGGATGGATTCTAACCGCCTCGTTTTGTTATTCAAGCTGTCAAACTGTAGTTTAGAACGACTACATACATTTAGCGCAATTTTATAAATCCAAGTACTGATATTGGATTTTCCATTAAATGTTGAATATGACTTCCAAATTTGAAATATGACTTCTTGGAAAAGATCTTGTGGTTCAATTGGTGAAACAGCATATATTCGACAAATTCTGTAAATACTGGTCTTATTATCTTCCAGCATCTGATTAAATAGTGCTTCTTCTTGTTTTTGCATCTTATATTTTCCTGTTCTCTATTAACCTTAGTGACAAGAGTTGTAAAAATATGACAAGAAAATTCAATTATTTTTCAATTACTCGGTTTTAGTGGAGATTTTTATGCTGGGCAAAATGAATGCCAACGTCAGGCTATCGATCGTTTTGATTGGGAATCTTAGTGATTTGATGACCTTTCTTAAATGATTCGATAGCTGATGTTGTCTTTAGTATATTTTTAATTACTCCTAAAGTAGTAGAAATAATGGTAATTGAAAAATACGATGTTCCTTTCTTAAATCCTCCTGCCTCATCTGCCATGTCAGTTGGAGGCATGACCTAATGGTATATAGCTAGGGCTATGTAATCCGTTGTCATGCTGGTAGAAAGTCCAATCCAATCCCTCATAAAAATGATTGCTTTTTCATTAGCCTCTCCATTTCTTGACTTTCTGGCAAGAATCGGCTAACTTTAATCTAAGTTTTTTAACGGTCTCTACCGTTTAGAAGCACTCTGCTTCCACGGCTCGCCCGCAAAACTTAGGCCTTTTCAAGGCTAATCAATCCGATTTTTATACCCTCTTTCTGCCAACTGACTAGCAGACTAATCTTAAGAAAGGAATTAAATACAACGCGAAGCTAAAATGCGATTGCTACACTTCGCTGATGAAATACTAAAGTAGCGAAGCCAAACCGTAACCACAATTATTGAAAGAGAAAACAACAGAACCTTGCTAAATGCTTAACCTAAATCTAAATGAAATCACAAGTTTGGCTTTGTGGAGAATTAACTAATCACCTTGCTAGAAGCAGTCAGCAAATGCATTTTAGCAAATGTTACATGTCAGTTTTATCCATAATAGTAGCCTATCTCAACTTTTAATTGCCCGTCTAACTGCTCAGCTCTTAAATAGTATTCTGAATAATAATCGTGGTTAAATTCTATGTGAAATATTTCCTCATCACTTCTAATAATCTCATAATCTTCTGTTGTCACCTTGTTTTGGAGTTCGTTGAAGTTGAAAGTAGTGAATAGGTTTTTAGCCATCCAAAGTCCTTTTTCTAAAATATAATCCTTTGATGTCTCACGTAGTTCTTGGTCTGCTGTCTTTAAAGTGCCTGATATTCCAAAGTGATAGCATCCTCCACGATAAGCAATGAGAGTGTCCCCGGACTCTAATATTATTGTCGCCTCCTTTGTTGAGTCGTTCCATTCATAATTCTGAAACTCCTGAATGTCTCTAATAAATTCATCTGTTTGCGTCTCTTGGTCAAAGATGCAGTCTTCTTCTTGTCCAAGTGCTTGGAGCGGTAAAGTAAGAAAAAACAGTAATAATATTTTCATAGAGTTATTGCATGTAACGCCTGGCTATGATGAGTGGGGCTTAGAAACTGCTAAGCTTGCCATCTGCACACAGCCACAGCAATTAATAAATTTACACATTGTGGCTGACTTTACAAGTACAGCCTAACTTTCCTGACTGATGAACCCCCATTCATTCATAGGTGATGTTATGTCCTTTTTAACATCCTTTTCCGTAATTCCAGACGTTAGAAGTTTGTTCGTCCGAAATTAGCTTGACCCAACCAGTTTGAGTTGAAATAATCAAATTGTCTTCACCAGAGCAAGGATGTTTGCGATACTGAATTACTTTGACTTTACACCAATTTCCATTAGTCTGGTTTGTTGGTCTAATTCCCCAAAGATCGCCTTTAAGTGTAGCAAGGATTTTGGAATCAGTTGATGGGTTTTCTCTCAAATTCAATCCTGGGTCGTTGGCATACCATTCCGTGTCTTTCTCAATAGTATAGGCCATCCATGATGTTAGCTTAAGTTGTTTGGAAGTTAATTCGTCAACATCTAGCCAATACCCATTTTGTAGTTGTACGAAATTAGAACGTGCATCTTGAAATGTCATGGCCATGATTTCATACCCAACCATTTCAAAGTTAGGATAGCCAAAGTCCTCCTTCTTACCGTCTATCTGAATCTTAGCAGAATAGATTTCTTTGTTATTATCAGCTTCCCCAAGGATTAGTTTGCCAGCGACTGTCCCCTTAGGCTGGTTAAAAATTGTAAGTCCAGAATTTGGGATGTAATAGCAACACACATCAAATCCCTCATCAGGGAGAATGAGGCCTTTCGTTGTTTCCTGCGCCTTTAAGTAGTTGGTCAGGAGGAATGTTAAAGTGATGAAGAGATATCTCATGTTTAGAAGGAATTGGACATAACGCGAAGCTAAAATGCGTTTGCTATACTTCGCTGATGAAATACTAAAGTA
>NZ_CAXBEQ010000005.1:0-402805 GCF_963974845.1 uncultured Marivirga sp.
GTCCACCTTACTACCAACAGAAACATAAAATAGTCCTTACAGTAGTGCTAGGGTTATTGCCGTCAGTGGAGTACTTAACTATCCTGTGGTACTTGTGAAGCCTGAACAATGCTGACTATCAAACAGCTCCGTAGGAGCTACATTACGGTAACTAGCTAGCCAAGCGGCCTGTACCAAAGCTCCGTAGGAGCTATAGTACGGTAACTGAGCTACAGCAGAGCCCTTAAGCCCCATAGGGGTGACATTATAGTCCACCTTACTACCAACAGAAACATAAAATAGTCCTTACAGTAGTGCTAGGGTTGTTGCTGTCAGTGGAGTACTTAACTATCCTGTGGTACTTGGGAAGCCTGATCAATGCTGACTATCAAACAGCTCTGTAGGAGCTACATTACGGTAACTAGCTAGTCCTGCGGACTATACGGAGCCCCGTAGGGGTGACATTACATGCCACATCACTAACAAAAGTAACACCATGTAGTCCTTACAGAGCTGGGGTTCCGCTGTCACTGGAATACTTAACTATCGTCCCTTTGGGACTTAGAAAGTTTAAACAATGCGCACAGCAAAAAAGCTCCGCAGCAGCTAAATCATGGTCACTAGCTAGTCAAGCGTCTGTATGAAGGCCCATAGGGGTGAAATTAACCTATTTAGCTGCAAAATGCTCCTCCAGAAAATCATACACCACATTAAAATGATCTAAAGGTGCAATATGACCACCATCTAAAACCACATGTTGGCTATGAAACCCAAAACCCTTTTGTTTCAGCCGCTCCATCAACTGATTCGACATTTCAGTTGCCGGCCATGAATTGTCCTTTTTCCCAGACATAATCAAAATCGGACCATTGATATTTTCGACCTTAATCTCCGCCTTTTTTACAGCCTCTTCATCCTTCAACATCATGCTGTGGGCGGTGTATAAATCACCCTTTAATGCGGGTGAAATTGTGCTGAAAGTAGCTGGGACATAAGCTACTTCTTCTCCATTATAGGTCCAAGAAGAGGTATTAGCTGACCAGGTGATGGCGGGAAAGCTGACATTTGAAGTTGACAAGGCAATAACCGCTTGAAAATGATTAAATCTGCTCGCTAAATTTAAGGCCAATTCCGCACCTCGAGATCCGCCCATCAATGCAATCTTATTCTCATCTATTTTTGGATGCTTTGCGACACTTAATATACTGTCAGAAATTGCATTTAATGATATCCGATCTAAATAGGTGGGTATATCCCCAAAATTGAAGTAGGCAAGAGCCAATACCGCATAACCCATGTCGTTAAGACTATCTCTTTTTTCTTTCATATAGTCTCTGGCCCAATCATTTCCACCGCCACCACCACCAAAAGCAACGATCAGAGCTTGTTGGTCACCGGCACCCAAATACAATTTCGTTGCAACTTTCCCGTGCTGTTCCGAAAGAGGCGGAACATAAGTAAAAATGTAAATTAGACCTGCAGCGATTAAGAGGCCGATTATTAGCAAGATTTTCATACTTCTTTTTTTCATACTTGATAGTTTTAATGGTATTTGATTTTATCCAATTTTACCGTTCAAATTTAGATCAAAAAAATATGAACTTGCAGCTGATGAAGCTGACTTTTACCCGACTTTTGAAAGACCGGGTGGTGACGCAGTGAAATATTCCATTTATAGTCGCCATTTTGCTTATGGGTTTGTCGAAATAATCACAATTTCTGTGTTTAGAAGTAAACGAAAAAAAGCTTTGAGAGCTTAAAGTAAATGTTTTGGAAGAACAGATTCAGCCAATGACTGAAAAACCCAATTTCGTCTAAGGATTTAGTCTCTTCATCTAAACCTGCTTTTATATCTAAACTGAAAACTCTATTTTAGAAATAGAAAAATTAAACTAAAACCTATAAGATCATGCCTGTAAAACATACCCTGACCAAAGAAATACATAAAGAAACAAAAAGAGGAACCACTGGATGTGGAACTAGTATGAAAGACCGACCTAGCCATTGGGTGTATACAAGGAACAAAGTAACTTGTGAGAAGAGTGGGTGTAGAAATTAGATTTCTACTTTATTATCGATTCGAAATAAATCAAAATTATTAGACGGCTTATAAAGACAAAATAGTGTATTCCACCCGTCTATTCTGCTTTCGTTCTAATTCTGTTTTGCCATCCGTTACAGGTTTGGACGAGCCATAGCCTTTGGTTTTAATTCTTTTTTCGTGAATGCCAGCTTGTACTATATAAGCTTTCACAGCATCTGCTCTATCCTGCGATAAGATCTTATTTAGCCTTGCCGAACCTCTTCGCTCGGTATGCCCTCCAATTTCTATTTCCATGGTTTCGGAGGATCGCATAAGCCTTATTAATCGGTCTAATTCAGGATGTGAGGCTTCTAGAATTTCATAGCTCCCTTGCGCAAAATATACGTTATTCAAACTAATAAAGGAACCTTCGCTTAGTGGACTTAAATAGATGTCTCGGGTAATTTCTTGATAATTCTCTTTCTGCTGCAAGTCGATATTACCGTGTGTAGACAAATAGCCCTCTAGCTGTGTGTAGTAGCCATAGTGTTTACCGTAGGGAAGAATGATTTGGTAGCTGCCATCGCTTGCTTTAGACTTTATGGAATTCTGTCTTCTTCCATTAGGTAATGATTCAAAATAGAGCTGAGCCTGTAAAGGTTCTTTTGTGACAGCATCTAATACCTTGCCTTTTATCAATACCACAGGATCGGGTTTTAGCTGCTCGGGGAGTTTTACTCGGTAGATATCTAATTGAGCAAGGCTATCGTTAGCGGACACCATATAGGCCCAGTTTCCTTGGGCCGGAATCGTAAAATAACCGTCCCATTTCGAAGTGTTGATTTCAGGACCTAGATTAATAGGCTCACTCCATTCATACCCTCTTTCATCTAACATACGGCTCATGAAAATATCCTGATAGCCATAACCTGAATGTCCTTCACTGGAGAAATAGAGCGTTTTTCCATCAGCCGCTAGGAAGGGAGTAATTTCATTTCCGAAGCTGTTGACTACTTTTCCTAAAGTTCTAGCTCCTGACCAACTTTTGCTGTACGATCTTGCAGTAGATAAGTATAGGTCGTTCATTCCCTCATTATATCCGGTTTTTATGGATAATATCATGCTTTTACCTGTGGCAGAAAGACTCGTTTCAGCAGAATTAGAAGAATTCATATAACTAGATATTTCAATTTTTTCAGGAATAGACCACTTTTCACCATCCCAATTCGATACAGAAAAGCCATTATGAGTCAAGCTTAAGCCATCTTCGGAATACGTATTGCTCAAAATCAGTTTTGCATTATCCGTTGAAATCCCCATCACATTATTATGACCCAGAGTATTCAATGGAAATCCCAACTTTATCGGAGCTCCCCATTGCTCATCTTCTAATGTAGATTTCCAGATTTCTTGTGCCTGCTCATCGTGTTCATTTCGGGTAAAGTAGAAGGTTTTTCCATCATAAGAGACAATAGGCATTAATTCCTCTGCCTCGGTATTGATCGGATAGGGTAGCTTTTCTTTGATTATTTGCGACTGATCTGCTAATTCATTAATGGCTGGCTTATCTTGTAATACATGAAAATAATCCACGCTTATGCCAATATCTCCATTTAAAACGGTACCAATTCTACCTCCTTGAAAATGGACCTTACTAGCTCGTATTTCCGCTACTTCCTTCTCATTAATGCTGAAAAAGATCGTTTCCTTTCGCTTATGAATCGTCATTTTATTGTTTTGGCCTTTGCCTTGAATGGCAGCAGACTTTCGCCAGGCTGTGAATTCCTTGATTCTAGAACCCCAGCTTGAATAAATCTTAAAGCTTCCTGATGAATTAATGATAAAAGAGAAGGTTGATCTGCTCTCAAAATGAGAGCCCCAATGGATGCCGTAGGAGCCCGCATTATCACCTTGCGTTTGCTTTACCAACGCTTCTATTTTGTAGTCTGTTTTAGGATTGATAGCAATGTGGGAATAGGTAGCAAATCGATCTGTTTGATGTGATCTATCGATGCTTAAGCGCTGACCGTCATAATGATAGTGGGCATTGCTATCACTTTTGAACTGCCATCCATAAGTGGGAGATGTAAAATCTTCCTGCATTAAATAGTGGGTTTGTGCAGACAGGAAAAGGGGAGAAGTGCAGCATAAAAATAGCAGCAAAAAGTACTTCATAAGTTTATTTGAGTTCAATTAGTGCGCTAAACTAATAGAAATCATCTAATAATACTAAAGTATACAAATTCTTATTCGCGATAATAATCATCCAAGCTACAACTATTTCAATCCCTACCTCAAAATGCTTTCATACATTGTGTTTAGCATATCATTTCTCAACTTCGAGTTATTCTGATTTATAAAGATAAGAACTCCCCATTTAGCTTTCCTATTATAGCAAAGCATAGAGGACTGCCCCATAGAATCTCCTGATTTAAGGTACAAGGTATTATCCCCATCCTGAATAGTATTAATCCCTAGACCTATTGCTTCATTTCCTGCCTTAAAGTGACCGACTTCCGTTATTCTCGCAGCATTAGCAATAGCAGTAGTTTCATCTAATAATGCATTTAAGAATTTCATCATATCAGAAGTACTTGATTTGATTAAGCCTGCTGGGGCAACAATATTCCAGATGAAAGGAGCTTGTAAGCCACCTTCTCCATTATAACCTATTGCTGCATTTTCCACGTCATAATCCTTCGTAAAGCTTCGGGTCATCTTCAGAGGATCGAAAATTCGTTCTTTGATCAGCTGTTCATAGCTTGAATTATATAGTTCTTCTAAAATTTGGCCAAGCAGCACGTAGCTAACAGTAGAATATCTATAATTGCCGTAGTCCTTTAAACTATCACAATCATTAATCATATTGGCTATTAATTGTTGGTCCACACTGCCAGTAGGTTGTTGTGCATCTTTCTCAATAAGCACTTTAAAATCAATGTCCGGCAATCCTGATTGGTGCGATGCCAAATCTGATATGCTAATCTTATTTCGGATATTTTTATTCAGCTGATAAGCACTAGGCAAATAATCATCTATATAATCATCAACTTTTAGTTTACCTTCTAATACTGCCTGAGCAATTAGGTTAGTCGTTATGACTTTAGTGATAGAAGCAATTTCGAATAGCGTATGCTTATCCACAGCTTCATTGCCTTCTCTGCTTAAATTGCCATAAGCAGTAAAAAACTCTTCGCCTTCTTGTACAAAGCCTACGCTCATACTCACTTCAGGATTTGCCTGATGAAAGCTATTGACAAGGGAGTCGAGGCGTTGTTTGGTAGTTTGCGCAAAAGTAAATGCGTTCATGAAGAGGAGGAGCGAAATTATGGTAAATACAGTTTTCATATTTTTTTTTGTTTTGTGAATTTATGATGTCACAAATCTGCATGAATAGTCAACTATATTCGACCGACTACCTAAAGTCGAACGCTTTAATGAAAAAACAGAACGTTCGACTTTTTACAAGAGCTTGATTATGAGTGCTTTTTGCGATATTGGGTAGGGGTAAAGCCGGTATGTTTTTTAAAGGCTGTATTAAAAGAAGACTTAGAATTGAAGCCTACTTCATATAATATTTCGAGCACCGTTATCTGCTTATTGTTCGGATCTGATAAAATCTGAGTCGCTTTCTTGATTCTAAAGGAGTTGATATAGTCAAAAAAATGAAGGCCAATTTCATGATTAATTAATACAGAAAGTTCCCTTGGCTGCATACCTATTTGCTCGGATAAGTCTTGAATGCTTATGGACGGATCAAGGAAAGGTTTCTTTTGAAGCATATAGTCATTGAGCAGCTTAATTCGAGAATTGTTAGCTGTATTCTCCTTATCTGCGCTAGTCCTATTTTCCTCTACCAAAGTAGCCACCAACTTCTGCTTAGAATCTACATTTCTGAAGAGTGCTGGGTTTTTTAATGATTTTATTAAATACCAACAAATGATCACTAAGTAAAAAACATACAGTGCAGCGCGCAGCAAATCTGAAATATGATCATAAGATGAAAACTTGAAGATGTTTTTGAGCAGGGCTAGGGCATAAAATAAAGATATAGCGGTGGCTAACTGAAATAGCCATTGGTAGGCTAGCACTTTCCTTCCTGCGTTATTTTCGAGGTATAAGTTTCTCGCCTTGCGGATGGCTAAGAAAATCAATAACAGATATACCAGTACTTGCAAATGCAGCAATACATGATTGACTTGTACTTCAAATACCTCTTTAAAATTGCTAAGAAACTGTATTTTCTGCTCATTTGCTTGCAAGTAGAAGCGGGGCAAGAACATCAGGTTTACCACAACAAATGGAAGTGCATGTAAAAGGTGCTTAGGTCGAAGCCTAAAATTTGAATAGCAAGCGGATAATACGTACAGATACAAAGTAGGTAATTGCAAGAAGATCACCAGATTCCGCATCATGGCTAAATTAGTAATGAGGCCATTACTTGAACTATAAAAAAAACCACTTATATCGATAGCTGTCAATAACAGAAAGCTAGCAAAAAGATAATTACTGCGTTGATTAGGAGACTTTAACGTCAAAAGAAAAAGCGCTAAAAGTAGAGATACGGAGATTGATATCACTACAACAACAAAAAGAAAGCTATAATGCATGAATATTTTTTCTTAAAAACATCAGCTAAATTGTGGATAGTTGCGGATAATAGCTAATAAAAAAATTGATTTTGGTGCTATTCATCAATTTGCAAAAGAGAAACTTAAAAAGAATATAAATATGGTCATGAACCAGCCCACTGCTATTAAGCAAACTTGATAAAAAAAATTGGGGATTTTAAAAATAAAAGTGAGGTACAAGGCTTTTGCCTAGAATGCAGAACGGCATTGGACAAATAAAAAGCCCCTTGAATTATACAATCCACGGGGCTTAAGGCGATGAAATGATCATATATTGTGCAGCTAGAAGACTTTCAATTTCAGTTATCTTATCTTCTCTATATTGCTTTTGCAATTTCAGGTCATCAATACTGGCTTGCTGAAGGTAGACTTCCTCAACAGTGAGGATGTTTCTACCTTTAGATTCCGTTTCTACCTCCATTGTAATTTTATCCAGCAATGATTGCTGGTTATTAATCATCTCTTGAGGAGCACTGGTGCTATTCAAATGCTCTAGCAGACTTTCTGCATTTGCTAAATCCTCCTTCAAGACATCGATCTCATTTTTATCCATTTCCTGTCTAGACAATTTGTTGGTCAATCGTACTTGTGAACGTACAATATCTCTATCTAGCTCTTTGGCTTCAGCTGACCATTTCTGCTTCAGATAAGTCAACTGCTCGTTTGTCATTTGCTCTAGGGTTTTCATTTGTTTTATATTTAAAGGGTTGAACATACTTTTTTTTAACGGGATAGGATTGCCAATTCCCGTATACTACTATTCATGAATTGCTCCATACGTCTCAAAAGCAGGGCAGAGGGGAAATGAATCCCCAGCTCGACTTTGGAGATGGTCGATTGGTTCACATTGAGTTTAATAGCCAGTTGCTGTTGGCTGAGTTTGCGATATTTTCGAACGAATTGAAACACTCGGGCACTTACTTATTTCCTTTTCATAAGACATCAATTTTAGGTTTTAACATATGCTAAAAGAACATTCAAGCATTGTGCCAAAAATAATATTTACGCGTGGCTTATTTACTTTTTACCAAATAAAGTAATGCATATATAGTTTTTGTAAAATAAAATATGCGTAAAGCGAACATAAAATCACGCATACTATAATTTTAGGGGCCGCATATATGCGAGGGTGAAATGAAGTGCGCATATATGCGTGGTCGATATAAGGTGCGCATATATGCGTACTGCCGAAGCCTCACGCATATTCGCTTGACTATATTAAATGATTTCTGTTTAGAGGGTGAAAACCAAAGGGATTTAGAGAATAGGGGGGTGAAGTCTATTTTTGGTCTACTTTTAGTTGCTTTATCTAAATGATCTTTTATAAGTAAACTAGAAGTGGTAGCTTATAGATCTATATATTTTAACTAAAACCTAGCGCATATGCCAGTTAAACATACCCCAACACAACAAATACATAAAGGCACCAAAGGAGAAACCACCGGATGTGAGATTAATACTAATGACCATCCTAGCCAATGGGTGTATACAAGAAACAAAATTACCTGTGAGAAGATTGGCTGTAGGAATTAGATTTCTACTTTATTATGGATTAGAAACAAATCAAAGTAATTAGACGGCTTAAATTTAATGATTAAAATCATCTTTTTTATTTTGATCAAATACAGTTTCAATTCTCCCAAGCGCAAAGGGTTCTCTTGGACTCTTTTGTATCAGGTAAAGTAGCTTTTACTACTTTTGCTTTTTAAGCATTTAAACCTCTGGAATCTAATGTAAGTAGCTCTGAGATTCATTCCGCAAAGCTACTCACCCTTGCCTTACGATTATAGAGTCTTAGCTTCTGTTTTCCATACTCTTGTTTTAGCAGTATAAGCTACATACTCTTCAAAATCTATGGGTTTGCGTCCGAGTATCTTCTCAACATCATGGGATACAGTTTGATTAGCAGGATTACCAAGCACTTCTTTGAAGAGGTATCCAAATAGCCAAACGTAAGAAGTAGGTAAGCCAGCAGCAGTCATTCCCTCCTTAAACTCTTCAATTGAGATGGGTTGATATTGAATTTCCCGTCCTAATCCGTTAGCTAAGATTTCCACTACTTCTCTAAAAGTTCTTTTTTTCGCGCCCGTAACTGTTATTGTTTGGCTGTTATAATGGTCATCTAGTAGTACTTTGGTCACCACATCGGCAATATCATTAACGTCCACAAACGGAATTTCTGCATCAGGCATTGGCAAAGCGACTACACCTGACATTACAAAATCACGAAATGCCCCGTCACTGAAATTCTGGTTAAACCAAGATGCTCTTACCAAAGAATAGTTCAAGCCGGAATCCGCTACTATCTCTTCACATGCTTCTGCTTCAGATTCACCCTTTCCCGAAAGTAAAACTACCTTTTCAAGTCCTTCTATAAATGCTGCGTCAGTCAATTTTTTAATAGCCTCCTTGGCGCCAGGAACAGCCAAGTCTGGATAATATACAATGTAGGCTCTATCCATATCTTTTAATGCAGCAGCATAAGTTGAAGGATCGTCCCAATCAAATGCAGGATTACCGTTTCTTGATCCCACTCTGACTTTATGTCCTAGTTCCTTAAGGTTTTTAACGACTCTTCTCCCGGTTTTACCAGTGCCACCAATTACTAAAATTTTTTGTTTCATATTAATAAATTTTCTGTTTTGAAAATGATAATTACAATTACAAAAGCGACTAAAATACCCATCATCAAAATCGCTGGTTTTGGTAGGTGTATTATGTATTTCGTTTTGTTCATCATGTAAAGATCAGGGATTTGGATAGGCTAAATTTGACTGGCTACGACAACTACTTGGCTAATTAGGCCAATACTATATTATTAACTATTTCATGGGTTTGAAATCCTTTTAGATTCTTATCATATTATTTAGCTTAATAATTACATGATTTGCGTTTCCATATCGTTTGTAATATGTAAATAAGACTTGAAAGAATGGGATGCATCAGCGCTCAAAGAAAGGAATGACCACCTTATTTAAAATGCTAAATGTAAGAGTCAATTTGATCATTCTATGGTTAATATGATCCGGTCTATAATATTTTTTGCGGTGGTAATCTGGGACAAATCTTTATATAAAGTCCCATCCTTCCCTGAATGATGACCATGACCAACCAACTTCATGATTTTATGTGATTTACTAATTAATTCTTCCTGATTTACTATTGCTTCATATACCAAGGAGGGTTGTCCTACTTTTCCATCACCCGAATAAATTTTATCATTAGGGAATTTGTCTTTACTGTAGTAATCATTCCAGTCGTATGATTGATTGACTTCGAGAAAAATTTTAAAATATGAGTGACTATTCAGATCACTTTTCACATTCACCACAAAATTGCTGGTGGGAGTTGCTCCCGACACTCCATCGAGATCAATCGGATTATCAATTGGTACATACAAACCATCACTTGCTACAACACCTCTTTGGTGGGACCATCGAGGTAGTGCTTCAGGACGTCTTTTAGTAGAAGCTTTCCACTCATCACCTTCCTTAACGCCATAATCAAAAGTACTTGAAGCAATCACCCGGGAGATATATAATGTTTCAATATAATTACCCAGTGTATCTTCAGCCCAAATGGCGAATAAAGGATACTGAAAGGCCACTCCCTTTTTTAATTCCACACTGATTCGATGCTTACCAAGAGCCTTATCAACTTCAATAATTTGATAATCAAAGTTTTCTTCAGATTTTCCAGCTTGCTGATTTCTTAGTGCGTTGCCATATGAATATAATGAATTGAGTACCGGCACCTCATGATATAAGCCTGTGGTCAATAATACGATCACCAGTATGATTAGGGGCACTTGAAACTTCTTGAATCTTGCTAGTCTTTTTCCAATTAGGTAATTTTTCAATGGTAATTTGTTGTTTACCATATGAAAGAGAATGGCAAGCATAAATAATAGCGCGAATACAGTATGTATTGATGCTATTCGTTTCTGGAAGGGTGTAAAATACATGACTAAACCTGTTCCGGTCAGGATAATTAAGGTTAGCAGTAAGGTCACCGCAAGAATTCTTCTATTCATGGCTAGCTAAGGATTCAATAGTTAAATGTTTACTTTATATATAGTTCTGAATTAAGGAGACTATTTCTTGATAATTGGATTTGACTCAGATTCTTGTCTTTAAGCCTTCGTGCTTATATCACATGATTCCCTTAAACTTCACTTTTTTCAATTGCAAGGCGTAAAAACAAGACGGATAATGCAGCTGTCACAAGGGCGAAAGCTCTTTCAAAATTGCTGGGAGCTATAATATTCCCCACTGTATTCAGCATAAACATGACAAAAAGAAACCACATGGCGATCTTGCTAAAGCCTATCAATTTGCTGAAATTGACTTTTTTAGCTCGAATTAATACAAGCAATAGGATAAGAACTACTGCGGCCAGTGAGACCATTTCAAAAGTTAACAATTGCTGCCTCGTTTGCATTTTACCGCCCCACAACAAATCGATAGGAGCATAGTCAAATCCCAGGATTCCAATTAAAATGGAAGCATGAAATAGAATGAGAGCCCAAACCATCAATAGAATGACCCTTACAGCTTGATCAAAACCTATAATTTTCTTCATGATGATTCTATTTAAAGTGTTGAAGTAATAATACCGTGTCACATTATGAACCAAAAATGAGGAATAATAAGGTATCCTTCTTGACCTTAAATGACAATCATTTGACAGTTTAAGCCATGCGCTATTTAAATGAAGAAATTCTACAGGCTCTATTCAGTAAAAACACTATTTATAGGCATTCTGAATCCTGAATAAGAATCGAACTCAGCTTGTAAGCAAGAAGGTTTTCGAGTACAAAATTGTTGCTTCAAAAAAGTGCCTGGTAAAACTATCTACACCTGCTTTCTGTATTCGATTGGCGTTACTCCCGTCCACCTTTTAAAGGCTCTATTAAAGGCACTTTGTTCGGAAAAACCCACCTGAAAGGCCACTTCTCCTATGGACTGCGGAGTGTTTTTTAATAAGCTTAGGGAAGTAGATTTCTGAATATCTTGTAAAAAAGCTCGAAAGCTCAGCCCTCTCTTCGAAAGTCTTCGGTTTAAAGTCCTTGTACTCATCCCTAAGTGATCTGCAGCTTGAACAACACTTGGCACTCCGCTTGGTAATGCATCCTTCAAAAGCTGATGAAGCTCTTTAAGCATTTGATCCGAATTAGTTTGAATGTTAGATAATTCTTCATTCATTCTTTCCGTTAAAAAATGATTAATACTTCTATCAGCCTTAACAGTGGGCATATTTAAGTCTTCAGTCTTAAAAACTAAAAGGTTCGATTTGTCTTCCGAATAGACAGGGCATTCAAAGTACTCCTTCAAAGAGTCTAAAGAGCTAACCTTATGCTTAAAATGCACTGAGACAGGACGTATTTCCTTATCCGTTACTTCTTTTAGAATTTTATTAAACATAATAAACCCTACTTCATTACCTATTTCATGGCCCTTTCGGCTAGTGTCTCTGACAAGCTTTAGCACAGTAAGATTATCTCTATCTGAAATCTCCAGTGATCCCTGGTCCGTAATTAAAGTCATAAATCGCGAAGTTCGATCAAGTACTTCCCGAGCCTTCCAACAAGTTTTCCAGGATAAGCCTAAAGTACCGTAATCGTCAGCTGTCATTTGTGTCCCTTGCATGACACTAAAATTGTCATCAAGATTATCAAAACACCATTCATATAAGTCATACAAAAGGCTGGCTGGAATGTACTTTGCATTGCTCTGTATTTCTCGACTTTCTTCATGCCGTTTTATGATTTCATATGGGTCTCCTTGCGCTTCAGCTAAATCCCTTGCTTTTTTATAAATGCTGTAACTAACAAAATACATCTTGTGCTATCCATTAAACACTACAATAATACAATGTTTTCACCTAAAATTAATTTGAAAATATGCTTAAATGTTAAAGTATGTAAGACTCCAGACCTTTAAACTGGACGACATATATGTTCGTGCTTATTAAAAGTTAAATGAATTTCTATGTAGCTAATTTCTTAGATTTTGCGACATATAATCCAGTGACAACGACTGAGTGTTCTTGTGATACGTATTCTAGAATTCTTACTTGAAAGTGGCGACTGAATCCTTTTAATGGCTCAATTATCTTATCAATTAAATCAAAATATCCTTTCTCATTTACGGCAATAGTATAATCTCTATCTCTTTTGGTTAATGATCCTTTATAGAAATGCTTCTCATCATTTTTGATTTAAGCATTATAATTTTTTAAGTTAATGAGTTTTAATTAATAAGAATAGAAAGGAGAGTGACCATCATTTAGGCTATTTTTATCGAATAAATTTGTCTCTCCATCTAGGGTTTCAATTCCTTCGTCTAAACCTATTTTTCTATCTAAACTTAAAATTCTAGATTAGATATAGTAAAAAATCAACTAAAACCTATAAGATCATGCCTGTAAAACATACCCTTACCAAAGAAATACACAAAGAAACGAAAAGAGGAACCACTGGATGTGGCACCAGTATTAAAGAACATCCTGGCCAATGGGTGTATACAAGAAACAAAATTACTTGTGAGAAGAGTGGTTGTAGGAATTAGATTTGTATTTTCTTTATTCAGAAAATATCAAAAAATTAGACGGCTATTATAAAGAATATAACCGTCATTTTACTTTTCAACAAATTGAACTCTCAATCCTCCCAACCACAAAGTGTTCGCTTGGATTCATTGGCTTCTGATAAAGTTACTTTTACCACTTTTGCTTTGCAGGCATTTAAACCCCTGCAATCTTTTTTGTAGTGATACTTTTTAGCGCTTTTGCTATCACAAATGTAAACATGATCAACTACCGTATTAAATGAAAAAAGTAGGATAGTGATAAATAGGAGAGAAGGTTTAAGAAGTTTCATGGCTAAAGTGTTATATGCTACGGAATATAGGTAATAATATCATATAGTGAACAAGTGTAATTTATAAAAGTAGCACTTTTCGTCTAAGGTTTTAGTTTATTCGTCTAAAGACCCTTTTTTATGTAAACTAAAAGTAATACATTAAAAAAATTAATATTTTAACTAAACCTAAAAGATCATGCCTGTTAAACATACCCCAACTCAAGAAGTACATAAGGGAACTAAAGGTGGTACTACCGGATGTGGAACTAATACTAATGATCATCCTAGTCAGTGGGTGAATACAAGTGAAAGAATTACTTGTGGTAAGAATGGGTGTAAGAATTAGGTTTTATAATAATGATCATTAATTCAGTTAGAAAATTCTATCAAATGCGATTTAATTTCTTCAATTTTATAAGTTAGACTATAACTTATAATTTTTCGAATTATACCTGATGAATAAACTTATAAATCCAATACCAATTATTGATCTATTTGCTGGCCCAGGAGGACTTGGTGAAGGTTTTATGGGCTATATAGACAAGAATGGTCGTACAGTTTTTGATATAAAGTTGTCTATAGAAAAAGATGAAAATGCTCATAAAACTTTAACTTGGAGAAGCTTTTATAGACAATTTAAGAAAAACGGAACAGAATTGCCAAGAGAATATTATGATGCTATAGAAGAGAAAAATTTAAGTAAACGCGAAACAATAATCGAAACTGCACTTAATAAATATCCAGAAGGGGAAATAGCCAGACATGAAGCACAATTAGTAGAATTAGGTTCGAAAGAATGGCCCGCTGAAAGAGTGGATAAACTAATTACTGAGCGACTAGGTAAAAATAGGGAATGGCTATTGATTGGTGGGCCTCCATGTCAGGCATATTCTAATGTTGGTAGGTCTCGAGTGGGAGGTATTGACCCTGCGGATCATAGAGTTTACCTATATAGAGAATATCTTCGGATTATTGAAAAACATAATCCCGCGGTGTTCATAATGGAAAATGTACAAGGACTATTATCTGCAAAAGTTGGTGAAGATAAGGTGTTTGATTGGATGAAAAAAGATCTTCGAGTAAATGGTTTATATAATATTCATTCATTAGTTAAGCCGGTCGAAAAGGACAAAGATTTTTTAATCAGGGCTGAGAAATATGGCATACCTCAAAAAAGACACAGAGTAATACTTCTTGGTATCAGAAATGATTTAAAGCACCAAGGAAAATACCTTACCGTAACAGATGCTGTAAATCTGCAATCGGTAATAGGTAAATTACCAAAAATAAGAAGTGGAGTATCCCGATCGTTTCAAAAGTATCATAAAACTGAAAAATATAAAAATGGCTCTCCAAAAAGACTTTATAAAAATATTGATGATAATGATGCCACTTGGCAAGAATTAATATTTGATCAGATAAATAAACTTAAGGGTTGGGGAGAGATACCTTTAAATGGCTTAAGTAAAGGTCCAAAAAAATATCAAAACGGGAAAGGTAGCGAGTTTGTTGCTTGCAAAGATTTCATAGATGAATCAAAAATACCAAAGGAATTAGCCAGACATTATTTAGACCCTGCACTGAAAGGAGTGCCCAATCATGAATCTAGATCCCATTTGAAACAGGATCTAATGCGCTACATGTTTGCTAGTTTATATGTTGAAAAGTATGGAGATTTCCCAAGACTTCGGGATTATGCTAAACATCATAATGACTTAATTCCTGATCATGCAAATGTGGAGTCAGGCAAGTTTACTGACAGATTTCGTGTTCAAGTTGCTGAAAAGCCTGCAACTACAGTAACAAGTCACATCTCCAAGGATGGTCATTATTTCATACATTACGATGCTAAACAATGTAGAAGTCTAACAGTAAGGGAAGCAGCAAGGATACAGACTTTTCCTGACAATTATCTTTTTAGAGGAAGCAGAACAGCTCAATTTCATCAGGTTGGCAATGCAGTACCTCCTTACTTGGCTTTACAAATTGCTTCTATTGTCCATGGTATTTTGAAAGGATCAGAAAATGATTGATTATTCCAACATACAAACTACTTCCGCAGAACCAGAAGCAAGTTCAATGATTGAAACTTTTCGTGCAATTGGCTATTCTATAGAAACTGCTATTGCTGACATTATAGATAATTCGATTACTGCTGGAGCAAAGAATATCTGGATCGATTACGATTGGAAAGGTTCAAACACAACATTGTCTATTTTAGATGATGGCACAGGAATGAATAATGAGCAACTTATTCAAGCTATGCGACCTGGAAGTAGAAATCCATTAGAAGAAAGAAGTAGTAACGATTTAGGACGATTTGGATTAGGCTTGAAAACGGCCTCCTTTTCCCAATCACGAAAATTCACAGTTTTTTCAAAAGCAAAAGACTACAAGCCTGTATTTTGGACTTGGGATTTAGACTATGTAAACGTATCAGAAGCATGGAAATTAATTAGACATATTCCAGATGAAGAAAATTGGACTCAAAAAATTGAAACCTTAGAAACAGGAACTTGTGTTGTTTGGTGGGATTTAGATAGACTCACAAATGGCACCAATAGAGACAATATAGAAGCCAAAAGTAAGTTTTTAGGAATTATGGATTCCGTTAAATCTCACTTATCAATGGTGTTTCACAGATATATGGATGAAGATTTAAAAATATATTTCCGTGAACGTGAAATCAAATCTTGGGATCCATTTATGATAGGTATAGATCACTTGCAAAGCAAAGCGGAAACTAGATTAGAAGGAGGTTCAATTAGAATTAAAGGCTTTGTGTTGCCACACCGCTCAAAACTTTCAGCAGAACAATATAATTATGGTAAAGGCCCTAAAGATAGTTGGACTGCTCATCAAGGGTTCTACGTCTATAGAAATCGCAGATTGTTAGTTGCTGGCGATTGGCTCGGTCTCTTTAAAAAAGAAGGGCACTATGACCTTTGTAGAATTCAAGTAGATTTACCAAATAATTTTGATGAGGATTGGCAAATTGATATCAAAAAATCTATTGCTAGACCTCCTTCAAAATACCGTGATCATATTTTGGCAGTTGCAAAGGAAGCACGAAATCAAGCGGTTGAGGTATACAGACATAAAGGAAAAGTACTTAAACGCAAATTGGCTTCGGATGAATATTTTCCCTTCTGGGAAGAAAGAGCTAGGCACGGCAAGCGTTTTTATAAAATCAACCGCAAACATCCTCTTTTAAATGAATTGCTTTCCAACTCTGGCGATTTGAAAAAGGACATTGAAAAGGTAATTCAGTTCATTGAGGAAACAATACCTGTCCCCTTAATCACTCTTCAAGAAAGCGAGAATGAAAAACCATACGGACAACCTTTTGAAGGTATAGACCACAATGCGATAAAAGAAACAATGCAAAAGCTTTTCAATGGTTTTGTAACAAGTGGATTATCTATTGAGAAAGCAAAGGCAAGAATATTAAATACCGAACCATATAATTTCTATCCAGAATACATTGAATTTTTGACAAATGAATAAAAAAGACCCAATAAAAAATATTAGACAACTTTTATCCGATAGTTCTTCATTTACTAGAGAAGAAATTGAAGATGCAGTTGATGAAGTTCTTAAAATGAAGTATTTCGTGAATGAGAATCGTGAATTGCTCATTAGAAGAATTGAAGAACTTTATACAATTAGACAAGATGAGTTTGGAACTATTTTAAAGGAAGACGAGAATAATCCTTGGTTAAATGAAAAACGTGCAGATATTGATTTTGAAAATGGCTTTTGGGGAAGGTATAGAGAGTATTTGGAAATAGAAAAGAATTTTGCGCCAGATGTAATAAATAAACTTGATAGAATAACAGACAGTATCCTTGACAACTTTTTCGACCCTTCAATTAAGGCTACAATTAATAAAAAAGGATTAGTTGTTGGGCAAGTGCAATCAGGTAAAACCGCAAATTATACTGGACTTATATGTAAAGCCGCTGATGCTGGTTTTGGATTAATCATTGTTTTAGCTGGAATTCATAATAATCTCAGAAGCCAAACACAAATAAGAATTGACGAAAGCTTTTTAGGATTCGATACACAACATACAAGAGCTTTTGACCAAAGAAGTATTCAAGTTGGTGTTGGTGACCCTTACTTTGGCTCTCCAATAGTTGCTCACTCTTTAACATCAAGCATTGAAAAAGGAGATTTCACACAAGGTGCTGCAAACGCTTTAGGTTTAAACTTTAACACTTCCGAACCTATAGTTGCGGTTATAAAAAAGAATCCGCATGTGCTACGCAGAATTTATCAATGGCTGGGAGCACAAGCTAGTGAAGATAGCGAGCTTGGACGCGTTATTAGGAATAAATCTCTTTTACTTATTGATGATGAGGCAGATAACGCTTCTATCAATATTTCAAATGACCCTGAAAGACAAAGTTCTATTAACGGATGGATAACTCAAATACTTAATCTCTTTGGTAAGAATGCGTATGTAGGTTATACTGCAACTCCATTCGCCAATATTTTTATTCCATTGGACGACCAAAACTTATTTCCAAGAAACTTTATAAAGAACATTCCAGCTCCTTCAAATTACATTGGTCCAGAAAAAGTTTTTGGATTTAGTCCATTGGACGAAGATGAAACTTCGAATACAGTTCTTCCAATTGTTAATAGAATCAATGATTACAGAGATTTTGTGCCAGATAGACATAAAAAGGACGACCAAAAACCATCTTCGCTTCCCGATTCGTTAAAAAGGGCAATTCGCTGCTTTATAATCACTTGTGCAATTAGAAGATTAAGAGGTCAAACTACTGTGCATAACTCAATGCTTATTCACGTATCAAGGTTTGTGCTTTGGCAGGATCATATAGCCGAACTTGTGTCTAATCAATTTATATACTACAGAAGAGGCATTGACCAAAATGATTCAGTTATTTTAGATGAGTTTAAATCAACATTTGAACAAGACGAAAATGGATATAGGTCTTTTGTAACAGTATCCCAACAAATTTTAGATTCAGAACTCACAAATTTAGATTCTCAGATTCAAGTTCATAAATGGAGTGAAGTTTTGCAACATTTGAATGACGCTGCTGCAAGAATTGAGGTGAAATCCATACACGGTGGTTCGGGTGAAGCCCTAGACTATTTTGACCATAAAAATGGACTTTCGGTAATCGCAGTAGGTGGAAATAAACTTTCCAGAGGATTGACTTTAGAAGGACTTTCGGTAAGCTACTATTTACGAGCATCAAGAATGTATGACACTCTCATGCAAATGGGGCGTTGGTTTGGATATAGGGGAGGATATGTAGATTTATGCCGTCTGTTTACAAGTAGAGAGTTAAATGAATGGTTTTGCCATATTACTCAAGCATCAGAAGAGTTAAGAGAAGAATTTGATTATATGACAGATATTGCGGGTTCAACTCCTGAGCAATATGCCTTAAAAGTTAGAACACACCCTGGTGTTCTTCAAATATCGGCAACAAATAAAATGCGTTCTGCAATTACAGTTCAAATTTCATGGGCCGGAAGATTAGTTGAATCTTATGAATTTAAGAAGGACATTTCTGTGATTGATAATAACTTCAAAAACACACAAAAATTCATAGGAACACTACCATCAAATTTTGTGACAAAGCCAAATTCTTTTGTTTGGTATGACATTCCTGCGGAGCAAGTCATTAACTTTTTTGAAGGAATACAATCTGTAGAAAACCTTAAAAAGGCTGAACCCAGAAAATTAATTCAATTTATTACTGCACAATTAAGAAACGGTGAATTAACTGATTGGAGAATTGCTCTTATGACTAAGCCTAACCCGAAAAATAATTCAACAATTGAAGTAAATAGCAATGAAGTTCAAATTGGTCAATGGAAAAGAACTGAAGATGATAAGAATTCAAATGAACAGATATATTATTTAAGAAAATCGCATATTATAAGTCCGTCAGATGAATTTATTGATTTCACTGATGAAGAATATGAAAGAGCAATGAACCTAACTAATCTTCACAGAAAAAAAGCAGGTGAGGCAATGTATCCGAATGGGCAAATAGTTAGAAATGAATTAAGAGACCCAAAGAAGCCAATATTAATTATTTACCTACTTGATCCCGAGGAAAGTATAGACTCCAAAAATCCTTTACCAAAAGGAATAAATCCATTTGTTGGCTACGCAATAAGTTTCCCAAAAAGTAATTACAACGCACCAGTATCTTATGCTGTAAATGAGGAGTTACTCGACAGATTTGATATTGTTGAAGAAGATTTTGAAGATTATGGAGATGACGAAGATTGAAAATATTTGGCTCGGTTTAGAGGGTGATAATTTCAATCACTCAGGATTACTTTATAAGCGATATTCAGCAGAAGTTTTGCCTGATGTGTTTATTGCTTTAAAAGCGCCAGAAAACCTGCGGTGTATTGCATTTAGAATAAGTATCTCATTCTCTTTTGAAGAAAATCAATGGAACAAACTCAAAGACATCAAGATAGAAACACTGCTTGATGAAAGAGATAAATCAAAGAACTTCTTACTCATTCTATTACTCAATAAACAGCACAAAGATATTTTTTCTACTCTATGTGAAGATTTGATTTTTGGAGTGTCAGAAGTATCAACGGAGCAAACTTTAGTTGAAAAATTATTAGAGCGTTTGGCAAAATGGCAATCCCTATTTGAAAAAGTGGGTAAGCAAGGATTATCAGATGAAGCACAAAGAGGTCTTTACGGTGAAATTTATTTTTTACGTTTTTTCTTGAACAATACATCTGATAAAAACTATTGCTTAAAATCTTGGCTTGGCCCTGAAAAATCAATACAAGACTTTCAGTATTCAAATTGGGCAGTTGAAGTCAAAACTACGCACGGTAATAATCATCAAAAAATACAAATCACTAGTGAACGACAGTTAGATGATTCCATCATTGAAAAAATATTTCTGTATCATCTTTCACTCGACATAAGAGTTGGAAATGGAGAATCATTAAATTTTCTTATTGATCAAGTTTCGGAGATGTTGAAAGAGAATACAATGGCTAACAATCTTTTTAAGCTAAAATTATTAGAATCTGGATATTACGAAATACATAGGCTTTTATATGAAGAAAGAGGTTATACCATTCGCCAAGAAAACTTTTACCGTGTTTCAGGAAATTTCCCAAGAATAACCGAAAGCCAAATTCCAATTGGTGTTGGTGATGTGAAATATTCAATTGTTCTATCCGAATCAGAGGAATGGAGAATAAATCAAGAAACTCTTTTAGGCGAAATTCAATAGCATTTTTATGGAAAACAAAGAATTACAAAAGTTCTATATAGACATTCAAGAAGAGATTAACTCAACCTTAGTTACAGAGGAAGAAGGAACAAATCCTGAGCAAGTTTTTACGGAATTAGCATTGTCTTACTTATCAGATGCTGGTGAGACTGAAAACTATAGAGTTTGTTTTGATGAAAAGATTAGCAAAAGAGGTGTTGAACATAAAATCAACGGCTATTCTCTTTATGAAAATTATGAAACTTTGGACTTGTTTGTAACAATCTATAATGGTGATTCAACTATCCAAAGTGTAACAAAAGGTGACGCTGATAAGACAGTTGATAGAGCTGTAAAGTTTTTCAGAAATGCGATTTATAAAGATTATGTAAATGAAATTGAGGAAAGTTCAGAAATATTTGACCTTGCTCAAACTTTAGCGAATGTTCCAGAGGTTAAAGAATATTTAACTCGAGTAAATATCTTCTTAATTACGAATGGTGAAGTAAAAGCTGATTTAAAAACATCTGATACAGTTGCAGGTTACCTGGTTTTTTATAGAATAATTGACATAAACTATCTTTTCAATCTTTCAGACAAATCAAGAGTACCGATTGAAATCAACTTTGAACAGTCTGGATATAAAGTTCCTTGTATTGTTAATGAAACTGAAAATTCTGATTATCAATCTTGGCTTGCAATTATTCCAGGTCTTGCACTAGCAGATATTTATGAGCAATATGGAGCAAGACTTCTGGAACAAAACGTGCGTTCATTTCTTCAATTCACTGGAAAAATAAATAAAGGTATCCGTAACACCATTTTGAAAGAGCAACATATGTTTATGGCTTTTAATAATGGTATTGCTGCCACTGCCGAAGAAGTTACCATTTCAGATTTGCCCAATAATCAGGGAAAAGCAATTGCCCAAGTAAAGGATTTTCAAATCGTAAATGGCGGTCAAACAACAGCATCTGTTTACCATACTTGGAAAAAAGATAAAGTTGATATAAGCAATGTATTTGTGCCTGTAAAATTGACAATTGTAAAAAACAGAGATAATTTTTCTGAAATAGTAGGACGCATTGCAGAATATGCAAACACTCAAAATCGTGTTTCAGCTTCTGATTTAAGTTCGAATAGAGAAAACCACGTACTGATTGAAAAACTGTCAAGAACCATTTGGGCTCCACCGATTTCAGGTGAAACGACTCAAACACGCTGGTTTTTTGAGCGTTCAAGAGGGCAGTATAAAAATGATAGAAACCGTTTCGGAATTACTCCGTCAAAGCGGAAGCAATTTGATAAGCAGAACCCAAGAAGTCAAATGTTTACTAAAGAGCTACTTGCTAAATACATTAACTCATATGAAGAAGTGTATAATGGCAAGAAATTGGTTGTTGGTCCACATATCGTTGTTCGGGGCAGTCAAAAAAATTACGCTCAATTTCTGAATTATAATTTTAGTTTCAAACCTGATAACATTTGGTTTGAGGATTTAGTTGCAAAAGCATTATTATTTAAAAATGCTGAAAAAATTTACGGTGTAAAACCAAATGCAATTGGTGATATGCGATACATCACAGTACCTTATTCAATAGCTTGGTTGGGTCTTAAATTGGACTACAAACTTGATCTATACAAAATCTGGAAACAACAATCCTTGAGCGAGATTCTTAAAAGCAAGCTCCATGAGGTAATGTCTAAGATAGAAGATTATATCAAAAACCAAGCTCCTGGTTCTTTATATGGCGAGTGGGCAAAAAAAGAAGACTGTTGGAATGTAATCAAAAATGAGGATTTCAAAATTAACTTGGAAAGTTTAAAGACTGATTTGGAAAAAAAATCATCTGAAAAAAGAAAAAAGCTCAGTGAAGATGATACTCACAATGCAGAAATTGTTGCTTCCATTAACAGAATAAAAGCAATTCATCCAAAAACTTGGAAAAAAATTGAAGATTGGGGAAGGGAATCACAAAATCTCACTCAATATCAGTATGATATGGCATCTACAATAAATAGTAAGATTAGAAACAATAGGAGTATTACAGATATAGAAAGAAATTCAGGAGAGGATGTATTGAACATCGTAGTTGAACTTAATCCAGAATTATTTTTTGATATGGAAGATTTCTTCAATGAGGATATTAAGAATAAAGAACCAGAAGTTGAAATTACAATTGAATTAATTGAAAAAATCGTTTTATGGGATAAAAAAAACAAGAGATTGGATGCATATAAATACAGATTTATGCTTGATCTTCTTGAAGGACGAAAAGGTCTCAGTGAAAGGAATAGGTTTTTAGCTGAATTAAATCTAAAAACGGTTAAGAAGTGGGGGTTTGATCAATAGCTAATTATAATTTTTGTTACCATGATTAATCCTGAAAAAGGATCAAATAATAATTATTAGTGAAGGATTTGAAGCGGTGCTTTAAAAATCGCAGTAAAGTGAGTATATAGTGCACTAAAAAACACAGCTAATGTTAAGTAGTGCTATAAAAACCCCCGTTGCCGCCATGCTTCGCATGGTAGTAAGGTTTTAACCAAAATAATACTGGGAGAGAGGTGAATTTAAAAACCAGAAGCACCACCATTTTCATACTCAATCTTAAGTATTCGCCAGTTGAATTCACCGGCAGGAGTTTTTACAACGACTTCATCGCCTTCTGTTTTATTTAAAAGCGCTTGTGCAAGAGGAGAGTCCATCGAAATATAATCTTTATTGCCAATTATCTCTTCGTATCCCACAATACGGAATCGTCTTTTCAGTCCTCTATCCATGTTCTCAACTTCCACCCAGGCGCCAAACATTACTTTGCCTTCCTGATGAGGATGATAATGAATTACTTTAAAGTTATCTATGCATTTGCGTAGGTAACGAATGCGGCCATCAATTTCACGTAAGCGTTTTTTGTTGTAATGATAATCAGCATTTTCTGATCGGTCACCTAAACTGGCGGCCCATGAAACCTTAGCTGTAGTCTCTGGCCGTTCCACTTTCCACAAATGATCCAACTCATCCCGCAACTTTTGAAATCCTTCAGCAGTAATCATTTGCGATCGGTTAAGTTTAGGCAGTGTTGATTCTGGAATTTTACGTCTCATGTCTTAATGGTCTAATTATAGCGCAGGCGAAAATTAATAGATTGAGGAATAATATCCTGAGCAATCAAGGGATAAAATTTGAATACTTATTGAATATAATTCCGTTTAGCTTCACTTCAAACCCATCTTCTTACTCCACAAAAGATCTTTGTTCAGATCTACTTAATTGTCATCAGTATCTAAATTATCCTTTAGTACATGGGGAATAAACAAATCAAAACGGGTGCCGCTGCCATAAGTAGAGGCTAGGGAAATACTGGCGTTCATTTTTTGAATAGCCTCTTTCGCGATATACATGCCTAAACCCGTTCCCTTTTTTGAGTTATTCGTAACAAAAAACATATTATAGATCTTGGATTGGTATTCTTCTTGTATCCCAATCCCATTATCTTGAACTGTAATGAGTACACCATCTGGTGAAGCGCTACTGAAGATTTCTATCTGTGGTACTTTATAGTCATCTCTGTACTTAATCGCATTGGAAATTAAATTACTCAGTACAATCTTTAGCCGGTTTTCATCAGTAACTACTTCATCCGGCACATCTACTTTTATTTCCACTTTATCTCGGCCGTCATAATGAATCAAATCTGTCAGTATTTCATCGATTACCACCGAAAGCTGAATAGGCCTGAAGTCATTGACCATCCTACGGTTACGCGCGTGGAGCAAAATATTTTTAATATACTCATCTTGCCGCTTAAGGCTGTCATTCATCATATTTAAGTATTTAGGCAATTGCGCTTGCTCGCCTTCAAGCTTAAGTAACTCCACTAATCCTTTGAGAGAAGAAATAGGAGCCCTTAAATCATGTGAAACACTATAAGCGAATCGGTCCAACGCTGCATTAATATCTTCCAGTTTTGTATTATTCGCGATCAATTTTTTTTCAGATTTTTCCAGCCGTTTTATAAGTATTAAAAAATAGGTTCCTGAGCCACCTACAATTAAAATCACAAATATCACATTGGCAAGCTTAAGCCAACCTTCAACCTTCCGACTAATGCGGCTCAGTGCATCAGAAAAGGAATATTCAACTTCTGATAATTTTTTATTGATTCGAATGATTTCAGCCTTCACTAAATCAACATCTAATTGATTTTTCCCATCCTGTGCTATCTTTGCATGAGCATAATGCGCTATGCTATCTAATTTTTCATTGTAGTGATCACCCTTGGTCCAACTTGCAACAGCTTCTTGCATAAAAGAGAACTGGCCAAAATTCTTATACAGCCAAATATAATTATCAGTATCATCTGGATTGTTTCTTCCTTGAATTAAAGCCCTGTGCATCTCTGCTCTAGAGCTATCATTTAGTAGAGCCACCCGGAAATCTCTCGGGCCAAAAGGAATAAGCATATTTTCTTGGTATTGAATCCAGTCATTCTCCGATTCTGATTCCAGATACCGGATTAAATAAAACGAAGCATCTTTTTGCCCCTTAGAATAGTTAGACTCCCCATTTATATAGCTTCGAATACTTGCAGTGATCTTAATAACATAGTAATTGAAAAAAATAAGCGCCAAGCTACTGATCACAATGACCAGAAGAAGGGCTATACTTTTTTTATTAACATACTTTTTCCACTTCATGATAAATTTTTAGCATTACAATATATTTAAATATGGCTCAGTAACAAAAGAAATATTGAAGTGACATCATTATATTTGATAAGTTCTCACCCATACTACAATCGTAAACTTTTGTTACTAATTTTAGTAAATCAATGCATCCTGTAAAATATGATTCAAGTGAATAAGAAACCCTTAAAACCTATCAATATAAGACCCATTACGCCAGAAGATGCGCCATTATTATTTGACTTAATGACGAGCGAGAAATGGCTGGCCCAAATAGGGGATAGAGGAATTAAATCTGTCGCGGATGCCAGGCAGTATATACTGGACAAAATGCATCCAGATTTGCACAGAAAAGGATTTGTTAATCATATTGTCATCGATAGCGAAACGAAAGCGGAGATTGGAACCTGCAGTCTGCATCACAGGGACGGAATAGATGGAGTTGATATTGGTTATGGTATACTAGAACAATTTGAAGGAAAGGGTTATGCTACCGCAGCAGCTCAGAAAATGGTAGAATTAGCTTTGAATACCTATGGACTCAACAAAGTCTATGCAATCACTAATGATGAAAACCTAGGTTCATGCAAGGTCTTAGAAAAGCTGGGCTTTATTCATATAGGATATGTTGAACTTCCTATTGCTGATCATCCGGTAAAATTGTATGAATTGTGTATAGCATGAATCATATTGTTAAGCTTCTCGGATCGACCGCAACTCTCCTGCAATGCTTATGATCTGAAAACCTAAACAGCCTTTAATTAATAATTTGGGATGTTTCTTCCTAAAATGAGATCTCGCTTGCCCACATGCAGATTTCCTTCTTTTTCCAAACTCAATAGTCCTACTGTTCCGCCTCTGGGAGAATCAGGCTTTGTTTCCCTCGGTGTTAGCAAGCTATCTCCATTAAAATGGACACTAGAAAGCCAATAGTATTTACCGTTTGGTTCCAAGATCGTGTAATGTATATGTGCCGCTTGTGCCCGATTTGGGTAGGGGGAGGGCTTAACAGTATAAATGGTGTAGCGCCCACTGTGATCTGTTTTTACCCATCCTCTATTGTAACCATGCCGTTTTCCCCAGCCTTTTGCACTTTCCTTTGCTTTATAGATACCAGCGTTATTAGTGTGATAAACATATAAAATCACATCTTCAGCCGGAGTTTTCCCATCTGATTGGTAAATCGTGCCGCTAATCTTAATTTTGGAGTCACTTTTATTAAAATCGGGAAGGGTATCAGTCGCGTTGAGTTCCTGGTCTCCGTATTCAAAAACTGCTTCACAGCCTTCACATGGTCCTCCAACAAGCTTGTAGTTCATCTGCTTAGCATCTTTGTTTGTCTGTGCATCGCAGGAGGAGAAGGCCATTAGCAATAGTCCTGTTATTAACTGAAAAGTTTTTGCTCTAGTATTCATATCTATTGATTTAGGTGAATTTTATACTAAAGATGCAGCCGAAAAATAGGTCTTAAAAATAAAATACCTTAAGCTGATGAGTTTATAGGCTATCCTGATGACGGGGTATTGAAGCGCTTTTTGAAATCTAAGGCATAAGTTCTACTTAATCTGACGAGATCTCCCTTTTTCAGTCGTAAATCATAGTCTCCATTAAGTCGAGACTTATACGAGACAACTGAATTAATATTCACAACTGTTGATTTATGGACTCTAAGAAAAATGGAATCATCTAATTGCTTGCTAATTGATTTTAGACTATCTGTATGCAAATACTTTCTATTTTCAAGATGGAGAGCTACATAAGGTGTTTCAGACCTAATTATCTGAATATCCTCGACATGTACAATAGTATTTTCCTGCCCATTATTGATCACGATTATATCTAGAAAGGGTGCATTTTGCGAGCTTTGAGATGCTTTTTCAGCCCAAAAGTATTTGTAAACGAATACAAAAGTTCCATAAATAAGTAGGAGTTTATGGAAATCATTAGCCAAAGTATAGGTGAAGATTTTGTACAATCCGTAGCGACCTTCATAAAAAACGATCGAAAAGAATAGAAAAACAAATGGAAGGAGTAAAAGGTGAATCAATACAGGGGTTATGATAAATAGTAAAGTCCTTTGAACGTTTTCTAGGCTCCGGTTTTGGAGGGACTTATTTAGCAATATTAAACCAGGAATAAACAACAACCAAACAGTTTTAAAAAGTAAGGATTCACTGAAATAGAAAGAGCCGCCATTTCTGTAGGCGTCTAGGTAGTCTTGAGTAATTGTTAGAGTAGCAATGAAAATAGCGACCGAGCCTAGAATAACCAAGAATCTATATTGGTGCAGGTACTTTATATTGAAAACCGATCGTAGAAGTTTCATAGGATCTCACAATAATGATTTAATGTACTGAAGTTAATGATTTGAGAACTAATTTTCAAATATATGTCACAGTGATATAGATTAAAGTTATATAATTTATATTATGTTAAGTTACTCTTTTTAATACCCAGCTACTATTACTCATCTTCCATTCTGAATCTGTCTGTTCATGATCTCCCTAGCGTGAGTACTTAGCAAACTATTATCGCATTAAGACTCTACAATCCTGATGCTCTATTTTGATTTCTATGTCCCATTGTTAAGAGCTGTCTATTTTAAGCGCTGTATTTGGCTTTACTGTTAGTCATCGTCCGACCTCATAATTCTAAGCGCTTTATTTTCTTTTCAGTCTGGACATTGTACAGCTTTGTAGATCTATGCAAAAATAACGCTTTAGAAAATCAGACTATATTGCTAAAGATTGCTCGCTTTTTCCTGAAGCCTAAGCATTCATCGATGATAACCTTTAAAGGAAACGCAAAGTTTCCACTTCATCCATAAGAACTCACATCTCATTCAACTTAACATAATAATTTAGGAGGTAGATTTTTAAGGCTACAGATTTTATCAGCTAAATATCTGTTATCATCAAAGATATTGAACACCTTCACCTACTGGATTTGTATTGACTTAATATCGATCAAATCAAGGATCAAAAAGCTAAGAACTTTCTATCTTTGCGTTTAATTACAATTATCAAGCATGGAAACAGCAATCCACCCTATCCCATCCATAAAAGTGCAGGATTTTGGTTACAATGAGCTCAACTTACTTGAAAAGTACAAAGGAAAACCGCTAGTGATCATCATTTATAACAATCAATGTTTAGGATGTACTGGCAGAGCAATTCCTTTAGCTTATGAATATCAAAAAGAATATGCTGATCTTCAAGTAATTGGCATTCACAGCATTTTCAATAAGAAACCGGTAACCGAAGACGATATTAAGAGCATTTTCACCACCCAAGAACTGCCCTTCCCTATTTATTTAGATCAAAATCATCAGGTCTATGATCAATTTGAATCAGAAGGAACTCCACAATGGCTTTTAACTACAGCTGAAGGAATCTTGTATCGATCAATCTTTGGATCACAGTTAGGTGCGCAAAATAGATTGATGTATGCGTTGGATGCACTTTGTAATGAAGGATAATAATAGCCCTAAAACTAAACTGATTATTTTAATCTTACGAAAAAAGTCATTTTACATATCACTACTGAAGATGAATCTATCCAGAAACGTTTACTTAATAAAATGAAGAATATCAGAAATGAATTAAACGAGCACTATATAGAAATCGTTACTCATGCTGGTGCTGCGAAGATGATGTTATCCAAAAGCAATCCTGATGTAGCTGAAATTGACTTCTAACCCCAAACTTTATACTTCCCTCATTCATCATTCCATATTTACTTATAAATAGATTTTTACTATAAAATACTTTAGTTTTTCACTATTTGAACCCACCCTTTCATTTCTTTAATTTCACCGCATTCAGTTTCATAAAGTAGCCTATAAACATAATTACCTGAATAGCCATTTGGCGCCTTCCATCCAAATGTCTGATCATAGCTTTCGAATACTTGCTTACCATAACGATCATAAATATTAATCTTGAAGTTTTTAAAAGGATAATCCGTTTTTATTCTGAAGACATCATTATAACCATCATTATTAACGGTTGCGACATTAGGTATAAATATATCTTGAGGATTAGGTTTAAACATGACATAAGTACTATTGGTTAAAAATGAACAGTTTTCTCTATAAACTTCAGCGTAATATTCACCACTTTCCGAGATTTGTATTTGAGCATCTTGTGTGCTTAATTCTTTAAAATCTGCCTCGTTTTCTGCTCGAAAATACCAAAGTACCTCATCACTAGGATCAATATTTTCAATTGCTATCGGGATCTCCTGCACACAATATTCGAGCTGCCCGCTTAAATTAAGTTTTGGAGAAAGCTCATGGTTAAGAACTTGAAATTCTTCTTCGATTTCCTCACATTCAGGATTTAGTAAGCGCACCTTATAAAAACCAGGATTTGCCGTACTAATGCTAATTAAAGATTTTGCAGAATCTAACAGCTCATAATTATCATCCTTTTCTTTCTTACTGAACCAAGCAAAGCTTTCATCATTATTATTAGCTTCTATAAATAGATTTATTTCTTCATCAATACATTTCGTAATAATACTATCTGATTTAGAAATTAAACTCGTATTTTGATAAACCTGAAAAGTTGTTGATTGAATGCAGCCGTTTAAGTTATAATTGATTGTATAATTACCCGATATTAATCTCGTTACATCAAGAATATTATCACTTATTACACTATCACCAATGCTCCACACTCCTCCTGCAGGACTTGCTATTAATTCATAACTAGAAATATTGTTGCATAAATTAGGGATAGGGTTTAAAATTGAACTTAGTTCAAATACATGAACTAAACCTGATTTAAAACCACTTCTTGAATCACTGTAAGGACTTCCTACAATTAAATATCCATTATTTACCTCAACACTACTTCCAAAACCAGAACTACTATTCCCATCAGGGTGTCTTATAATTTGTATATTATTTCCAAATACAGAATCTACCTCATTTAAATTTTCAAGATTATATACAAATAATAAATCCTGAACATTAGATTCATTCGAATTATCTTTTGCACTTATGTACAGGTCATTGCCATTAATAGCTATATAGTTCCCAAAGTTAGTATAGCTGATGCTGCTATTCGGTTCTATGTAAAAGTCTTCAAAAATTGTCTCATCTAGTGTTGATTGTTCCGGTATTCTAAAACCATAAACTCGACCGTCAGAACCTTCATACTGTTTCCCATTATCATAATAGGTTTCTCCCACCAATAACACATCATTATGAATGGATATACTTTCACCAAATTTATCTAAAGAACTCTCATTTTTTGATGCAAAAACATAATCTGCTTTTCCTGATGTCCACGCTTCTGAGTTTATTTTATAAAGGTAAACTTTATTATCAACATATACACTTGTCGGTAAACCACCAGTTCCTATAGCGACATATTTATCATTAATTATTATATTACTGCCAAAATAATCTAATCCGTATGTTTCATTATTTTGAAATTGCTTATCAACTATAAATTTCCCACTTATTTCATCATAACGATAAATATATACTCGGCCTTCTGCTTCAGAACTTCCATAATTATCATAAATCTCACTAATAGCTAAGATGCCATTATTGAAAGTAACGTTTCTACCAAACTCTCCTTGCTCATAATTTGATGAACCCATTAAGGGAGAGACTAAGGAAGAGGTATTCACCCATTTACCATTTATTTTTTCATAGATAAAAATTTTCCCAGTATTGAAATATTTATTGTTATCAGCTAAACTATCATAACCAGGAGAGCCTATAAATAGATAACCATCTTGTAATTCAAAGGTGGATGCAAAAGATTCATTATTTAATTTTTGAGGTGCTATTATTTCTTGATCAAAAACCCATTGATCATTTAATCTTTCATATAGATAAACACTACCCGATTTATCACCCCATTTATTTGAACTTCCTTTAGCTGATACTGCCAGTGTATTTTTACTTACTGAAAGTATAGCACCAAATTCATCATCGGATGCCGAAAAAAATTCAGAATTCAGAATACTTGAATATTCAATCATTTCTTCTGAAGATTTTAGATCAAAATCATATACTAATATATTTTCATTTATTCTGTTACTGATATTGGAAATTGAATGCCGCGTGCTAATGAATAGTTGGTTCTCGTGATATATAGGATTAAATCCAAATTTCAAATAACTATCTCCAACATCTGAAGGCTTTTCAATAATATACATTTTATAACCATCACTACTAGTGGAGTCAGGTTTGTAATAAGTAAAATCATTTTCAACCTCGGGCACTGACCAAAAAATAACCCCTTGACTTACTGTAAGATTTATTCCTTTATTGCCATATAAGAAATCTTTTTTAATAGAAAGTGTTTCTGTAGTATCCTTCCATCCCATTTCAGGTTTATTATATATAAATAGGCCATTTTTCGATGTTTCATCTCCAGAATTAGCAACAAATAAAGTATCATTCTCATAAGCCATTTTTATACCAAAATTATATTGAAAACTAATACTGGAGGTTAATTTTGCTACGGGTTCTAAATTCCAAATTCCCTCGCCATCTTTTTCAAATACATGAACTATACCTTGAAAAGATCTATCAGGGGCTAAAAAATCTGAGTTTGAGATAAATAAGGAATTGTCAGTTAATAGAACATCTGTATGGATTCCATAAAAAAAGCGATCTTTTTTGTCAAGAATTTCTTCAGCCAATACACTATGAGAATTTAAGTCTAATATCTTAATTATTAATTGACTCGAAAAACCATCAAACTTTCGATAAATGACTGCTAAATTCTCCTCATTATTCAAATCCATTTCTAGGATTCTTATGTAACTATTTTCCGCTAAATCTTTTTCCAAGTAGAATACTTCTGTTTCCTTACCCGGCCAAGAACCTGTTTTATGCTGTCTATATATGAATAGTGCATCTGAATTGCTGGTATTTCTATTAACATTACCTGATGCAACAATTAAACTATCAATTGCTTTTAAATGATTTCCAAGTTGTTGATTTGAATTAACTTGAGATGTTGTAAGTTTTTGAAATATTTCCCATTTCTGATTTACTTTTTTAAAAACATTAATTATTCCAGCATTATATGCTAATGAATCATTATTAGGTTCATTGACAATCAAATTCTTTGAACTAAGCGAACTTGAATAACCAAAATAATTAAAAGACTTTATTTTAGGTTCGGGAGCAAGTTTTTGTATGTCACATTGTGCATAAAGACTACCATTACAAGATAAAACGATAGATAAAACAATAATAAGATATTTCAATATAGTTTAGTTTTGGGTGAGTTTTAAATATAATAAAAGCTTTATATTTATATGTATATATAGTGTTAAAACTATCTCCATTTTTAAAAGAATGGATTTAAATTTTAATAAATTATCAAAGACTAAACTTGAAAGAAAATTATGGATCTAACAGAATTTATTATCAGATTACTTTTGTCAGCTGCCGCAGTATTCATTACAGCTAAATTACTCTCTGGAGTGAAAGTAGAGAGCTATGGTCAAGCCATCGTAGTAGCTATTATTTTGGGAATAATCAATGCAGTAGTAAAACCTATTTTGGTTTTTTTAACTATCCCGATCACTATTCTGACACTAGGGCTTTTCTTATTGGTAATTAATGCCTTGATGATCATGTTGGTAGATAAAATATTGAAAGGCTTCTCTGTCAAGAGCTTTTGGTGGGCTTTTTTCTTTAGTATTATTCTATCGCTACTGAATGCTATTTTGCAGTCATTATTTTAGCGCAAAAAAAAGGTTTGCAAATGAAGTGATAATCATTTCATTTGCAAACCTTTAAATGCTTTTATTGAAAGCTGATTTCAACCAATACCGAGCGCAATTAAATCAGCTAATACCACTACTCCTTCTCTTAGATAAGGATCTTTGATTTCCCCATCTGTATTAATTTTATTTATTAGTTCAGGATCTGCTGAAATCTTCTCATTCAATTCATTTGCTACATTTCTTCGGTCCATAGCAGCCTCATTTTCAGCTTTTCGTTTTTCAATATTTAAGCTGATTCTGTACATGCTCTGCTGATTAACTGCTTCATCAACCTCATTTTTCAAATTTCTTAAATATTGCTCCTCATTTAATCGCTTCTCATGTTTCTCGTTGAGCTTAGCGATAATGTTAGGATCTATATCATTCGATGGAGTGAAATTCGAACTTTCAATTTGATCCCATTCCAACGCACGTTGATAAGAGCTTTCTCCAAATGCTTTGGCAGTGTACGGAGAAGGCATCTTGATGTCCGGACGCACACCCTTATGTTGCGTACTGCTTCCATTCACCCTATAATACTTGGCTAAAGTTAGTTTGACCTGGCCTAGTGTATCTTCTACTTTAGGGACAAATTGATTCAAAGAAATAAGATTTTGGACGGTTCCTTTGCCGAAAGTATTTTCCCCTACAATCACTCCCCTTTTATAGTCCTGAATAGCTCCTGAGAAAATCTCTGATGCAGACGCACTAAATCTGTTCGTTAAAATGGTTAATGGCCCACCATAGTAAATTTCTTCGTCTTCATCTTTACCAACTTCTATACTCCCATCAGAATCTCTAATCTGTACCACAGGTCCTTCGCTAATAAACAAACCGCTTAATTCTATAGCTTCTTGAAGGGAGCCACCGCCATTTGAACGCAAATCGACTACAATTCCATCTACCTTTCCCTTGATGGTATCAAGAATAGCTTTTACATCCCTTGTAGTACTTCCATAATCCTTGACACCGGCTCTCATGTCTTCAAAGTTCATGTAGAATGATGGAATAGTGATAATGCCTACATTATACTGATTTCCGTCACGATATACTTCTCTTATCTCAGCATAAGGCACTTGATTATCTAATTTAATCTTATCTCTAACTATGGTGATTTCCATTGGAACACCCGCAGATACTGATTGGCCAGCTTCAATGATTTGGAGTCTAACAATTGTTCCTTTTGGGCCTCTAATTTTTTGAACAACATCATCTAATCTCCAACCTGTGATATCCACAAATTCGCCTTCTACGCCTTGTGCCACTGCTAATATTTTATCATCTGTATTGATGACCTTACTTTCAAAGGCTGGACCTCCTGGCACTACTGAAGCAACACGAGTATAATTTCCATCAGTGGTTAATGTTGCACCAATCCCTTCTAAAGATTGGCTCATTCGTATTTTGAAATTTTCAGAAGTAATGGGTGAAAAGTAACTACTGTGAGGATCAAAACTTTCTGCAAAAGTATTCATATAGAGCTGGAAAACGTCTCTACTTTCGTAATCTCCTATAGTTTTTTCTAATCTTGAATATCGTTCTTTCAAAAGCCTTTGAATGGTAGTGTCAGCTTTTTCGTCCAATTTTAAATCTAGGGCTTGACTTTTTATTAATTTTCTCCATCTATCGTTTAATTCTTCTTCAGAATTGGCATAGTCAAGCGAGTCTGAATTAATTGTTAAATACTCTTGTGCATCATAGTCAAAATCAAATGAAAGGTTATTTTCTACATAGTCCATTCTCTCCATAAACCTTTCACGAAATACATTGAATATTTCGTAAGGTGGTAATAGATAACCTAATTTAATATGGTCATCCAGACGCTCCCTATATTTTTTGAAGGCTTCGATATCTTTTTTGAGAAAATAATGCTTATTGACGTCTAGCGAAGATAAATAGTCATCATAGATAATAGTGGAAAGCTCATCGTCAATAGGAACCTTTTCATAATGGTATTGAGTCAATAATCCTGCAACCAATCTTGCTTCCATTGACTGATCTTGAGTGGGGCTTAATTTCGCGAATTTTTCGTTTTGCGCCCATCCTGCATAGTTAAACAGGAAAATAACTATAATTATAAGTATCTTCTTCATGTTGTTGAAATTGTTGTAGTTCAGGATATTGAACGGAATATTGTTATTTTATTTTATTGAATTTGATAAACGGTCAAATTGCATTTGGTAATATACTAAATGAATTATGATTTTGATAAAACAAATTTAGTTGATGATTATCCAATTCAGAAATCGACTTATCCATCATCCATTTGATATATCGGTTAAACCTATGTCCCATCCAGACACTGGAATTTAAAACAACAGCATATGTATAACCGTCATCTTTTCTGTTTATAAAACACGCTGATCCAGCTAATGTTCCAGTTCTCCAATAATTATCACCTCTAGCCCCTTTCCAACCAAATGCATCTGTATATCGATTCCCATTTACCATCATTTCACGACTCTCTTCAGAAAGTAGTTGGTAAGTACTATTTGGATCTACAAGGCTTACTAATTTCGCCAATTGTGATGCATTGGCAATCCACCCTCCTGCCGCACCTAAAGTATTGATATCACTGCCTCCGTAGGGTTTTTCGACTGACTGATAATTACCATCGTAGGACTCAAATTGGTAAGCACCTGGATGATTATAGTAATGTACTTCAAAAGGTCTCCTCTCCCACTCATAATTGCCAGAAATCCTCATACCAAATATCCCATTTGGTTCTAAAATATTATCAATCACATAACTCTCATAAGTGGCTCCAGTTTTCTGTTCAATAATCTTGCCTAAAAGCATATATCCAAAATTAGAATATGCATATTGGGTGCCCGGTCTATATCTCAACCGTCTGTGTTCTAATACAAATTCTATGATATCATCATCAGTTGGGGGCCCTTCAAGATTCATAATTCTTTTTATTTTCGAAGCCTGAAACATAAAATCACCGTCTCGCCAACTCCAACCTCCTTTATGATTTAATAGGTGTTTTACTTTTATCTTACTATGGTTTTTGTCTTTTATTTCTGTGAAATGGGAAAAGATCCCCTCTTTTCCAAATACGTTTTCCTCCAAGTCAATAATTCCATCATCTACCATTTTCATAATAGTAATGGCAGTTACTAGTTTCGAAGCACTCGCGATTCTAAATAAATGTTGAGTTTTTACGGACTCTTGGGTTTCAAGATTGGTCAAACCATATCCCTTTGAATAAATCAACCGGTTGTCTTTCATTACCGCTACGGAAGCCCCCTTAATATCCCATCGTCTTAAAAATTTATTAATATTTTTATCAAATTCCTGACTAAAATCAGCGGTGTCCATTACAGGAGCAGGACTAACAAGATTAAAATTAAGGTAATTTAGTTGGCTATGGGAGTCTGCATCAACGGAACGAGTGAAAGCGACCTCTGACGTGGTATAAAAGGCAAAACTAATTGCAGTTACCCCTAATACTATTGCAATTATAATTGTACTCTTCTTCAATTTAAGACGTGAATTGGTTCGTATATTTTTAAAAATATCTTGATAATATAAGCGTATTAGTGCAAATATAAAATATTTTGAATGAAATCCGCATTTTTAGCTCGTGCCTGATTAACGTGCCATAAATAAAATAATTCCGCTTTATTAAGATTTCTTTTAACATTAGGCTTAATTTTATACTTAAACTAAAATCATAAAAGCTAGAAAATAAATGAAATATGATTACATCATTGGAGGAGCTGGCTTGGCTGGCTTAACATTAGCTTGGCAAATGATTGAAAGCAAACTACTTGAAAATAAACAATTGCTTTTGATTGACGCTGATTCTAAACAAAGCAATGACAGAACTTGGAGCTTTTGGTCAGAGCCAAAGATGTGGATCACAGATTTACCTATAAAACAATCTTGGGATCGGGCAATTGTAAGAGGAAAAGACTTTGATTTGACTCAATCCTTGTCTCCTTATCGTTACTATAACATCAGAGGTATTGATTACTACCAGTTTGTATTCAACAAATTAAACAAACACCCTCAAGTAACTTTTATTCAGGATGTTATAGTGTCAGAGGACGAAGAAAATAAATGTGTACATACTGAGAAAACTAGCTTTTATTATGATTCCTATTTCTTCAAGTCGTATTTCTTTCCTGATCAATTAAAGTCAATGAATGTAACAGGAAAGCATTTTATATGGCAACATTTCTATGGATGGAAAATACAAACAGATCATGCTGTTTTTAATCCTAGTGAAATCACATATATGGATATGCAAGTACCTGAAGTAAAGGGAGGTTTAAGTTTTGCCTATATTTTACCTACCTCAGAAGATCAAGCTTTGGTAGAATTCACCTTGTTTTCCGCTGATTTATGGACGAAAGAAGAATATGAAACAGCCTTAAAAAATTATATACATCAAAATTTAGGACTTCAGGATTTTAAAGTTCTGGACGAAGAGTTTAATAAAATCCCGATGACTACTGCGATTCTATCGAAAAGGAACAAAAGCATCGTGCCAATTGGCACTATCGCAGGAACAGTGAAACCAAGCACTGGATATAGTTTTGTCAGAAATTTCTATCATATACAGCAAATAATTAAGGTTCTAGAAGGAAAGTCAAATAATTTTGACATAAAAAGCTCTAGCAGATTTAGATTTTATGATGAAGTCTTGCTGAATGTTTTGATTACAGAAAAGCGTACAGGCCATGAAGTGTTCGGAAATTTATATAAAAAGAATAAACTGCCGCTTCTACTTAAGTTTCTTAATGAGGACACTAATCTCTTGGAAGATTTAAAAATTATGAATACTGTGCCAAAATGGTCCTTTATAAAAGCAGTGGCTGAAGAAGTGATCTCTTAAAGTTTGATGGGAATAGATGTCCTAAACTCGGTTTCCTTTTCAACATCGGAGTAATTTAAGTTGATATCACCGTTGAGCTTATTGGTAATAATTTTACAGATATATAAACCTAAACCTGGTCCTTTAGGTATCTCAGAACCGACATAGAAAAGGTTGAAAATATTATCTTTCTGATCTTTTTTAATTCCAATTCCATTATCTTTTACGCTGATAACCAAGTTTTTATCCAGCATTTCAATCTTTACTTTAACCCACTTCTGTAATTTAAGTGGATCGGCAAATCTCACGGCATTGCCGATAAGGTTTTTAAGAATTAAATGAAGTAAGCTAGGATCAATTTGTACGAGCTCTTTCGCTCTATTATCTACCTCGATCGCGACACTTCCCAGGTTTTCTTCCTCGCCATTCAGTCTTTCAAAAACAGTTTCCAAAATCATGTCAATATTGATCTTTTGAACACTTATAGGTCTGGCACTGATTTCATAGACATTGCTTAACCTTTTCAGCATATCGTCCATATGATTGGCAGAATGTCTAAGATGATTTAAGTGATCTGAAATATCATTGTCTTGCTCATATTCCATTTGAATAAGCTGACTTAATCCTTTAAACCTTGCAATTGGTCCTCTTAAATCATGTGCTGATTTGTAAATGAATTCGTCTAGCTCTTTATTCTTTTCTAATAGTAGATTATTTGATTTAGATAACTCTCTTGTTCTATCTTGAACTTGTTGATCTAGATTTCTAGCAATATTGAAAAGCTTTTTATTTTGTTCTTGAATTATCCTTTTGGCCTGCTCGAGTTTATTGCGCTCATGATCTAACTTTTCGTTTTGAGACTGAATCTCTTCAAACGCATCTGTTATATCTGCGTTTTTCTGAAGTAGATCTTGTTGAGCGGTCTCAATTTCCTCTTTCTGATCTTGAATAAGCGCTAAAGCTTCACGGTAAGCTTCATTTTGAGCTTTCAACTGATTATGTTGGTGCTCCAAGGTCTTAGTCCTGTCTTTGACAAGGCTTTCTAAATAATTATTATGTCTTTTAATTCTTTTTGAACCAAGATTTATGAAACTAAAGGCAATACCAAATATCCCGATACTCAAAATCGTAAGTGATATGCTTTGAATTGCGGCTGTAAGTTTTACTGGATCTATTTCAATTAAATTGCTCATTACCATATGATTTTCCTGAACTGGCATTGAAACACCAAGTGAAGCCTTCAAGGGCTGTAGGGAAACCAAAAGCAATAAGCTAAAAAGCGTTAAAAAAATGGAATAGTTGAAATATTTTCTCACGAACACCTGTCTTAATATAATACTATTAATGATAAAAAGTTTAATAGATTTTCAAATTTTCTTAAATTACTTAATAATCAATGATTTACACTTACTATATTGAAGTGTCAATTTAATAAAATTATCTACTTAAAAACAAGAAATGATTATATTTAATTTCTGAGATCAACAATATGAATTTTAGTATATCCGATCAATAACCGTAAGATTATAATCTATTCTATTGAAAATAAGCTCATTACATTTGGAGGGGTACAAAAAAAGCCTGTCTATAAATTACTCATTTAGACAAGCTCTTAATTAATTTGAATGTAATATATTAGTCTATAGTACAGATTATTTACCGAAAGGATTAAATCCGGCTAATCCTCTTTTGCTACCGCTCATTTTATTCATGGTCTTCATCATCTTCCTCATATCCTTAAATTGTTTCAAAAGGTTATTGATTTCTTGAACAGAAGTCCCACTACCATTGGCTATTCTTTGTTTCCTGCTAGCATTCATCAATTCAGGATTAGTTCTCTCCTCGGTGGTCATGGATCGTATTATTGCTTCAACAGGCTTAAAAGCATCATCATCAATATCCATATCCTTTATTTGTTTACCCATGCCTGGCAACATTCCCAACAGGTCTTTGACATTTCCCATTTTCTTGATCTGCTGTAATTGAGAAAGGAAGTCTTCAAAATCAAATTGGTTTTTCCGAATCTTCTTAGATAGTCTGTTGGTTTCTTCCTGATCGAATGTTTCTTGAGCCTTTTCAACCAAAGAAACAACATCACCCATACCCAAAATTCTCTGAGCCATCCTGTCCGGATAGAAAAGGTCAATAGCATCCATTTTTTCTCCACTACTGACAAATTTAATAGGTTTTTCAACAACATTTCGAATTGACAATGCCGCACCACCACGAGTATCACCATCTAATTTTGTAAGAACTACACCGTCAAAATCAAGCTGCTCATTAAATGTTTTAGCAGTATTTACAGCATCCTGACCTGTCATGGAATCCACTACAAATAATGTTTCAGAGGGCTTCAGCTCTTTTTTCAAGCTCGAAATCTCTTTCATCATAGTTTCGTCCACAGCTAAACGTCCAGCAGTATCTACTATAACAATGCTCTTCCCATTATCTTTAGCAAATTTAATGGCATTATTTGCAATTTTAACAGCATCTTTATTCTCAGGTTCTGCATAAACTTCCACTCCAATTTGTTCACCCAGTACCTTTAATTGGTCAATAGCGGCAGGTCTATAAATATCACAAGCAGCTAATAGTACTTGCTTACCTTGTTTTTTAAGTCTATTTGCTAGTTTACCAGAAAATGTAGTTTTACCGGATCCTTGAAGACCAGATATTAATATGGTGGCAGGAGAACCTTCAATACTAATGTCCTCTTGCTTCTCCCCCATCATTTTAGCCAATTCCTCTTGGGTAATTTTGACTAAGAGCTGACCAGGGGAAACTGAAATAAGTACATCACGACCTAAAGCTTCTTCTTTAATTCTGTCTGTCACTTCTTTTGCCACTTTGAAATTTACATCGGCATCAACCAATGCTCTTCTAATTTCCTTAACTGTAGTAGCTACATTTACTTCCGTTATTTGTCCCTGTCCCTTGAGGGTTTTAAAAGCGCGATCTAACTTATAACTGAGATTATCGAACATATCTTATATGAAGTCTAATAATGAATAACAATAATATTTATAATGGAGCATTGAAAAACAACGCTTTAATATCTGTAATTAATTGATGAAATTTTGGGCAAAAATAAGGAATATATTGTATTTATCCGAATAAATAATTGGATTGGATTTTATTCCTTGCAGTATGAGTTTAGTGCTTTCACTCCTTTTTCGTCTCCTAACTCTGCCGATTTCACATATGCGGTGCAAGCTTCAGGTAGTTGGTCATTCTTTCTTAATGCTTCTCCTAAATAATAGTTGGCTGATGGTAGGTCTTTTTTCCTTTCCAAGGAGTTTTGTAACTGTCGAATAGCTTCTTCGAACTCTCCTTTCTTTAGCGCAAGTATTCCTAAGTTTCTATAAACATATGGGTTCTTTTCATCTGTTACAATACTTTTCCTTAGATCTGCATAAGCCTTATCAAAATCACCTAGAAAAGTATAGATGTACCCCCTATTGTTCAAATAATATGGCTGATTGGCCTGAAGCTCCAATGCTTTATTCACTGAAGACAACGCTTCATCAAAATTTTCTTGCTCAGATTGAATTAAAGATAATAGGTTCCAGGCATTTGCTTCTTGCGGATTTATTTCCAATGCATCATTTAAATATTTTACCGCTGTCTTATATTCTTCCTTATAGTAGTGTACGGCCGCCAAATTTGTTTGTATTTCGGCATTGTTATCATCAAGCTTTAAAGCGGTTGTAAATGATAGTTCTGCTTCCTCATAGTTTTTCAAACCTACCAAAGCCAACCCCTTAGCCAAATGAGTAAAAGCGGAATCCTGATAAACCTTCAATACCGGCTCCAGGTCATCCAGAGATCGGTAATATTCTCCTGTTTGATAAAAGGCATTACTTCTATTGTAATAAGCCCTAGTGTATTCTGGATTATATTGCAATGCTTTGCCGAACGCTTGAATAGCTTCATATGGGTGACCATCTTGATAATGCGCTACTCCTAAGCCATTCCAGGCAGAAGCATTCTCATTATTAAGATCAATAGCACTTTCAAAATAGTCTATGGCTTGCTTACTTTGTCTTTTGTCTAAAGATTGATAGCCTTTCTGAATTAAGCTTTCTTGTCTCTGTTCTTTGTTTGAACAGGACAAAAAACTCATTAGAAATATAATTAGAATAATACTTCTCATTATAATTTTAATTCTATGTTTCAAATGTATCCTCTTTAAAAGAGGTGGATTAAAGGCTTGATTCGCTTAACAGCTAAAAATCAATTACTTACTTTATGACAGATCAAATTTAAAATTGAATCATCAACCAAAAGGGACCTGCTTTATTTTAAGCCCTAACTCTTGCTGAATTTTTTTGATTTGTGTTACTTCATTTTTTGTACAAAGAGCCATGCTAATGCCAGTCTTGCCTGCTCTAGCAGTTCTTCCACTTCTATGAATGTAGTAATCAATTTGTTTTGGGATTTCATAGTGCACAACGAAAGCCAAATTTGCTACATCAATACCCCTAGCCGCCACATCAGTGGCAATTAATAAATCAAGCTTTTTACTTTTAAAAGCTCTCATTTCTTTATCTCTGTCCTTTTGGTGCATATCACCTTCTAAAATTCCGGACGGAAGTTTTCTTGCCTTCAATTGCTCATGAAGCGTTCTTGCCGCATTTTTAGTATTGCAAAAAATAATCCCTCTCTCATTTTTCTGAGTTTTTAGGAAGTAATCCAGCACCATCATTTTTTCATCTGCATCACAAGGAACATATTGATGCATGATTTTCTCATTCACTAGTTCATTACCCGAAGCTTGGATTTGCTTTGCTTTGGGATCTAAATATTGGTTGATGATGTATTTGATATCCGATGGGATTGTAGCTGAAAACAACCAGATGTTTTTTTGCTGTTTCATGGTCGTCAAAATGAATTCTAATTCCTTTTTGAACCCCATGCTCAACATTTCGTCAGCCTCATCTAACACCATCAATTGAGCTTGGCGAATGTCCACTGCTTTTCTTCTTATTAAATCTGCTAGTCTACCCGGTGTGGCCACTAATATGTGTGTAGGTCTTTTTAGGTTTTGTATTTGTCTTTCAATCTTTTCACCCCCGAAGACTACCTCCATAAATACTTTATCTGAGTACTTTGTAAACTTGAAAAGCTGATGCTTGATTTGTTGTGCCAATTCTCGTGTAGGAGATAAAATAACTGCTTGGATTTTATCTTCTTTAAGGTTAATTCGCTCCAAAATAGGTAAACCAAAAGCGGCCGTTTTTCCCGTGCCTGTTTGTGCTTGAGCAACTAAATCACCATTGTTCTGCAGGAGATGGCTGATCACCAGTTCTTGGATTTTGGTTGGGGTGTTAATATTCAATTCCGATAAACCTTGAACCAATTTATTGGATATTCCTAACTCTTTGAATGTCATTTTCTGTATAACTATTTTACTTACTTCTTTTTTTGAAAGACTTTTTCTTTTTAAACCCACCAGGTTTGTGTCTTTTGGCATTCTCTTGATATTCAGGTCCCTGCCCTATTTGATTTGGCAAGCTATTGGTTTTCATAATTGACTTTTCAATTAATGCTTCAATCCGATTGAATTTCTCCATATCTGCATTATTGACAAAGGTCATGGCTTCACCTTTTGTTGCGGCCCTCGCTGTTCTCCCAATTCTGTGCACATAATCTTCAGGATCTCCAGGAACATCGTAGTTGACTACCAGACTAATATTCTCTACATCAATACCCCTAGAAATGATATCGGTACCAATTAATACTTGAACCTTTTTAGAACGAAAATCACGCATAATGACTTCTCTCTCAGATTGATCCAAATCACTAGAGAATGCCTTGACTGACATGCCTATATTTTTCAACTCTCGTTCTAAGGACTTTACTTTATCTTTCTTACCTGCGAAAACAATAGCTGTCTCATATATTCCTGAACCTAAAATGAACTTTAACAATGGAGTTTTCTGATCATCAAAAGTTAAAAATGCCTTTTGAGATATTCCCGCAGCCGGTTTTGAAATGGACAAGCTAATTTCCTCCGGATTATTCAAAATAGCCCCCGCTAACTTTTTGATTTTTGGTGGCATTGTCGCGGAAAACAAAAGTGTTTGTCGTTTTTCTGGCAATTGCTTGACTATCCGCATGATATCATCATGGAATCCCATGTCTAGCATTCTGTCGGCTTCATCTAAAATTAAATGTTGCACATTATTCAATTGTGTCTCATTTGAATTTAGTAGTGCAATTAATCGACCAGGGGTGGCCACTAATATATCAACTCCAGCTCTAATTGCTTTCTTTTGTTGTTCCCATGCCGCGCCATCTCCACCACCGTAAATAGCTATACTACTTGAATTAGTAAAATACGAAAACCCTTCTATTTGTTGATCTATTTGTTGAACCAGCTCTCTAGTTGGCGCAATAATTAACGTATTTACTCCTTTGCTTTCCTCTCCAGCCGCAATTTTATGAAGAATAGGCAAGACGAAGGCTGCAGTTTTACCCGTACCTGTTTGAGCGCAGGCTATTAAATCTTTACCGTCTAATATTTTGGGGATAGCTTCAGTTTGAATGGGTGTAGCTTTATGGAAGCCCATCATTTCCAAACCTTCACTCAGTGTAGGATGAAAATCTAATTCTTTAAATTCCAATTTCTTAATATTTTATCTTTCTGACTTTTCAGTTTTATCAAAGGTAATGAATAGCAATGAAATAAAGCTACTTATTGTATATATTCATCTTTGCTTGGTGTTATCTCTGCTAATTCTGTTTTATTTACTACATCTCTAATTATAGCGTCCAACTCCAATGCACTTCCACGAATTGAGTCGATAATATTGAATTTTTCGGTTTGACTAATACCATCATACTTTTCCAGATAATCTATGAGTCCCAAGAGCCTCGCAAGAGGTGCTCTGACCTCATGGCTTTGTATCCACGCTATTTCTTTTAATCTTTCGTTTTGACTTTGAATAGATTTAAAGATCTTATTTCGAGCTGTTACGTCTCTTATGATCCCGTGGATTTGTCTTTCAGGCGTAACTTTACAATTTATTTCTGCTGTAATTTCTCTACCCCTTAAAGACTTTAGAGAAACTTCTTCAAAAATGTGACCTTTAGCAAGCAAAACATCTAAAAAGGGTTTTTGTTGTTCATTTTCAAATTTGATAATATCTAATAAGTTGTATTTCTCTAATTCCTCTACTGCGATTCCAGTTAATTCAAGTCCTTTTTGATTCAATTCCTGCAAATTTCCTTTTTCATCAGAAAGAAAAATGGCGTCTGAAGCTTGTGAGACAAGATTCCTATATTTCTGTTCACTCTTTTGCAGTCTCTTGGCGGATAATTTCGTTTCAGTTACTTCCCTGACAACCGCTAAGACCTTTTCTGAATTGATTGACTTAAACCTAGATTCAAAATACTTTCTCCCCTCTTTGAAATCAAGATAATATGAATGGTGAACAATTTCTGCTGTACTGATTGCTCTTTGTATTGCTTCATAGGTGGCTTTAGCAAAATCTTTGTCAAATAGATGGAAAATAGATTTTCCAATAAAATCTTTAGGATTATAAAACAGCAAGCTATCCTGATAAGCATGAAAATCAAGATAACGCGCATCTTTATCGTAAATAAAAATTAAATCGGGGATGGCAGCAACCATAGAAGTTAAGTATTCATTATTTTCCTCAATTTCTTTGGTTTTTTCTGACAAGAGTGACTCTAATTTTTCCGGTTTCTTTAATATTTGATAAGTATAGAGTCCGCTCCCCACAGAAGATGAAATTGCTAAAAAAATGGTAACTGCTAAGAGCACGTAGACTGCAGGGTCCTGCTTATAATAGGCTGTAAGTTTCCAGCCGGACTCAGCAAAAATATAGTCTAGCGTTAAGGTACCCTCCGCTTCATTCGATGTAAAAAATTCTTCTTTTCCTGTATTGGGATTCTTTTTCGAAAACAAGATATTGATCCCATCTACGTGAGTATTATTTATTCCCGCTGCTTCTAAAAAATCATCGATTTTTATCAATACAGCAGAAAATCCCCAAAATTTACCTTCATAAAAAATTGGTAACCTTCCAACAATACCTTTCCCTTCTTGCCGAAAATCTAATGGGCCTGCGTAATAAATCTTTTTATTATTGATAGCTTTTTCCGCTTCAATTTTAGTATTGGAATTTTTTAGAATATCATATCCAAGTACGCTTTGATGAACGCTATAGGGATAAACGTATTTGATTTCTCCCTTCTCTAAAATCTGCACTCCAAATAAGTACGGATGATTATTCATAATTTCTTCAGCAACATAGTCAAAATTGCTTACAGTATCTTGATCAGTATTGATTGTTAAGCCAACTGAAAAAGCTGCCAAATTACTATTGCTTAGTATTTTACGGATGTTCTCAATTACGAAATTAAGCTCTGACTGCAGTTGTACTGCTTTTTGTTTTTGATAGTATTGGTAGCTTATTAGGATAATTGTAGAAAAAACTATCGCAGTAAATAAACTCACTGCAATCGCTGTACCAAGTAGCTTATTTCTATTTTGATTTTTTTTTGGTAGATAGTTCATTAAGGCCTTTTCGTTACACAGTAAGTTAGTATATTTTACATAAAAATCATTAGCCTTGGAAGAATATGTGAATTCTGTATAATAAAAATCGAAGGGAACAATTTCTAGTTTCTCCTCCCTTAAGTTCAGCTGCAAGATAAAAAAAAGGACAAAATATTTGGACAATATGTAAAGTATAACGTACTTTAAGTAAAATAAACTTATCAATATGAAATTTGAAATGAAGTATCCCTTGTTTAAAAGAAAATGGAAATGGATAGCCATCACATTTTTTCCGCTTCCTTTTGTTATTATGTTATTGTCTATATTGTTAGCGTTTGATTTCCCGCAGGAATCAGTGGGTGATTTCTTTTACCTATGTTGGGCTATAGGATTTACAATATTGAATTTCACAGAGGAAAAGGAAGAAGATGAAATGATTGAACAATTGAGGTTAAAATCATTTACTATGGGTGTGTTTTACCTCATTTGGGGACTGACAGTCTTAGGAATGTTGCAATTCTTTAGTTTTGGATCTTTATTTACAGATTTCATGAGTGCCTACTTAGCAATCTGGCTACTTAATACCTACATTTTTCTAAGTTTCACCTATTACAAATGGCAAAACAGATAATCATATGACCAATAAAGTAAGAGTTGAAAGAGCCGTCAAAGGAATTTCTCAAGCGGAGTTAGCTGAAATTATTGGTGTTTCTCGCCAGACTATAAATTCTATTGAAAGCAATAAATACATACTATCGACAGTATTGGCTTTGAAAATATCTGAGTACTTCTGCAAGTCAGTAAATGAAATTTTCTTTCTTTCTGCTGATGATCGGTAGTAATATGCCTAAAATGTATAAAGCCATGATATGTTGAAGTATCATGGCTTTTTAAATATGAAGTGCAAGCTATAGTTTACACAGCATCTGATAGACTTGTAAAAGTAAAGTCGCGAATTTTCATAACTGGGATAAGATTTCCGTTTATTCGCTGTTGTTGTCCCAATTCTTCCAGGTTATTTAACATAATAATAGGACTTTCATTGAAACGCATATTCTTAATTGGGTGCTTGATTTTACCGTTTTCAATGTAGAAAGTTCCGTCTCTTGTTAATCCTGTATAAAGTAAAGTTTGCGGATCTACGGTCCTGATGTACCACAAGCGTGTAACTAAAATTCCTCTTTTGGTGCTTTTAATTAAATCCTCGGTTGTCGCATCTCCTCCTAGCATGATCCCGTTTGCTGGACCTGGAACTGGTTCAACTCCTTGTTTTTCTGCCCAATAGCGGCTGTAAGACATATTTTTAACTACACCATTTTCAATCCAATTCGTTCTTTCTCTAGCTAGACCATCTCCATTCCACGCATTAGCTGGAACAATTTCATTAAAAGGATCTGAATATATCTGGACCCTTTCGTCTACTAATTTTTCTCCTAACTTTGTGCCACCACCCTTCTTGGATAAGAAACTTCTGCCTTCATCAGCTTGTCTCGCTCCCATATTGAATAACATATTTCCCAGAAGTTGTACTGAAGCGGCCGGTTCCATAATTACCGTATATTTCCCTGGTTCAATAGCTTTAGCCTCTCTACTCATTATAGCTTTTTCAAGCGCAATAGCAGAAGCTTCTTCACCATTAAACTGCTTAACATCATTGTAATCCCTTGAAACCCATCCGGAACCAGTCCCGTCATTAGTTCTCATTGTTACCGTAAATTCTAGTTCCGACTCTTGAGAATAAGCAAATAGCCCTTTTGAATTCATGATACTAGAAAACCCAGCGGTATCTTCTAAATATCCGGCAGCAGTAACATCTTTTGCTTTAGCTGGCTGAATACTTTTGTTAGCCAAATCCGCCCTGTATTCTGGACTGATGTCCGCGGTGCTCTGATAAAAAGTTTTTGATTCTTTATATTGCTGAGGACCTAAAGGCTCCATGAACTCAGGATTTTCTGGTGCAAGTTTCGCCAATTCCTCTGCTCTTTTTACTACTTTTTTAAGCGATTCATCATCAAACTCATTTATTGTGGAAGAAGCAGATCTTTTACCAAAATTTGCCGTCACTCCTAAACTGATATCATCATTAAAACCACTCGTAGTTACTGTATTTCTTGCATAACGAATATTGCCTCTGCCACTTCCTGAAAGGCCTGCTTCCAAGCTATCAGCAGTGGAAAAGCCCATCACTTTTTCCAATATTTGCTTTGCTTCTTCTTTAGATAATATTGCCATTTTTAAAGATTTTTAATTTTAGACTAACAGATTTATTCATTTCTTCTGACATAAACCTTTTATTTAGTGTTAAATATTTCTTGCTGTGTTGATCACATTCACACCATCGAAACGAGTAGTAGCACTTCCATGAGATACCGCACTAATTTGTGATGGCTGTCCCTTTCCGTCAAAGAAGGATCCAAACGTTTTATAATCGTTTTTATCACATATTTTAGAACAAGAATTCCAAAATTCTTGCGTATTCGACTGGTAAGCCACATCATTGACAGGGCCTTTTATTTTTCCATTTTCGATCTCAAAGAATAATGTACCCCCAAATTGAAAGTTATAGCGCTGCTGATCAATAGAGTAAGACCCACGACCTACAATATAAATTCCCTTTTCTACATCTTTAATCATGTCATCAGGACTGTAGCTTTCTTTTCCAGGAGCTAAAGAAACATTAGGCATTCTTTGAAATTGAACATCATTCCAGCTCTGAGAATAACAACATCCATGGGATTCATCCTCATTAATAATGTGGGCTTGATCCCGAATAGCTTGATAGTTCACTAGAACTCCATCTTTAATCAAATCCCATCTTTTGGTTTTCACTCCTTCATCATCATAGCCTACAGCTCCTAACGAACCCTCTTGCGTTTTATCTGCAAACACATTTACAATATCACTACCATATTTAAAATCTTTGCCTTTCCATTTATCCAAAGTTGCAAAACTAGTTCCGGCATAATTGGCTTCGTATCCGAGAACTCTGTCTAGCTCTGTAGCATGACCAATACTCTCATGTATCGTTAAGCCAAGGTGATTAGGATCCAAAACAAGATCATATTTCCCAGCTTTGATAGAATCAGCTTTTAACATCTCCTTAGTTTGCTTACCCGCAAGTCCGGCATCTTCAATCATATCATAACGATCAAAATAATGCATGGTACCACCTGGGCCTTCTTTTTTACTTCCCGGTCTAGGATCCATATACTCAAATCCCATCCCCATTGGTGAACTCAATGCCTGTCTTGACTTGTATTTGCCGCTATCGGGGTCAATTGCAGTCACATTGAAATTAGGCCAGATTCTATGAACATCCTGGTCAATATAGGATCCTTCTGTACTGGCAAAATATTTTTGTTCATTGATCATAAATAGTGCACTGTTTACAAAATTTGCACCATTATTAATAGCTTCGGCATTAGCAGAAAGAAGTAAATCTACTTTTTCTTTTAACGGAACAGCTACAGCATTTTTCTCGAGAGGTGTTTTCCAGCTTACTTCTCCGTAAGATTGAACAGGAGCTAATTGCACTGGTTCAGTTTGTATTTTTCCGTTCGCTTTAGCAATAGCGGTCGCTGTTTCTGCGGCAGATTGAATTCCTGCTTCGCTTACATCGCGCGTAGAGGCAAAACCCCACGTACCATTGGCAATTACTCTTATACCCACTCCGAAAGACTCAGTATTCACTGCATTTTGAAGTTTGTCCTCACGGGTAAAAATATATTGATTTAAATATCTTCCTATGCGGACATCAGCATAAGTGGCACCATTAGCTTTGGCAGCGTTTAATCCTACGTCAGCTAATCTTTTCTTTTCTAAGATATCTAAAGGGCTTTCCAAAAGTCGGTCCATGTCCACTGCATTACCCAATAAAGGCACCGTCAACAAAGCACCGCCTACTCCCATTCCTGCTAGTTGTAAAAACTCTCTTCTCTTCATTTGGTTAATATTAAAAATGAATTGATTTATTTTATGATGAATAATATCCGTTATATTTAATTATTTCACTAATACAAAAGGATAAACGGTATTAGAAAACTTTAAGCGGATAAGCTTTGGAAAAGAAAAGAGAACGCAAAATAATACACATAGATATGGATGCTTTTTTTGCATCAGTAGAGCAAATGGACCAGCCGGAATTAACAGGAAAGCCTGTTGCTGTAGGTGGAAACCGGCAAAGAGGAGTTGTAGCAGCCGCTAGCTATGAAGCGAGAAAGTTTGGAGTCCATTCCGCAATGCCTTCAAAAATAGCTGCCTTAAAATGCAATAATCTGATTTTTGTTAAACCTAGATTTGAAAGATATAGGGAACTTAGTCACCTGATTAGGGAGATATTTTTTAGATATACTGATTTGGTTGAGCCTTTGTCATTAGATGAAGCATATTTGGACGTCACTGAAAATAAATTGGGTATAGAAACAGCAACTGAAATAGCTATTCAAATCAAAAGTGAAATAAAAAGTGAAATTGGTCTTATTGCATCAGCTGGAGTATCCGTAAATAAATTTTTGGCTAAAATAGCTTCAGATTACAGGAAGCCTGATGGGCTATTTATCATAAAACCTCATCAAGTAATTCCTTTTATTGAGCAATTGCCTATTGAGAAATTTTTTGGAGTCGGTAAAAAAACGGCTGAAAAAATGCATAAATTAAATATTAAAACGGGAGCAGATTTACAGTCGAAATCGTATAAAGAACTAATCAAGCATTTTGGCAAACAAGGAAGGTACTTCTATTCGGTAAGTCATGGTGAGGATAACAGAAGAGTTAATCCCAATAGAATTAGAAAATCCGTAGGAGCAGAAAGTACATTCTCAGTTAGCCTCAAAAACAAGTCAGAAATTTGGGAAGCATTACAACCTATAGCAGAAAAATGCTGGAAACGCTATAAACAAAGCGAGGCTAATGCTCATACGCTAACACTCAAAATCAAATTCGATGACTTTCAACAAATAACGAGAAGTAAAACTTTTGAAGACGGAATAGAATCTGCCAACACTTTTGACAAGGGATTAGAAAGTTTAATGGACGTATTTGATTTGAATCAATCGGTGAGACTAGTTGGATGTTCTTTATCGAATTTTGAAATAATAGAGAAAGCAAATAAAGACGGACAGCTTACTTTACGTTTTTGATTTGGACATAAAAAAGGGAGTAAAAAACTCCCTTCCTAAATGAAATGAATAAACTTATTTTCTTCTAATAAATATGAAATCTCCGCCTTCATCTCCGGCACCTTGAATCACTCCAAATTGCGGAACAGTAGGTGCATTATTCATTACAGGCTCGTATATCCTTGCGAAAACAGTAGACGCAGGCAAATAATCAAATTCATTTTCGTCCAATGTTTTAATTAACATGTATACGAAGAAACTTTCATCCGGAACCTCAGTTAAGCTACCGCTTGTAATTGCCTTTCTACTTCTGTCTTTGTAGAGTTCATGAACTTTCAATTGACTCATTCCACCAACAGCTCTAGTCTTAAAAATGCTACCTCCAAAACAGGCATCTGTAATCAATAAAGTATGTTTAGATGGAATCGCACTTATATAATCTTTTATCGTACTATTAGGAATCCAATTTGCCGTACTTTCAGCTTTCGCATCTGATGGTAGCCAATAGCCGAAGTCTTTTGGTTTATCGTAATAACCATGACCAGCATAAAAGATCATTAAATTATCTTTCTCAGTTACAATATCTGCAAGACCATGGAAAGTATCAATTACTGTTTCTCTATTTGGGTCCTTTAACAAAGTCACATTTTTAGGATCAAAATTGTATTTCGTAGTTAGTACTGAATATAACTCTTCCGCATCTTTCGTAGGTTTATCCAAATTTGGAAGATTCGCTCCAGAATATTCATACTTAGAAACGCCAATTATCAAAGCATGATAGGTTGGTTCTGATGACGATCTTAAGGCATCCTTAATAGTTTCCTTTTTTTCAGAAGTAGCTATTTCGGCTTCTCCTCCCCGTTTTTCGGTAGAATAATCCACCGCTACGCTATTACTTCTACCCGAAAAAGTCTGGGCTAATCCTATATGACCTATAAACATCACTAAAAGGATTAATATTTGAACCTTCTTGTTCATAATAATTTTCTATTCAAATTTACTTCATGACAATCTTCTTATTGATACTATTTCTATCATTTGAGACACGTAGCATATATACACCAGACAAATCTTCATTTGATGTTTCAGATACCTTCCATTGAAGCATGTTATGCCCCACATTAGTTGGTTTCAATTGATACTTATTCACTAAAGCTCCTTTCAAATTAAATAATTCAAAAATCAGTTCTTTATTTACCTCATTTTCAGGTACATAAAACTGTATATTTAATGCGCCTGAAGATGGATTTGGAAATGGATCTGATATTTGCAAACTATTTACCTCGATTAAACTATTAACATAATCTGGTGATCCATATATAATTCTTAAGTTACGACCATCACTATTTCTTAACTGGTATTGAGACGTTCTTTTCATATCAATTAGATTCGCGGAGGAAGGGTCCCATAGCACTAAACTATTCTGTTGATCGTAATTACTATTGTTTGGTATCTCCCACGTGATAGTCATTCCATCTAAACTTAAATTTGATTCTATGTCAAATTCCCAATTGTATTGAGATTGCATTTTAACTATATCTTTAGAAACGAAGTACCCATTTGCACTTAGATCATGATTTAAATCAATGAAATTCAGAAACCTTGGTAGATTAAACTGATCTTTACTATCCAAATCATTTTTAGCATTAGCATGCATTCCTAGACCAGTTAATTGGTTTACAATTCCATCTTTTTCAAGCGTTAAATTCAATTCCCATCCCTCTTGATCCTTCTTGCTAGGAGCGCTTCTGTTTTGACCAGTCGCAGCAGGAGAGCTAGGTACTCTCATGGTGAAAGTGCTTGAGTTTGGCCAATTTACAAATCCCCCTGAAAATGCTTGGAGACTATTCCCATTAGAGAATGACCCGTTAAATACCCTTAACTCAAATTCCTGTTCATTTAAATCCTGTACATCGCTCCAATTGATATCATGAGCGAATGGGTTACCGATTTGATTCCACCCAGGGTTCAATACAATTTCATAAGGTTGTTCAACATTGGCATTTACGCTCTGTCCCGAACCCGTAAAGAATGAAACTTCATTATCATTGACTATAAGCCAATATCCCCTGCCTGGAATTAAAGGAGTAGAGCCTGAGAGCTCCTCTGTTTGTTCCCCAGAATACCTGAACATCCTCCATTTAGACTTATCCCCATAATTTCCCAATTCACTTCCAAACACATCATTAACTCTATTATTGTTAAGGGTCATTGGAACGGATACAATTCGGTAATTTGATTGCGCAGAACCAAAAGAATTGAACGGGATTTGCAAACCATCACCAGTGAAAAGGACAGTTACGGATTGTATATCTGTTTCTGAAACTAGATCTACTCCATTTTCCGCAACGACTTTAAATTCCAGTCCAGATGCTGTTAAATTAGATATTTGATAGGTATAGTCATTTCCTGATGCTGTCATTGCATCTATAGTTGGATTATTGATACTGTTTGTACCGGGAATTATATATTGTATTTCAACTGATCCTACCTCAGACTCTTCATCAAGGATTTCAACTGAAATATTAACGGTACCTCCAAGGTTTACTTCGGTATCATAAGCTATATTTTGAATCATAGGGGCAGTATTATCGACAAGCACACTTGCACTTCCTGTCAATGGATTAATCGTGTTATAATTAATAAAATCACTTTCACCATTGTATGAATAGATGGCATATGAGTAGGTCTCAGCCGTCAAGTCAGTTTCATCAATTTGATTAATTGCACCAACAGCAATTACTTCCTCGCCCTCAATTAGTTCATCACCGACTGCATAAATAGTCCCTCCTGCTGGTGCAGTAATAGGAGGCGTTCCTCCTTCTTTCTTGATTGCAATATATCCATCTGCATTATCAAAATTCGGACTAAATGAAATGGTGTAAGAGGTAAAAGTCTGATTGCTAACCGTGAAATCAGCAGCCTGAGTATTGGGCGGATTAGTTAAAGATACTAAGTTTCCAAACAGTGGACTACTCTGCAAATAATTGATTTCATTTCCTGTGCCATTGTACCCGTAAATTTTGAAATTGTAATTGGTTTCGGGCATTAAACCAGATTCATTCCAAACATTTCCCTCGCCTACATAAGTGATTGTAGAATTACCGAATTGATCACCAGAATTATATATAATACCATCGGCTGGATTGAAAAATGAATTACTGGCTGTAAATTTAACTACCAAATAGCCAGAAGCATCACTCTCAGTAAAAGTCAGTTCTGCAGCATTTTCAGTTTTCGAAGTCACAACAAAATCCGTGGGTTGAGCCTGCGGTTGACTAGCCAGATTTGGTAAGTCCGTTGTGGTTAAGCTACCTGTTAAGGGACTACTGGTTAAATAGTTTATTAAATCACCTGAACCATTGTACGCAAAAATGGCATAAAAATATTCTGTCTGTGGGTTTAAGTTGTTATCAATAATAGAATTTGATGATCCTGAATAAATTACAACATCCTCATTAATTTGATCTGCATATTGATAAGTTGTAAAATCCTCTGGTATATTGGCTGGCGACTGCGCTTCATTTCTTAATACTACGAATCCCGATACATTCTCTGTGGAAGTAAAGCTAAAATTAACAGAATTAGGACCAACACTATTTACTGTAAAGCTTGTTGGTTGAACGGAGGGTTGAGCCGCAGGTATATTGAAACTTCCGCTCAGCGGATTGTTTTGTAGATAGTTTATTGCTCCCTCACTCCCATTAAAACTAAAAATCAAATATTGATATCTGTTATCTGCGATAAAATTTTGTTCTAAAAATTGAGTGTTAGCCCCTACATATACTACAGAATCTGTACTATTTACCTGCCCTATTGAATAGCTTTGACCATCAGCAGGTATAAAAATTGGCGTATTGTTTAGTCTTCGCACCACTAGGTAACCGTCAACTGTTGCAGAAGGTGCAACATAATTTACCTGGAATGACCCATTAGCTTCATCAAAGTTAGAAACCTCAAAACTACCCGGCTGTTCAGTAGGCTCAGCTGCCAGTCCATCTAAAGGCAATGTCGTCTCATCACCTATTAAAGGATTTTGAGCTAGATATTTTGCAATGTTTCCTGATCCATTAAATGTAAAAATACTATAGAAATACCTAGTGTTTTGATTCAATAAGGAATCCACAAAACTAGTTTCGGTTCCGATATAGATTACTCTGTCACTCCCAAAAATATCATTAATTTTATAACTAAAACCATTCTCAGGAATAAATGAAGGAGTATTTTGACTATTTCTCAAAACCAGATATTTGCCACTATGACCAGTTGCGGCACTAAAGTTTACGGTAAATCTATCGGAAGCAATATTAGAAAAACTTAGGTTTGTGGCCTGATTTTGCGGTGGTGTAATTTCATCAGCACTTTGCAGATTGTTTCTATAAACTGTCAAAACACTATTAATAATATCAACTTTCCCATCATTGTTAAAATCACCTACTGCCATATCAAAGCCGCCACCACTGACATAATCTACTCTATTCTGAAAACTTATGTCTCCAATTTGACTAGTGTTATTTTTAAAAATAGATAGACCCTCCGCTTCTAAGGTGACAGACGCTATGTCTAACAAACCATCGCCATCAAAATCTCCGCTTCCTATTCCTGGTGGAATAAGTAAAGTCTCAAATGTTTTAGGTTCCAAAAAACTGACCTCACCAGACAATGGATTAGTAGTTGAATTGGCATAAACTCCAAAATAACCACCCCCATTATCTTCTGTCAATGCAAAATCAGTTTTTCCGTCATTATCAAAATCTCCAGTTGTGATGTCTACGGTGGTGCCCACTGGCGTCAATGGGAAGGGAGAAGAAAAACCAAAAGAATTAGTTTGGAAATTTGATGTGTTTAGGAGAACATCCGGATTGCTAGAGAGGAAATCAATCTTTTTATCGCCATTCAAATCCCTTAGCTTGAAACCAAAATTCCCATCAATATCAGTCCTATCAGCAACAGAAAATGTTACAATGCCTGCTTCAGTTATATTTTCTAAAGTTGTTACCGTAAATGAATTGAAAGACGAGAATTCTTCAATAATTACAAAATTCTCCTTTATCAGAATATCTTGCTTGCCATCACCATTCATATCAGCTACTTCCATATCACGGATTAAGTCGGAATCAAGAGTTAATTCAAACACGTTTTGAAAGCTAATGTTGCCCGCACCTGTACTATTATTGATGAATACAGAAACTATTTGACCTTGGGCAATTGCAATATCCCACTTACCATCACCATTAAAATCACCTTTGGAGATAAATTCAATTCCAGAGCTGACGTTAAAAACTGACGGTAGATCGAAAAGTATTTCGCCATCATTTTGACTAACATTTCTAAATACTGCAAATTGAGTACCCGTTTCAATTACAGCAATGTCTAGAACCCCATCTTGATCAAAATCAGCGGAGATAATTGAACCTTGGAAAAGGCCATAATTGCCCTGAACTGGATTACTGACATCGAAAGAATTATTGTCAAAGCCCAATCCATTTCCCTCAAAAATCACATTAAAATCTCTGCTGGATTGAGCAACCGAATTATTGGTGGTCAGATAAATCGGACCATAGGAGGCACCAAGTGGTACTTCTACTTTCAGTTCAGTGCTCAAAGAAGAAATAACATTAGCCCTTATCCCATTAAATGAAACAATATTTTCGGCATTACTCGAAGAAAAATTAACACCGGAAATGGTTACTTCAGATCCTATTTTGCCAGATCGGGGATTGATGTTGGCAATTCGTGGGATCCCTGTAATAGGCCATCCACCCTCTGAATACAAGGCTTGAATTTCTTCTAAAGTAAGGGTTTCATTATAAATGTGAATATCATCTTGGGCGCCTTGAAAAAAGCTATTTAGTCCGGCATTTTCTACACCACCTGCCACACCAATCAAGAAATCCTCTACCATATCAGGATTAATTCCATCTGTAAGAACTTCGTTAATATTTTCAAGCTCTCCATCTATGAATATTTCCATCCCAGCATCTCTATCGATTTGAATGACGTAATGGTGCCAGTTCCCATCATTAAAGATTCCATTAGTTGTTAATTCTGCAGAACTACCCCCCTCCTGAACCATAAAAAATTGCAAATTACCCTCATTGAGGATTTGTGAAAAGTATCCAGATAAAAAATTAGATTTATCAAAAAGTACACCAGATGTTGTCGTTCGAAACCATCCTGAGATAACGATATCTTCGGAGTTACCAAAGTTAAAAGCAGCATTGTTCGGAATACTAATATAAGCATCAGAACCATTGAAAGTAGCAGCTTGATTGGCTGTACCGAATCTGTCATTACCAAAGCTTGCATTTACTCCTGTTCCATTATTAGTATTCCCGGAATCATCATCAAAATTATTATTGAAGAAATAAGAGGCCAGCAAGCTACTTGCAGGCTCTGCTTCCGTAATGCTATAGGTATTATTAATTACATCTACTGCTATGTCATAGGTTCCTGCAGCGATCGGTATATTTTCTGCAAATAGAAATAATTCCCCAGGATTTTCATTAAAAGATCCCCAGTTGGCAAAATTCCAATCGTCATTCGCTCGTATTTTCCATTCTCCATCAAATAATTCGATACCTAATAATTCAAATACTCCATTACCCACGTAGGTCATATCAGTATCATCTCCCTGCCATCCCGTTTCATCTCCTGTTCTGGCGCTGCCCAGAAAACCTATTGAAGTAATCAAATCTGATCTATAAGCTCTAGTAGCATCAGTCAATCTTACAAAATTCAATCCATTGGGCGGAATTATTGGAGTTCCTAGTAAATCGATAAAGCCATTACCCTCGAAATCACCATAAGGTTTACCATTATCTCCATTTAATATAAATTCAAATTCATCATCCGTGAAATCAAATGCTTTTCCCCATGACAATGTGTTACCTGGAGGATAGGGGTCTAAACCTTCATCACTACTTGATTGATTAATCTTGATTTGTACTTGCCCCACATTTGGCCAAGCATTCTTATTGTATAAATTACCAATTTCAGCGTCCGTTAAAAGTGAGTTAAAGACTTTAAAATCGTCCAATTCACCATTAAAAAAGCCATTTAATCCTGCATTATTTATGCCGCCAGCAACCCCTATAAGAAAGTCCTCAAAATTGTCAGGATTAAAACCATCTGATAATGCAGAGGTATTTTCAGCATCCAAAACCCCATCTATATGAATTGACATCCCACCATCTCGATCTAATTGCATGACGAAATGATGCCATTGTCCATCGTTGTAGCCGGGATTACTTACTATAGAACTGCTACCTACCCCAGCCTCTGTAGCGAAAAATTGGATCCTATTGGAACCGTCAGAAGGAAACCATGCAAAATAGCCCTTTTCACCGTCAGATTTATCAAATAAAACCCCCGTGGCCGCAAAAGTATTAAACCAGCCTGAAACTGCTACATCATTACTTAGTCCTAAATCGAAAAGTGGATCATCAGCAATTGCTATGTAAGAGCTACTTCCGTTAAAATTATAAGCCCTATTCGCATCAATAAATCTATCTTCGGTGAGGTTGGCTCCATTAACTGAACCATCAAGATAATTTCCGCTTTCGTCATTGGCATTTCCGTTGAAGGGATATGAAGCTATAGGAGCAGTATTTGGCCAATTATTATCTGAATACAATGAAATGACCTCAGCTTGAGATATTCCGTAATTGTAATAGTTAACATCATCCACTAATCCATTAAAATAGCGAATATTTCCAGGTTCAAAAATAAAACCAATGTTTAAAAAGGTTGAAACTGAAGTTTGAAATAGCGGCTCGTTATACTCTGTACTCACATCTACTACTTCATTGTCTAAATAAAGCATAGCAGTAAATCCATCATAAGTAATCACTGCATGATGCCAAAGACCATCGTTTACAGGGACATCACTACTCAGCACCAGAAAATCTTGATCGCCCGTACGTAAGGTCCCTTCTAATAAATTAGTAGGACCTACTGAGAGTGCTCCTAAACCAAATAAATCAGCAAAACTTCTATATCCTCCTGAAAAATCGGCAGCAGTGTTGAACCAGACAGAAAGTGAAATATTATCATAAATCGGAACTCCAGATGTCTCAGAAAATTGATCAACCCCATCCAAGCCTAAGGCATTGGAAGCGGTATTAAATCTGTCGGGGACCGAAGTAGCGGATACATTTAATAGATCAAAGCCAAATCCACTTAAATCTTCTACAATGGCATCGTTAAAATCATAATTTAAGACCAGCGTATTATCTGGAACTTCCCATCCACTAGCATGATAAATCGTATTAATTTCTGAGGAAAAAATGTTACCTAGATATAAGAATACATCGTCAATTCTACCATTAAATGATGGTCCAATTTCCAATCCGACACTGTTTATTCCAGCCCATAGGATACCATTTACGTCTATTACTTCTGTGCCAACGACTTCATTATCTACATAAAAAGTAAAAAGCTCCTCTATTTCATCTACGCCAATAACCAAATGATGCCAATTACCATCATTTAGCCCGGATCTAGAAATAAAGACAAAGGTACTTCCGTCTGTGACGCCATCACCTGAATTATAAACGAATTCTATACCTGTAGATAGCACATTTACTGTATAGCCAAGTACGCCTTCGGTACCTGATCCCCACGACAAAAGGGTGCCTGATTCTGCTGTAGTTTGAAACCAAACTGACAAGGCATCTGGTTGTTCAACCAAAGGAGTTTGGATCCCGCCATTGGCTGGTAGGAACTGAAAAGCTTGATCAGGACGTCCAAATCTATCGTCCGTTAAAACCTGCCCATCTACAATTCCATTGCTTCCATTTCCAGACAAATCATCGGCATTGCCACTGAAACGGTAACTTGCTAAAACACTCTCGATCTGGTTGTTGGTCGATTTATTGTCAGCAGGCTTGATGGCGGTACCTTGACCCAATAAAATATTGATTGATACTCCAAGAAGGCAAAAACTTAAAAAAAAGATGTTGTAGATTATTCTCATAATATTATAAACTAATTGGGATCTGGAGCAATTGGTAAATCATTTCCATCAGTATCACCACCAAAAGGATCAAGGATAATAATAGCCGCGGTAATTCCACCAACTAATAATGCCCCACCTCCTACTAATAATACAGGAAAGCCTTTCTTAATTTGAAAACTATTACTAGCCACAATTCCAGTTTCACCTTTTAATTGAATCTGGTAGGTGGCGGATTTTTCTCCTTTAGGTATTTTCCAAATAAATCTACCATCATTGTTAACCGTAGAAATTTTATATTTTTCGTTGCCATCTTCGAATAGCAATAGATCAATCTTTTCATTCTCTTTTCCGCCCTTCCACTGTAGGCGATAGCTTTTGCCACTTTTAATCTCTTTTAAATCAAAATTTACGAACTCCAGAGGATCGAAGGCAGGTTCTGGTAAAAATGCTCTTACTTCAAAAATTAGGTTTCCTTTATAATCAAGCAGTTCATTTTTAGCCAACCACTCAATCCTTTTACCTTTTCCTGCTTCAATATTAATTCCCACATCACCTGTGACTAAAGTCAGAGGTTGCTCGAAATTATCTTTTGAGGAATACAAATTTACATTGAAGAATTCATCCGTATCAGCTATTAAATCATAAGATACAATAATAAGATCTCCACTGATGGAAGCCTTTACATTATCTACTCTTTGAGCTTTTGCATGATAGCTGAATAGTACAAGAGATAAGATGAGAATTCTTAGTGGCAAGCAAGAATAATTACTTTTTGATGGGACTTTTAAATTCATCAATCTAGACTTTTAAAGTATGTATTATTTAAGAGAAAATTTCTCACTTCAATATACTAAATATCATAATAATTAAATTATTTCTATATAACACAATAAATATAATTATTATAATTTAATTAATGAAATATAGATACTCTAATTCTAATTATTCGATAAAATAGAGAAAATGTAAGATTAAATAGTTTTATCAACTACCTTGTTAATTTGTAGATATGTTATGCTAATTCTAGTGGCAATCTTGATTACTTATACTAAACTAGCTGAACAGCATATACATTTAAGAGTAGATTAGGAAAAAGTATTTGTTGAATATAGTAAGATGGATTTTCAAAATACTTACTAGGATGAGCTAAAGGGAATTTAGTGGTTGCGATTTCATTCTGCAAATGGAATATCTGGTTACCTCCTTTTATGTTCAGTTCAACTGGTCGTGAAGATTAGCTAAAAAAGCAAAATAAAAACATGCAAGAATTGACAAATTAGACCTCCTTTTGCACTTAAAGAATAAATGCATGATTTAAAATCGGACTGAATTTACTTAGAGTCCTCTGCCTCATTTGATAATGTAAAAAAGGATTTATCTATTTCAATTTGTCAGCAAATAATCTTTTGAGTTTATCAACCTTCGGTTTAATAACAAAAGAACAATATGGCATTGCTTCATTTCTAGTGTAGAAATCTTGATGTACTTCCTCTGCAGGATAAAAAGCTTCAAAGGTCTTAATTTCAGTTACTATAGGGTCGTCAAAAATACCCGAAGCATCTAATTGCTGTTTCATTTCCTCAGCTATTTTTTCTTGTTCAGAATTATGAGTAAGAATTATTGATCGGTAATGCTCCCCTACATCTGCGCCTTGTCTATTTAAAGTCGTTGGGTCATGTACTTGCCAAAAAACCTCCAAAATTTCTTTGTAGGAAATAACGTGCGGGTCAAAAGATATTTGCGCTACTTCTGCGTGTCCGGTTCTTCCCTGCACGACTTCTCTGTAGGCAGGATTTTTGATTTGTCCTCCGGAGAAACCTGATTCAACCTGCTGTACTCCTTTTAATTTTCTTAAAACGGCATCTATGCACCAAAAGCAACCAGCTCCAAAGGTTGCCATTTCTATATTAACTTTATCTATCATAAATTACTAAGACTTGAATTAAAAGAACATAAAAAAAGGCTATCTGTTCAGATAACCTTTTACAATATGATTTATAAATATATTATTGATCACCCGTTTTAGCTTTTCCACCAGCATTTAGCTCGTCTGCTTTCTTCATCATTTCTTCAGCTTTCTTGTTTTCTCCCAACTGAGCATAAACAGTTTGCAAGGTTTCAATAACTGCTAACTCTTTCGGTGAAATCTCTAAAGCTTTTTCAAAATAAGGCTTAGACTTTTCTAAATATCCTAAGGCTTCCTTCTCTACCTTTTTACCTTCTTTTTTGTAAGTCTGCAAATCCATATCTCGAGCTTTAGCTAACAAATCGGCTGCTTTATTATAATAATAAACAGCATAATTAAAGTTTGCATCTAAATAGTCTGGATCTAACTCTATAGCTTTTAGGTATGCTTCTTCTGCTTTTGTTGGTTCCTCAAGCTGCTCATAAAGGTAGCCTAAATTGAAATATAGGTTCGCATTATCCGGCTCCTTCGCAATTGCATCATTGATTCGGTCCTTAGCCACATCTACTTGTTTTGTTTCAATCAACAAATTAATTTCTGATTTCTGGAAAGTATCAGAATCAGGAAATTTCTCCTTAGCCATTCTTGTGATTTCAAGTGCCTTTTCCAGATCTTTATTAGCATATCGCTCAATGGAAATAATACTACCATAGATATCTTCAGAGTGATAATCTAGGTCTAATAATCTGTAGTAGTATTTTAAAGCATCTTCATTATTTTGCATTTGCTGTGACGCCACACCAGCATATAAATTAGCAGTTGTATCGTCAGGCAATACTAATAAAGCCTTTTCAAATGCAGTTACTGCCTCTTCATAGTTCTGATCTGAATAAGCAGTTGAACCTTCATTGATAAAACCACCCCAAAGTTCTTGTATCTTCAAATCAGTGAGGGTGAAATATTTATCCCCTTCATCAACCATTTCAAAAACTTTGTCATAGCTTTCTGACGCTTTCTTTACTAGTTCATCAGAATATCCTTCATTATTTAAAATGGCCTGATAAATGGTTCCTCTTGTGTACCAAGTTTTTGGGTCATTCATTGTTTTTTCGTGCTCAACAGCTTCATTAATCAGCGTTTTTGCTTCTTGCAAATCGCCACTTTCCAAAGCTCTGTCTGCCTTACGAACATTTGAATTCTGCGCAAACACCTGCCCTATTGCTAAAAAAAAGGCGAAAACTAATGCGATTCTTTTCATTTCTATCTTATTTTGTTTAAACAATTATTCTATTATACTTAATTTATTTAATTATGATTCACTATTGTTGTCTTCTTTAGCATCCGACTCCTGTTCTTCAGTTGCTCCTTCTTCATCCAAATCATCAATTTTCTCCACTTTTTCAACTGATGAAATGCTATCATTCTCACTCACTTTGATCAATCGAACGCCTTGCGTTGCACGCCCCATAACTCTTAAGCTTTCCACTGCCATTCGAATAGTGATACCTGATTTATTAATAATCATTAAGTCATCAGAATCAATAACTTCTTTTATTGCAACCAACTCTCCTGTCTTTTCGGTCACGTTTAAGGTTTTAACACCTTTACCACCCCTCTTGGTAATACGGTAGTCTTCAATATCGGAACGCTTCCCATATCCTTTTTCAGAAACAACCAAAAGATTTGCGTTTTCTCTAGTAATGGCTACCATTTCAACTACAATATCCTTTTCATCTTTCAAGCTGATACCTCTGACTCCAGCTGCAGTTCTCCCCATAGGACGAACATTGCTTTCATGGAATCGAATTGCCCTACCTGAACGAGCAGCAATAATAATATTATTATCACCATTGGTTAATTTCACATTCAATAATCTATCTCCCTCATTGATTGAAATAGCATTAATTCCGTTTGCTCTTGGTCTGGAATATGCCTCTAAGGTAGTTTTCTTGATAGTACCTTTTTGAGTGCACATCACTAGGAAGTTATTGTTGATGTAATCTGCATCGTCAAGATTTTCAACATTTATTACCGCTCGCACTGAATCTTCAGACTCAATGTTTATCAAGTTTTGAATAGCTCTACCTTTAGAAGTTTTCGATCCTTCCGGAAGTCGGTATACCTTAATCCAATACACTTTACCCAATTCCGTAAATATCAACAAGTAATTATGGGTTTTAGCCACAAATAGCAATTCTGTAAAGTCATCATCTTTACTTCCTGCCCCTCTTGAGCCTACTCCACCTCGTCCCTGGGTCTTGTATTCGTTTAATAAGGTTCGCTTGATATATCCCTGATGTGAAAGCGTGATCACTACATCTTCATTAGGAATCATGTCCTCATCTGTAAATTCTTCGGCACTATGGATGATTTCAGTACGTCTTTCATCACCATATCTATCCTGCATTTCTTGCATTTCGTCTTTGATGATTTTCATCCTAAGCTCTTCATCCGCAAGAATAGATTCCAGATATTCAATTAGCTTTTTAATCTCCTCGTACTCCTGTATGATTTTCTCTCTTTCAAGACCCGTTAATCTTTGGAGTCTCATGTCCAAAATGGCTTTAGCCTGAATTTCAGATAATTCAAACTTCTCCATTAGGCCGTTTCTAGCTATTTCAGGATCTCTGGATTCACGAATTAATTTAATTACTTCATCAAGATTATCTAATGCAATCAAATAACCTTCCAATATGTGTGCTCGCTTCTGCGCTTCTTCAAGCTCATATTTAGTCCTTCTAACGATTACATCATGCCTATGATCCACATAATGTTTAATCATGTCCTTCAGGTTCAGTGTTTCAGGTCGGCCTTTTACCAAAGCAACATTATTGACACTAAAAGAAGTTTGAAGCTGAGTGTATTTATAAAGATTATTTAAGACAACATTAGGAATAGCATCTTTACGGATTTCGTAAACTATTCTTAATCCATTTCTATCAGATTCGTCTCTAATATCTGAAATGCCTTCAATTTTCTTTTCATTTACTAAGCCAGCAGTTTTTTCAATCATATTGGCTTTATTCACCATGTATGGAATTTCAGTCACAATGATTCGTTCCCTACCTGATTTTAACACCTCAATTTCTGCCTTTGCTCGCATTACGATTCTGCCACGACCCGTTTCAAAGGCCGCTTTAACTCCCTGATAACCGTAAATTGCGGCTCCAGTTGGGAAATCAGGTGCCGTGATATGTTCCATCAGTTCAGCAACTGTAATATCGTTATTGTCGATATAAGCAATTATTCCATTGACTACCTCGGTTAAATTATGAGGGGCCATATTGGTAGCCATACCTACTGCAATACCAGAAGCACCATTTAATAGTAAATTTGGAACTTTTGCAGGTAATACTGTTGGCTCCTTTAAGGAGTCATCAAAGTTAAATTGAAAGTCAACCGTATTCTTATTAATATCAGTCAACATTTCTTCCGCTATTCTCTTTAATCTAGCCTCGGTATAACGCATCGCGGCAGGCGAATCTCCATCTATGGATCCGAAGTTTCCTTGGCCATCCACCATTTGGTAACGTAAAGACCAAGGCTGTGCCATACGCACCATGGTATCGTAAACAGCTGAGTCGCCATGTGGGTGATACTTACCTAAAACCTCACCCACAATTCTGGCTGATTTTTTATAAGGTCTGTTATGGGCTAAGCCCAATTCTTGCATTCCAAAAAGTATTCGTCTGTGTACGGGTTTTAAGCCATCCCTAACATCCGGCAAAGCCCTTGAAACTATAACCGACATTGAATAATCAATGTAGGCGCCTCTCATTTCATCCTCTATATTAATTGGGATGATTTTTTCATTTTCTCCTTCAGCCATAGATTTGTTTACTATCTAAAAATAAATAAAGTGCAATTTAAAGAATTTTATTAAGCGGTGACAAAAATAATCATTTCATTTGCGTTTTAAAAACGGAAATGCCTCTCTTTTTTCATTAAGATTATAAGGATCATTTTCACCTACCTTTGGGTTCTGCCATTTGTATATCGGCTGGCCCCTATACTTTTTATCAATATGATGATGCTCTTTTTGTGCTTCGCAATTACTAATCGGACATTTTTTGAAAAGTGGGAAACTTACTCTAACCCCCACTTGAAATTGCAAATTCCACATATTGGTTTTAATTGATTGACCTGTAGGCAAGAAAGTATTAATCGATTTTAAATCTACCGAGGGCCTCATCACCAATCTAAAATATTCAGAAAAATTCTTTTCGATAGGAAAGCTGATATTCCAATAATTGTTAGTACTCACATTGCCTCCAGGGAATGCGCTTTCAGACAATCTGAAGTTACCATACTCAATATCAGCGAAATAAGAAAAATCCCAAAAATCAAAATAATGAACTCCAGCTGTTAAATAATACTTTCTTGTATAGAATCTAGAAAAATCTGATTCATACTCTGCTATGTAATTTGGAAAACCTTTTAGTCTCAGGTTTGCCTTAGAATTGATTTCAAATGTTGCTCCCGCCCCGATTCTCAACCGCCAATAATTGAAATGTATTTTTAAATGGACTGGTATAGCATTACCTCCTCCTACCAAACGTTTTTCAAGACTATCAATCACGTAATTACCATTTTGCTCCGATTCATTAAAATTAGATTGATATAGAATTGCGGAGCTGGTATTTATCGTATCAGTTGTGAAGGGTCTATTTAACCAATTACTTATTCCCACAGGTCCTCCTAGGGAATCTTGTCCCAACAAATACAAATCGTTGCTGTTACTGTAAATTTGAAATTCATCTAGATTTTGTCTATAACGGGTGGAGCCATAACCCACTGCTACTTCTGCAGAAAAATAATTAGCTATTTTACGAAATAAACTTGCGTTAATATCTTTATCATTTGGCGGAGGTCCCCAAGGATTGAATACCTGTCCTATTAAAGGCCTAGAAGCAAATACGCCTACAATTAAAATAGTAAAGGTGAAAAGTTTTATTTTAAATCGGTTTCTCCCCAAAGAATGATAGTTTTATAAAGCGCCTTTAAGGCAATTATACGATACAATTTTCCTCGAATACTATCGAGCATGATACTGAGTACTAGTTACCATTTACTTAAATAAGCATCTGATCGCACAAAAATACAAAAATTATGCTAATTGCTGTTAATACATTTATTTTACCTCGAAAGACTCCATAAACTCATTGAATAAATTGAGGTCTGACAGACCCGTTTTTTCACCAATTGATTTAATTTTCTCCCATTCGATTTTCCTCAACCTCCCCGGATTAAGAATATCTTCTTCTCTTTCCAAAAACAAAGAAGATATAAAACGAATCAAAATATAAGGAGCTTCCATTACTCTAATGCTGTAGGAAACCGCTGTATTGTTGGCTTTAGACAAGGTTTCCTTTTCAAACAACACATGAAAAATCTTATTAATTGATAGGTAAAATTCATCTTCCCAATCTTTAAAATTCTTGATTAAAAATTTCATGCAGTCCGCAACGGGATCTTTTGACAAGAAAAAACCTCCTTTCGATAATTTTCTCGCTTTTTTCTGCAGTGACATTTCCTCTTTAAAACTGATATTGTTATTAGCCATGGCTTTGCCGACCACCGGGCTTAATAAGATCAAAGACAAAAAATCGTGATTACTAATTTCAAAATAAGGTGCTGTTTTCTCAAGAAAGTCTTTTCTCAAGCTTTCCACGATTTTATCAATTTCTTGATTATCAATGATTACGGCTATTTCTGCTTCTGTGAACATATCTTTGATTCGTTTTATAAAAGGAAAAATACATTAAATAATTGCAGATTACAATTTTAATGGATAGAGCATTAACATTTTTAGACCAAAATTATAAATAAGCTTGATTAGCCGCTTGATTTTGTTGTTTAAACCCCTTTTCCAATCGAGTAAATTCGGATTTAGCCATGTAATCAAAAGACCACTTTCTGCTGTAGGTATTAGGGGATTTTACTGCATACTTATACTCAATTTCCGTGATCTTATTGATTTCTGAGTTCCAAAATACAATCAACTGATCGGGCTTATCCCTCAATTCAAAAGTCCACTTCTCGTACTTCCTGTCGATTTTCTGATTGGCTATGCTAACTGAATCTTGTTCAATTTGCCATAATTGATCAGGATTAAGCAAAATGGGACTATGAAGACTATCGGTAATCAAATCTGCATCCTCCAAACGGTAGCTTGGACTTTGGAGATCATAAATCCACTGATCTTTCAAATAAATTGAATGCAAATAGTGCACTTTCTGACTTTCATCTATTCCAAAGTAAGCAGATGATATACCACTATCAGTATTTCTATTCAATGCCACGAAGCCATAAAAATCATTAGTTACCTCTCCATTTGCATTACAAATACTGTATTCAACATTATAATATAAATGCTTTTGTTCAGCCAGAGATTGATAAATTGGCTCTATATCGCCTTTATCATCTGGTTGAGAACATGAAACCCCTGCTATTAGCAAGAAAATGAAGATAAATGACTTGTTCATAGCTGTGTTTTTGAGTCTATACTTTCAATAAAATTAACAACAAATTGATAAGAATTTTCACTCCAAAGTGGAGCAGATATATTTTCTTTTATAATTCCATCTGCCAAAAACATATGTGTTGGGGCTGTTACTATATGAAAATATTGCTTATAAGTTTCTTCATCAATAGGAACAGAGATATATCCTTTCTCACCAAATCTGTTCAAATACCATTTAATTCGCCAATCTGCGCTATTGATGAAATTGATAAACACAATATCATCTCTTTCAGCATACATTTTGGTGATTTTCTCTAAGGTGAATTGCTCCATTTTGCAGCCAGAGCAACCCACAAAAGTGAAGTTCAATAAAGCGATTTTGCCTTCCAGTATTTCAGAAGTAATGGAATCGCCATTGATATCCACGAAGGCAAAGGAAGGGAACTTACTTCCAATTTTAGGTTGATCCATTCTAAAATCCTCAGGGAATAGCTTTATTTGCTTTTCACCATCTTCAATCATCTCCACATATCCATTTGGCACAAATCCTTCAGTCCGACCCTCTGTTCCACTTTGTCCATAGGTTTGAATTTTAATCAAAAAAAGAAAAATAAGGCTGATCCATAATTTATGCATACTATATTCAGTTCGTTAAACTCAAATATAAGAATTTGCAAATTATAAAGAAATTAAAAAACCCTCTTCAAACTAGGGCGTTATCTTTGGGAAACAAAATTTTACTATGAACGCATTCGAATTTAAGAATCCAACAAAAATCATATTTGGAGAAGGTGAAATCAAAAAATTGGCTGATAATATTCCAGCCGGAAGCCATATTTTATTATCCTATGGTGGTGGAAGTATTAAGAAAAATGGTGTTTATGATCAAGTTATTAAAGCCACTAAGGATTACAAAATCACTGAATTTTCGGGTATCGAGCCTAATCCGCATTTTGAAACTTTAATGAAAGCAGTGAAAATCATTAGAGATGAAAAAATTGATTTCATTTTAGCTGTTGGAGGTGGCTCTGTGATAGATGGATGTAAATTTCTTTCGGCTGCTGCTTATTATGATGGAGATGAATGGGATTTAGTAGCCAAAGGATTAGCCAGAAAACAAGAAAAGGTATTGCCTTTTGGAACAGTACTAACTTTACCTGCAACAGGCTCTGAAATGAATTCTGGGGCGGTGGTCACCAAAGCTTCTACTCAAGAAAAACGTACATTTGGAGGTCCACAATACTTTCCAGTATTTTCAATCTGTGATCCAACAGTGATTCAATCACTTCCTAAAAGGCAAATCGCCAACGGCATAGTGGATGCCTATACGCATACCTTAGAACAGTATCTAACCTATCAGCATGATGCTTTATTGCAAGACCGCATTGCCGAAGGGATTTTACAAACACTGATTGAAATAGGACCAAAAGTAATGGAAGACCCTGCAGACCATAAATCAGCTTCTAATTTCATGTGGTCTGCTACTATGGCTTTAAACGGAATCTTGAGACTGGGGGTACCCACTGATTGGGCCACTCATATGATAGCGCATGAACTTACTGCCTTGCATGGAATTGATCACGCCAGAACATTGGCCATTATTGCTCCTAATCTATATAGAAAACTATTTGATGATAAGAAAGAGAAGTTAGTACAGTATGGGAAGAGAGTTTGGGGATTGACTGGAGAATCAGATATTGAGATAGCGGAGAAAGCTATTGAAATGACGGTTTCATTCTTTGAATCCTTGGGGATTGATACAAAATTATCAAAATACACCACTGATTACCGCAACACTCCGCAAACGGTTTATGATCGTTTCAAAGAAAGAAAATGGGTCGGATTAGGAGAAAGACAAAAAGTTGGTCCGGAATTGGCTAAAGAAATAGTAGAAATGAGTATTTAAGACTTATTAATGACTTTGATTGGTCTTCACTGGTGTTAGGGAGACCCTAAGACCTGTGAAGATTTGCGTTTTTATTAGGAGGAATTGTACAGTTATAGGAGGTCATTATATCATTGCGAAGGGGCGCACGAGCCAAGGCGGGATTTTAGATTTAAGGAAAGGTCTCCAGAAATAGGCTCTTTGGTCGTTTTAGCATTACGAGACAGCTTGATTTTAGTCATCCTCGTTACAAACGAGGACGAGGTGGGGTTCATTATAAGCCTAATTGAACGGCAGATAAGACAAGATAATAATTAAAGTAAATACCCTCAAGCCTCTCTAATAGCTTGGGGTTTTAATGTATTTTATATGGAAAAGCGTTTAACCCTCTAGTCCTCGTTTGTAACGAGGATTCCCAAACTATGAGTTTTCAACTCAAAAAACTAATCTGTACTAAGCCTGTTCTTCCAGCATAATCTCTTGCTGAACTATATACATATTCTTCTGCATCGTCCACAATTAAAGCTTTTACAGGATTCTGATGAATATATTCAACTCTCCCATCTATCATTTTGCTTGTTAATTCTATAGCGTGATTATCGTCCTTCCAAAACTTATACTTCTTAATTCTTTGTAATTTTAAACCCGCCAACTTAAACTGTTGCAGCATCCATTCTCTTCTGCTTTCAACTTCGGTTTCTATCATCTTTAGGATACGCTTGGCAGTGAATTTCTTGAAATCTCTAATAATATCAGATAATCGAAATCCTTTATCTGCAGATAGTATTAAATGGATGTGATTACTCATCAAACACCAAGCATATACTTTTAATCCTTTCTGTTGAATACAGTAATTCAATGAATTTACTACTTCAATTTTGTAGGATCTTCTGGTAAAAACATCGATCCAATTTACCACTGTGAATGTTACAAAATACAAAGCATTTTGATCGGCTATTTTATATCGGTCGCCAGACATAGTTTTGGTTGATTTACTGCCCTTTAGTTTATCCTACAAAGAAATGGTTTTTTTGAAAAACAGCAACTAGGTTTAGATAAAGTGTGCCTACTAAGCATTTTAAATGCTTGATTTTAGTCATCCTCGTTGCAAGACGAGCTGGTGGCTCTGGATTTAAGGAACGGTCGCAAGAAATAAGCTCTTTTGAGGTTTTAGCATTACAAATGCTTTGCTTTAGGCATCCTCGTTACAAACGAGGACGAGGTGGGGGTTTTGATATTTCTTAATTGCCACCACGTAAAACATGGCGGGAACGGGGGTTTATTCTACAAGATAAGAGTATTCAATAAAATCGAACAATCCATATCTGTAGCCATAAAAAGCAGAATCTCCTAGTTGCTCTACCATTTCAAAAGACGTGTCATAGTAAATTATTCTTAATATATTTTCGCCTTTAGAATCACATAAAAATTCAAGATTTATTTCATGTTCGCTTGACCTATAATTTTCAAAAGAAAATAAACTATTTACATTAAATTCTTCAACCAAATTTATTGATTGATCACTATAATTACGATCGATCATTCTTATTTTTATATTAGCAGTATCACCTAAACTGTAAGTATCTAAATTCGAAGTAATACTGATATTTAATTTACTCTTGACTAAAGAATCAATCTTATAACCAGCGTCATCATATTTAACTGCATATGTGATGGTGTCATTCATCCTAGCAAATTTGTACATTAATTGCTGTGAAACGGTTTCGTTAAATTTTCTCACTAAACTAAACCTATTATATGATTGCCTTTGTTTACTTAAATTACCATTTTTATAATATTCTTGATAAAACAAAGTATCATTTTGACTATATTCTTCAATCATTAATTCTCCAGTCTCGAAATATTTTTTGTGTTTTTCAGAATCAGTAGAACAACCCAGTAAAAACACAAAGGCTATTAGAATAACAGGTTTATTTTTCATTATTATTATATTTTAAATCAACAGTATCACTTCTAAAATATGACCTTCCCCTTTCGGGTGACATGTGAGTTTTAATAACAGCAGTAGAAGAATCACCATCACTCATAAAAGGATAAGTGACGACTTGACCAGGTGTTGACGATGTTCCAATAGGTTTAGTTTGAACACTCTTCCCAATCTCTTTATAGGTTTCAATAGCCCCTTCAACCAGCTTTTCCCCACCTGATACAGCTGTACTAATTCTTTCACCTAATGCTTCAGGTGCTCCACCTGGCATACTTACACCTAATAAATTCTGCATAATTGAAACATCTATCTCATTCCCAGCTCCGTACCCCTCGATTGCTGCACCATCCCCATTCATATTTCCTATCAATGCAGAACCTGATAATTCAGTTTTTTCGGGATTGTCAGCTACATCCTTAACTTGATTTTCTGTTATTAATTTGTCTTCCATGTATTGAAGCCCGTCACTTAGACCTTGATATATTTCTGAAGCATCTTTACCTGTCGTTATTTTTAAAAGCATGCTAAACCCTTCCCCAACATCACTAAGCGTTCTATTTGCCTTAGATGGTGGATCGGGATCAACCACATCACTAGGCATCATCCCGTCAGGGTCAATAAACCTGATCGGGTTGTCAAAGGCGTAATTGTAAGGTGAGTGTCTTCTCATTAAATCAGATGCAGGGTCAACATTCAAGAACCTACCCAGAGCAGCATCATAATATCTAGCCTGATAGTCGTAAACGCCCCATTCTACCTGTTCCTCAAAACCATTATACTTGTAATTGTTCGCCTTGCTGTAGCTCCTCTGATAGGAGTTAAAAGTCAAACCAAAGGGATAGTAGTCATTCCCTTAGATCATCAAAACCGGTAATTGGTTTTACCAAATTACTATCATTTTCTACATCGTACCGAAAATAATAATCTGAAATAATATCATAATTCTCCGCATTCATTTCATAAATTATCCCCGATGCAACATTGTTTTTGTCGGTTATGGCTGGTACAATTATTGTCGATGAATGGAACGTATTTCTATAAACTGTATCAACCAATTTTTTATGCGGTTCAATTTTCAATTCTCCCATTAGTACTCCTACCAGTAATGAATCAACTTCATAATGATAAAGTTTAATTTGTAGACTGTCATTCCTTAATAAAGATACATCTAAATAAAAATAATCATCATAAACGCCCCCATCCTCAGTAAATGCCTTGTAGTATAGCAAGGTATCATTTTTGTAAACGTAGAATCTTTCTGTAGCACCATTTTCATAAAATTGCTTCCATCTGTTTTGAGCAAGTCCACTTGAATAATCTCCAATTAATTTGACTTGACCTGATGCGTAATACTCCTTTGTTTTTCCTTCAAGAGTATCATTATCAAATAAATAAACTGATTTGATTTGTCCATTTTTATAATATAAAAAAGTCTCTCCGTCAAGCAGACCATTTACATATTCATGGGTAGACTTGACTTCACCAGTTTCGAAAAAATAACTGTTTCTACCGTCTAATTGCCCTCCTGAATAATTCAATTTAGCCAACGTATCATTCTGTTTTGAAATAATGAATGCTTCACCATTTCTTTTATTATTTTGCATCGTATAATGATACTCTAAGTTATCCTCTTCAATTACTTGCTTCTTTGACTCTCCACATGAAGCCAATGTTAAAAATATAATAAATAAGTATAATTTTGTTTTCATTATTTGTTGTTTTTATTCAATATCTTCAAATAAACTTCTTCCACTTTGTTTTCTTTGAATCGGTTTATCATTTGGATCTAATAGAATCAAACTTCCATCATTATACATTACTGCAGAATTACCATTCTTATAACGGGTGGTATCAGGTGCGTCAGGCTTATCCGAATTACCAGCCGCATCAATACCTGTCTTAAAAGCATCAGCTATTCTTTCATACCCATCCATTTCTGAAGGGTTGGAAACAGTCCTTTTGTTATTATCCACTTTAGGTAATTTAATGTCTTTGTATGCTTGCTTTATTATTGCTCCACCCAATGTAGTAACATCATCTAGTTCGATAAATAACGTATTTGAAGATGATCTCTCATTCATTGCCCCCCCTTCACCACCAATACCACCCAGAACCACCTCTAAGTCATCATTTTGATATCCGTTATTTGATTTTTCCTGTTCATTATCGTTTCCTTTAAAAGAAAAATTTCTTGCCATCATCTCTCCAAATGCTTTAAATCCTTCGATAATATCATCAACACAAGTAGGGCAGTCACCATATGGGTCATTCCATCGAATCGGGTTATTGAATGAGTAATTATAAGTACTCCATCTGTAATTCACATCAATATCAGCCAATGGATCAACATTTAAGAATCTACCTAGCGCATAATCATACATCCTGAACTTAGTCATGTCCCATCCAAGCTCTGGAACTCTCTCTGTTCTAAAGAACTTTCCTTCCGCTCCTTGAAATGTTTTATCACCAGTTCCTTGATTATACTTAAAGTTGTTCGCCTTGCTGTAGCTTCTCTGGTAGGAGTTAAAGGTTAGACCAAAGGGATAGTAATCATCCGCTTGCAGCACTGCATTATAATGATGCTCCACTTTAAAATCATCCCAGAAGAGTTCAACAGCTTGCTGGCTTTCATTACTTAAGAACACCATCAGATATCCGTCTTCCGCTACCTCTATTTCTTCAAAAGAGAGTTTTTGGTGTGTGCCACTGCCTGTGCCATCATCAGCAGCTGATTCTGATAATCTTTCAAAACCTGAATTTACATAATTGAAATTCTTGTCCAGCATGATGTAGTTCAAATAGGCTTTAGGGCTTTCATCCTCGCTCCCATCTGCCATGGCCGCGGAAATGTAATCCGAGTTGAGGTTGTTTTCTATTATAGTCCCCTCACCTGTAAGAGTACCACCACCCAGCATGCTCACCAAGGCATTAACTAACGCTCCTGCATTAATTTGATCATTGGTAAAGGCAGCATCTAAATACTTGCCGTACACTTCGGCACTTACTTTATCGCCTTTGCTGACATATAAGGTTTTCATTAAACCTACTATATCAGTTCCTCCGCCCGTTAACCGGTGGCTGTAATTGCCACTCCTTTTATATTGATTAGGAAGAATGGTAATATCATCATAATTGTCGAAATAGGGGTTTTCAAGGGTTTCAAAACCAGTAGCATAATCATCATCCCTTACCGCAAAAGTAGTCCGCACATTGCCCAAGTGATCTTTCAAATGATATTGGTATTCATTTTTTGCTACCCCATCTACGTTTTTAGGTACTACCCTGCCCTCTGCTGTTTGGATGAATTGTTTGATATAGACCTTCAAAAACAAGCAACCGCAATAATCATTAGATGGATGAAGCCTATTGCCTCTTATCTCTTGTTCCAATATATATCCAGTAGAACGGTAAATCACATTGATAAAGTATATTTTCGATTATACGACAGATCTGAGTTAAATGCAATCAATTATTGTGAAGATCGGCATTGGCTTTGCTGTTTTAGATTTTTCACATTCCCCAAATCTTTCCTCTCAATTTTTCAAACTGTGAATGTTCAGTCTCTATCTCTTTCACTTGGTCCACAATACTTTTGTCGGTTTCCAGCTTCAACCTAATTTCCTTGATTGTAATATCTAAAATTTTCACTTCATCCTTTAACTTATGGATTATAACTTCTTTCTCGTCCACCTCTTCAGCATAGTCCAATAAGTTACATAAACCCAACATGCTGGCAACTGGAGCCCTTAGTTGATGCCCATTGATGAAAGTATATTCTGCCAATTTTTCATTTTTGCGTTGGAGCTCCTGCGTCCGTTCCATTACCTTTTCTTCTAAATGATTGTTTAAAGCAGTTAAAGATTCATTAAGCGACTGTAATTCTTCTGATTGAGTAATTATTTCACGTTGTTGTATGGTGACTTTTTTATTTACCAGCTGAACGCTTTTGGAGAACCGATAGCTAATATAAGCAATCGTAATAAAGTGGATTAAAGCGTAGGCCAAGGACAAATGAAGCATCTGATCTGCTAAATCAAATTTGATTTGAAACCCATAGATAGCTAAGGTTAGGATATAACCGACTGGGATGACTAGTATTCTATAGAATTTATGAAAACCTCTGGAAGCCACATAGTTACTTACTAAGCCTAAAATAAACAAGAACGTGGGAATATAGAGCAAATGAATAAGTCCCACAAACCACCCGACAACTAGAAAATCGAACATATTCTGTCGAATTCCTATTCCTTTGTCGTTATTTTCTTGAACATAATAAATAAATAAGGTGTAGGGTAATAGGACAGCTACTAGGAATGAAAAATAATGCCAAACATCTAATTGGATGCTATAGACATCTAAAAATATGATCAGAAAAATAGCATTGAACAGGTAGGCCGCATAGCGAAATAAAAGAGAAGCCCTTCCGAAAAAGTCACTCTTTTCCCAATGATATCTTATATTTAAAAAGTGCACAAGCCAAATTATAAAGCTAAAGTAAATTGAGCAATTAAATTTTATACTATTTTAAAATGGAGCGATGTAAACAGTATCAAATAATTTTAAAATATGATTTTCCCAATATTTATGAAGCCTTTCGATGAACAAAAATTGTCTAAGCAAAGTTATTAATGAATTATTATCTTAAAATAAATCCTTAACTTATATAAGGTTGTAGCCTAAAACATAGCACTAGATTATATTCAATGCCGAAAATAGATAAAGAGCAAAAGTTTTTCGACTTTTCAGATTACGGAAGAGGCCCTGCAGTTTTCTTTTCAAATTTATTAAAAAGTACCTCAGTATCCCCTGTTCAAGTTACTATTTGGTTTGGTATAATTGGAATACTATCTGCTTATGCAATTCTACTAGAGAACTATTTGATCGCAGGCTTTGGCCTCATCCTTAAATCAATAGTAGATGCAATGGATGGAGAGCTAGCTCGAATTAAAGAAAGCCCCTCCTATTCTGGTAGGTATCTCGACTCAATATTTGACAGTATTTTGAATTTGATATTTATTATGGTGATAAGTTATAAAAGTGACAGTAGTTACTGGTTGGCGTTCATAGCTTATATAGCTTTACAGTTACAGGGTACTTTATATAACTACTATTATGTGATTTTAAGACACCGGACAATCGGTGGAGATACTACCAGTAAAATATTCGAAAGTAAGCCTCCTGCTGCGTTTCCGACTGAAAGCCAGACCACTGTCAAAATTCTATTCCATATCTTTCGTGTTTTGTATTTTCCTTTTGATTGGGTTATCTATAGGTTTGACGCAAGCGCTTTTAAAATCCGACAAATTCCCAATTGGTTTATGTCCATGATATCTATTTACGGATTGGGCTTTCAATTAATGATCATGGCCATTATGCTGTCAATGGGCTTTATAGAGTTTATTATTCCGTTTTTTATAGGCTACTCTTCTTTAATTATTGTATTCACTTTAATCCGGAAACTAGCAATTAAGTAACCCCCTAAAAAACACTTTAGCTTCTTCGCAATTACTCCAGCAAAGTTTTCATATTTTTATAAATACGCTGCATTTTTAAAAATTACTTTATATTCATAAAAAAACCGAAGTTTGCGATGCTCCGGTTTCTATTCAAATTATATAAATACTAAATCAATTTAATTCACTCTCAATTTTATTGCTTAAATCCTTTAAATCATTTTTCACATCATCATATGCTTTTTTAACGTCATTCTTGGCCTCTGACCAAGTCTTTTCAGTAGAGCTTTCAATCGTTGCTAAGTTGCTTTCAAGCTTACTTTTAACTTTTTTAAGTTCTTTCTCTAATTCCGTATCTGCTTTAGCTTTTTCGATGCGCTCTTCTACCGCATCGATCTCAGCATCCAGTTTAGCCTTCCACTCGTTTTTCTTTTGAAGGAAGTCTTGTTTTACTTGCTCTGACTTTTCACTGGCAGTAGAATCTTGCACTTGCTTTTTATCAGATTCACATGCTATAAATCCGCCTATAACAAAAGCCGCTAATACTAATTTCATTCCAAATTTCATATTCCTGTCTTTTTTAGTTACAAAATATACAGAGGTAACTACAAATTTTTGAGCTTAGGGTTAAAAATCTTCCTATAGCAAAAAAGAGCTAAGCTAATGTCATATGGACTGGAAATAAAAAAGCCTCACTGCATAATGCAATGAGGCCAGTATATGATATAAAAAAGTATCTTACTTTACTGAATCTACTACGCTTTTAAAAGCTTCAGGGTGATTCATAGCTAAATCAGCTAATACTTTTCTGTTTAATTCTATTCCTTTTTTGTTTACAGCACCCATAAACTGAGAATAAGACAAACCATGTTCTCTGGCACCTGCATTAATTCTTTGAATCCATAATTTTCTGAATTCTCTTTTCTTTTGTTTCCTATCTCTGTAGGCATACAACCAACCTTTTTCAACGGCATTTTTTGCTACCGTCCAAACGTTTTTCTTTCTACCCCAGTAGCCTTTCGCATACTTAAGGATTTTTTTTCTTCTAGCTCTTGAAGCTACATGATTTACTGATCTTGGCATAAATTTTAATTTTTTGGAAATTGGTGACCAACCTCACGATTGATACTTGACAAACCATATATCCCGGTTAAACATTGAACCTTCGTTCGTTTTAATTTTGCGAAATATTAGAGATTAAGCATGTCTTTTACTCTACCCATATCTGTCTTATGAACAAGACCCATATCGGTTAAGCGTCTTTTCTGCTTAGTTTCTTTTTTGGTTAAAATGTGACTTTTAAAAGCGTGCTTTCTTTTGATTTTACCGCTTCCAGTCAATTTAAACCTTTTTTTCGCGCCTGATTTTGTTTTTACTTTAGGCATTTATCTATTTATTTAAATTGGTTACTTATTTAGCTTGTTTCGGAGTAATGAAAAGTGTCATTCTTTTACCTTCTAATTTAGGCATCTGTTCTACTTTTCCATATTCTTCCAGTTCAGAAGCAAAACGCAATAATAAAAGTTCCCCTCTATCTTTGAAAACAATTGTTCTTCCCACGAAGTGCACATAAGCTTTCACTTTAGCACCATCTTTTAGGAATTTCTTTCCGTGGTTTAATTTGAATTCAAAGTCATGGTCATCAGTATTGGGTCCAAACCGAATTTCTTTGATTACGGTCTTTTGAGCTTTGGCTTTAATTTCCTTTTGCTTCTTCTTCTGTTCGTATTTAAATTTTGAGTAATCAATAATTTTACAAACGGGAGGATCTGCTTTGGGAGAAATTTCTACCAGATCAAGATTTTGCTCTTCAGCCATCCTGAGTGCTTCACCGATGGTATAAACGTCAACTTTTACATTTTCACCAACTACACGTACCTCTCTAGCTCTAATTTTACTATTTACCTTGTAAGGTTCTTCTTCCCTACCCCTAGGTCGGTAGCTGCCTTTTTTTCGCATTTTACTAATATTAACCTCCTTTTTTTGTTTAACAATGTGCAAATATCGTGATAAATATTGGATTACAAAACTACAATCCAAAATCTAATATTTAATATTATTTATTTTCTATACTATCCAGCACTTTTTGGTTAAAAAATGATTTAAAATCTTCCAAACTCATACTTCCCACATCTCCTTCTCCATGTTTTCTGATAGAGACTTTGCCCTCAGCTTGCTCTTGTTCTCCAACAATCAACATATAAGGAATTTTCTTGATTTCCGCATCTCTAATTTTACGTCCTATCTTTTCATCTCTATGATCAATAAAGCCTGTAATATCTTCTGCTTCGAGTTCACTATAAACCCTATTGGCAAAATCAGCATACTTTTCAGAAATTGGCAAAACAGCAACTTGCTCAGGAGATAACCACAATGGGAAATTACCTGCGCAATGTTCTATCAATACCGCAACAAATCGCTCCATGCTACCAAATGGCGCACGGTGAATCATTACAGGCCTGTGCTTACTATTATCAGCACCAACATACTCTAGTTTAAAGCGTTCAGGAAGATTATAATCTACTTGTATTGTGCCTAATTGCCAGCTTCTTCCAAGAGCATCTTTAACCATGAAATCTAACTTAGGTCCATAAAAAGCAGCCTCTCCTAATTCTATTACTGTTTTTAGCCCTTTTTCTTCTGCTGCCTCGATGATGGCTTTTTCAGCCTTATCCCACACCTCATCTCCTCCAATGTATTTTTCCTTATTTTCCGGATCTCTTAGAGATACTTGAGTTACAAAATTTTGGAAGCCTAAGGAATTAAAGACAAATAACACGAGATCAATCACCTTAATGAATTCCTCTTTTACCTGATCTGGGCGACAGAAAATATGTGCATCATCCTGAGTAAAACTCCTTACCCTGGTTAATCCGTGCAGCTCTCCACTTTGTTCGTACCTGTACACAGTACCAAATTCAGCAAGCCTTAGGGGTAAGTCTTTATAACTACGTGGCTTTGTTTTATAAATTTCACAATGGTGAGGACAATTCATTGGTTTTAATAAATATTCCTCATCACTTTTCGAATCATCGTCTGATGGAGCAGCAATGGGTTGAAAGGAATCTTTGCCATATTTTTCATAATGACCAGAGGTAATATACAATTCCTTATTTCCGATATGAGGGGTGATCACGGGCTGGTACCCGGCTTTCACTTGAGCCTTTTTCAAGAAATTCTCCAATCGATCCCTTAACATAGTTCCTTTTGGCAACCACAACGGCAAGCCTAAGCCCACTTTTTCAGAGAATGCAAACAATTCCATCTCTTTACCTAATTTCCTATGATCTCGCTTTTTTGCTTCTTCCAAAAGCTCTAAATATTCTTTTAGTTCTTTTTGCTTAGGAAATGTAATGCCATAAATTCTTGTTAACTGTTTACGCTTTTCATCTCCTCTCCAGTAGGCACCGGCAATATTTAGCAGTTTTACGGCTTTAATATAACCCGTATGTGGGATATGTGGCCCTCTACACAGATCTGTAAAATTTCCTTGCTGATAGAAAGTGATTTCGCCATCATTTAGTCCTTCAATTAATTCAAGTTTGTATTCATCACCCTTTTTCTGGTAATACTCGAACGCATCTTTCTTAGAAATCTCAGAACGTATAAACTGATTTTTATTACGAGCCAATTCAAGCATTTTTTGCTCAATTTTCTCTAATTCCTCTCCTTGCAATTCCTTTTCTCCAAAATCAACATCATAGTAGAAGCCATTATCTATGGGTGGTCCAATACCGAATTTTATTCCAGGGTAAAGTTCTTCTAAAGCCTCGGCCAATAAGTGAGCAGATGAATGCCAGAACGTATTTTGACCTTCCGGATCATTCCAAGTAAGCAATTGAACATGAGCATCCTCATTTATAGGCCTTGTAGAATCCCACACCTGACCATTAACTTTGGTTGACAATACGTTTCTGGCCAATCCTTCGCTTATACTCATAGCTACGTCATAGCCAGAAATGCCCTTTTCAAACTCTTTTACTGTACCATCTGGTAAGGTGATATTAATTTTACTACTCATATTTTTATGTAATTCTTACTTAAAATGCTGTATTTATCTGAGGAATTCCTTCCAAGCACAAATATGCAATTTTGATTTAATAAGTGTAACAGGAATTCTGGTAAAATATCATTAATTGCCAATTATTTCACCTTGTGAATTCAAAGTTTGGAGCACATTGCCATCCTGATCATATATAAAGAAGATCCCTGCTTCCACTTTTGCATTGCCTAGACTGGCCTCCTGTTCATATTCCAATGACCACAACTCTTCTAAATTTGGAGAGAAATATTTCAAATATCGATTCTGCTGCGATTTCTCAGTTCCTTCTAAATTTACCAAAAGATTATTGCTTAACATTATCATGTTATTAATGGTGTAGGAACTGTCTAACAAGCTAGTAAATGACTTTACTTCCATATTGAATCCAGCAGAAGCAATGAAAGGCTGATTTCCCATTTGCCCCCCAACTAACAGCATTGAATCGAGCTCGATGGTGTTTAAAACGTAGTTTTTATGCTCATGGGTAGCAGCAATTAGAGGCGTTAGGAAGATCGAATCCTGTTCATATCTAAAAAACTCAATTTGTCTTGCCATCATTTCGGTTCTTTGAGAAACAGAATCTAATTTTTGTTTGACAATAGTTTTTTCGGTTTCAATAAAAGCTTCAATAGAAGGTTTAAATCCTTCCAAAAAGTATTTGAAATCATTTTTAGTTTTATCAGAAATGCCTAGGTCTATTTTCTCAATTAAATCTAACTGCTCTGTTAAATTGAGTTCATATTCTTCCACCAAATTTGCTCTTTGGTAAATATTGGAGGAATCAGCTAATACAGGATGTAAACTCACATTCGTAAGTAAATTTGTACGGCTTTTTTGTTTCTTATATTTTAGTAAGTTAAGAATTACATTATCCTCATCATATTTCTTTAACTGCTCCACCAGGTTTTCCGGAATAGTCATCTTTTGAATCTTAGAGGAATCACTTATACTAAGATTTTGAGAAATTGCTTGGTTAAATTCAGCATCAGTTTTGTAGAGTAAATCCTTAAGGGGTTTTACTTCTGACTCTATCTTTGCATTCAATCTATTGAGATACTCTTCATAATTCTGAATGTTAACAGAAAAATCAGAGAAATTTGATTTAAGTAGTTTTAAACCATTCCAATTGACAATTTGAATTGTTTGTAGCTGTGGGTCATATGAAGGGTGTTTTAAGGATTTGAGCTTTGTAGTAAAATCTTCATAGACTTCAATGAACTTCAGGTAATTGGATACAAGCTTTTGCGAGGCAGCAATATCGGCAGGACCTGCTCTTAATAAATAGGCCGATTCATTGGTAAAGCGTGAATGAAAATCTTCAACTAATAAGGCAAAACTTTCATATTCTTGAATTGACCTGTTTTTTAATTCATGTAATTCATTAACTAGTTCTTTCTTTTTAACAACCTCTTTTATTTTATTCTCATAGTCTAAATGAATATCCGATATCTTAATCGCAAACTTACCTGTTCGGAGGTCTCTTCTATTGTAAGCAGCATAATAATCATCATTTTTTCTGATTTCTCGATCATCAACAAGCGCCATTGACTTTTTGTACGCTTCAATGGCTCTATTGGCCATAGAGTCAAACTTTTCCGTAGATGGAAAGATTTCAGCAGAGTCGAGTTGTGAAACAATTATTTCACCTAAATAGAAATAAGCGTTCGCTTCATCATCATTTTCTTCCAGAAACTGTAAGAGTTGAGGTGCAGCAGTCTTGTAATCTTTGCTCTGCAGAATGGGGAAAAGGTTTTTATATCGGATACGTTGTGCATCTGACTTTGGAGAAAATCCAACGGTTAATAATAACACTATTACAAAAACCCTCATTGTTTGATTTATTTATGGTTGAGCAATATTCAAATAACTACAAAAGTAAATCATTCTAGGTAAACACCAAAACCTTCTTCCGACCAATTGAAATTTATATGTTCTTGAATAGTTGTAGCAATTTCAATACCTGTATAGTTCGCTGCGATTGGAAATGAACGGTGGGCTCTGTTTACCAAAAATGCTGTCTCAATTTTACTGAGGTTTAGATCTAGCAATGACCTAAGTGTATAAAATATTGTTTTACCCGAGTTCAAAACATCGTCAACAAGAAGAACAACTGCGTTTTTAGCAATCTCCACATCTTCACTCAGAACAACTTTTGAATCGGAAGGTGAAGACTTATCAATATTAACTGATAAGAAAATAGGTTTTAGTTGGCTTATACTTTCTAATTCTTGACTGATTTTTTTAGCCAAAATCGCTCCCCCACCTTCAATCCCTATGATATACAGTTTCTCTTCTTGGTAGTTATTCTCTAAAATTTGAAAAGCTATCCTTTTGATTTTACTCTGGATAGCTTCTCGGTCTAAAATTTGATTGCGCTGATTAGGCATAATTTCATTTATTTTCAGGTATCGGCATTCTTTTGCTATCCTTAAATGTAGATAAAATTACCATCGATTGCATACTATCTACTACTTCGATTTCACTAACTTTTTCCAGCATCAGTTTTTGATAAGAAGGAATATCTTTAGCAATCACTTTTAAAATAAAGTCGCTTGAACCAGTAACGTGATTACACTCAATAATTTCATCCACATCATCAATCGCGGCAATAAACTTATCAATATTTGATTTATTATGGCCTTTTAAGGATACCATAACATAAGTACTCACGCCTAAATTTATCTTCTCGGTATCAAGTTTTGCATGATAACTTTTGATTATACCTGCATTTTCAAGTTTCTTAACACGCTCTAAAGTTGGCGCAGGTGATAATCCAATATCTTTTGATAACTGAGCATTGGTAATTCTGCCATCTATTTGCAGTATGTCCAATATTTTCTTGTCAATTTTATCCAGTTTGAAAGGTAACATTATTATTATTTGGAGTTTTCAATTAAAAAGCAAAATTAGTATATATTATTGACTATTTCGGTATAGAATTTCAATTTAACCAAATTTATTTTTGCAAAACTGTTAAAAGTATAGCAAAAATATTGAAATCTTAATATTGAACTTCTTTTTTTACAATATTGACTCAATTAAGTATTAAATTTACCACTTCAAGCTAATTAGTACTTCATGCCTCCAGCCTTGTCTAGACACGTATCGATCATTTATAATAAGAATGAATATCATTTACAGGATTTTATCCATCATTTTAACAATAGTAAAGATCAATATCTACAAAGCATAATTGCATTTATAGTAGATTGGAATTCGAGTTCTGATCACATTTTTCAATCTACATCTGGATCGACAGGGAAGCCAAAAAGGATCAAAATACAAAAGAGTCAGATCAAATCAAGTGCTTTAGCAACCTTAGAAACGCTTAATTTAAAGGAAGGCGATAAGGCATTGCTGTGCATAAATCCCTCTTTTATAGGGGGAAAAATGATGATTGCCAGAGCTTTGATCGGAGGATTAGATTTGCATATTGCCCCAATTTCCGGTAATCCTTTGATAGATTTTATAGACAATTCAATCATTGATTTTTTCTCATTTGTGCCCTATCAAATGGAAAGGATTATAGAGGAAAGTCCCGAAAGCATAAAATATTTGGAACGATCCAAAGCTATTATTTTAGGGGGTGCTCCTGTTCCAGATAATCTAGCTCAGAAAATTAAATCTCATTTTTATAATACCAAAGTTTATAGCACATACGGAATGACAGAAACAGTCTCTCATGTTGCATTAAAACGCATCAATTCGGCAAAGGAGGAATGCTTCAATGCATTGAAAGGAGTTAGCTTTTCAGTTGATAATCGAAATTGTTTGATTGTAAATGCTCCAAAAATCAGTGGTCAAGATTCACTGCTAACAAATGATGTAGTTGAATTAATTTCCCTAACCCAATTTAATTGGTTAGGAAGGTATGATTTTGTAATCAATTCCGGAGGCATAAAAATTCACCCTGAAATCATCGAGAAAGAAATAGCTTCCATATTTAGTGAATTCAACATAAGCAATCGATTTTTTGTATTTGGTTTACCGCATGAAAAGTTTGGTGAATCTTTAAATTTGGTACTGGAAGGCGATGTGGCCACTGAGAATATTCCCAAAATTTTAAAATCGAAATTAGAAGCTTTTCAGGCTCCTAAACAAATCTTTACCATTGATGAATTCGCAGAAACTGAAAATGGTAAAATCAACCGAAAAAGGACTATTGAAACTATTTTAGAGCAATAAAACCAGTCATGAAAAAAATCTTCAAAATTATAGGATTCGTTTTATTGAGCATCGTGAGTCTTTTCCTGATTCTATTGCTCATTTTTTATAAATCTGATATTCCTGCTGATACAAATCACAAAAAATACTTTACTGCAGAATCTCAATATATTGAGATAGACGGTAATAAACTACATATTAGGAAAGTAGGAAAAGGCTTTCCTGTTTTGTTACTTCATGGAAGTTTTTCTTCCTTACACACTTGGGAAGTTTGGCAAAAGGAATTTGCTCAAGATTTCACGACCATCTCTGTTGACTTAGCAGGTCATGGGCTTACAGGTCCAAATCATCAAGAAAAGTACGACACTGATTACTATGCTGATCTACTTTGGAAACTTGTACAAGAGCTGGATTATGATAGCATAGCACTGGCTGGAAACTCAATGGGTGGACAAGTAGCTTATAAAATGACGCTGCTTAATCCCACAATGGTTAATAAATTAATACTCTTAAACTCCTCTGGAGCAAGAATAGCCAATGATACTGCAAAATTTAAAGATCAAAATAGATTTTCAGTATTCTCATTAATTAACCATCCTGTATTCTCAAAACTCATGACCAGCATTACTCCCAAATTTCTTTTCAGAATGAGCTTAGAACAGGTTTACTATGATAAATCTAAAATTACCGATGAAAAAATTCAAATGTATTATGATCTCATGCTCCATGAAGGAAACAGAAAAGCGACCTTAAAAAGATTTAGTCAAAGAGTCCCTTCCGAATTTGAAAAATTATCACAGATACAAATCCCTACGCTTATTTTGTGGGGCGAGCACGATAGCTGGATTCCCGTAGAGCATGCCTATAGATTTGACAGTATCTTACCCAAGAGTGAATTAAAGATCTATAAGAATGCTGGCCATGTCCCAATGGAGGAAATCCCATTAGAAACTGCAAAAGATGCTCTTGAATTTTTGAAGTCCTCCCTTCTCAATCCTAAAGGGACTTAATATTTGATACTCTTAGTACTATCAATTATGAAATCCTTGGCCTTTCAAATCTTCGAAAACTGCGTGAGCCGCATATCTACCAGAGGCCATTGCAGCATTGATGGAGCCGTTTAATAGGTAATCCCCTGCTAAGTATATGCCTTGATGGACTTTGGATTGTGAGGGATTCATTTTGTTTTGAAAGTCATCAATTTGAGGCAATGCATTATCAATATAATAGGTTTTAAGATGCTCAATGGTAGCATTCGATAGTTGCGGAAATAACTCGATCAACTCTTTCAATATTCTCTGCTTTAATTGTTTATCGTTTTCTTGATAGTTTTTGGTAACAGAAATGGAGAGTAAGAAACTTCCTGCTGGTGCATAAGAGGAAGAGGTTTTATTCATGACCGTGATATTATTGATTAATTTATCGTCATCAGGCACTAATGCTATTAGAGGTTTACCAATAGGATCAATATCAGAACTGAAATACAAATTGGTTACGAATTGGTCTTCTGCAAATTGTCCATCGAGCTGCGGTAGCAATTGGTTTGCTTTCGTTGCAATAATAATGACATCAGCTTCCAGCTCTTCTCCGTTTTCTAGAATTACTTTTCTTCTCTCAACTTTTTCTACCCTTTTATTAAGCTTAATATCTGTCTGTGATAAGTTACTGGCCAACATTTCAGGAATAGCCTTCATTCCAGATTCAGGTACGGCTGCAAAACCTTCGCCAAACATTTTAAAAACAAATTCCAGCATACGGGAAGAAGTTTGCAATTCATTTTCCAGGAAAATACCACCAAAAAAGGGCTTGAAGAATTGCTTTATTATGGATTCACTAAATCCCTTCTTTCTTAAGAATTCAATAGAAGACACCTCCGGTTTCTCAAAAATACTATCTATAGATAATTTCTTTAAAGCCCTATTCCATTGAAATATTTTAATTTTATCAGATAAACTGCCTACAGGAGAAAATAACATGCTAAAAAGGGAAGTAGGCTGTCTTATTGGGTCAGAAATTACATATTCTCCATGCTGTCCATCTAAAATCAATGCCCCTGGACTAAACTTTTTCAAATTAAGCTTATCATATTCCAAATAATATTGAGCTTCAGGATAGGCGGTCAATAACACTTGAAAACCATGATCTAAAAGATATCCGCCAAACTTATCAGTTTTCACCCTACCGCCAATGTTGTCTGACCCTTCTAAGATAGTAGGTTTAAAACCTGCTTTTTCTAATTCAATAGCTGCTGTTAATCCAGCTATCCCCGCTCCTATAATGATTACTTTTTGTTCTTGCATGTAGTTATTGGTGCTTTTTCAATTAAATGAAATAATACTCAAAGATGAATAAATATATGAAATCTAGGAAACGGAAAGCAAGAAGTTTTGATTTGGTTCCTGAAGTAATAAGAACTTTTTAAGAGTAATTTGCTGCAATTAAGCTTCTTTGATTTATAATGGATTCCTTGCTTCCTAAGGAATAATAAGCTACATTAATTTAGATTATTCAAATAAATATATAACTATGGAAAGATACCTAAAATTTACTCTTCTTTTCCTTTTCTATGGATTATTTACCATGATGGGAAACGCTCAAGATCGCATGAAAGATCGATTAGAGGATTCGCCCCGACATCATGAATGGGTAGAGATTTCCGCTGGTGACAAGACCCTAAAAGGATTCTTAGTTTTTCCTGAAATCTCTGAAAAAGCGAAAACAGTTATAGTCATACATGAAAATAGAGGCCTAACGGATTGGGTTCGAAATTTTGCTGATCAACTAGCAGAAAAAGGATTTATTGCTTTTGCTCCTGATCTACTTTCTGATTTTAGTGAAGAATATACGGGGACTGCTGACTTTCCAAGTTCAGATGATGCGAGAAATGCGTTATACGAGTTGGATGAAAAACTAGTCACCTCCTATCTTCATAATTCCTTCAATTATCTTAAAAAGCTTGCTGCCGGAAATGGAGAAGTCGCTGTCGTAGGTTTCTGTTGGGGAGGCTCTCAATCCTTTCGCTACGCAACCAATAATGAAAATTTAAGTGAGGTTTTGGTTTTTTATGGAACGGGGCCAAAGGAAGCAATCGACTATGCTAAAATTGAAGCACCAGTTTATGGATTCTATGGAGGAAATGATCAGAGGGTAAATGCTACAATTGAAGCTTCTAAGGAAGCTATGAATGAATATCAACAGATCTATGATGTACGAGTTTATGAAGGGGCAGGACACGCCTATATGCGCTCTGGGGATGATCCCACAGGTCAAGAAGCCAATATTGGAGCTCGAAATAAATCTTGGGAAAGAATGCTTCGAATTTTAAAATAAAAAAATCGAACATCTGTACTAATTATACAGCTGCCTGCAAGGCTTCAGTTCGCCAGAGGCGGAAGTACAAAGGTCAGCCGAAAGCAGGCGAATGACTATTTTGGAGGTTAAAGGGGAAATTCATAACTGTTCTAGAAAACCAGTGGGACAAAAAAAAGGCTGGAATCTTGATCCCAGCCTTTTAATTCTCTATTAAATTTATTTTTTACATTGCTTCAATCTTATTGTCAACTGGATTTCCGTCTTCATCTACTTTAACAACTTCTTTGATATTTAATGCCTTCACCCCTTCTAATTGAGTTTCAGCATCTCCTACAATGATGTAATTCATCTGATTAATGTTCATGTAAGTATCCATGATCTTTTTCATGTCCTCAACAGTATAAGCTTTCAATTCTTCCTGATTTTGTTTGATAAAATCCTTTGGTAAATTGTAAGAAGATATTTGCTGTAAAACATTAAGTTTTTGACCTAAAGTCTCATAATCTCTCGCCTCTTTTCTAATCAAAGCAGTTCTAGCTTTTTCCAATTCCTCTTCGTTATAGTTCTCCTTGTACGCCTCGATTACTTCTTTGAAAGTAGCTACTGACTGCGGAGTAGTATTTGTTTTTACACTAGAATAAGCTGCAAATGGAGATTTCTGAGTACTTGAGCTAATATTAGAATATGCTCCATAAGTGTAGCCTTTCTCTTCTCTTAGCACTTGGAATAGTTTTCCACCTGAATTTCCGCCTAAACCGTAGTTAGCAACTGTTAACGGATAATAATCTGGGTGATTTCTTTCCACTGCCAGTCTTTGCATTCTGATTACTGATTGCTTAGCATTAGAGAAATTAGCAAAATAGATTTTACCTTCTTCATCCACACTTTTCATTTCATACTCAGGAAAAGTAACTTCCTTTGAAGCCCAGTTTTCGTTCAAACCAGATAATGCCTTCTCCACTTGAGCCTTAGTTACGCTACCTGCAATTTGCAAGCTCGTTACACTAGGTGAGAAGTACTTTTCATAATAGCCTTTTAAATCATCTATACTAATAGATTCAACCGATTCCAAAGTACCGCTTAATGGTTTCGCGAAAATATGGTCATCACCGTAAGTGATTTTATTGGCAACAATTCCAGCAATTGCATTAGGATTAGCATTTCTCTGCTTGATACTATTGATTTGAGCATTTTTCAATCTATCAAACTCCTCCATGTCCCAACGCGGCTCCAAAATCATTTCTTCAACTATGGCCATGGTCTCCTCAAAATAGCGTGCAAGACAATTACCATAGATAACGATTTCCTCATTACCCGTATACATTCCAATGCTAGCTCCAATTTGACCAATTGCATCTTCCAACTCTTCAGGAGTCTTGTTTTTAGTACCTTCTTGCATGATGTCAGTCACCAAGTTAGCGATTCCCGGTTTGTTAGGATCATCTAATAATCCACCGCCTTTTAGTCTAATACTAAAATTAACCAAAGGCAATTCATCATTTTGAATACCTAAAACTTCTATTCCGTTCGCAATCGTAGTCTCATAAATTGTTGGTGGCGTGATCAAAGGCATATCACCAAGTTCAGGCTGCTTACTTCTGTCAATTTCACTTGGCGTTTTCTCATATTCAGCATCTTTATCTAAATCTGCCATTGAAGCTTCATCCATTGGCTTTACTTCTTCAATCTTAACAGTCGCTTTTTCAGATCCTTCTACTATTAATTCCAATTGACCTTGAGGAACAAAACTTGTAATAATTGCTGGTTTACCTTTAATGTACTCATTGTAAACTCGCATTACATCTTCTTTCTCAACAGCTAAAATCTTATTGATGTCTTCAGTAATATATCCTGGATTTCCTTTAAACTCATTATAGCTACTTAATTGGAATGCTTTTCCTAAAATACTAGAAATACCATTGTAGAAACTAGTCTCTTGTCTGGCTTTAATTCTCTGCAAATCTTTATCAGAGAAACCATCTCTCTCGAATTCATCCATAGCTTCCTGTACTGCAGCGTAAACTGAATCCAAGTCAATTCCGTCCTTTGCTCTAATCCCAATATTGAATTCACCTGCTAATTCACTAGAAGAGTTATAAGAAAATACACTTGGTGCGTATTCAGTCTCTTCAACCAATTTCTTGTAAAGAACCGCTCTTTTACCTTGACTGAGGATTTCACCTAAAGCAGATAAAGCCCAAGAATCTGGGTGATACTGCTCTACTGTAGGATAAACAATTCTTAAATCAGGAACTTTCGCGTAATCATCTTCATGAAATAGCTTTTTTGTAGCTTCCAAAGTAACTGGCTTTGGCGACATTACTTCGTCATTTCCTCTTGATTCAATTTCTCCAAAGTATTTTTCAATCCAAGCTTTCACTTGCTCCTTATCATAATCACCAGCAACTACTATTGTTGCATTATTTGGACCATACCAATTGTTATAGAATTCCTTAACATCGCCCAAAGTAGCTGCTTGTAAATCTTCTAACTCTCCAATTACTTCCCAATTATAAGGATGACCTTCTGGGTATAAAGCTTTTTTAATTACATAGCTTCTATGTCCGTAAGGCTGATTATCAACTCTTTGTCTCTTTTCATTTTGAACCACTGGCTTTTCATCTTCCAGGTCTTTTTTAGTGATAGCATTAATAAAGAATCCCATTCTATCTGCTTCCATCCACAAGATTCTTTCCAAAGCATCTTTAGGAACTACCTCGTAGTAAACCGTTCCATCAGTCCAAGTACCGCCATTGAATGTTCCACCTAAATCATTTATGTTTTTGAAAAATGCACCTTCCTCAACGTTTTCAGATTTTTGGAATAACATATGTTCGAAAAAATGGGCAAAACCTGTTCTTCCCGGCTTTTCACGGCTAGAACCCACATGCATTTGAATAGCTACAGCTGCAATGGGATCCGATTTATCCTCGTGAAGGACCACTTCCAGACCATTTGGAAGCACATATTTTTCATAATCAATGGACAATTCTGCTTTATTGTCCGCTTTTTCGCTTGGTTGACAAGCAGCCATTATGCCCATAAATAGCACTAATGACCATGCTGATAATTTTCTCATAATTTGTTTAGTTATAACTTAGTGAGTAAATACTATAAATTTGCGCAAAAAAGCGAATATTAAGTATATCAACGGAAAAGAAAACGGTTAAATGGTACAGGTCTTAAAATTTGTTAATATCTACTATAAACACAGATTATTACCAAATAAAAACTTGCTCTGCCCATGGTAGTCTTGCAGTAGAAAAGTAGCGAAAAAACACTAAAGGAATCCTATAGTTAGGCTAGTTTCTTGATTCTAGTCAAGGGATGATCATCAGCTAGGCCGGAGAAGGTCTCTTTGGCGCTAGTATAACCTATTTCATAAATCTCCTCAGCTTTAGAAAGCGAGAAAACCTTAAAGGGAGAAAGGTCTTTCGGTTCAATAAATATATCGCACAACTTAGCCTGCTCTTTGGTTTGATAGTTAATAATCATCAACATTGAGCGTTCCAAAACCTCTTTCATATTTCCATTTTGGTTAGAACGCCCTACCGGATTGACATTCACACCAATTGTAAAATCGACATGAGGTTTCAAGACATTTGCGGGTAAATTATTAGTAATCCCTCCATCTACATACGATTCCCCTTCCATAATAATGGGTTTGAAAATTACAGGAATGCTCGCAGAAGCTAAAAGCGGTTTGATGAGTTCTCCGGAATCAAAATTAACATTCTCACCGGAATTGAAATTTGTTGTAGCAATTACCAAAGGAATTTTAAAAGCTTCAAATGAATTTTCAGGAAAATAATCTTTAAGAACATCGGATATTTTTTCCAAATTTACTAATCCGGACCATGACAAAGCAGGTCTAAAGAATTTCAAGAAGTTTATATCTGATATAATCTCCATAGTTCTTTTGGGCTCATAGCCTGCTGCCAAAAACGATCCGGCAATGGCCCCAGCACTAGTCCCTGAAATCATATCTGGTTTAATACCCTGCTCATATAAATATTGAGCGATGCCTAGGTGAGCAAAACCTCTTGCCCCACCCCCTGAAAGTGCTAGTCCTATTTTCATATATTTATGTACGTAATTCCTCACTGTAAGTAGAATATACGTTCTGAAGAATTCTCTTTTACTTATACAAGATAACAGACAGAATTATCAATGAAGCATTCTAATTACAATACTTCAGATAATTTGAATGTTTGATCTAAACGCACCCCTTTATCAGTATGTTTAACAGTACAACATTCATTTTCCGCATCATGTTCTAAAAATATGATATATTTATTATCAGCGGCCTCATTCAAAAACTTTTCTTTCTCGTCCAAAGTTTTCAAGGGCCTTACATCATAGCCCATCACGTAAGGTAGAGGAATATGGCCGACAGAAGGTAATAGATCTGCAGCAAAAACGATAGTGTTATCCTTATATTTAATTTTAGGCACCATTTGCTTATCGGTATGCCCATCAGCATATAAAATATCAAATTGAGAAAAGGGAGATGGATTCCCTTTATCCGCAAAATTTAAATGACCACTCTCCTGCATGGGTAAGATATTTTCCTTCAAGAAACTAGCTTTTTCTCTGGCATTGGGTTCAGTGGCCCATTTCCAATGATCATGATTCGACCAATACTTAGCATTTTTGAACTCAATATCCAACTTTGTGTGATCTTGATCTTGCCATTTTACTCCGCCCCCACAATGATCAAAATGAAGATGAGTCAGAAACATATCGGTTACATCATTTTTCGAAAAACCCGCTTTTTTCAATGACCCATCCAGGCTAGCATCTCCATGAAGGTAGAAATGACTGAAGAATTTTTCACTTTGCTTATCCCCTATCCCATTGTCAATCAGAATTAATTGATTTCCATCCTCTATAGCCAGGCATCGCATTGCCCAAGTACACATATTATTTTCATCGGGTTGATTGGTTCTTGACCATAATGATTTTGGGACAACCCCGAACATAGCACCACCATCTAACTTAAAAAATCCTGTTTCTATAATATGTAAATTCATAACAATTCATTTATTGAAATTTGAAGTTATAAAAAAAATGGCTTTTAAAAATGTAAATAATCACATTCTTAAAAGCCATTAATTAAGTATCAACTTTTCCTTAATTGAAATTTGTTTTCGTACATTATTGGATAAGATTGCTACTTAAAAAAAAAAGTTAGATCATTGAAAGCACCTCAAACCAGACCAAGGGAATCTAGATCGGATGTAAATGATCAATAAAATCATAAAGAGCTACACCCAAATTTCGCCTTAAGCAAAAAAGCGGGTTGGAGGGTAAAATGGCGGTCCAGCGTTGGCAATTGCGAGAAGTAGCATCATTTTACCTAGATTTTTTGTATACTTTTTCATCATTGGAAAAAGTATGAAGCATCAAAGCACAAAAATTAGTAATTTAATTCTTATCTCTGCACTTTAGAACTAATAAAATGCAGTGCTTCAATTGTATCAAAAAATGGCTTTTAAAAATGCAAATGATCACATTCTTAAAAGCCATTTTATCAGTGGTAATTGTGACTTACTTAAAACCCGTTTTCATCTATTACTATTCAAATAAAAAAACATCAAATAATTAAAATTAGTTTAAAAAAGCGGCCAATGGAATCTCAATAAAAATGTAATAGACCAAATTCAACTGATGAAATAATTAATAGCTAACTCCCCCACTTTCGCCTAAGCGAAAAAGCGGGTTGGAGGGTAAAATGGCGGGCCAGCGTTGGCAATTGCGAGAAGTAGCATCATTTTACCTAGATTTTTTGCATACTTTTTCATCATTGGAAAAAGTATGAAGCATTAAAAACACAAAAATTAGTATTTTAATACTTATCTCTGCTCTTTAGAACTAATAAAATGCAGTGCTTCAATTGTATCAAAAAATGGCTTTTAAAAATGCAAATGATCACATTCTTAAAAGCCATTTTATCAACGAAATTTAAAGATTACTTTACAACTCCCATTCCACTAAACTTATCTATTCTTTCTTCAATTCTCTTATCTACTGATTTTTTATCCAGCGCCTTAAAATTCTTAAGAATGGTTTTTTTCACCTCATCAGCTACAGCCTTTAAGTTGGTATGTGCACCTCCTAGTGGCTCAGGAATTATTCCATCTATCAATTTATTCTTCAGCATGTCAGGAGCTGTTAACTTTAAGGCCTCTGCTGCCTGCTCCTTATAATCCCAGCTTCTCCATAAAATAGAAGAGCAAGATTCAGGAGAAATTACAGAATACCAAGTGTTTTCTAACATCAAAACTTTATCACCAATGGCAATTCCCAAAGCACCACCTGAAGCACCCTCACCTATGATAACACAGATAACAGGAACTTTTAGCATGAACATCTCTTTAAGATTTCTCGCAATGGCCTCCCCTTGTCCTCTTTCTTCAGCCTCAAGTCCTGGAAAAGCACCTGGGGTATCAATGAAAGTCACGATAGGCTTATTAAATTTTTCAGCCATCTTCATCAGTCTCAAAGCTTTTCTATAACCTTCAGGATTGGCCATACCAAAGTTTCTTTCTTGTCGCTGCTTAGTATTTCTACCTTTCTGCTGACCAATAAACATAAATGTTTGACCATCGACATTACCAAAACCACCTACCATGGCTTTGTCATCTTTTACCGTGCGATCACCATGCAACTCCACAAAGTCATCAGTGATCTCATAAATATAATCCAATGTGTAAGGTCTGTCAGGATGACGGGACAGCTGCACTCTTTGCCATCGGGTTAGATTTTGAAAAGTCTCTTTTTTTAAGGACACAATTTTATCTTCTAGTTTTTTGATGGCATCGGAGATATCCACATCGCTTTCTTCAGCAAGTGATTTCATTCCCGCCAATTTATTTTCTAATTCAACTATAGGTTGTTCGAATTCCAAAAGCATTATTTTAGTGTTTAATCAAATGTAAAATTAATATTTATTCTGGAAGCTTCATGAAATTTAATCAATTTCCCATCATCTTTCCAAAAGAACAAAGATAATAACAAAGGGGGAATAGTAACTTAAAAGAATGGAAACAAAAAAAGCCTAGTTCAAAAGTGAGCTTTTAGTGGTGTGGACAGCCTGTCCCGAGAATCGGGAAGACACTAACTCGCGACCGTCCCGAGAATTCAGGTTACACATTATCCCCAGAATAGCCTTGGGGTTAATCCACTGAGATAGTTTTTTTTAACTACTTAAACAAAGCACATAAAAAAAGCCCTTAGAAGTTAATCTAAGGGCTTAAAAGCGGTCTGGACGAGACCGATTGTACTTGTATTAAATTATCTTAAATTCTATCATTTTATAGCTTTAAATTGATTTTTATAGGTTTTTTTTCACTATATTATAATTTCTTATTTGTTGTTATTTAAAAAAAGTGTCCCCCAAAGTGTCCCCCATTTAGTATTTTTGTTTACCTTGTGAGAGTAATAAATTTAGTCTAAAAAGTGATTAAAACGAACTATTATTTGAGAGACAAGAATAAGGCTGGAGAAACGCCAATTATTCTATATGTTGCCTATAAGGGAGTCCGTAAAAAGTTTTCTACAGGATTACATGTTGAACCTAAAATTTGGAATGAGTCTGCACAAAGACTAAGATTTAAGAATGGTGATGAATCAAGGCTAGATATCAATAGTAAACTTGATCAATGGGAAAAGAAACTTTCAGATGAAATTAATAAAATTAGATTAAGAGGACAATCCGATTTTGACTTTAATTCAGTTTCGGATTTGGTAAATTCTATTTTAAATTCAGATTCAGTAAGAACGCTTAGAGTAGAAAAAGATGATAGGAAGGATAAGATACAACTTGAAGGTAAGCCGGATTTCTTCAAAGTCTTTAGTCAATTCATAGAAGACTGTAAAACTGGTGCTCGACTAAACGACAGAGGACAAAAACTAACAAAAGCATCCATCCAGAAATACGAAAGAACAAGGGATGTCTTAAAGGAATTTTCTAAAAAACATCCATTTACTTTTGATACCATAGATATCAAGTTTTACAGAAGCTTTATCGACTTCTTAAACAAATATAAAATCAGGGAGAAAACAGAGCAAGAGAAAAAAGATGACCCGAAAGGCGGAGAGTACATCATTGGATTTAAAATTAATACAGTTGGCAAGTTTATCAGGGCTATTAAAGCATTTATGAATTACGCCACTGAAATAGGTTTAAATACTAATATAGCTTATCAATCAAAAAAATTTAAGGCTTTTAATGTAGAAGTAGATAACATCAGCCTAACAGAGGAAGAAGTGATTCAACTGCAAGAATTAGATCTATCTGATAATCCGCATCTACAGATTACCAAAGATATCTTTGTAATTGGCTGTTGGACTGGATTAAGATTCCAAGAATTATCAAAGGTGAAAATGGATTATATCAATGATGATTCGCTCACCATTCCTTCCTACAGTAAAGTAAATCAAAAGATTACAATACCACTAAACGAAGTTGTGTTAAATATTTTAAAAAAATATAATTATAGATGGCCTATTGCTCCTAGTTCCCCAGTTTTTAATAGGCAATTAAAAGAAATAGCAGCATTATTGCCAAGCTTACAAAAGCCTTACATACGAAGTGTAACCCAGGGGGGTATGCAAGTAGAAGAGAAATATGTAAAATATGAATTGGTAACAGCACATACTGCTCGAAGAACCTTTGCTACTATCTTTTATTTGAAAGGTGTACCTATTCAGTACATTATGAATATTACTGGACATAGTAAAGAATCTACATTTTTACGATATATTAACGTTACAGCCGAAGAACATGCAAATAAATTTAAAAGCTTTTGGAAAATATAGAAGAGAATAAGTTTATTAAACTAACTAGAGAGTTAGAATTTATAGTAAGTCAATACAGCGACTGGAATTCCAAAGATGCAAATGAGCGATCTGCATTATTCAAACAGGGAATAGAATTGTTGCAAAAAGTCATATTTTTTCGTGATGCCGATTTTGAGGAATGGCAATCCCTCAACCGAACTTATATAGGATTATCAGCCATAGATTTAGAAGCTGTTGTATTTCAAGTGAAAAATTTCAAGGAATGGTATTTGAAGAACGACAGTTTGTATAAAGAGAAAATGGATGGGTTAAAGTACTATTATTCAAAAAATGGACTTCCTGAACCTGATCATTGGCTGATTATATTCCTTCAAGAAGTGCAAAAGTATGGTGTAGATGAGGTGATAAAATCGGACTTTACTTTTAACGAAGAATTACTAATTGAGTCATCACTTAAAACCAAAAAAAGAATAGACTCACTGGTACAAGCATTGGACAGTTCTAAAAAAAGATCAGATGAAGATGGTTCGACTAGCTATAGGTACCTGATTTTAGAGAAATTCTTACTAGAAAGCGTTTCATATAAGTCTTTAAGTCCAGGTGATACGTACGAAGTTATAGGTGTAATATTGGGCTTAGAACCAGATACTGCAAAAAGATATAAAAACAGAAATAAAAAGAGAGGTAGACCTTTAATTTCAGAAGATGATATTTTGGACTCAAAAGAGTTTTTTGATGATAAAAATATAGGGGACTAAATAGCGGTCCCTACGGCTGGTCCCTGCTTAAAATTGCTTCATAATTTAATTAAATCTAATAATTATGAAACAGCAAGTTATGATATCCATGACCACAGATGATTTAGAAAATCTAATCATCGCAGGTGTAATAAAAGGACTTAAGGATTTGAAATCTCAGAAAAGCGATTCTTCTGAAAACGATTTATTAAGTCGGCAAGAAACAGCCTCCCTCCTTAAAATTTCATTAGTCACTCTAAGTGAATGGACTAAGACTGGTATACTTCAATCCTATCAAGTTGGTGGTAGAGTTTATTATAAGAAGAGCGAAGTCATACAGACATTAAGGGTAAATAATCCTAAATCTTGATGTCATGAAAAAGCAATTTGATAAAGACCTTAACAGGACGGATGAAAATTCAATTAATCCTAAGGAACTGATTAATTCAGTTAAAAGAGATATTGAAGAAGTCTCGAGCTTCAACACCTTTGAAATAACTCAAAACTCTTTAAATGAAATTATAAAGACCGCAAAACCAATCAATTTCGGGGAGCTTACTGGAAATAAAGATGTAGAAAAGGCAAAAGGTTCTAAAATTCAAGTGATTGTTATTGATGAATTGGTATCCATCAGCAATAGTCTTAAATTTAATATGTGTGCTCAGTATGACAATTTTTACCTATATAATCATTATTTCTGGGATAAAATTTCAGAAGAGAAATTGCAGAAATTTCTCGGTGAGTTCGCAGAGAAGATAGGGTTGTCAGAAAATATGGCCAAGTATTATAAATTCAAAGAACACTTAGTCAATCAGTTTAGGTCGACTACAATAGTTGTTGAAAAGGCTAAAGATCGATCCAAAGTACTGATGAATTTAAAGAATGGTACGTTGGAAATCACTGATAACGGTTATGAACTCAGAGAACACAGAGCTGAAGATTTTATAAAGTATGTTCTTCCCTTCTCCTACGATGAAAATGCAAGAGCTCCTCTATTTAAACGCTATCTCGATGATGTGATTCCTGAGATCGATAAGCAATACCTTTTAGCAGAGTACTGTGCATCAGCTTTTTTACCAAAGGATTCCGGCAAAATTGAAAAAGTATTGTTTTTGTATGGTAATGGAGCTAATGGAAAATCTGTGTTTTTTGATGTGTTCACAGCCTTACTGGGACCAGATAATATTACAGCTTTTAGTTTGGATGAACTTTCAAAAGAAAATGGGTATAACCGGATTGAAATCGTAGATAAGTTAATGAATTATGCAAGCGAAATTGATACTAAGTTTGATTTTGCGATGTTTAAAAAATTGGCTTCGGGTGAAAAAATTACCGTAAGGAGTATTTACAAAGCACCTTTTCAAACGAAGGACTACGCACGATTGATGTTTAACATTAATGAATTGCCTGAACAAGTAGAACAAACCCATGCATTTTTTAGACGATTACTCATTATTCCGTTCGAAAAAGAAATTCCAGATGAAAAGCAAGATAACGAATTAGATAAAAAGATTATCAGAAGTGAATTAGCAGGGGTGTTTAATTGGATTGTTGAAGGATTAAAAAGATTACAAGTTAATAAAGGCTTTACAGAATGTGATTCATCTAACCGGCTTATTAGAAGATATAAGATTGATTCTGACACAGTTAAATTATTTTTAGAAGAATCAGGATACAAGCCTGATGTAAATAACAAAATATCCTTAATGCACTTGTATGGTGAATTCAAGGAGTTTTGCGAGAAAAATGGATATCGTCCCCTTGGAAAAAAGAAATTTAAAGGGAGACTTATTCATTGCAATTTCTATGACACTAAAACTAATTCAGGTATCGAAATTTATTGTAAAAAAAGTTTCTAAAAACTTGTCACAAAAGTCACTTCCTTCACTTTAGCACCATGTCAAGTGTAAAAAGTGAAGAAAGTTGCACTTAAAACAAAACTTTTATGCAGTATAAATATCAGCTGGCTTCTAATCGAGTACCAAAACTAATGTGCCCAAGGTGCCAGTCTAAGCGTCATTGGCAAAGGTATTTTAATACTGAGAATGGAGAAGTATTACCTGAAATATATGGAAGATGTGATAATGAAGTGAAATGTGGCTACCTATACACTCCTTACGAATTTCCTTTAGTTGAAGAGGACTCCGCTAAAGTAAGGACATCAGACAAGCAAAGACTACAAGTTGTTGGATCGCAGATTACACCCGATGTGTATTTACCTTGTAAGCTTAATGAGAAATTGCAGAGTACCAAAGAATTAAATAGCTTCTATAATTATTTAATCAGTAAGATTAACTACATCCACAAAGGATTTCTTGACGCTGTTTTTGAACAATATAAATTAGGGACTATCCCAATAGAAGATATGAAAGGCGGGTTAACAATCCCCTATATTGATAGTAAAAATAGGATTACAGCAGTTCAAGTAAAACTATTTGATCGCTGCAATCATACAACTAGAACAGATTTTATACATACATTACTGCTACGGTACTACCGTAGAAAAGCTACAGAGGCTCCGTACTGGCTTCAAAAATATAATAGTAATAGTAGAAAAGTCCGATGTTTTTTCGGAGAACATTTGCTGGAAAAATTCCCCAACAATCCTGTTGCCTTGGTAGAAGCACCTAAAACCGCAATCTATGGTACCCTTTACTTCGGCCTTCCAAGTAAATCTAATGACCTTTTATGGTTAGCCACCTATAATGTAAGTAGTCTTACGGTAGAAAAGTGCAAAGTTTTGAAAGGAAGAAATGTAATCTTGTTTCCTGACCTATCTAAAAATGGTGACACCTATCAAAAATGGAAAGCGAAATCAAAAAAGCTTAACATCGAAATTCCTAAAGTAAACTTCCACGTTTCTGATTTTTTGGAGCGTAAGGCTAATCAAGGTGAAAAAGATATGGGCCTAGACCTTGCAGACTTCTTAATTCAGTTGGATTGGAGGGAATTTCAAAAAGAGTTAAAAAGCAATAACAACACTAAAAAAGTAGTCAAAACTGCCTATATCCCCACTACCAAGTATATTGATACCCTACATTTTGACAATGGCTTACTGATGACGGATGGATATCCTGCAGAACTAGATATTCACGCACCCTACCTCAATGCTGAATGTAGGAAAACAATAGAGCAAATTGTAAAAACACCCATACTATTAAGTCTCATAAAGACAGCTGAAATTGATTTCTGATAACTTAGTCAGCAATTGTCTGGTAAAACTTTGTACAAAAGTTTCTAAAACTACAGAGTGGAGTGAGTGTTTATATAGGTCGATATCAAAAAGATAAACATTATTTGTTTCTCTTTCAGTCCGGAATTAAATGGAAAGTCAGTCGATGACACCCCAAATATATCATGCATTACAGCAGAGATGTAAATCCAAGGGTTTTGATTTTATGGTTTCCTACATAATCATTGTAAGGTCCAAATTTAATGTAAATAGGCCGCTAAATATATTTGAGAGGGGTGTCTACACTGAATTTATATTAGAAAATGTTATAAGGGATGTCTGTTACTGCCAGTTAACGCCACGCACTTACAATTAGATTGTAACACTAACATTGGGCAATCAAAACGTGAAGATAATTCTATATAGTAGCAAACGTTTTATATAGAAGCTAGTAGTAATCACTTGGTCGGTATCAGATTTTCAAGCACTAATTGATGCTGTCATGCCGGCATTCCTCTTTACCCTTTACGGAGTAGTGAAGGATAAGTATCCCATTTGGTATCAGTATAACTAAGATAGCTTCCGGAATTTTTTATGAATGTAAAGAGGTCACTATTTGTAAGAAATCATCTTTAAAATTCCACTTACGTATTAGCTACTAAGATCCCAATTTATATTGAATTACGGTTAAATTGTAATTCAGCTACACTCTTATTACGATTCCTTACATAATCACCGTAATGCCTGTTTTAATACATTAAGGCTGTTTTATGTAGTTCAGAGGGGTGTCTTTGCTGATCTTCTTTGATAAAACTTTAGAATAGATGTCTTTTGTCACCAGATTATGACACTCTATTACGGATTAAGTGTAATGCTAATCTTGGATCTTTTTTACAAGCAAACTATCTTCAGTAGGTAAAAAAAATCAAAAATGAAAAAGCAAATATTAATTTCAATGTCTGTAGAGGAGTTTCAAGCAGTAATTAACCAAGTCCTACAGGAGGCTTTAGCATCACTTAAACCGTCCGAAGAGCCAAAGAAAAATAATAATTATCAATTATTGATTAGAAATGAGGCTGCTGAATTTCTAAAAATCACATTAGTTACTTTAAGCGATTGGAGCAAGAGAAATATCATTCAAGCTCATTATCTAGGTGGTAGAGTATATTATGTGAGGGAAGAGCTAAGTAAAGCTCTTAATATTAAGATGGGCTCGAAATATACTACATAATGCGATAACAGTGGAATATGGATTTGCAATTAATATTGATGGTAATGAAGACTTTAAAGTTGTTGTAATTTTTGCTCTAATTAAATTCGGAGTAATCCTCAGTTTACCAAGTAATATATTCTATTGCTTTTCTGTTTACACCCGCTATTTAAGTAGTTGATGAGATGTAACCAGTATTACTTCATAAACAAGTCCATTGAGACATTCAATAATTATCAGTACTTAATCACTACTGTAAACTTACTAAGTACGCAGTATCTACTTACTGTACGTACAAAATCACGCAACGTCCGTACTATTAAAACACGGATTTAACACCCTTTCACTTCTTTACATTAATACGGTCTGTTTTTCAACATTTTTAATAGATTACCTGTTTTGAAGGAATTAAATCGTTATTTTAGTTCAAATTGTGCCACCCATCTAGGTGAAACTGTCCAACCTATTTAGATAATTCGACACCCTATTAGGGTGTAAAAATTACGCAATCACTACTTACAGTTCGTACAACGGTTTTGAAAAGGCATCGTACCTGTATCCGTTGGCTTGGAGAGGGAAATAAAGTAAGTATAAGTCAGTCCTTATTTTTCATCTTTAATCTCTTCAGCAAAGCCTCCCCTATAGTCATACCAATAGGCTTAAACTCTTCTGCTGTAAATTCATCAGTTTTGGCATTGTTACACCAGTAGCAAGCAGGTACGCAGTTTTCATCAGAATATTCTTGGTTAGGTTCTTTACGGTCAATTTCCATTCTCCAGCCTCTTTCATTTTTTTTAAAAAGCTTCTGATTTTCAATTAGCTCCATGATTTCATCAATTGTGATTTTACAATAATGACACTGCTTGGCTTCAAGTAGTTCATTGAATTTACTTTGATGAAATTGACCTTTGAATACATCATTAAAATATGCTTTCCTCCACTTAGGTAATTCTGCTTTAAGCTTCCTTTCTGCTTCTTTCATGGCTACATAAATAGCATCAATTTGCAAATCAGTTCCAGGGAGCTTATCTAATCTCTCTGTATGATAAAAATCAGCAGTGTACTTCTTGATCAAATCTTTTCTTGATAAAAGATCATATCTCAAAAACTCTCTTAATTGAGAGGGATTTACAGTTTTACCATTAATAACCTTCTCGAAAAGAAATATCCTCAATCTGGATTTGAAACTATCATTTGATTTTGATAAATAAGTCATGATTTTCTATTTAAATATGTTTAATAATTCTTGTCTCAAATCTCTATTAATACCTCCATATTCTCCTATCACATTCAGGTAAATAACCTGACAGCTCATTTGCTTTCCTTCTTTCGTAAATCCTTTATGATAGGTTTTAGCTGCTGTTATTGGGCTAAATGCTGTTTTAGGATATAGTAAAAAGCCTTTTTCCACATCCCAGTATTTATTGTATGCGAAAATTTGCCTTAAATCCTCATCAGAAGGTTCAGCATTATCTATGACTTTCCACTTGGTATCGGCTACATACTTTCTATCTCTATCTTGAATAATCAAATCAGGCTTCATTCTCCTGCTCCCCCAGAATAATTCTGATGCTTGATAATTCACATCTAGTCCATCCTGTGCTGATTCTTGCAGCGTTCTGAAAATGTACTCCTCCCAGAGGGCATTCATATTAAACATGATCGCCAGTACATTATTCTTACCTGAAAATATATCTGGAGAATAATTCAGTATAATCATTTTTGCTATTTCGACAGCTTTCGTGTAAGACTGAGTTTTGCGGTTATACTTTAAATTCTCAAATGTTTTTTCCGTGATCGCTATTCTTTTGATGTCAGGAAAGTAAAATAATATTCTCTCCACCTTATCGGATAATATGCTATTATTTAAACTTGATTTCAGAATCAGCAATCCTTCGAGTAGAATTTGATTCAAAAGGGTTTCTCGATCATAAATTTGATGTTTTGTGTAGAAACGCTCTTTATGTACTAGGTTTTTTGTGAGGTGCTCACTGAAGATTAAAGCCCCTTTCAAGGCCTTCAGGTTGCCCTCTTGCTTTCGGTAGTTCTTAACTAAACCTCTTTTAACTAATGCCTCAACTTGATTTAGAAACTCCTCAATATGTAAATGTAGTATGGAATAATTCTTATATTTCAGTGATGCTTCTGTAAGAGTATCAACCTTCAGCGCCCTGGTTTTCCTTAACATTGCTAATAAAACCTGATGCCAATCTGCTGATTCACTATTTTTATCGGTTTTGGGTAATATTTCAATAGTAAGATCAAGCACCTGAATTACACCCACGTACTGATTAAATAAAATACCCTCACGAATCAATTTGAAATATTGGTCACCACCATTATGGTCATGATAATCGACCAAGGCTTCATAATGTCGTTTTTGAAACCAGTTCTTAGACCATCGCAAGCCCGCGTTGTATTGGACACCCGTAAATTCATAAACACGGTGTACCTTACTCATTTTCACTCGGATTTGAATAGTAAATGGATTTTACCGCTGACAAGAAGGCATCAGCATTTCCATTCCTATAATCTATAATCTCATAGAGATGCTTTTCTTTATATAAGTGTTGATCCTCATGTTCAAATTTACCGAAGCTTACTTTATGACCCTGTGATTTTTTTACAAATTGATCGCCCAAAACAAGACCAATTTTCCCAAAATCACCGTAGAAGTATTCTTCCAAAAGAGGAATTACTTTATTATAAAAGATATTTTGAAGCTCTTGAACAGTATCTTCCGCTCCTACCATGGTGAGGAAATAACTGTGACCTATTCTGTGATCTTTATCAATTAGAAGCTCGATTCTGTCATTAATTGTTTTGAGTAAAACATCAAATAAAATACCGTTTTGAAAAGAAACTATCCCTTCAAATATATTTTTACTGTAACCTTGTTCCCAATCAGCATCTTCCAATTTATGATATGCTTCTGTATCAATTTTCTTTCCTCCTAAAATATTTAATAGTTCATTTTCAGGATTTACCCACTCTTCATCCTCCCAAGCTAGCTCCGATTTCATTTCCCACAACATCCACAACATTCTATCTGAAGTTAGCAAGTCTGTATTAGGTGCAATCTCAGTGAAGGTAAAGCGTCTTCTCAGTGCAGTATCCAGTGCTTCAACACTGCGGTCTGCTGTATTCATAGTGCCAATTAAGTGCAAATTGGGTGGAACACTAAATTTGATGGATTTATCGTATGGCAAGCTTGTCCAGATTTCCTGATCTCCTCCTATCCGTTTATCTCCTTCTATTAAGGTGATGAGCTCCCCGAAAATAGCAGATATATTCCCTCTATTTATTTCATCTATGAATAGGGCATAAGGTTTTGCATTGTTAAACTTCCCCTTCCGATTTGCTTTAGAATCATGATGACATTCAGTGAAAGAGTTATATCCTGCTAATTTTAAAGATTCCACGCAAGCTCGGTAAAATATACCTTTCTCAATGATGTACCCTAAATCAGATGAATCACTTAACTCACTGTCAGAATTACTCAATTTAGGTTTAATCCCTTCTACAAAATCCTCATAAGTGAAAGATTGATGAAATGTAACAAAATTGAATCGTTCGACTTCTTTTTCTTCCTTATCGTGCTTTTTATCAGCATTTTCGATTTCATCAACAATATCTTTAATATCGGTTAACTCCTGTTCAATCAATTCTTTATTAACCGACCAAATTGAGCCTTCTGCTTTGCTGAATATGATTGGCTCTTGCTTATTTGAGTAATTGGTATTATCAGAATGCGATTGCAATTGTCCCCAAACAATTTGATTGGCTTTAGTGGGTGTATCAGGATTATGCTTTGATAAAAGTACTGGTTGCTCAACCAATTGAGGCACTTTTGAATCTCCCAAAATATACAAAACCGCAGCTATCAATTTCCACCATGGGTGTTTTTCAGCTATCTCTTTTAAAACCTCATTTTTACTCTTCTTAACTGCCTTATCGGTATAGTTTGCTTTGAGTTGATTAAGAAAATAGGTTTTACCTGTTCCTGGAGGACCGTAAAGGATATTATTTAAGCCCACTATTGTATTTTCATTATTCATTTTGACTGTCTTTGCTTCTTCTATTCCTATTAATGAAATTAGTCTGTTTACGTATCCAGGATATTTGCTGATGTCAGTAAGTGTCTTCGTCACAATTGGATGTACATCCTCCTTCCATACTCCTTTTTTAATCCAGTTTACTTTTCGAAAGCTCTTATATTGACTTCTATCTTCATCATATATGTAGTCAGATGTCACTAAGCCGTATCCTAAATATTCGCTTTTACCCTTCTTTGGTATTATAACATCTCCTATTCTTAAATGACAGTTAGCAGAAAACTGATAATTAGCAGTTGCATCATTCTTCTTTGAACCATCTTCACCTGTGAGTTTTCTTAAGGTTTCAGCTATTTCCTCTTTTGATTCATATTGTGAAAGGTCTCCTAAGTCGTCCCAGCCTAACGCCATAATTCCTTCTTTATAAAATTGATCCCATTTTACGGCATTTGGACCAGGAGCATATAGCCAATAAAAAATGCGTCTATTGATATTTTCATTTGGTATCTCCATGCCTTTATAAAAAATTTCGTACCCGAATTTGTGTAAATATTTATTGGTCTTTTTTCCTCCAGGATATTCCCAGATATGCTCCCCATTCATTTCTCCGTGCGCATAACTCATCAACTCTTGAGGAGGATAGGGTTTGTCATTGATAATTACCTTGTATTTTGTAGCAACCTTAAGATCAATACTATCTCGCTCTATTCGATCTACTGCTTTAAGTATATGATCTTGTGTTATCTGCTCAGGATTAAAAGGCATTTGTTAAAGATTAATTATAGAACTCTTAAGATATTGAAAAAAAATTAATCAACCAGAAGGACTCCAATGTTTCTCCAAATACCAAAATGGTTTTCCTTCAGGAACTAGGGGTTTAAGTTGATGAATTAATTCAAAATATTCTGCCTCTTCCAGTTTAGTCCAGACACACTTATTTAGTTTTAATGATTTATCCCTTTCATTATGAAGGTTCTTTAGCAAAATACTATCAACTGGTGGGTGAATGAATTGTACTCCCTTATCATTTATAGATTGGTCTAATATCACGAAAGTTTTCAAATAGATGGCTATAATTTTAGCTGCTCTGCCGTAGCTACATGAGCCAGTTTGATCTTTAAGAGAATTAATTATTTGGTTGGCTATTTCTTTATGCTTGTCATGAAATTCTTTTTGAGAATTGATATTGAACTGGATTGCGAAACTCGCTAGGTAAGAAGCGTCTATTGCTTTTCCGATTACTTTAGTAGAAGTATAGCCTCTTTGGGCAGCTCTAGCTGCTGTCCATAGAGCGAAGTTGTGCTTATGTTGATTTATAGAGTAAGGCACATGAATATTAATTAATTCGAAATTTGATTATTTTTTAATAATTAGATCATTCTAAATTGATCCTCATAAATATGTATTGGTTCTGATAATCTCCATATAGAAGATATATCATATACTTTATGATAGTATTTCGAACCCTGAACATGCTTATAATAGATCTGGATATCCGGCGATAGTTTCTCTAATTTTATCTCAAAAGAACCAATATTATCATCTTCTAAATAGTGATCATTATTTGCAGATGATCCATTATTATCTGCAATGGAATAATCGTCTGATATTTTAATTTCTTGAAAATATATTTCACCAAAAAGGACTTTTAAATCAAAGTAAATATGAGTGTCAGATTTTTCAAAATTGATTATTTCTAGTTGTGGTATTAGTTTATCTCTGTTTATAACTTTGGTTAGACTTACCAATTCGTTATGAGCCTTAGCACTTGACTCTAATTGTTTACGATTTTCCCTTAATTCTTCACGCTGTAATCGTAACTCTTGAGTTTGAAGCAGGGAAGTATAAATTAAAAGAACAAAAGCCAATGCAGTAAAAAGTGCATTGACCATCCCAAAACTATCACCAATTTGACCTGGATCTTCAGCAAAGAATAATACTACGAAAGTTATTGCCCAGACAGCCAAAACACTGAATATGGCAATCCATAATATACGTCCAGTTCTTAACTCTCCTTTCTCGTTCTTGAATAAACTCATAAATAATATTTTATTCCAACCATTCAAATAATTTGCTCAATTCAGTTTCTATCTCCTTTTCATCTTTACCTCTTTTACTTAATTCTCTTGAGAACTTATCTTGTGGGCTTACTCCAAACTGTGTTAAATTGAAGGGTAGATTTTTAATAATTCGCCAATCAAGAAAATAGCTTATCAGTGACCCATCTTTATTCCTTTTGCTAATCTTTTCATCACCCCACCATACTTTACCAGCTCTAAAAAAAGAATTAAAATAGATCATTGCTTGCTCATGATTGGAAAGTTGCGCTCTTAATGTTTTCAAGTATTCGTATTTAATTTTTTTGTCCTCTTTTAAATCAGAAGTGAACGGAGGAGCCAATGCTATAAACTTAATCGTTTGATAAAGATGCCTGAAGTAATGACCTAATTTTGATGCATGACCTTTCAATGGCTTATACTTCAGTTTCCAATATTCAACTTGAGGTCCCATATTTGGGATTCTAGCACTAATTTTACCTGATTCTTTTTTTTCCTTATAAAGCTTATATTTACAGTGTTCAATTACAGCTTTAAAAAACTCATCATTCTTGCTTTCATATATCAAACTACCTTCTTCTAAATCTCCGACTCCAAAAAAGAAAATGGTATAAGCTATTTTCATATAGTAATCTTCATCTTCATTAACTACTTTACCTTTTTCGTTCCAACTCTCTCGAATAGTGTTTACAAGAAAAAAGATGAATCTAAATTCTATATACATTTTAATAATTGCCTTTCGACCCTGATAATTATTATTGATATCAATCTCATTTACATTTTCCTTATGCAGTCGAAGCATTTCATAAAACTTATTTTCGAAACGCTCAATTTTAGTGTCATTTCTTATTTGTTCATTTGCTTGATACTGAATTAAAAATGCGAAAAAAGTAGTAATAACAGCTGCAACACCTATAATTGGTGCAAAAATCCCATTTACTGAATCACCTACAGAACCTCCTATTGTAAAGCTATCTTTTATGATTTGTGAATCTGATCCATTTAATACCAGATAAATTGATACGCCATAAATAAATAGTAGAGTAATCAAGACAAATAACATTGCCTTAAAAGCTATCTTATAATAAGAGAAAGGGATTTGAGATTTCATTTTACTTTTTCTTATGTTTTATCAGTTCTCCAAAACCTTTTGGTATAATGCCGTTTTCTCGCATCCAATCTAAAGCCTTTAACAATTGATGCTCATTGTATTTTTGTTTTCTCTCACTCCAATTCAAAAAATCATTTACCAATAAATCATCTGCAACTGGTTCCCCTTTTATAATGCGATCATTCCAAACGGCATAAAGAGTTGATATAATTTCACATTGATTTTCTGATGCATTCCCTAATAAATTGATTAATCTAGCAAAGAGCCTTTTCTTAGGTGTAAAGTAATTATCAAAATAATTATCAATTTTATGCTCATTTTCTAAACTCCGGTACCTATACCCAGTTTTTTCAAACCACTTTTGTTGCTTCATTTGAGGTTTAAAAACATGCATAAATCGGTTATCAAAAGGACCTGCTGCCTGATTGTAATAATTTAAATTTAAATCAGCTTCCATCAAATGCTCTGCTAAATGCATCAGCTTTTGCAATTTGATATTTGTAAAATCATTGCTATCCTTACACTCTTTAATTATCTTTCCAGCTAAAACTTGTTTTGCAAATCCTTTTTTGCTTTTAGGTATTTCTAATCGTTGTAGATCATACGACAGCTCATTTTCAGCAGCCTTACTCACCCTCTGCTGTTCCATTGAATATTCCTTAGTTTCAGAACTATTATTAGCAACTTTAACCTGTCCATTCATAAGCATAGGCAAAAGCCAATCACGCAGTTCGGAGAGTTTTTGGTTTTCCTTTTGAGCAACATCTAATTTATCAAGGATAGGATCAAGCACTTGAGAAAATTCGATAAGAATTTCATTCTGAGGTACAAGAATTTTACATTCTTTGAGAGTACCATGTCTAATTCCTTTATGAATACTCCCGTATGCTACATTTCTCGTATATGCTTTCATATAATCACTGGAAAGAAACATATATAGATATTCGGAGCTTACTTCTTCTAAATTGGGAGTGATCACAAATACTGATTCATTAATATTCCAGTTAATTGGTTTTTCTTTTATCAAATATGTTGTGCCAACAGGTTCTATACTTGTAAATAAGATATCACCTGGTTTCAAATTTGATCTCTTGTCAATGATTTCTAGTGAGGTATCTGAAATCTTATCACATTTATCATCCAAAACTATACGACCTTGTTCAATATTTTTAATTGTCACATAGAAGTTTTCGCCCTCTCCTAATTTAAAATTATTTCTTGGATTTAGACCAGTGCCAGTCCTTTCAACTATGTCACCAACTTGCTTTACCTCCCAACCTTCAGGAATTTCTCTTTTGAGTGCTTCGCTATAGACCATTTTACAACCAGAGTTTTTGTAGGGTTTGCCTTCCAATTCGGGTTTGCCCATGGCTTTTGCCTGAGCTTTACTGATAGGAAAATCAAACTGAACAAACCAATAATCATAAATCAGCTTCGCTACAGCTTCTAACTGCTTATTTATTTTCTTATTAAGTTCTATTTTTAAATTTATTGAATCAAGAACTGAAACAATTCCATTCTGAAATTTAAGTGGTAAAAAAGGTATTTTCATATCAAGAAACATAAAATGATTTAAATCCGGTATAGTAGTAATACCAGCTCTTATTTTCATTTCTCTTTGTTTCTCTTTAGTAGTTAAACAATAATATAGGTATTTGCCATTTACTAAATTTTTATCATAGTTTACTTTGAAAAAATTATTATGAAAGCATCCAGTTATACCAGTCAAAATTTGACCAGTACTACCAGTTCGAACAATAATAATATCATCTGGATTGCAAATGCTGGATTTAGGAGGATTCTCAATATAATATTTTTCTAAATGCCCATCTTTTAAAAACTGAACTGTAATGTAAAAGAATCGATTTTCACCTGGTTCCCTAAATCTCTTAGAAATCGGTATTTGTAAACCTTGATTAACTGAGCACAAATCTTTTAAATGAATATATTTTGCTACTTCAGTCATACTTTAACCTCTTTAAATTCTCTAGAATTTCCTTCTCTAGCTCACCTGACTCCACAAATAAACTACTTAAATTTTCCTCGTATCCTATCAGCTTAGATTCAAACTCATCTTGAGTAATATCCACATATTCAATTTTTACTTCAAAATACTGCCCGGCACTTAAGGAGTAATTTTTAGTTTTAATATCTTCATAGCTAACGACTACTGAAAAATCATCAACTGCCTCCTTTTTGTTAAAGGCGTCAATAATAGCATCTTCTTCCTCAGCAGATAATAATGTCTTCTGATTCTTTCCTTCCTTTACAGTAGTACCCAAATTAGAGGCATCTATTAACACTACATCTCCTTTGTTCTGCTTATCCAGAAAAATAACCGAAACATTAGTTCCTGTTGTAGCAAAAATATTGCTTGGCATACTTACAACTCCAGCCAACATTTTTTCTTCAACCATTCGCTCCCGTATTTTACGATCTCGCCCACTTTGCGCAGTAATAAAACCCGTAGGTACGACTATGGCGGCTTTTCCTTTATCATTCAGCGAATGCATTATGTGTTGCAAAAACATCAAGTAGATAGACATACTTTCTTTTTTAGCTTTAGGAACATCTGGAATTCCAGCAAAAAAGCGCTCATTGTTTTCTTTGGTGTCCAAATCTTCTACAAAATCTGAAAAATCAAGCTTAAAAGGTGGATTGGAAACTATATAATCAAACTTTTGAAGATCACCATTTTTGTCTCGGTGGTAGGGTTCCAATATTGTATTCCCCTTAACTATATTGGGAATGGAATGCACCAAATCATTCAAAATAAGGTTCAGGCGCAATAAATTGGATGATTTCTGGGAAATATCCTGTGAGTAGATGGTACATTTCTCTTCTCCGATTTCGTGCGCTAAATTCATTAATAGCGTACCTGATCCAGCTGAAGGGTCATAACAAGTTACGCTAGTTACATTTTCCTGCACCAAACATTTCGCCATGATTTTGGAGACTGCATGAGGCGTGAAATATTCAGCATATTTACCACCACTATTGGTATTATAATCTTTAATCAGGTATTCAAAAATAGTGGCGTAAAAATCAAATTTCTCATGAAAGATATGCTCAAAGCTAAAATTAACCAGTTTATTGATAATGGCTTTGCAAAACTCATCACGTTGGTCAGTTACGTACTTAGAGATATTCTCAAATAGTACTATTTTTTCACCAGCATTGGTTACTACCGAAAAGATATCACTATTCTCCTTGGCAATATCCAATAAAGTATTGTCAAATATTTCAGCAAACCCAGCTTCATTTTGGCGATCAAAAAGAGAGGAAATGAACTGAGTAGGTTTTAAAAGAGCGGTATTTTCGCTCATCTGCATCATCAGCATTTCATAACCGTCCTCACTGTAAGTCCTTAATTCTTCCTCCCAACTTTCAGCCTTCGCTATATTATCATCCAGCTTTTTTACTTCATGTATAAATTTATCATTCAAGAATTTATAAAGAAAAACCTGCGTAATGATTTTAAATTCATTCCCATCATTCCCCAGGCCGTAATTCGCACAAACGCTTTTTAATCCGTCTATTAGTGCTTTGGTGTCTTTTTCAAATTGTATTGTTGTGGTCATTTTGTATTTCTAAAATTGCTATTGCGATATTTTGTCATTTATGAAACTGATGAATTCTGAACCAAATTCTAAAAGTATTATAGGGTTTAACTCGAGTTGCTTTTGATCTATAAAACCAGAGTTTTTTGTAATATTGAATTCATTAAAATAGTTATTTATGCTGATTAGAGAAAGATTTTCTAAGTCTCTGAAACACTTTCTGAAAAAATGTTTATCTATCGATACTGAGTGTTCACAAAAATATTTATACAAATCATCAAAGCCTTTCATATTTAATAAATGACTTTGTCTATTTTTAATAAACATCAAAATCTTTATGTGTTGTACAGATAATTCATCAATAATTCTCAGATAAGAAAACTTTTTATCATATTCAATATCATATCGGAAATAATTCCCAATACTATTTTTAAGCCTTCTAATTTTTTCTTCTTGATGGTTTTTTACTGCAATTTGCGAAGTCTCAATTAAGAAGGAAACGAATTCCTCATTATCCTTTAAGTTTTGTAAGTCAAAGCCTTGCTTCTCTTTTTGTAATTTTTCTAGTTCATGAACTACAGCTTCCATCCATTGCTCTCGTCTTTTTGTAATTGGTTGGTTAACTACCATCCCAAAAACCTCTGAAGCTACCCCTCCAACTAATGGCAAACTTCCAATAGCTCCCTTTACAACAGAATGCACTTTATCCACTGGGCTTTCCCTGGGAACTTCAATATTTTTGTTTTGCTCTTCCATTTTGTTAAGCTACTCTTCCGTAATATTCATTCATATACTCTTTAACCATAAGGCTATTAATCTTCTTGGAAGTAGCTGCATCTAAAGGAAGATTATGCTTATTCTTTAATTCACTAATCACCAATCGCACCATCATTTTCTCTATATAATTTTCATTTTCCAGCATATTGGAGTTTTGCAATATCTTCTCATCTACTGCTTGCTTCAAGCCTTGAAGTGCTTCAAAAAGCTTGCTTTCACTATCTGTTAAAGGATCTTTTTCCATTAAGCGTTTATGTAATCGAGCGTATTTCTCATCATTATCATATTTTGCACTTAGTAATTGGTTTTTCCTCTCCAACTCCTTAGCTGCACTGTATATTTTTTCCAGTTCCTCAATATTATCCTTCATTTCATCCTTGCTCACTTCATTAAGGTTCTTCTTTTTGAATAATCTTTCCAGCTCCTCTTTCAAACTTACAAAATGAGGATCACGCTGATCAAAGTTACCACCCAGAGCTTCTCTGGTTCGCTGCAATATATTTTTGAGCTGATCAGCCAAAATCATTTCCTCTTCTTTTACTTTCGTAAAAGCAAAAAGTACATCCTCTAGGGCAATGTTCAACAGATTCGTGGTATCTACATTTTTCTCCAAGGCTTCCTTCTGATTGATTAAAGCGAGTCGATTATTCGCATCTTTAGCTAAATCATTCAATTTATTGAAATCCAGTTTTTCCAATAAATCATAATGTCCTGAAAGTCTGATTAGATTATATAAGCTTTTGGCATCGTTTAAGGCTTTAGTGATTTTTAATATCTCACTTCTGTCTTTTATTTCACTTATCTGTCTGCTAAATAATTCTCTATTATTAGTATCAAAATGGAATAGTGCCTCTTTGATATCCTGTATCTCGCTTTCAATCTCCTCTTGGGATTTGAAGATGTCTGAATAATGCTGCATTTCATCTCCCAGCTCTTCTTGTAGTTCTTTAAAATAGGCAGCATTAGTCTTATCAAATTCCTTCTTTATATCTGCAAAATCAACTACATAACCGTACTTAAAATCTTTATAGGTTCTGTTTACCCTTGTGAGGGTTTGGAGTAAATTATGTGATTTGATTATTCGGCCTATGTATAATTTCTTAAGTCTTTTAGCATCAAAGCCTGTGAGCAACATATTGTAAACAAACAATATATCAATATGACCATCTTTAAATTTTTCTACCTCATCCTTACGGTCTTGCTTGGTGCCTATATCGTGTAAAATTAGTGATGAGGAAGTGATTTTATGCTGCTCTCGCTCTTTCTCTCCGTAAGTAAGTGGTTTGTCCGCTGCAAGCATTAAATCATCGTCCTGAGCTGTTGCATACTTCTTCTTAAAAATCTCCTGCATCATTTTAGCCTGATCAGAAGAATCGCAAACCACCATTCCACCTATGGAAGCATCATTCATTGAAATTCGGGCTTTCTCAAAATCCTTTACAATATAGTCCAGCATAGGTTCAACAAATCTCTTATGAGCATAAACCTGCTTTTTATCAGCGTCCCCTTTTAATATTTCAATTTCTTCCAGGGCTTGTTGTAAAGTAAGCTTGTAACTGGTTTCAATTTCCTCTCTTATCAAGCGTAAGGTGTAGCCATCGGCAATGGAGGCATTGTAATAGTATTTGTGAATATAGTCACCAAATAGGCTTTTAGAATTATAATCATCACCCAGCAAAGGTGTTCCTGTTAGTCCAATTTTAATAGAGTTCGGGTCAGAATCTTTTAAATTGGCTAAAAAACTCCCTTTAGGATTATAGCTTCTGTGCACTTCATCCAGAAAATAGACTCGTTGAATATTGACTTGATAATCGGTATTGCGAATCACATCAGGATCATCTTGAAATTTCTGAATATTAACCACGGTTATTTCAGCTTTTCCGGAACTGTTATGAATTACCTGTGGCTTCTTAATTTCATTCGCAAATTCCTCTCTGGAATTGATTTTATGTACAATCAGACCTCTAGCGCTAAATTCCCTGCTAGCCTGTATCAATAAATCAATTCTATCTACTATGAAATAAAACTTAGGTACTACTCCTTTACGATTGAAATAATCGGTCAAGTGCTTAACATTGAAATAAGCCAAAGCAGTTTTACCACTCCCTTGAGTGTGCCAAATAATTCCTTTTTTGACACCCTCTTCCAGTTTTTGCGCAATGGCTTTTGTCGCAAAAATCTGAGGGTATCGCATAATATGTTTTTCCAGTTGCTTTTCTTTCACATAAGCAATAGCATATTTTAGTATGAATAAGATTCTTTCTTTCTGGAATAAGGAAGTACAAATCCTATTGGTAGGGGTATCATGATTTTTATTGGTTAAAAATTCAGCAGATTGCTTTATTCCCAACAAATTATTGTCTTTCAGAACTAAATTTTCCAGATCATCGCTGACAGGTTTTAATAAAGTAGATAAATCAAACTCTTCTTCCCTGAAATAATTGAACTGTGGTTTTTGGTAGGATATAGTGGCATAATATGCACCTTGTAACTGGTCCAAAGAGCCATCATCATACTCCATATTATTAGAAAAGACCATAAATTGAGTGATATTGATGAACTTCCTAAATTTCTTATTCTCGAATCTAGTTTTAATCCGTTTATGCTCTGCCTGAATTCCTTCCGGATTGTTGGGTTTTTTAACCTCTATAAAAACCAGAGGCAAGCCATTAATCAAAAGTGTGATGTCTGGACGAAAATCTTCATCGTCCTTTTTATAGATTAACTCAGTGACTACATGAAAATCATTCTCTTCCAAATTATCAAAGTCAATCATTTTGACATTTGATTCATCAATCAGCTTTTCGTAAAAAGATCGACCTAAGTCCTCATTTTCAAGTGCAAGGGAAATCTCACTCAAGAATCGTTCAATATCACCAAAAGTCATTTCAGGATTGAATTGAGCAATCTTCTTAAAGAAAATATCAGTAAAAATATTGGTAGATTCATCACGTTTCTGTCCTTTCAAAGAAAGGTATTCATAGCCTAAACTCATCAGGTGCAGGATGCTAGGTATTTTTACTCGTGAGTCCTCGTTGTATTTCATTGAGTTTCTGGTTGTCGAAATTTGCTCTAATTTATAGGAAATTTGTTCTATTAAGCCATTAATAGCTAACTTTTCGATTAATGGTTTTGAAAAAGTCAGGTGCTAATACCGCGAAAAAGTGAAGATCTCTAAGCAAGCCGAATAGTCTTAGCTCCATTTATATTCAAATCCCAGTTGTGAAATGTCCTCCATAGTCTGATTTAGTAGCTGTTATAATATGATAAGTGACATTGGATCAAATAAAAATAATATTATTATATTGATTTAGTAAATAATTATATTCTTCTTGAGAATACATTTTAGTTATTAATCAAAGTTACGGCAAAGGCTCACCTCTTATATTTCACAGATAAGTGTGAAAATTCAAAAGATGTTCGAACTTGTAAATTGAGACACTTTTAAGTGAGTAAAGAGATTTTACGACAAGAAAATGGAAAACATAGATTATTATTACTATTTAGGTGCTTTGGTGCTTATTGTGATTATTTATAAGATTTACAATAGAGCTAAAAAGAGAAAAATAAAGCGAAATCAAGAAATCTTTAAAGCGGCTAAGAAGAGACATGAAGAACGTCAAAAGGTAATATTAAATAGAAAAATAGAGGTAGATAAGAAAGATAAGGTATCTAATTTAAAAAATACAGCGAGTAAAGACCAAACGACCAAACCCAGAAAGAGCGCTAAGCAAACAAAGAAAAAAATTGATGTAGATATTCACAGGGAAGAATTAAAAGAACCAGAAATCAAATATGAGACAAAGAAGGAAAAGCTTGTTCATCATAAGAAAACGGCTTCAAAAACAAAGAACAAAGAAATACTGCCTGAAGCGAAAAGCATTAACACCCCAGAATTAACGGAAAATCTATTTGTTGATTACGATTTGAGCTTATCAAGAAAGTTGGATGTTTTCCCAGTCATAAGGATTCCGAAAAAAGGCTGCATAGTAAGAAGTCATAGATTTGGAAACACCAAGAGGCGAGGTTTTAAGGAAATATCATTTCAAAAATCTATCGAGAAATATTTTAATTCGCATTTTTTAGTTTCTGGAGAAGTACGGCTAAACACAGGTGTAGATACACGACCATTCGAACCAGATATTGCATTGATCGAGAAAGGGAAAAACAAGAATATTCGCTTTGATATAGAAATAGATGAACCCTATGCAGGAATAACTAGACAGCCAACACATTGTAAGAATGAAGATACATTGAGAGATACTTATTTTGTTGATAGAGGGTGGATTGTTTTAAGATTTTCAGAACATCAAGTACATACTAAAGAATTAGAGTGTTTAAAATTTATCGCTCGTCTAGCCAATAAGCTTGATCCTAACTTTACCATTCCTGCTGATTTAGCTGCTGTACCGGATTTAATATCTGAAAAAATATGGGATATGGTTCAAGCACAGCAATGGGAGAAAGCCAGATATCGAGAGAAATATTTAAATCATGAGTTCGGTGAGATTTTGACTGACGAAGAAACTCCAGAACGAGGTTTTAGCGAGCAAGAAGTAAATGAAGAAAAACTTGTTCAGACTAGTATGCTTGCTACTGTAGAGAATATTAAAAGCATTGGATTCAACAAAAGTAATTTTCACCCTCGAGATACTAGAATTTCATTTTATCCCGAAGAACATGTATATACAATAGATCAGGTTCCTGTACCTTCCGCAAGCACAGTGATTGGAAAGTTTTTCCCTCAATTTGATGCGTACGGTAAAGCTACGACACTAAGTCCAAGCAACCCCCTGTTTGGGCTTGATGCAGATGAGATAGTGGAAATTTGGAATAAAAGAGGAGCAGATGCTGCAAATCTTGGTACAGTTTTACATGAGCAAATAGAAAATTACTATTTAAAGCAACCTGTCACAGAAACTGACGAATTCATTTTATTCAAGGAATTTGTAAAAGACCACCCTAATATATCACCATATCGAACAGAATGGAGAATATTTGATGATCATTACAACATTGCAGGGACAATAGATCTTATCTCTAAGAATGGAGGTAATTTCGAGATTTATGACTGGAAGAGAAGTAAAAAGGTGGTAGATCCATCTTCAGGTAATCCTATAAAACATGATACATGGGGTAATACAGGTGTGGGGAAATTATCATCCATTGAAGATACTAGCTATAATAAGTACTGCTTGCAGCAAAGTCTCTATTGTTACATTCTAGAAAAAAATTATGATTTGGAAGTAGATAAAATGTTTCTTGTAGTGCTATATCCAGAGTACGATTCTTACCACAAGGTTGAAACACCCTATTGGAAAGATAAGGTTGAATATATTTTGAACACTTTATAGAAGAAAATAGATGAATAGATTAGTTAATAAAGCGACCAAGAAATTTATTGCTCGTGAATTTCTAATTGTACTGTCAATTATAATTCTAGCAGTTCTAATTTACTGCTCTTTCTTGTTATATAATCTGATCATTAACTATAAAATTGATAGTTATACAGAATCACTTATTGAATTAAGCTACGAAAATTATCCGGTTGACGACACCTCAAAAGTGTCGCTACTCTTAAAAGGGCTAAAGGATAATTCAAAAGCAACAGAGTTCCACAATTATAGTGCTAACCAATTTATTGACTCACTTTCACAAAAGGAATCCTCAAATAGATTACATCAAAAGCTTTTCAATAGTCCTTATGTAAAAGGAATACCAGAATATGACAAATTTGCAAGCGCCTTTAGATTAAAATATTTAAAGAAAAAAGATAGACTAAAACAACAGATAGTAGAGAACAAAAATAAATTAATTAGTACAGCAGAAATCTATAATAAGACCAGACTGTTAATAATTATTCTTTTGCTTATCATATATCCTGTCAGATGGCTGTATTTTTCTATAAAATGGTCTGTAAAAACATTAAAAGAGAAAGGAAACAGTTAATTTCAAATTTAATCATTGGTATTATTGAAATTTAATTGGACAGACCTTCTTGCAGAGAAAGCTCGAATTTTAGAATCTCAAACAGTGTTTATTGCAGCAATTTTCATTTACTAGCCTGATGTGTATTTAGAGGATATAAACCATAACAACTATGTATGATATTAGCCATCAAGAAACTAAAGCACTAGCCAAGCAGATTGAAGATGAAAATCCAGATGAACTGCTTGTCCCTTCCAACTTATCAAGCCATCATCATTTAATTATTAAGGCAAAAAGGCACTTTGCTACTGCAAAAACTCCAAATTTTTACCATCATTTAGATTGGGACTTAGGTATTTTAGCCATTCATGTCACGAAAAATACTATAAGTAGGTCAATAAGGTTTTTTAATTCGTTTATTAAATTAAGCATATCAAGAGGTCATGATATTAGAATCAAAGACACAGGGACGTTCATTGTGATTCGTGACAGGTCATTAAAGATTCGTTTGCGAGAAACCGCGCGGTATATTCAAGAGCCGGAAGAAAAAACGTGGGATTGGCAATCGACAATACCAACAGGTAACTTATGTTTTAGCTATGAAACTTATTATAGCTGGGGAGGTGGATGTACTGAATGGATGTACTGAAAAAGAATGGTATGACGCCAAATCAGTGAAGATCGAAAATAAATTAGCTGTTATTCTGGCTTATCTAGAACTGAAAGCCGATAAACAAATCGAATGGGAAAGAAAAAAGGAAATTGAAAGACAAATTGAAGAACGTGAGAAAGAGCTGAAGGCATACAATGATAAAATCATTGCTATAGAGCGTGTAGCCTTCGATGAATTAATGGATGAAGCTGATCGATTGTCCAGGTATTTAAAATTATCAAATTTCATTAAGCAAATTGAAAATGATCAATCAAGATCGGAAGCTTGGATTAAATGGGCAAAAAAAAAGGCTACTTGGATAGATCCCAGAAATGATACTGAAGATGAAATTCTTGGTAAGTTCAGCAATACTTAAGTGTCAAGGAGGAGAAGCATAAATGTGATAAAATAAGGTGAATTTTAATCGAAACCGTTAAGAACTGTCCCCCAAAGTGTCCCCCGAACATAAAAAAAAGCCCTTAGAAGTTAATCTAAGGGCTTAAAAGCGGTCTGGACGAGACTCGAACTCGCGACCTCCTGCGTGACAGGCAGGCATTCTAACCAACTGAACTACCAGACCAATATATCAATTATGTCTCGTTTTTATTAATGTCTGGACGAGACTCAAACTGGCGACCTTCCCGATGAAGTCGGGACTTTCTAACCAACTGAACTACCAGACCAAAATGTAAAAAACAAAGCATTTAAAAGTACTTTATTTTGTGTTATTCTTACCGTCTTTCCGATAAGGTGATGCAAATGTAGGCGCATAATTTTTAATTGCAAAACCTTCGGGTAAAATAATTTGAAAAATTTTGCATAAAATCAGGCTACAAACAAAGATAAGGTTGAATATCAGTTCTTTAGTTTGTTAAAAATAAATTTAATAAATTATCTATTTTCGTTAATGCTACGCAGTATACATACTTAATCATACTTTATAGCTTAATGAGAATTCGTTTAGCTATCTTATAGTCAATGTAACGCTTTCTTAAATATTCCCAAAACTACAAGGAGGACAATCAATCTTTTTATTTTTGTATATAAACAGATATGCAATTAATTCAAATTGCTTCAAAATTAGATTTTTTGTCATGCCGAGTATTTACTGAAAAAGAAACCTAAAAACACACGGTTTAGAAGGAAAAAATTTCATAAAAATCGTCTCTTCTTTTTCCTCCATTGTGTTACTGAGGCTTTTGATAACAAAGAACCTACAATTTTTTAATTTTTAGTTGGTTGCTAACTAAATAAAACTTAGTTTGAATTTTGATTTAATTATTTTCAACTAAAACCTTTAACAGATGAAAAAATCACTATTCATTTATTTAACCCTAGTAGCTTTAGCACTTTAATTCTTGTCAGGACAATTATCAAGACGTAGCTGATGATTGTATAATTTGCGATGACGATGGTGACGTACCAATTGATCCAGGCACCGGTGGTCCTGACGGCCCTGATGGTCCAGGTGGTCCTGATGGTCCGGACGATCCTGATGGTCCTGATGATGGAAATGGCTCAAATCCTTCTGAATGGGGAAATACCTGTAGCAATCAACAATTATATGATCAAGGAATTGATATTGGTCGATTGGATGGTAAATTTATAATTGAACAATCTTTCTACAGCACAGCCTGTATTAATTTAGGAATTACGGCCGACTGGCATGATTTAGCAAATCAAATCAATGATTGGTCAGATATCGTTCATGAAGATTTAGTACAAATCGATGACGCTTTCAAAATAACGAAATTCGATAAACAATGCTATTATACTACCGCTTCAGAAAAACAAGTTTTTTACGAATTTGTCCAATCCTATAAAGATTTTGTAAGAGATATTTACTTGGAAAACCAAGGTACAGAAAGAGAGTGCTATTGGAGAGGAATTTATGATGGATTTAGCCTGCAACTTTGCTATGATTCATTTAAAGTTAAATTCGTAACCTCTTGTGAGACATTACCTCCATTCTAATTAATCTATTCTGATAATATGAGGCTGTTATTAAATTAAAAATTTGTGACAGCTTCTTTTTTTTCAGCTAACTTAACTCTTCCAATTCCTATCATCATCCAAAATATGTACCATACTTGCCATTTGGTCCAAACCAATTTTAATACAAAATACCCCGCTTTATCTTACTTTATAAGGTGAAGGATTATTGGTGAGGCTTCATTTTCCTTCCTTTGGGAGAAGGACTTTGAATTGCGCTCTATCCGCTACATTCGGTCCACCAGTATAGGAATGCTATCAAAACTTACTCGTTAGCACAAATTCTGCACTTAGTCGTTTATATAGATGATAAAGTGATGCTGGAGATTAAAGCGCTTGAATTCAAATATTGTGTAGTTGAGACTTTTATAGTATAAAACTTAATCCAATGGTAGCATAATGGTGCCATCTATCATTTATGCTAACTCCATCAATCTTCATTGCATTTTCTATATTGACCTCTGGTGATTTGATGCTGTATTTATAAAAGACATTAAATTTTGAGAATTGCGCTCCCGCAGTAAAATTCGTAAACAAAACAAAGTCTCTGACTTGATCTCCATTCAATTTATGGACACTTGGTTTTGCAAAAGAATTAGCATCATCCTCATTAGTAGAAAATACGCCAAAGCCTTCTAGCATGGTATTATGAATGACTAATCTTGGGTTTATATTTAGATTCATATACCCTTTGGCACGCCATATTTTATCATAACCTGTAAAATATTTACCGATTCTTAAAATGTTGTCTTGATTTCTATGTCGAAAATTGTGGGATGATAAATTAATACCACCTTCTAAATAAGTCATGTAATGCCCAGCAGCAAGTTCAATTGATGCGGAGGGAACCAGTCGAACTACATCCGATTTTAGATCAGCTTGTTTTTTTAAAAGTAACCTTTCATATTTCCCGTTGACTTGCAATCCAAGGCGACCTTCCTTAGCTATCTGTGCATCCCAACCATAGGGATAAGGGCTTAAGGATATATCTCTATGCAAAAAGTATTGAAAATTATATCCAAACCGACTTCCTATTATACCTAATTTGGTACTAAAACTCCATCTTCGCATGTAATTAAACGATATACCATTAAATTCATATCCTAAATATTTAAAATTGGCATGCGGCCTATCATTACGGTTAAATGAGCTGTCTGTAGTAAAATCCTTAAAATAGGGTGTAAATACTTCTGCCCCATAAATAATATTCTGGTAGCTTTGTGTAGGAAAGAGTCCATTCATCTTAAATAGGTCCGTACTGATAGAAACTTTAAGTGAACCAGTATAATCTACATCATTATTTTTTTGAATTCCTCCTATAGCAAATAAATCATTTGAAGACTCAATTTGAATACCTTTAACCCATTGTTTTTCAACTGTATTATAATTATACCAGGCTTGGTTGTTTTCAGCAATAAGCTTCATTTGCTCTGCCACTGCATGAACAAGTTTCTTCCTAATGAATTGTTCGTGTGAAGTTGAGTTGATGTCCAATTTGTTTAGAACATATCGAATAATTATCGTCAATTGCGTTAAATTACTGTATTCTCTAATAATTTCAAGAGTGGATGGTTTTAAAGCATTTTGAGAAAAATTTTCTTTTTCTAACTGAAATAGACTATCTACAAGTATTGAATATTCATTATAATAATCTAATAAACTTTCATTTTTTTCAAGTTTAGGTTTCTGCTTAACCTTCAAATCCCCTTCATCTTCAAGATCTTTCAAGTTTTGAATTCTGATAAGTTTTAAGTAATTCAATCTTTTACTGCTAACCTCTGGTGCTGGTAAAGATTTCAATACATCTTTTGAATTTTTAGATACTGCACTATCTTTTTCAGTCTGCGCAAGCAGGCTATAATTCAAAAAAAAGAATTGAAATAAGACTAAGAAGGTTATTTTGGAATAGAGAAGACTTACACAAATATAACTTTTAGGTTTAAATTGCTTGCTTGTCATTTAAGTAAATTTTTGGTTGAAATTTCTTTATGTCAATAAAAGTAGATTTTTAGTACATCTAAGTCAATACCTATAATTCGGTATATTAAAAGAATTAACAAAAAAAGAGAATTACTTTAACTCCAAAACTATATATCTCCTTCCAGAACCATGAATATGTACCCCATATTCATCTTCTGTTTATGAATGAAAGGATATTAAAAAAAGTTAGAGTATAAAAAACCACTTATGCCTCCATCCTTTCCACCCCAAAACAGTGTCTATCTCCTACAAAACTATCAACTTAAATGAAACAGACCCTTTTCATTATCATTTTATCATTTCTATTGATTAGCAATAGCTTTTCGCAAGGAAATCCTCTTATTGACAATACCCTAAATTTTAATGTGATGCCGGTATCGCTTTTGGCATATAATCCTAGGCACAGAGTGGGGCTGGAATACATTACGCAAAACAGATGGGCTTATAGCTTTGATTTCGGTTATGGCAACTGTGCACTCAATAAAAAAAGAATTGATGGCTTAAAGTGGGGAAAGGATTATAGCTATTACGAATTAAGACCTGAAATTAAATACCTATTTGTGAAAGGTAAAGAGTACTTTATGTATGCTGCTGTGGAATTTTTTCATATTAATGTGCAGGACAATTTTGTATCAGGCAGGTATCAGCAAGAAGATCCTTATGTTGGTATTTTTTACGAAAGTGCAAGTTTTCGCAAACGCAAAACAGGTGCTCACCTTAAAGGAGGCGTTAACTTTATCGCATTAGATCGACTGCATTTTGATTTTTATGGAGGCATCGGTTTAGCCAAAAGGAGCATTTCTTATTATGATGTAGTCAACCCAGAAGAGAGCGGTGAAGTTTGGGTAGAATGGATTCCAAAACCCGATTTATTTGAAGGAGAATCCATTGTAACACACTTAACCCTTGGCTTAAAAATTGGCTATACTCTTTGGATGAAATGACGCATCATGTTCAGTGAAAATCACTATTCACTGTCGCTTCAAAAACCGATTAAATTCATTCATAATGAATAAATGCCCTATTGCTTGAGTATTTTTGTAGATAAACCAGGGCAAGGTGGGCACAAAGCGGTGAATAGCAGAAATTACATGTTCATTCTTCATAACAGATCGAAATTCTAACCATCCCATATCTGTTCTTTTACACAGTGCTCCTCCCGTAATAAAAAATAGTCTTCTGTTTTCATCACTTCGGCTTGGCATGTAAGTTAACTCTAACAGCACTATATTAAAGAGATGAAATCGAATAAGATTTCCGCTCATAGTGGCCTTCAAAATAAATTTAAAGTATTTATCTAACCATCTGGGATAGATATCTGCTACCCATTCCGCTGGTTTATTGCCCGGATTGCTTAATCGCTGCACGCTTCTTACAGTATTACGCTCTTCTTCTTCATCGTAACTTCTTTTAATGCGAGGAAACTTTTCATATAAAGCTTTTCTAATGCTTTTTTCAATGGGCACCTCTCCTTTCCAATGAAATTTTTGGGTTTTATCGGCCCGCATATCATGCCTCAAGCTATCGATTAAAGGGGATACAAAAGTGATGCTAGTGCCTGAAAATAATGCTACCCACAATTTAGAAAAACCGAGAGTAAAAAATGGAATGGAAAAAATCCATCGCTTTTTATTAAGTTCTTGTGAAGTGATTTCCAACATTTCCATGTAAGAGGTAACTTCAGGACCCGCCACTTCAATGGCTTCCCCATAAACTTCTTCATTCCCTAATGACCGCTCAATGAAATTAAGTATATCCGCAATATCAACCGGTTCAGATGGGGACTTGCACCACTGAGGACAGGCCATAACTGGTAATTTCCTCACTAATTCTTCTACCACACTAAAGGATGAGCCTCCTGGTCCTACCACAATACCCGCACGGATCGTAGTCAGTGGCACTGACCTAGACCCTAAGGTGAGTTCAGTCTCATATCTACTTTTTAAATGCTTCGAGTAATCATTAGTTTCTTTCGGAAGAATACCTCCAATAAAAATGATTTGTTTTAGGCCGCAAGCTTCAGCAGAACGGGCAAAATTATCGGCCAATAATAAATCAGTATCCTCAAAAGAACCCTGATTCATTCTAGTGCTAGGGTTCATGCTATGGACCAAATATAGTGCGTAATCAGCTCCTTTAAGCGCATCCGTAGTGCTAGAAAGAGAATATAGATCTGCTCGCCTCCATTCAACAGAAGGATACTGATCGTCTTTTACTTCTCCCCTGCTGAGTGCAATAATATCATAGGTTTCATGATAAGTATCTATAAACCATTTCCCTATAAAACCGGTGGCACCGGCTATGGCCACTTTCTTTTTCATGTCCTATTAAGTCAAAATCATTCCATTTTGTTGGAATAATTATTAAATACTAGCATCTCTATTTTCAACAAACTAAAAATTTTATTTTTCCTGAACTAATAGCTAATAATTTTAGTATTTATATTTAACTTTGCTAAATATATTAGTTTTAATGCGACAAATAGCCCACATAGATTTAGATTCATTTTTCATCAATTGCACGCTGCTGAAATTCCCTGATTTAAGGGGGAGACCTCTCATCATCGGAGGACTAAATAACCGTGGAATCGTGGCCTCAGCCTCTTTTGAAGCTAAAAAGTATGGTGTGCATAAAAGTATGCCTACTCGGGTGGCTTTACAAAGATGTCCCGATGCGGTATTGCTCAAAGGCGATTTTGACCTTTTTACTAAATATTCTGACATCGTGAACGAAATTATGACAGAAAGAACGCCTTTGCATGAAAGGGCTGGCATAGATGAGTTCTATTTAGATATGACCGGTATGGATCGATTTCACAACACCTCTAAATTTACGAAGGAGCTGGTGAACACCATAAAATCAGAAACGGGATTGCCTTTACTGTACGGACTTAGCGTAAATAAGACGGTGGCTAAAATTTGCACTTCCCATGCCCGTCCTATCGGAGGCTTTGAAGTATTGGATAATTATGTGCAGCCTTTTTTAGATCCACATTCTATCCGGCAACTTCCGGCTGTAGGCAGTAAAACGTTTAAGTTGCTCAGAAGAATTCGAATTAAATTCATCAAACACATCCGTTCTTTACCGCCCGAGGCCATGAATGAGCTTTTGGGGAAAACAGGGATCGGCATCTGGAAGAAAGCCAATGGGATTGACCCAACACCAGTTGTCCCCTATTCTTCTGAAAAATCAATCGGCAAAGATTTTACTTTTGATCAGGATACGCAGGATCTAAAAATATTGAAAGGAACGCTACTAAAGCTGATAGAATTTCTGGGATTCAAATTGCGCAAACTCAACCAAATGTGTGCCTGCGTTTCCGTACGGATTCGCTACAGCAACCATGATACGGAAACCATGCAAAAGAAAATACCTTATTGCGCTAATGATGAAATACTTATGGATGTAGCCTTTGAGCTTTTCAAAAAATTATATCACAGAAGAATGCTGATTCGGCTGATAGGTGTAAAGTTCTCTCATTTGGTGCAGGGCAGTCATCAGATCAACCTTTTTACGGATAATGTAAAAACTATTGAGCTTTATCAGGCGATGGATAAACTGAAAAATCGCTATGACAATCCAGCCATTGTCCACAGAGCCTTGAGTCTATAATTATAAAGTAGTGTATCAAAGAACAGTGATAAATAATTGTTTTCTACTAACTGAAATCCGTGAGTCTATCCCCTTGAGGGGATTATAGGGGTATTTTAGCTTGGAATTAAAATAGAGAAATGAAATAAATTGAATTATGTGAAATATCGAATTTGTGATGATGTCTGTTAGGGGGGTAAAATTATGACACCCCCCTTCGCCCTCCGCCAGCTGGCGGAGAGCAGCCTTGATTCAACTTTGCTGTATAATTTGAAAATGTGAGTCTAAATTACTTTTACTAAAAAGTAAAACAATGAGGACAATGTGTATAGTTTCCAGCTAATCGAAATCCGTGAAGCTATCCCCTTGAGGGGATTATAGGGGTGTTTTTTAGCTTGAAATTAAAATAGAGACTAATGGTTTTATCTGAAAATAAAAGAATGAATTGTAAACAGGGATTAGGCACTACGACACCCCCCTTCACCCCCCTCAAGGGGGGAGCAGCCCTGATCAACTTTAAATAGTAAATAGATAATGTGTAGATTTTAAAACCTAATTGTAAAAAAATAAAAGATAAGAATAAAGCATAATGCATTCTGATGATTTCAATCAGTGAGGCTATCCCCTTCAGGGGATTATAGGGGTGAAAAATTAAACCACCAACAGAGCTTAAAAGCCTGTTCTTTTAAGAATATAATTTAATCGGATAACAGTAATTATAAGTTAAAATTTTATGTATTTAAATTGTCACTCTTTCTATTCATTGCGCTACGGCACACTTTCGGTGGAAGCCCTGGTTCAGCAGGCCGTACTCAATGGTGTAGAAAGTTTAGCACTTACGGATATAAACAGCACCACCGGAGTTACAGACTTTGCCAAGCATTGTGTGGAAGCCGGCATTAAACCATTGGCAGGAGTTGAAATAAGAAAGAACGATAAGTTGTTGTATGTGGCTGTTGCTAAAAATTTAGAGGGTTTTAAGGAGATTAATGAGTTACTCACCAAAACAAATTTGTCGGAAATGCCTCTCCCCTTTCAATCGCCTTATTTCCATAATGTTTTTGTCATCTACCCTACTCATAATGTCCCGGAAATCCTCCAAAATCATGAATTCATTGGCATTAAGCCTTCAGAGTTAAAAAGATATCAACCATCTTTCGCAAAACGAACAAACAAATTGGTATGTCTTTATCCTGTTACTTTTTCAAGCAAGCAGGAGTTTAATTTACATAAATTATTGCGATGCATTGATTACAATATACTCCTGAGCCATCTTACTCAGCAACAGCAGGCAGGCACGGGTGAATACATGATTCCAATTCGGGAGTTAAAAGCACTTTATCAGCATTATCCTGAGATCATCCGGAATACAGAGCTTTTATTTGATCAGTGTAGCTTCCCTTTTGATTTTAAATCTCCTAAAAACAAAAAATGCTATACCTCAAGCTATTATGAGGATAAGATTCTGCTGGAAACCTTGGCGTTAGAGGGCTTTAAAGACCGTTATGCTGCTACTAATCAGCAAGCCAAACAGCGCTTATATGATGAACTGGAGATTATCCATAAAATGCAATTTGGCTGTTATTTCCTCACCACCTGGGATATCATCCGTCATAGTCTAAGCAAAGGATATTTCCATGTAGGCCGAGGTAGTGGAGCTAACTCTATTGTGGCTTACTGCTTGAAAATTACGGAGGTAGATCCTATAGAGCTCAACCTCTATTTTGCCCGCTTTTTAAATAATAAGAGATCAAGTCCGCCCGATTTCGATATTGACTGGAGCTGGACGGATCGAGATGATATTATAGATTATATTTTCAAAAGGTTTGGACGGGAGCATACCGGATTTTGCGGAACAGTAACCGACTTTAAGCATCGCTCTACGGTGCGTGAACTGGGAAAAGTATTTGGTCTACCCAAAGAAGAACTGGATCAGCTTTCGCGTATGTCATTCGATCATGAGCCACAGGACAAATTAGTCAAAAGTATTCAGCATTATGGTAAAATGCTGGCGGGCTATCCTAACCAGCTCTCCATGCATTCCTGCGGTATTTACATTACCGAAGAGCCCATTGCGAATTATACAGCCATGAATATTTATCCCAAAGGAGTCCCTACCTGTGAGATCGATATGTACATGGCAGAAAATTTCCACTTAGAAAAAATTGATATCCTTTCACAGAGAGGTTTGGGCCACATAAAAGAAGCGGTCAGCATTGCAGAGAAGAATAAAGGTGTTAAAATCAATATATCGGATACTAAAAGCTTTAAAAAAGATGATAAGTGCAATGAATTGCTGAGAACGGGTAAAACCTTGGGCTGCTTTTATATTGAAAGTCCGGCCATGCGTGGTTTGCTGAGGCGATTAAAATGCAATAGCTATGAAACGCTGGTGGCGGCCAGCAGTATCATTCGGCCGGGAGTAGCGCAAAGCGGTATGATGAGAGAATATGTAGAGCGGCATCGGGATCACTCCAGGATCAAGTATTTTCATCCGGTATTTGAAGAGCAGTTGAAAGACACTTATGGAGTAATGGTATATCAGGAGGATGTTATTAAAATAGCGCATCATTTTGCGAAGCTTGATCTGAATGATGCGGATGTTTTAAGACGGGGCATGTCCGGAAAGTCACGCTCTCAACAAGAAATGGATAAGGTGAAGAACCAGTTCTTCAGCAATTGTGCAGCCATAGGGTATCCTAAAGAGATGGTGGAAGAAGTATATCGCCAAATTGCTTCTTTTGCGGGCTACAGTTTTTGCAAAAGTCACAGTGCCTCTTATGCGGTAGAGAGCTATCAGAGTTTGTATCTAAAAGCTTATTATCCCTTGGAGTTCATCACTGCAGTTATCAATAATAATGGTGGTTTTTACCGGCCTGAAGTCTACATTAATGAAGCGCGGATGTTAGGCGCTCATATAGAAGCGCCCGATATTAATTATAGTTTCGCCAATGCCAGCTTGAAAGATAAAACTATTCACCTGGGGCTAGATCAGATCATGCATCTTTCTAAAAAGGGCATTGAAGGGATTTGCAAGGCAAGAGAAAAAAAGGGATCGTTTTCAAGCCTCACAGACATACTCGAAAGAGCCGACTTGAATTTTGATGACATTAGCTATGCGATATATGCCGGAGCTTTGAGAAGCATTTCCAGAAGCAAAGGGCAGTTGATTATAGAAGCCAAACGCTTTTTTGCTCATGAGCCTGTAAAAACAACCGAATTGCAGCTGTTCAACATCAAACCAAAGGAATATACTTACGAAATTGATGAGGGGGATATGTATGAAGATGCTTTTGATGAAATGGAAGGCTTAGGCTATCCGGTTTCTGTTTCTCCCTTCAACTTATTAAAAACAAATTATCGAGGGGCTGTTTTTGCCTCTGAACTTTTTAAAAATGAAGACAAAACCGTTCGTATGGTGGGCTATTTGATTTCCATAAAAGATGTACCCATTACCAATAAAGATGGTAAAACAAAAATGAATTTCGGTACCTGGATTGATGTTTATGGTGGCTATTTCGATACGGTTCATTTTCCGGTTTCTCTCAAAAAGCATCCTTTTACCGGATTAGGTTGCTATCTACTTTTGGGTAAGATTGTCATCGACCATGATTTCCCTAGTGTAGAAGTTCAGAAGATGGAGAAGCTTCCAATGATCCCGGATCCACGCTATAGCGATGAAAAGCGTCCTGATACTAAGATCTGGGATAATATGCGAGTAGCTCATAGCTATACTTCCAGGTCTCCTTACCCAAATCAGGAAGAATTGGATGAGTTGTATGGAAGAAAGCCGGTGTCAGGTAAATATGAGGAGAAAAAAGAAACTAAAAACCAGTTATCGATTGGTGGCAGGAGGTAGTAATTATTTAATAAAGTTTTCCGAAAATTTTATGTAATTCTACAATTAAGGCCTTACTAAATTTCAATCGCTTAAATCTTTACCTATTTTTGAACTTCTGCTTTTAAACCTATAAGCTCATGAAAAAAGTCATCATAGCGGTCATTATTTTTATCCTTGCTATAGCTTTAACTTATGTCTATTTTTTTCATCTTCAACCAGTCAAAAAGAATAATCCTTTAATGGCAGTACCGAAAGATGCCAGCATGATTTTTCAATTGGAAAACCCTTTTGAAGAATGGAATGAAATCTCCGACAACCAGATTTGGAATTATTTAAAAACCAACCCCTATTTCAAAGAGATTGGTCAGGAACTGGACAGCCTGACTGTTGATATGAAAAATAATAAGAGCCTCTACGAAATGGTGATGAACCGGCCAATGGTGATGTCTATTCATAAAACTAGGCCAGATGATTACGACTTCCTTTATGTGATTGATTTACAACGCGCTACACAATTCAATTTTGTTAAAAATTACATTCAAGACTTGGATGAAGACATTGAAAATGTTTATTCTAGAGACTACAATGAGCAGGAAATTATTGAATTTAGCTTTGCTGACTCCCCAACTACCTATTATCTCTACATTCATGAAAATCTTTTGAATGTTTCATCCACTCATACTATCATTGAGCAATCAATAGATCAACTCAAAAAACCTGATATAATTCGTGATCTTGATTTTGTTGACATAAGCAATGAATTAGGCTCAAACGACATCAATATGTACATTAACTATGAAGCATTCGCAGACTATTTAACGATCTGGATGTCACCCAATAGTACTGAGACTCTCAAAACACTAAAATATAGTGGTATGTCATTAGAAGCTACCGAAAATGTTTTTTCGGTAAAAGGCTATTCTAGCCTGACCAATGAAAAGTCTAATCTCCTTTCGGCTTTGATGAAATCTGGTAAAGGAGAAGTAAATGCTGGAACTATAGTGCCGGGAAATGCCTCTTACTTCATGAGTTTAGGTTTTGACAATGCGCAAGATTTTTACACTCAAATGGAAGTAGTCCTAAAAGCGGCTGAAGACGGACCGTCATATTTAGAAAGTAAGGCGAAGATTGAAGACTACCTTAAAATCTCAATTGAGGATGATTTCTTAAGTTGGATTGATAATGAGATTTCTTTAATCCAGCTTAATTCTGAAAGTAATCAAAATGAAGTTGAATTAGCTGTAGCTATCAAACATAAAGACTTAGACGATACCAAAGAACGGCTCGATTTTATAGCTCAGCAGATCAAAAAGAAGACTCCCGTAAAGTTTAAAGGAATTAAATACAAAGGCTATGACATCCAATTCCTGTCCATAAAAGGTTTTTTTAAGTTAATGTTTGGAAATGCATTCAAAGGGATTGATAAACCTTATTACACAATTATGGATGATTATGTAATATTTAGTAATTCTCCACGCACGATTGGTAAAATCATTACTGCGGTGAATGAAAAAACCACGCTTGATCACACGAAGGAGTATGCTTTGTTCATGGAGAATTTCGCTTATGAATCAAATCTGTTTGTTTATATCAGTGCAGAGGAATTGGTGCTGGATGCAAAAAAATTATTGGATAATGAATCTTGGCAGGAGTTAAAACCCCATACCACATACTTTCAAAGTTTTCCTATGATCGGCATGCAATTTACAGCAGATGGAGATTTAATGAGGCATCAGATGCAAATGAATTATTTGAATCATGAACAAATGAGCAATTGGAAAGCCTTGGTTCAAGAAAGTAGCACTGTGCAAGAGGAGGTGGCTGACACAAGCAAGACTGAAGAAGAAGAAATAATCGCTGTTGAGGAAATCCTACCTGAGGATCTCAATAGTAAAACTTTTATAGAATATTTCGACAATAAGGAAATTAGATTTGAAGTATCCCTAAAAGATGGCTTGAAGCATGGCCGCTATTTCCAGTATGATAGTTTGGGGAATATGATCATTAAAGGAAGATATAGAGATGACGAGAAGTCCGGTAGCTGGCGTTATTATGATGCAGAGGGTAATCTGATTAGGAAGGAAAGATTTTAAAATAAGGCCTGAATGTAAGCAAAAAATTATTTGTACAGCATAAGATAATTCAAGCGACTGATTCCTGAATGACCATTTGAAGCAATAAGGACCTACAAAAAGAAAATAGCATCAGGAAAATTCCTGATGCTATTTAACTGTTTTATTTCTATAAAACCGCAACACCATTTAAATAGGACACGGATTTAATATAAATAATCTAAAGCTACTTGATCATCTCCATTGAACGGTCTGTTACTGCCGTCAGTACATGATAGCATCCAAGAAGCATCTGCTAAAGAGGCTCCTGTTGGTGTGCCAGGAATGTGGTTAGCACCAACGCCACCATTGCCTTCGTTGGCAGTAGAGCCACCACAGCTAATACTCCTATCAAAATAATCAGTATGACGGAAACCAATACAATGTCCCATTTCGTGTGCAATAATAGTTGCAATGCCATCTGTGCTTAAGCCATAAGAAGATTCTAAAACACCACTCATTTTTATTTCACCGAAAGGTTCGCAAGATGAAGTTGGAAATCCGGCAGAACCTAAAACACCTCTTCTTTCATCTCTTTTACTTAATCTTGTCATCACGATATCAGCTTGATTTTGGTTAAAAACCCTCTGAAAAGTTAAGGTCAGGTTTTGTGCATTAAAGCGGTTAATAGCTTCTTCAAGTCCGGCAATCATAGCAGAACTATAACCTTTTCTACCTCCTTCTGCAGCATACATAGTAATTGTTCTTGGTCCGCAAACCAAGTTGTCTGTACTATACTGCTCAGCATTGGGCAAAAAGCTAGGCTTCTTCATTTCTGCGATGGTTTTATCTGTCAAGTAAATATCGCCTTCCACAAGATAACCATCTTCAAATATCATAGGGGCCTGATCATAAACATTGAAGCCTAAGTCTTCTAATTGTTGGATCACAGTAGGATCAACGGAAAGTTCATCTACCGTTAGTGTCTCCTCTTCCTGACAAGAAATGAATAATGTAGCGCATGCAAATAACGCTGTTGCAAGTAATTTTGATTTTTTTAACATTTTGTAAGATTTTAATTAAAAGTTATGTAATCCTATCAAAAATTATTTGCTTTTACAAACATTATTTGGCTTAAATATATATTTGAAACTTTTAATATTTATGTAATTAATTATTACCACACTTTATTTCTATTTTAACACCTTTCTCACATTATTATTTTGTACACTAATTAAGTATAGTTTGTTAATTGTGTAGGTGAAAAAGGCTCTTACAAGGAAGTTGAAAGCTATTAAATGACTTTACTTAGTTTGTGACAACTTCCTATTCGATTCAAACCTGAAGCTCCACCTATTCCTAGGTGTTAAAATTATTGGGGTGTATAAAAAGATAAATAATTCAGAGCAATTGTCTTTGACAACATTAAAAATCAGGACACAAAAAAAGCCATTCGCAAAACTGCGAATGGCTTTAGATAATGAGCCTCCTGTCGGGCTCGAACCAACGACCTACTCATTACAAGTGAGTTGCTCTACCAGCTGAGCTAAGGAGGCTTTAGTTCATTTAGAAAGACTTTCTAAATGCTGCAATCAGTTATTAACCTTTTGTTATCCCTGAATGCGGATGCAAATATAAAGGCTGTTTTTATTAATCCAAACCCCTTTACTAAAAAATATTAAAGAAATTTTTAATCAATTGAACGAACTATACGTAACTGCTTCTTTAACAGGGAGATTTCCTTTTCGGCTTCTTCAATTTTAATTTCAAATTCCTGTTTTACTTTATCCGCTGTTTTTGAAGACGCAAAAAATTCCATATTATTTTTCCAGGTTACAATATCATTCTGTAAGTCACCGATCTTTTTCCTGATGGAATTTTCTTTTTGATTCAATTTACGATCAGAATTTGGACCAGACATAATTTTGGTAATCTGAGCCATCAATTTCACCTTCTCCCTCTGCTCGTCAGATAACACATCTTCTGATTTATCAATAAAGTTTTGTACTGCAGTGGAGAAATCTTCTTTTACCTTCTGAATAGCTTCTTTAGGGACGAATCCAATCTTACCGTAAGCCTGTTCGTACGCTTCCAGTTGATCTAAGTCGCCAGGCTCTAATTGATTTATTTGCGAGATGATATCTTCCTTTGCTTTCAGATTTGCCTCAAACTCTTTCTGAGCATCTTTAGAACCAGCTCTTTTGTTTTCAAAAAACTTATCACAAGCAGATTTAAATTCTTTATATATACTTTCTCTAAACTTCTCAGGAACTGGCCCTACATCCTTCCACTGCCTTTGTAATCCTTTTAATTGATCTGCCGTTTTATTCCACTCGGTGCTTTCGGATAGTTCTTTCGCCTTTTCAACAAATTCCTGCTTTTTCTTCAAGTTCTCTTCGCGCATGCTATCCAAACGCTTAAAGAACTCATGTTTGTTAGCAAAAAACTGTTTGAAATTACCCCAGAAGCTTTTATTAATTTCCTTTGCATTTTCCTTAGGAACTTGTCCAGTGGCCTCCCATTCTTTTTGAATAGCTAGAATCTCCTTCGTCTTGGCATTCCATTCTTTAATTCTATCAGAATTGAAATCAAGATAGGGCTTCAATTTTTCAATTATCACCTCTTTTTTCTCAAGATTTTCGGTTTGAATCTCTTTTAGATTCTTTACAAATTCTTTTCGCTTTTCGTAAATAGCATCTGAAGCGGCTTTAAACCTTTGCCAAAGTGGCTCTTGTTCTTCCTTAGGAACAGGACCAATATGCTTATATTCTTCGTGCAAATCGTTCAAATGCTTAATCGCATAAGGGACATCTTCGGATTGCGCTAATTCCTCTGCTTTCACACAAAGCTCCACTTTAGCTTGAAGATTCTTCTTCCTGTCTAGTTCCTTTAATTCAAAAAGGATGCTTCTTTGATCATAGTATCGATCTAAAAGGGCATTATAGTTCGCCCAAAGGGTTTTAGATTGATTACCTGGAACTGGTCCAACTGATTTCCATTCCTTTTGAAGATCCTTGATCACATTCAAACTAGTAATGGTTTCTTCCCCATCAACAAGCTCACGTAATCGGTCTAGAATTTCTTGTTTAGTTTTTAGGTTCTCGTCTTTTTGATTTTCAAGTTCCCTAAAGTGTTTTTTTCTTCTATCTCTATATAATTGGTAATTGGCTTCAAATCGATCGTTCAGTTCATCATGCTTCATTGCAAAATCACCTTCTTCTCCCCCATCTGCTAGAAATTTATCAAGGGCTTCTTTTCTTTCCGCTTCATAAATTTCATCGAATATCGGCTTTATTTCATTGATAATGCGATCCGCCTTTTTGAAGTTATCACTTTTAGAAACTTCTTTGATGGCTTCCACCAATTGTTCTTTATTAAATTCAGAATAGTCAGGCAGCTCTTCATGATCATCGTGTTCATCATCATCCTCTTCTTGCTTTTCATCCTCAGTAGACTCAGAATTGTCTTTCTGATCCTGAACTTCTGCTTGCAGTTCATTCTTTTCTGATCCCTCAGCAGAATTTCCGTCCTTCTTTTGATCAGCTTCAGAACTGGCTTCTTCTTTTAATTGATTTTCTTCTGCAGGAATTTCACTTTCTATATCATGCCCCTTTTCTACTTGAGCAGAATCTTCTAACTTATTCTCTGATGTGGCTTCCACATGCTCCTTCTCTTGACCCAATTCCGAATTATTCTCTTTTGGATTTTCAGAAGTACCTTTTTCGTCTATCATAATAGTTTAACTTTCTGTAATATATTATAAGGTACAATATTAATTAAAAATTGTGAAAAGTTTCAATCAATTAAGATTGGGATCGGATGGGTAATTAGCATAAATCTTAAATCTGCCTCCCATTTTCTCCAAAATGCTTTTCCAGAGTGTTTCAGGTGGGCTACTAAAAATATAGGATGGATGAACTCCTCTTGCTATTATCCAACTATTATGATCTATTTCTTCTTGCAATTGGTTTTCTGACCAGCCGCTGTAGCCAACAAAAAATCTAGACTTTTCATGATTAAGTTCTCCTTTTTGCATTAAATTCTGCAACACGCTAAAATCCCCTCCCCAATATAAGCCATCACAAATTTTTTGACCTCCTGCTTTCAATTCTTCAATATTGTGAATAAAATGAAGTGTATTTTGTTGAACTGGTCCGCCTACATACAAATCTGCTTCAAAGTTGCCAATTTCTTGTAAGACCTCATCTACCTTTAAAATGGATAATTTATTGAGAACAAAACCAAAAGACCCTTCTTCGTTATGTTCACAAAGGAGAATTACAGTTCTATCAAAGTTATTGTCTGGCAAAAAAGGTTCCGAGAGCAATAAATCTCCTTTTTGTGGTTGTTCGATATTTTTAAATTCAAAAAACTCCATTTTAATGAAGTGCAGCTTTTAATGGTAAGGCATTAAGAATATCAGCTTCCGCTACGCTCATAGCATCTAATCTATTATATACTTCTTCTTTATCAAAATAATGAAGCGCCATATCGACAAAAATTTCTCCATGCTTAGCTTCAGATGCCCACAATCTATGATAAAACTTCTTTAAGTCACTTTCTGGTAATGCCTCATAAACCATTCTAAATCGTTCTGCTCCTCTTGTTTCGACCAAGGAGGCCAGCAGTAACCTGTCCATAAATCTCTCTTCTCTACCAGACCGACAAGTTTTAATCAAATCATCCACATAATAATCTTTTTCTATTTTATGAGGTAATTGAATGCCTTTAGATTGCATAATAGCATAAACATCTCTAAAATGTTCTAATTCTTCAACAGCAGTATCAATCAGTTCGGGAATTATCTCCAACCTATCTGGAAATTTAGCAACAAAACTCATAGCCATGCCTGAAGCTTTTCGTTCGCAATTTGCATGATCTTGCAAAAAGCTATCAAAGTCATTCATTACAGTATCAATCCATTCCTGACTACTATCAACTTTTAAATCAATCCTTAACTTCATTTAGAAAATAATTTTACTATTTATCCTCCAATAATTGGAAACAATTTGAAACAATAATAATTTTAAATTCATTAAGCCACTAATAATTTAAAGAGAAATCTCAAAAAAAATGAAGCAATCCATAGCTGATATCCGAAAAGAATATACTGCACTCAGTTTAAGCGCATCCGAAGTGGACCCAAATCCTGTCAGTCAGTTTTTAAGTTGGTTCGATATGGCTCTAAAAGCCGAAATAATGGAGCCAAATGCTATGACACTATCAACTATCGATGGTAACAAACCCGCTTCTCGGATTGTGCTGCTAAAAGGCGTGGAAAATGAGGAGTTTGTATTTTACACTAACTACAAGAGCTCCAAGGGATTTCAAATGGACCAAAATCCAAATGTTTCATTGAATTTTTTCTGGCCAGAATTGGAAAGACAAGTTAGAATTGATGGCATGGTCCAAAAGGTCGATGTAGCTACAAGTGACGATTACTTTAATAGCCGTCCGCGAGGAAGTCAAATTGGAGCCTGGGTTTCTCCGCAAAGTGAAGTAATTGAAACGAGAGAAGTATTGGACAGTAGATTAAAAAAAGTTGAACTTAAATTCCAAGATAAAGTGGTTGAAAGACCCTCACATTGGGGTGGATACCGTGTGAAACCAAATATGATAGAATTTTGGCAAGGAAGACCAAGTAGATTGCATGATAGGATTCGATATACCATCTCTGATTCTAGGAATTGGAAGATTGATAGATTAGCGCCCTAAATGTCAGATTTATATTTTCAGCGATATGCCTATCATAAAAGGTTTGTAGTTCAACCGATAAAAGAAGAAACTTTTATTTGTGTAGTAATCCCGGTTTACAAAGAAAATGATCTTTTGCCAACCTTGGGGGCTTTAATTGAATGTGAAAAAACTCAGTTTCCGGTGGAAATTATTTTCGTTATTAACCACCCTGAAAATTCAAAGCCACAAGAAAAAGAAAAAAGTCTGCGCAGCGTTGTTCAGATTGAGGAGTTCGTAAAAAATCATAATAGCGAACTTACTTTTCACATTATCAAGGCCTATGATCTCCCTTCTAAAAAAGCCGGAGTTGGTCTAGCCAGAAAAATTGGAATGGATGAGGCGGCTTTCCGACTAAATTCAATCAATCAGGATGGGGTTATTCTATGCTTTGATGCAGACAGCCAATGTACTCCAAATTATTTAAGGGAAGTTGAAAAGCATTTCTTGGAATATTCAAATTGCAACGGGGCCTCTATTCATTATGAACATCCCTTATATTTGGAGAATGGGAAATTAAATGATGCGATTGTTCTCTACGAATTGCACTTAAGGTATTATATCCAAGCATTGAAATATACAGGCTATCCTTTTGCCTTTCATACCATTGGCTCCAGCATGGCCGTTAGATCCACTGTCTATCAAAAGCAAGGTGGAATGAACCAAAGAAAAGCCGGAGAGGATTTCTATTTTTTGCATAAAATTATTCCATTAGGAGATTTTCATAATATCTCCACAACCAAAGTGATTCCTTCAGCAAGAATATCGGATCGAGTGCCATTTGGAACTGGAAGAGCCATGAAGGAACACCAAGATCAAACCAAAGACTTAGAATTGAGCTATGATTTTGGTAGTTTTAGCGTGATAAAATCGTTTTTGGAAGAAATTGAACGAGAAACCACCGAAAATCTCCCCAATACCGTGATCAAATTTCTAAGGGAAAATAACTTTCTTTCAGAATTAGAAAAAATACAATCGCAATCCAAAAATGCGAATCATTTCAAAGAACGATTTTTTGAATGGTTTAATGGCTTTAAAATGTTGAAATTGGTTCATTTTCTAAGAGACAATTATTTTCCTGAAAAACCACTTATTTTAGATGCTAATCAGTTATTAAAAGAAATTGGCATTATACATCAAACGGAATTATCAGCCTTAGAATTACTTGAAAGGTACAGAAATTTAGATAAAGAATGCACCGGCTTCAAACAATAGTATGATAGAAAGAAAACGTTAATTTATATCAATCAGTCCTGCAAAGACCTAGCCCTCATTGATTCAAAATACTCTTCAAATCTACCTCTGAATAATTGATCGACTTTAAAGTTTTATTGTCTGACTTTCTATAAACCAAGAAAAAGTCCTCCTTTCTTTCATAGTAAGCATCCTGATTTTGTGAGATATAATGATTGACAGTCGCTTGAGCCTCTTCTTCAGAGCGACAAACTTTGCTCATATTAGATCTTTGGACTTCCTCAAATAGTGAGGCAAACCGCTCTCCCATTCCGAATTCTAAAATGGCTCCTGCCAAGACATATTGCAGATCACACAGAGCATCTGCTGCTTCAACCAAATCTTGATTTTTAACAGCTTCTTCTAGCTCTTGGAGTTCTTCTCTAAGCAAATTCAGTCGCAACTCAGCTCTGTTTTTAGAAGGAATTTGAGGCTCTGATAATATTGGATGATTAAATGTTTTATGGAATTTGGATACGGAATTAAGTGCTTCTGCTTCTTTCATTATTGTTTATTAATTATATGTCATGAAATAATAAATAGTGCAAAATAAATAATATAAACAACAATAAGTCACTAAATGATCTTTTCAAAATAATTACATAATCCAAAAGCCAAGAAAATCAACTACTTATTTAATTTGTTTTTACTTCCTTCTAAAAAACCTTTACTTTCAAGGTCATTTTCAATAATTGACAGTATTTTTTTTGCCATTTTCCTAGAGAAATAACGCACAGGTGCTAATAATAAAACAAATCTAAGAACTGCATTGCCACCAGAGATACCCAATCTCAAAATTTGCAGAACTGCTTTAATACGGCCTTTGATCTGTTTGTAATAGGCATTTGAAATATCATTCATTGTCAGCTTAGGAAATTTGGGCACTGAATACTTGTAAATTTCAGAATTGCTCACTTCGTCATCTAATATCATATTGATATCAGGAATTATAGGTAAATAGGTTTTATTATCAATAGTGATCAGAAATCTATCGATCATTTTTTTTGTCCAACCCCTGTGAATTGGATGAACCTTTTTACCCTTCTCATAAGGTACACTCAAAAATGCTCTTAGGAAATTGCGAGCATTATTCCGACCTAAATAAAAATCGTGGTGGCGGAATTTAATATCTAGAAAGCCGCCAAATGCGCCCAATGATGCAGAACATAAAGGATATTTATAGGAACCCAAACTTTTATTATTTTCCACTTTATGCTTTACAGGAAAAATAGTGCCCATATAAGCTTTATTGGAGAACTGCTCCACCATTTCCTTGCGTTTTATTTTAGATTGATCCCATAAGGTTCCGATTATGGATGAGCCTACGTCTACTAAATTCTCTGGATGCTCGTATTCGTCATCTGGTGAGATAGTGTCTGGAAATGGGTCGATCATTACCACACCTGCTTTTTGGTATTCATGTCGTGAAACAGGATCGTCCGAATTTTCCTCCTTTGACCAAACAAAATCTTCATTCACATTATCTTTAGTTCTATGTCGAAGAATTTCAAGCACTTCTCCATATGGCTCATTATTGATAGCCCCACCATCAACTGATGTTGTATGATATTGATTTAAGGTTTTCTGATCCCAGTCGATATCGCTATTTTCAATTTGGGGATTACTTTCACCAAATTTTCTAGATATGATTCTTGTTACGGCATTCTTTAAATATGCTGCACTAAAGTCTTGATTATTGAATTCACGGTATTGCAAACCTATCGGGAAAGCACCTGTAGCTTTGGCTGTCTTTTTTAACCTATTGATTGTATTTTGAGTATCAATATCTAATGTAAAATACTCCTTATTATCTTGAAAGCTACCATCAGGCAATTTAAAATGAGAAACCATAAAGTGTTCAAAGGAAGTATGATAAGGGGCATCTTGGAGTCCAGCATCATTAGTGTTATTGGGAAATTTTACTTTTAATGGTACTCCTCGATTCATTGTATGAGAAATGATCATTTCCAAATCAGGAGCTAAATAGTTTGGTCTGGAAGAATCTGTAACTACTGAGGGCATGCTGATGGCACGATTCGCTAGTTGATCTATAAATTGAGAATTTAGCAGAGAGGATACTTTACCGCCTTTTAAGTCGTTGGTAGATAAAGCAATGTCTAAAGTCTTCAATTTGTTGTCATCTAACATACTCACCCAACTATCATAAAGTATATTATTCTTGATACCTCTTGCATTATTTACATGTTCATCAGTTACAGGATTAATTGTATTCCTTAAACCATATAAAGCGGTCATGATTGTCGCCATCCCGCCCGCTGAAGTTCCACCCATTACTTCAATAACAACATTATGTTTAGGAACCTCTTCACTATTAACAGTTTCTAGTTCCCCTTTTTTCGCTTTTTCCCATTTATCCAGGACTTCGAATATGTAATCCATTACCCCAGCGGTATAACACCCACCTGAAACAGCTCCTGCCATTGTAAATCCCAAATGAAAAGTTTTTTGCTCGCTCATAATAGTTCTATTAATTGTTCTTTGGCTTAAATTGAATATTATATTCACTTTTTTCCCACGGCCTTTTAGATTTCAATGACATCATTTCAGCCACCCTGCCATCAAAGTAGTTGGGCTTAAGTCCAGGATATCCCTGTTGTTCAGCTCTAAATTTTCTAACAAAAGCACGCTGAGACACGGGCTCATGTTGTATTAAATGGAAAACGATCTCCGCTACTCGGGAGTCATCATTATTGAAATGTTCTATCCATTTAGACAAATCATGTTGCTTTTTACTTTTTTGCCTATCATAGTTCCAAACAGGCATAAAACCCGGTGGGCCGTAGTGATCTACTATACTTGAATCCGGGACATTGATGGTTGTCTGATTAGCAAATTCATATTGTTTAATATATTTGTCTGTTTCACTTGCTGACATGATGTCTGCCGTTGTAATGAAATCCATTCCTATACGCTTGCCATAAGGTAGATAATTTAGTGAACGAATCGCGCTTGGTAATATATCTGCATGCTGCATGCTGAGGTTCAAAAAAGCTTCATTATAACTCAAGACATCAAAATGTGAAGAAATGTGGTCTGGCCTGCCGAACACTTTTTGAAACTTCTCCAATTGCATTTGGAATTCATCCTTAACCTCCTTTAGGTACGGACTTCTTTGATAGCCGTCATGAATCAACCAAAAGGCTTTGAAAAACCCATGATTATTGACTATTGAATTTAAATTAGTAGCTAAAGGCTTGCCAGATGCTATCGTAAAGTGCAAGCCTACATGCACCTTATTTTTTAAACCATGCTGCTCGAGAAAATTTTGCAGTCTAAACAATCGATCTAATTTTCCAGCTTTATGTTTATTTACCAAAACCGCCACGGAATTGATCCAACCATTTTTAAGTGCATATTCTATACCAGTATCTATTTCATCATAAATACCATAATCGTCTGCAGTAGCTAAAATATACTTAGTTCGAATCATAGGGATTTCACTTGAAGCATGAAATCCACCACTCCATACCAAATTACCATTATCTAATACATACCATATATCATTTCCTTCCAGGGCTTGACCTTTAATGGCATGTCGTACTTGTAGAGTGCTACCTTTTTCAATAGTTGAATGCAAAGGAGCTGACTTTGTAGGCCTGCCAACTCTGACATTAGTTTTAAGTTTGGATAGAAGGGAATACATTAGCCTACTGCATTATTTGAAGAAGTGGAATTTGACAGATTCTTTCCCTCGGTTTTAGGTTTGATTGATGTCCTAAGGCGCACTATCTTATTGAGTAGATCATACCAAAAAGGAGCACCCAATGAAATAGCAAAGGCAGTTATTAAGTAACCAATTAAACTGATAAACCAATTTTCATCCCATCGATCGGTATTACCTAAGCCTAATCCATAGTTCAATTGACTTATTTCGGATTTGATGCTTTCATAATCAAAACTCGTGGTTTGACCATCCTGGGATTCATGATATTTTATCGCTTGGTTGGTAATAAAATTTAGCATTTCTTGATTTGTGCTTAAATCCTGTGCAATTCGAATGCTATTTACATTAAATCCAATGGCAATTAAGAGCCCGATCACAAACAATAGCAAGCCCATTTTCTTTTTATACCATCCAGAAATCCTTTCCATATATTCATCATACCATCCAGCAATTTCACTCTTCATGTCCCCAATACTATGAGAGGAATTTTCCCAAATATTTTTTAAAAAGCCTTGAGCATCTGTAGAAAGCCTCACCAGGTTTTCACCCGTCACCTGTTGATGATCCACTTTCCATTGTCGAATCTTTCGTTCTTGTTGATCTATCAGGTATTTTATTTCTGCATGCATACCATTACCCGTAGCTTTGTGGTTATATGATGAATACAATTCATTTAAAACACCTAATTCATGGGTGAGGTATTGCAAATTAGCTTCAATTTCAGCGAGATCGGAAGAATGACCACTACCTAGTAGATTATGAATATTTTCAGTAGCACTTTTATTTGGCCCATGTGATAATAGTTGTACTAATACATCACTGAAAGCCTGAGACGTGATATAGGAAGGAGAAGAGTGGAAACTATTTTTACCCATATTTCTGATTGTAGATTGCTGATAAAAAAGTTTATGAAGACCTTCCTTTTTATTAGAGAAACCTTTAAAGGCATTTTTCATAGAAAGCAGAAATGATTGAAACTTATTTGGAGGGGGATATTCATCGGGCCTTCCATTTAAAATATTTCTAATGCCAGTACTAAGATTTCTCGCTCTTAATCCACAGAATGAGGCTATTGTTTCTACTATGATCGAGGCAAGCAAGCTGTACAATAAATACAGAAAAACTAAACTAATGCAAATATCAAGTATCAAAAGACCTGTCATAATAATTCAATTTGAATAAATATGACTACAAGTTCCTCCTAAAAACACTCAATATCAATACCCAAGCTTGGTCATTTTTACACTACATCAAAAGCTAACGCATAATTATAAATTTCAGTAATATTATGAGTTTCAAGCTTTCTATTGATGTTTTTTCGATGCTGTTCAACTGTATTCCGACTAATACATAATTTATCGGCTATTTGTGGATTATTATGATTGTTTACCACTAATTCAAAAATCTCTAATTCCCGAGTAGTTAAAGAATTAAACTTTTTAAGATTTTGAACTTTAAAATCCTCTTGTTTAACGATCCGATTAAGTTTATGGAGAGAATAAGATTTATCTAAAAGTATTTTTGTTGGTTTTGGCTCATAGGAGGACATGATGGAATAATTTGGTTGTAATACTAATTGCTGTTAAAAGTAAACAGATTCTATAAAATAATCAATACCTATATTTTGGTATATTTTTAATTTACTAAAGGAAATTCAACTTTAAAAACAGCCCCTTTTCCACTAGGATTTCTTTCATACCATACTTTTCCATTACTTAATTCAACATATCGTTTCACTAAGGACAAGCCTAATCCAGTAGAACTTTCGCCTGCTGTGGGCCGAGCACTGAGTTTTGAGAACTGCTTAAACAATTTATCCTTTTCACCTGGATGGATACCGGGCCCCTCATCCGCAACACTTATTAGCAATTGGTTATCGTCATTATAGACACCAACTTCAATATTTTTCCCTCCCTCAGAAAACTTAATTGCATTTGACAAGAGATTTTCAAAAATTAGATGAATATAGGTTTGATCACCCTCTATTACAGTTTTCTTTGCTTCAACAATTAGATCAATGTTTATGTCCTTCTTATTAGCTAATTCTTGCATATTCATTACCAATTGATGTAATAGAGTAAAAACATCAAAGCTAGAAACATTAACTTTGTCATTACCATGCTCAGATTTATCCATTTCCAAGACTCTATTAACTAAATTTTCAGCATTATTAGAAGTTTGAAATAATAGCTTCTTTATTTCTTGTTTACGCTCCTCATCTTCTTCCATATCCAATAGTTTTATTAAGCCTTGGATATTCTTCAGAGGACTTCTGACATCATGTGCCAAAATTCTTATCACATAGTTTTTATGATCTATTAAGGTGGCAAGTTCTTCCTTTTGAGTAGCAATTGTCCTTTTTTGCTCCATCAAAGTATTGTTTTGATTAGCTAATTGATTAATGGCTGAGGTTTGCGTGGATTGGAAAATATAAGCTATAACAAAAATGATGAGCAACAATCCCGGTTGGACCAAGGTTATCCATAAATCCCGATCAGGCGAGTTAAATTGATTTGGTAATTCAAAACCTGATATTTCTAGTAGCCCTATTCCTACCATTATCAAGAAGCTAACAGATCCCCAAATCAATGCAGAAGACCTATTTACCACCAGTAGCGCCAAAACCGGAATGGAAATTATCCATGGATATATAGCGGAATTAATACCTCCTGACGTAATAGCGAGTACAATAACTGCAATGGCACCAACAAATACATACAAATTTCCTATTGTATTAACTGAAAGCCTAGTTCTGAATAAAAAGGGTAAGAGTAAAAAGCCTATGACATTAAATGCCATTAACTTAACACCCATATCAAAATTAAATAATAGGCTTAGTAAAAAATAGCTTCCAGAAAACGGGCTTGTCAAAAGTGATGCTTTTATCAGTAGTCTGGTTTTTCTAAGACTGACCTTATTTACTTTTCTATCCTCTGTTATAAAGAATTCTATTAGCCCCTCTATTTTCATCTAGTTAACAGCATTTGTACGTACAACATAATTTAATACTCAGCAAATTAGTGGAATTTAATCAGCAATAAATTAAAAACTGTCTAAACATTTTTACGATTCGATCAATAGCTATATTCTTTCTTTAAGTCGTAATGGATTCAGAATCTTCCTGCTGAACTAAGAACTTCTGGATGACTTTATCGATTAAAAAAAGTATGAGTCACGTAAAATTTAAATTCAGTAAAATCAGGAAAGAAATTACAGTCTCCACAGCTAGAAGTGGTGGCGCTGGGGGGCAGCATGTAAATAAGGTCGAGACAAAGGTAATATTACGGTTTAATGTAAATGAATCGCAAATATTATCCGATTTTGAAAGAGACACAATCTGTAAAGCGCTCACCAATAAACTAAGTAAGTCTGGCGATCTACTAATAACAGCGGAGAATCACTCCTCACAAATAAAAAATAAGGAATTGGCCTACAAAAAAATGGAAAGAACCTTGTCCAAAGCCTTTGTAAAACCAAAAATCAGAAAGAAAACGAAACCAACTAAGGCTTCTCAGAAAAAACGCTTACAAAAGAAAAAAATTCAAGGTGAGAAAAAGAAAATGCGTAAAAATCCAATGAAGGAATAGTTTACCAGCCCCAAGTGCCTTTGGCTCCTTTAAACGGTCCCACAATTTTGGATGTAATCCATCCTCCATAGAAATCTCCTTCCTGAGCCTGAACTTTTTCGTTCCCTACATAGCAAGCGTCCATTTTATGAGCATAAACTGCTATATGGCCCTGCAATACTTTGAATACACCTTTCGGTGTTGGATATCCCCAAGCAGCATTTGATACCAATCGGTTCCTATTTCTAATGTCGTAGTAAAACGCAATTCCTTTAAATTCGCAAGCAGTACTAAATACTCCCTCTACTAGAGTCTCTTTTTTGAATGAAGAGATAGGTAAATAGTAGGTAGGTGGATGGCTGGTTTCCAAGACTCTATAGGATTGATTTGTATCTGCTATCACTTCCTGATTAAATACAATTCTTAAATGCTGTGTTACTGCTTCTACTACTGGTGGTCGTGGATAATCCCAAACTGATTCCTGACCTACCTTGGGTTTAATCTTTTTCATTTTGATGTTAATTAAGGTACTAAAAAGGAGGCTTTATCAGCTTCAAAATCGAATTGTGCTCTAATGTGCCCTTCCGAATTCAATTGAAGGATTTCAGCCTGAGCAACTTCCAGTCTGATTACAGCAAAATATTTATCATCAATATCTGCTTTCATTTGAAGGGCGTTTTGTAATGAATTCATTTTCAGTCCAGGTCTGAATTCCGTATTGTAGGATTCTTTTCCTCCATTCATGGAGTTCCAGTGGCCATCTGCAATTTCATCTTGATGGTGAATATATGCCTTAGCTCTTAATTTAATCTGAAATCTTCTTTGTTTATCATAAGCCAAAACACTTACCAGATTGTTTTCTGTTATTTCACTAATTTTTTTTGATCGGTAGTCTGTATAAATATATAATTCTTTACTTCCCGTCTTAAATTTCCTTAAAACCACATATCTAGAATTGGGAAATCCATCTGTTACGGTATTAAGAGTGAGGAAGCGAAAGGCGGAGTGCTTGTCATTCCCTGCTCTATTGAGCACCTGTACAAGTACCGTCTTAATTTCCTCAAGATTGATTCCAGGCTTAATCAAACTCATTTAAGTAGCTTTTTTATCCCCTGATTCATTTTTTTTCCAAATCTCTTCCAAAAAATGTTTTGGCTCCATGACCAGATATTAAAGAATCCGTTGTGGACAAAACAGCTAAGTTGAACCCTAACAATTCTCTTATCTCCTTTATCATCCGTCCAAAACTCAAGTCGGAATGGTCTTACTAATCGAAATGAAAGCGCATAGCTACCGTAAAAGTATTCAAGATCTCTGTAATGCGGAGTAATTTCTCCAATTTTTCCTGCCAGCGATAAACCTGGCCCGTGATGATTGTTCAAAACACCCGTAACAAAATCATGAGCTTGGTCTGCGCTTCTCAGGAATTCAACCTTAAATGGCCAAACTTGTGATTTAATAAAAGTGTTTGGATTATTTAGCCATTTCCAAATCTGCTCTTCTGAATATTTACTTTCATATTCCTTAGTAAAAAGATGAGCTTTAAATCCCTTCGGCTTTATATTTGTTGTTTTTTCAATATCCATGACAAATTTTTATTGATAACTCTAGAAAGACACAATTGTTGATATTTTTTGAATAGCATATCTAAAATATAACTTTTCCATTATCAAGACTGTCAAACTAAACCCTATATAATTCAAAATCACTTTCCCAATTGCAATCGAAACCGCAATCGTTTTCGGAATTTTTGTTCGTAAAATCCTTTTATTTTATATTTTAAATAAGGTAATTAAGCTTTCAACCAAATAATATATTTTATGAAACGATTAATTGCACAACGATTTATTGCATTATTACTGATGGTAATAATTGCATCCTGCTCTGATGAAAATAAGCTTGAAGAGCAGCGAAAGCACTCGAACAAAAAAGCGACCGATCCATTTTCAGACGTCACCAGAAATGATGGCAATAGCAATCAAAGAAATCCTGGACCTGGGGGTGGCATCATTATGCAGGCTTTCTACTGGGATGTGCCAGCAGGCGGAACTTGGTATCAAACCATTGAAAGTAAAATCGCAGATTGGGATGCAGCAGGTGTCAGTGCCATTTGGCTCCCTCCTGTTTCAAAAGCTATGAATGGCGGATATTCGATGGGATATGATCCTTTTGATTACTTCGACTTCGGTGATTATAATCAACAAGGTTCTGTGGAAACTCGTTTTGGATCTCGATCTGAATTGGAGAGTTTAATCAATACTGCACATCAATTTGATATTGATGTCTATGCCGATATAGTCCTAAACCACAATAGCGGAGGTGATTTAGAATCCAATCCATATACTGGAACAGATACTTATACAGATTTCAATCCAGCTTCCGGTAAATTCTATAGATCTGCAAGTGATTTTCATCCCAATGCTATTGTAGGAAGTGATGAAGGTGTCTTCGGTGGCTTTCCAGATTTAAGTCACTCTAACACATATGTACAAGATTGGCTATGGAATAGAAGCGATGGAGTAGGAAAATATTACAGAGACGAATTAGGTTTCGATGGTTGGAGATTTGACTATGTAAAAGGTTTTGGAGGCTGGGTAGTCCGTGAATGGATGAATAACGTAGGCGGTTTTGCCGTAGGTGAATATTGGGATGGCAATGCACAACTGCTTCAAGATTGGGTCAACAGTACCAATAGAACCTCTTCCGCATTCGATTTTGCATGCTACTATAGAATGGATGAAGCTTTTGATGGAAATGATTTAACAAAATTACAAGGCGATATGCTTTGGAAAAGGGATGCTGCGAAAGCGGTGACATTCGTAACCAATCATGATACAGATGAGATCTGGGATAAAATGCATGCATATGCCTATATCTTTACCCACGAAGGTTATCCTACTCTTTTCTATCAAGATTATGAGGAATGGCTAGATCAAAACAAATTGGATAACTTAATGTGGATTCATAGAAATTTAGCGACTGGCGGAACTAATATTTTATATGCTGATAATGATGAGTATGTTGCCAGAAGAAATGGTAATCCTGGTATTGTGGTTTATCTAAATGATTCCAATCAGTGGCTTGAGCGTTGGGTGCCGACTAACTGGGGTAATGCTGTCATCAAAGATTATACAGGGAATTCCAATTGGGAGCCAACTACACAAAATGACCAATGGGTAAAAATTCAATGTCCGCCAAATAGTTATACAGTTTGGTCTTTGAAATAATTTTATTTTAGCTGTTAGAAAGTCATCCAAAGTGAATTGGGTGGCTTTTTTCATTTCAGCTCTCAGCCCATTTAAAATGACAATTATATATCACCTGTTTCCTTTGAAATTGATATAATTATTATTTAAGATATATAGGTCTAACAAAGCTTTGGGACGAGCAAAAAATTCTCTGATAGTCACTTGAGTGGAGGAATAGACTGGGACTTCTGCTGCTGGAAAGGCAATAGCATCCATTTCATAATACTGACTGATATAAAGGGCTCTAAAGGCGTGGAATTCTTGTGTAATAATCGTAACATCATTATGATGAAATACTTCTTTGCACCGAGCTACACTTTCTATGGTTCGTAGGCCAGCAGTATCAATGGAAATAACCCTTTCAGGAACACCTTTCTCCATTAAAGCTTTTTTCATATCACTAGGCTCGTTATAGTATCTAGTTCTATTATCCCCACTGAGCAATAACCCTTTTACTTTACCCTTATGATACAGTTGAGCTGCTGCCTCCATCCTATTATCAAAAAAACTATTGGCTTCACCTTTCACATTTCTCTTGCTAGTCCCCAGAACTAAAGCCATTTCCTTGATTGGTATGCTATCAACATCCTCATATATATAATCGCTAGTTTTTGAAATAATGAAAACATTGGAGAATATGGCAAATACAATTGCGGATATTAAAAGGAATAAGCCAAGGCGAATAGAAAATTTTATCATTACAATTTATCAGGTTCAAAAGCCTTAACGAAGAATCTTTCATAATCGTCAGGTCTGGCCATACATTTTTTATACCATTGCAAACGGTAATCGGCCTTGGTTTGATCGTCAAATTGCCAATTTTCTACAAGAGATCTTATTTTACTGATTAAGCTGTAAAATATAATGCCGGATGCTACTGAAACATTATAGCTTTCAGTGAAACCATGCATTGGCAGACGAACAAAATCATCTGCCATTGCTTTTGATTCTTCGCTTACCCCATCTCTCTCATTTCCCATTACCACTGCAAAAGGCTGAGTTAAATGCAAGTCCTCTGGAGAACAAGCATTTCCATTTGGACTAGTAACTACGATTTTATAGCCTTTTGATTTTAAGTCACTCAGCACATCTTTCGTAGGCGTTTTACTTTCGGGATACTGGTGGACATCCACCCATTTAATTGCCCCTCTGCTGACTCCTCTACCTAATTTGAATGCATTTTCATTTTCTATTATATGGTAGTGCTGAATTCCCAAACATTCTCCAGATCTAATAATCGCATTGGCATTATGTGGATCCCTTATATCTTCCAAAACTACTCTCATAAATTCGGTTCTATTTTCAAGAACGGATTCAATAAAGCCTTTTCGTTCTTCGGAGAGAAATTCCCCAAATTTTTGAGTGAGAAAATGATTTAATTCAACGTCCATTTTCGATTAAAACAAGCCTAATTGCTCTTTATCATCATCTACATCAAATTCAATGGAGTCACCTGATTTAAACTCCTTAGGCTTTTCTTCTTTTTTGCTTTCCAATAATTTTACTTTTGTAACATCATATTGAGAAAGTTTATTTCCTATTGCTTTCCAGCCTTTAACGTCAATAAGCATGTCAAAATCATAAATTGCTGATTCTTTTTCCCTGCCTTTACCTTTCCTGAATTCAATTTCAAGCTGAGGATCCTTGTCTGTAGTCACCAAAGTGAGGACGGACTTTTTATGTTCCGAAATAAAAACAAATGCTTTATTCAGAGTTCGCGTTTCAATCTGGAAACGCTTCACATAATAGTTTTTAGAAGCCCCATCATAATAAACGCTTGCTATCACTTTATTAGGATCAAATTTCTCTATTAGTAAGACCTTGTCCCCATCAAAACGATTGGTCAACTCATAATTGCTTAGTTCATATGACCCATCTTTGTTTATAACCAATATATTATCGTCACCATGGAAGGAACCGATCATCTGTCCTCTTTCATCAGTATTGAGTTTACCTACTGACTGATCATAATAGATCTTCAGGCCACCAAAACTACTTTCTCCAAGCAATTTAAATTCAATCTTCTTAACAGGATATTTAGTCAGAATATTACCTCCAGCTCCTCTGCCCTTAATTTCCAATTCAGCAAAATCAAAATCAAATACTTTTACTCTCGCCCTGCAAGAATTCGATAATTTAACATTAATCACCTCTGATTCTCCATTTGGACGAGCTTCCAAATACAATACCTTTGAGCCTTTTGCACCCTTAGAAACATCATAATCCCGATCCCTGGTAACCGATAAAACCTGAAATCTCTTCACCATTGTTCGACCGGTCTTCCCGTCTAAATAAGCTGCGTTATAAACCCTGCGTTCATCATTCTTTCTAAAAATATCAACATGTATAATGTCTTTCCCAACGAACACCTTTTCATCAATTCTAACTACTTTGTAAGTCCCGTCCCTTTTAAATGCAATTACATCATCCAAATCAGAGCAATCAGTCACGAACTCATCCTTCTTCATACCGTAGCCAATGAAGCCTTCCGCACGATTAACATAAAGTTTCTGATTATTGGCCGCAACCGTATGAGCCTGGATATTATCAAAACTCTTTATCTCTGTTTTACGCTCTTTGCCTTTTCCATACTTCTCTAATAATCCTTTATAATATGCTATGGCATATTCGGTTAGATGTTGCAGGTGATGTTCCACTTCTTTCAACTCCTCTTCCAATTTGCGCATCAATTCATCCGCCTTGAATTTATCAAATTTGGAAATTCTCTTAATCTTAATTTCCGTTAATCGGATGATGTCCTCTTGCGTTATGTCTCTGTAAAATTGAGGTTTGAATGGCTCTAATCCCTTATCAATAGTCTCAAGAACCGCTTCCCAAGTTTCGCATTCCTCAATATTTCTATAAATCCTGTTTTCTATGAATATCTTTTCTAAGGAAGAAAATAGGATTTTCTCCATTAGCTCTCCTTTCCTGATCTCCAGTTCACGCTCCAATAGATTAAGCGTATCATCCACATTCTTTTTCAGAATCTCATTGACAGGCAAGAAATGAGGTTTATCCTCAATGATAACACATGCATTAGGAGAAATGGAGACTTCACAGTCTGTGAAGGCATAAAGTGCATCGATAGTGATGTCCGGTGATTGACCAGCAGCTAATTGAACCTCAATTTCCACATCTTTAGCCGTGTTATCTACTACTTTTTTGACCTTAATCTTTCCTTTATCATTAGCTTTGATGATAGATTCAATTAAACCAGTTGTGGTTGTGCCAAAAGGAATGTTTTTGATTAAAAGTGTTCGCTTCTCTCCTTCCTCTATTTTAGCTCTAACTCTGATTTTACCACCTCTTAAACCTTGGTTGTATTCCGAAAAATCGGCCATTCCACCAGTCGGGAAGTCCGGATAAAATTCTACTTTTTTATTCTTTAAAACATCAATACAAGCATTGATTAATTCACAGAAGTTATGGGGGAGTATTTTGGTAGAAAGACCGACTGCAATCCCTTCAACACCTTGAGCTAATAATAGTGGGAATTTTACTGGTAATGTAACCGGTTCTTTTTTTCGTCCATCGTAGGATAACTGCCATTCTGTAGTTTGAGGATTGAAAACTACATCTAGTGCAAATTTTGAGAGTCGCGCCTCAATATATCTGGGGGCAGCAGAACTATCTCCTGTTCTAATATCGCCCCAGTTCCCTTGGGTTTCAATTAGAATATCCTTCTGACCCATATTTACAATAGCATCGCCTATAGAAGCATCACCATGTGGATGATATTGCATAGTTTGTCCAATGATGTTCGCTACTTTATTAAAACGCCCATCATCCATTTCCTTCATGGCATGCATGATACGTCTCTGGACAGGCTTAAAACCGTCTTCATTAGCAGGTACAGCTCGCTCAAGGATTACGTAAGATGCATAATCTAAAAACCAGTTTTCATACATACCTGAAACTGGAATCACATTGTGTAATTTATCTTTATCCTCTCCGTTTTGGTTGTTATTAGGTTCTATATTCTCGTTATTTTCTTCCATTTGAATTGATCAAAGACGATATTTTTTGTTCCGTGACAAACTGAATTATTGAAGAACTGAACTTCAACAATTGTACAACAAATTAAGCTTCGGCTAATTCTTCCTCTAAATCCTTCTCCACCCTTAATTTATCAATAATAAACTGTTGTCTCTCCATGGTATTTGTTCCCATATAGAAAGTCAACAGGTCTTTTATTTTTGTTTGGTTATTTAAGATAATCGGATCCAATTTGATGTTCTCATTGATAAACTCACCAAATTCCTCTGGAGATATCTCTCCTAAACCTTTAAATCGAGTGATCTCTGCCGCTTTTCCGATTTTCTCTATTGCTCTTCTTCTTTCTTCATCAGAATAGCAGTAAATCGTTTCCTTTTTATTTCTTACTCTAAACAAAGGTGTATCTAAAATATACAAATGACCATCACGCACTAAATCTGGGAAAAACTGCAAAAAGAAAGTCATTAAAAGTAAACGAATATGCATTCCATCAACATCGGCATCAGTGGCAATAATCACTTTTCTATATCTAAGCCCTTCCAATCCTTCTTCTATATTCAATGCATGTTGCAAAAGGTTAAATTCCTCATTTTCATACACTAATTTCTTGGTTTTACCATAGCAATTTAATGGCTTGCCTCTAAGACTAAAAACAGCTTGAGTCTGGACATCTCGCGATTTAGTGATAGAACCAGAGGCAGAATCTCCCTCGGTGATGAAAATCATCGTATCATCTTTTCTATCATGTTTATTATCATCATAATGAACTCGACAGTCACGTAGTTTTTTATTGTGAAGGTTGGCCTTCTTAGCACGTTCGTTGGCGAGCTTTTTTATTCCAGCCATGTCCTTACGTTCCCGCTCAGATTGCATGATTCTCTTCTGAAGGGCCTCAGCAGTCTTAGGATTTCTATGCAAGTAATCGTCTAATGCTTTCTTGACGAAATCATTAATGAATGTACGCATTGTAGGTCCATCTGGCGCCACATTTTGAGAACCTAATTTAGTTTTGGTTTGAGATTCAAAAACTGGCTCTTGAACTCGGACAGCCACGGCAGCTACTACTGCTTGCCTGATATCTGATGGATCATAATTCTTTCCGTAAAAATCACGAACAGTTTTCACAATAGCCTCCTTAAAAGCAACTAAATGCGTTCCTCCTTGTGTAGTATTTTGGCCATTTACAAAAGAATAATACTCTTCTCCATACTGATTGGCGTGAGTCATAGCCATTTCAATATCTTCTCCTTTCAAATGAATGATTGGGTATCGATTAGTTTCTTCGTCAGATTTTCTATCCAATAAATCCTTTAAGCCATTTGCTGAATGAAACTTCTCACCATTAAAATTAATGGTTAAACCAGAGTTAAGAAAAGCATAATTCCACATCTGTTCTTCCAAGAAACCAGGAATAAAATGATAATTTTTAAATACTGTTTCATCTGGCTCAAAGGCAATCAAAGTACCATTCCTGCCGCTCGAACTGCTTACATTCGCATCATTCTCAATAACTCCCCTCTTAAATTCAGCAATCTTTGTTTGGCCTTCCCTGAAAGCTTGCACTTTAAAATAATTAGATAAGGCATTGACTGCTTTAGTACCAACTCCATTCAGACCAACGGACTTTTGGAATGCTCCTGTATCATATTTACCTCCGGTGTTGATCTTGGAGACGCAATCTACCACTTTTCCGAGCGGGATGCCTCTGCCATAATCTCTCACCTCTACTCTCTGATCGGTTATCTTAATTTCTATTGTTTTTCCAAACCCCATCATATGTTCATCAATGGAGTTATCAATCACTTCTTTAACCAAAACGTATATTCCGTCATCAGGAGATGAACCATCACCTAATTTACCAATATACATTCCAGGACGCATACGTATATGTTCCCGCCAATCCAGTGATTTTATACTGTCCTCATCATATTGAAATTCCGCCATCGTATTTATGGATTGAAAAGTTTATGCTTACTCAAATTTTAAAATTACAAAGCTTTTTCTAATTGTAAAGCTTTTTGATTTCCAGACCAATTGATTTTAGGTATGACAAAGCACCTAAACAGATAAAGCCTTACATAAAGCAAAGCCAATAAAATATTTGAATATGAGATGTTTAAACTGATCTTTAAATCAATCTAACCATCATGAAAAATATTTGAAAAAAATTATTTATTTCTTCTTAAGATGAACGGCAACCAAAGTACCCAGAAGAAAATAAGCAAAAGACTCCCAATTAATAAAGGCAAGTACCCAGTTTGGGTTAAACCATCTTCATTGTTTACGAAAATAAATACAGTAAGCAAACTTGCAAAAAATAAATTAAACGCACCTGCCAAGCTTCTTGCCCATGAGGCTAAAGTATTTCTAGCTTTTTCCTGCTTAAAATAGAAATTAGAGCCTATCGGTTGACTATTTATCACTACAGCTAGGGCAACACAGATAAGTACAATTACAGTAGGAATTATTAATCCTGAATAAAACAATGTATTGTTGCTGAATTGAATTTGATTATCTAATACCTTGATTTTCACACTAGATAACTCAGCAAAATATGCATAAGTATAAAATAAAACCGCTAAATAGGCTAAGCTAGTCCCAATCAAAAAAGCTCTTGAAATCCTTTCCATATTAATTATTTATTGGCAAAATTAATCGGATTCATGAGTATTTCAGCATTTTTTCGAGGAAGTTTTTATTCAAAATGTTATATTTCGCAACGAAGCAATTTTTATTATTGTTTTAGGTATAAATTAACTAAAATGGATTTTAACCCAATCATATTATCAATCCCTATCTATTTTGCCCTCATTGGGATTGAATTACTCATTCAAGCAGTGAAAAGGTATAGAATTTATAGGCTAAATGATGCAATTACCAACATTAGCTGTGGAATAACCCAGCAAGTCACAGGCATCTTTTTCAAAGTACTTAGTGTAGCAGCTTATCAATGGGTATTCGAAAATTTTGCATTATTCTCTATTGCCCCAACCTGGTATAATTTGATATTACTGTTTATTCTGGCTGATTTCTTTTATTATTGGGCCCATCGGAAAAGTCACGAAATCAATTTGTTCTGGGGTGGGCATGTAGTACATCACCAAAGCGAAGATTACAACTTCTCTGTGGCTTTAAGGCAAGGTTCTTTCCAAATTATCTGGACATTTTTCTTCTATTTTCCATTAGCCATACTTGGTTTTGACACTTTAAGTTTTGTATTAATGTCTGGCTTGGTAACCGTTTATCAATTTTGGATTCATACTGAAACCATAAGGAAGATGGGAGTTTTTGAATTAATTTTCAACACACCTTCTCACCACCGAGTCCATCATGGTAGAAATCCCAAGTACATTGATAAAAATCATGCAGGAGTTTTTATTATTTGGGATAAAATGTTTGGGACTTTTCAAAAAGAGGAGGAAAAGCCTACGTATGGAATAACAAAGCAAACTGCAAGTTGGAATCCTGTTTGGGTAAATTTACAGCACTATGTAGAGATGAGTAAAGGTATCAGGCAAATGAAAGGAATAAAAAATAAACTTAAATATATTTTTTACAAACCTGGTTGGCGGCCCAAAGAAATGGGTGGTCAAATGCCGATTCCTGCAGTTGATCCTGAACATGATCAAAAGTTTGATAAGCAAGCATCTGGTGCATTTAGTCTATACGTTTTAGTTCAATACATCATTATTTTGGGTGGCACTGCCCTATTCCTCTTTACTGCTGACAATTTTAATACTTGGGAGCAAATATTAGCCGTTGCGTTAATTATTTTAGGAGTTACAAGTTTGGGCGTAGTCCTTGAGGAAAAAAAGTATTCCTTCGCTTTAGAAATATTTAGAGTATTACTTACGCCAATAGTAATCGTATTTGTCCTTCTTCCTGTAATAGGGAAGGCAATAATGATAGCAATATTAGCTTATGGACTACTTTCATTTGCCTCATTAATATTTATAAAGAAATCATATTCAACTGTCGAACAACCTACTTCAAAAACAATTTTATGAACTTAAGTCGCATAATCGCATTTGCTGTTTTACTTTTTATAGTTGCATGTGGAAAATTACCTGAACTAAAAAATATAGACCTCAAAAATTGGAAAGATGATAAGGACGGCTGTCTAGAATATAGAATTGAAGTGATCAGCGATTTGCTTGATCAAAAAGAAGAATTGAAAGGACTGTCACAAAATGAAGTGATTGACTTATTAGGTGCTGCTGACAAGCATCAACTATATGAAAGAAGCCAGAAATTTTTTATCTATTATTTAGAGCCTAACGAAAATTGTGCAAAATACTCGGAAGGTTATGTAAAAGCTTTATATATTCGTTTTAATTCATTAGATCAAGCAGTTGATTTTAATGTTCAAGAAGTGAAATAAAACATAAATTGATTTTTTAAACTCAACAATAACAGTTTATCATGGCAAATTGGAGAAGAAAATTGTACAACTGGAAAATTAGAAATTTAGCCTACTCAATGGGCTTTGGCATTATACTTCTAGTTTGTGCTATTTATTTGGTGATATCTAAAACGGGAGTAGATCACCAAAGTATCTTAAGAACAAAAACCCTGGCCAATTTAGATAATATCAGCCTACCCTTAGCACCTCAATATATAGCTGAGAACAAAGAAAATATTGGGTCCAACATTAGAGCCATAGAAAAAATCTTGTTTGCCTATTCAAAAGGAGGTCAATTGGGCCAAGAAGAAACAGAAGTGAAAATTCAAGCTGAAGTAAAGTCTGCAGTTGACGATTTGATAAAATATTGGAACCCTTTAAAAAAAGAACTTTATAAAATTCAAGATGGTGAAAACTCTATTGAAGGGGCTCGATCGGAATTGGAAAAAAAATATGCTGCATTTCTAAAAGAGCAGCAAAAACTTAAAAAGGTAGTAGAAAAAGTAAACAGTGAAGAAGAAAAAGATAAAGCTTTCTACACTATTCTTTTATTTATTTACATTTTATTATTGAGCTCCTTTATTTACTGGATAATAAAATATTTGATTCTCAATCCCATTTATAAAATATCGCTGTCTGCGAGAGAATTAGCAAAAGGAAATTTAACTGAAAAAATAAATTACAATAGCAAAAATGAGTTAGGATACATTGCCCAGAACATTAATTCAATGGCTGAAATCCTAGAAAACGCAACTGATTTCACCACACAAATAGGTGAAGGAAAACTAGATGCAAAATATCATGGATTAGCTGAAGACCACGACAATTCTTTAGCTACCTCTCTACTGCAAATGCGAGAGAAAATGCAAGAATCAGCAAAAGCAGAGAAAGAACGAAGTTGGGTGAATGAAGGCCTTGCAAAATTTGCTGATATTTTGAGAAATAATAATGACAATATAGAAGAGCTATCCTACCAAATCATCTCCAATTTGGTGAAATTTATGGAAGCCAATCAAGGCGCACTGTTTGTTTTAACGGAGCCAGATGATGAAAATGAGGAACCTAAAATCGTTTTGGAATCAGCCTACGCATATCAGAGAAGGAAGAGAATTAAACAAGAAATTTCAATTGGTGAAGGATTAGTAGGACAATCTGTGCAAGAAGGTGATAAGCTATACCTAACTGAGGTCCCTGAAGATTATATCGAAATTAAATCTGGTTTGGGGGAAACTCTTCCACGCTGTGTTTTAATTGTACCATTAAAAATCAATGACGTTACCAAGGGAGTAGTTGAAATAGCCTCAATACAGCAAATCCCTCCCTATAAAATTGATTTCGTTGAAAAATTAGGTGAAAATATTGCTTCCACCATTGCCAATACCAAAACCAATGAACGTACCAAAAAGCTCTTGATGGAATCTCAAGAGATGACAGAACAAATGCGTTCGCAAGAAGAGGAAATGCGTCAGAACATGGAAGAAATGGAAGCAACGCAAGAAGAAATGGGCAGAGCTCAGACCGAAATGGCGGAAAAAGAGGCTAATCTGAATGCATTAATAAATAATACTACTGATTCCATAATCCTTATTGACTCTGATTATAAAATCATTTTGATGAATGACGTGATTAAAAACAGATACAAAGGGACCCAATACGAACAAATGAAAGAAGGTAGCAATGCCCTTGACATGCTTGGAGAGGTGAGAAATGAATGGAAAGCATACTATGACAGGGTTTTCAAAGGCGAATTTCTTTCCTTCACTATCAAAAGTAGTGTGCAAGGTGAGGATTCCTATCGTCATTATGACATCCACCCTATCAAACAGAAAGATGGTACAATAACTGGTGCATCTGTATTCTCGCGTGATATTACCAAAGAGAAACAATTGGAAATGCAACGTGAAGAAAATGCTGAAAAATTAGCGCAACGGGAATTTGTATTAAATGGTATGATCAATAATACAGATGACACTTTCTTTGCGATCAATACCAATTATGAAATTCTTGTAGTTAATGAGGTCTTAAAAAACAGATTTAAAGAATCAGGAGTCGAATTGAAGGCTGGTTTAAGCATTTTAAGTATTTTGCCCAAAGAACAACTTGAAAAATGGAAAGCCCGCTACGACAAAGCTCTTGCAGGTGAAAAATTGAGAATTGAGGAAATTAGGGAATTAAAAACTGGTAATCTAACCATTGAAACTCGATGTGAACCTATTTATAATGATGAAGGTGCAGTGATTGGCGTCTCAACTGTTTCAAGAGATATTACAGAACTCAAAAAAGCGCAAGAAGCAAAAGAAAATCTTCAAAAAGAGTTAGATAAGATAAAAAGTAAAAAATAATCAGCTGCAGATAGATTTTGAGTATACGATACGTGATCGTATATTTTCAGTTGTAATCAAATTACTATAAATTATGAAAGTAACTGCCATAATTCCAGACGAGCTGATCAATAAAGTAAAGTTAAAAAGTGGTGGCAAAAACATCACTGAAAGCTTGATTATAGCTCTCACGGAGTATCTTAAGGAAAAGAACGTTGATGACCTTATTGATCAAGTCAATGAAAAACCTTTGGTTTGGAATGATCAGTACACGGCAGATGGAATACGTAAAATAAATAGAAGCAGATGATTTTAGTGGATACTTCCGTTTGGATTGAATATTTGAAAGGAAACGAACACTATAGAAATATCTTACCCAAATATTTAATAGAAAAACATGTAATAGCCATTAGTGCTGTTTTTGGAGAACTACTCCAAGGAGTCAAGAACTCAAGGGAACATAAGATCATCATGGGCTTCTGGGAAAGTTTACCTAAAATAAATGAAGAAGCACTATTCATTAAAGCCGGTAAACTTTCTCATGAGTATAAACTTTACACTGCTGTAGTTGGTTTAATTGATACTTATTTATTAGCAGCGGCTCTTAATAATGATCTTGCCCTTTGGAGCTTAGATAGCAAATTAACTGAAGCCATTGACATTATTGAAAACAAATAAAATTTAATGCTTAAAATTACGTCATTCCTACTCATCTTTTCTTTGTTATTCACCTCGTGCCAAACTAGTGAAGAAAAACAATCCACCGGCACAGAAAAGAAATCTGCGTCAACGCCAAAAGTTGATATAGCGGATATTGAATTGGGAATCAGATCCTATATTGACAGCAAAACCAAAGAAATGGATGGTTATTTCCATTTAAGAGATGACAACAAGGAATTAAGGTTAAAACTGGTACGGGTCCATACAGAATATCTCTCCAATCTTGGCCCAAACCGACATTTCGCTTGCGTGGATTTAGCTGATGAAAACGGAGACGTATATGATGTAGATTTCTTTTTGGAGGGACCTTCAGGTGCGATGGATGTTACAGAAACAACAGTACATAAATTAAACGGTCGGCCATTCTATAGTTGGAAGCAAAAGTCCGACAAGACTTGGCACAGAGTCCCTATGGAAAATGCCTCCAATGAATTATTAGGGATAGTGGAAGGCGAAGATGAATTTGAATTTTATTACGAGACCCAACTACCCAAAATTCAAACTGATGCCAAGGTCTGGATTCCAATAGCACAATCTGACAAGTTTCAAGAAATTGAAATTGTGAACATGCAAATCCCTGATGAGAATGAAATTTTGACGGAAACAGCATACGGTAATAAAATCTTGTTCTTAAGCCTCAATTCTGACCATAGTAATCAACAGCTAAAGATTACTTACCATGTAAAGAGAAAAGAGAAAGGTGCCTACTCAGAAAAAAATCCAGATTTAAATAGATATTTAAGTGAAAATATTCTAATGCCCGTTGGAAATACTAGGTTTAATGAGATAGTAGCAGAAGCACTAGCAGGGAAAGAAAACCAAAGCAAGCTTGTCCACGCTAGAGCTATCTATGATTACATAATTGACAATATGCGCTACGCAAAAAACGAGAAGTACGGGACCGGTGATGCCGTATATGCATGCGATTCAAAAACAGGGAATTGCACTGAATTTCACTCCCTATTTATTTCTTTAGCCAGAACAGCCAATATTCCTGCTCGATTTGCAATTGGAGCTGGGATTCCATCCGACAGAGATGAAGGTGGAATAGACGGGTATCATTGTTGGGCCGAATTTTATGCAGATGAAAAATGGTGGCCAGTCGATATCAGCGAAGGCAATAAGTACACCGCTCTAGCTACCTACTATTTTGGTAGACATCCCGCAAATAGAATTGAATTTACGAAAGGAAGAGATTTGAAATTTGAGCCTGCACCTCAGTCGAGTCCTGTAAAATTCATGGCCTACCCAATTTTTGAAGTTGACGGTGAAAGTATTGTTAGCAATGCGAAATTTAGTTTTAATCGTCTGAACACAAAATAAATTCAGATAGAAGAAATTACTAAGCAAACGGAAAGAGACTTTTGAGGCTAACAAGTGCTAAAGGATTTTTCAGAATGTTATCAATTCTCATTTGGCTTTTAGAAAAGCAGCATCATTGTAATTCAAACTTTCAAAAACAAAAAAGCCACTTTAAATTAATAAAGTGGCTCTATAAAAAGTCTTAATCTATATAATTAAGCATCTGCTCCAACAGGTGCAATTCTATTTAGTACTTCTTCGTATTTAGCTTTCAAATCTGGATCAACAGAAAGAGTAGATTTAATAGTTTTGTATTTTTGAACGCCTATCATACCTTTTACCAAAGTGTTTAGTGCATCTTTAATGGCATCAATTTTTTCTTCTTGCTCTTTCACAAGTAGCCCCATAAACTTGATTTCAAATTCATTAGCTCCTAATTCCTTTAATTTAGCTTCATTATCTCCAGCACCTTTCAATTCATTATATCTTTTACCATCAAAGCCTTCCTGCTCTTCAATTAAACCTTGAATAGCGGGTCCAACCTCTGCTTTCATTTGTTCTACAACTTGCACCACTAATGCAAAATTATACAAATCCTTGTCCGTAATTTCTGAATCTTGCGCTATTGCAACATTAGAATTTAATAATACTAATGCAGCTAAAGCCAACATTCCTTGTCTCACTATTCTTTTCATAATTGTTAATATATTTGATTTTTTGAATTGATTACATATTATAGAAACCCGAATTAACGCTTTTTGTTGGCATGACGCAAATTTTTTGCTTATTTTATCATCAAAAAGTAACAAATATGAGAAAAGTCGTGTATTATCTAAGCTCTTGTGACACTTGTAAGAAAATTATGGGACAACTGGACTTAGAAAGTTTCGATAGAATTGACATTAAGAACAACCCACTTACTGAGCCTCAGCTACTTGAATTATATGCGATTACTGAATCATACGAGGAACTATTTAACAAAAGGGCTATAAAATTTCGTCAACAAGGCTTAAATAAAGAGGAATTGACTGAAAATAAATACAAAAAGCTTTTACTGGAAGAATATACTTTTCTTAAAAGACCCGTATTTTTAATTAATGGTGAACTTTTTCTTGGGAATGCTAAAAAAACTGTGGAGCAACTCGTAGAGAGACTAGGGAAATAGATCAACTCAATTTTTGATGTATTTTTTTATTGTGGTGGTATCCTCCCATAAGGTTATTCCATTTAAATCTTTGAGCTGTACTTGTAAAACATAATCAATATAATTCTGGTCTGCATTTATAAATTCCTCAGCTGTAATTGCCCCAGTTACTTGAAACTCTGCAGATTTGCGATCACCTTTTTCAATGAGATTTAGCGAAGGATCATCATGTATATACTTTGAGAAAAACTTTTCTAGTGATTCTCCACCCCCTTTAAAATTGCTTTCGAAGGAGTCTATTTCTACTCGTGGAATTAAATCAAATTGAGCTTTATGATTTTTTAACCAAGTCGATGCTAATAGATTATTATACAATTCATTTGTAGCGATCTCCGCATCTGTATCATTCCATCTCCCACTTAAGTCAATATCATCCTGACTGTCTGTTTTCAATACTTTTTGTGTACTGCATGAGGAAAGAATCACAAAGGATAGAAGAAAGAATGTATATTTCATATTTTTAGAATTTAACAATACCTTTTAGGTTCAAAAACCTTGCCGATAACGAATTAGGTACAGCAAATGTTTGAGCATTCACATCCTCTATCCATGAATAGGAAATTGTGTTACTAACCCCCAGCACATTCAAAACATCTAAGCCTAACCAGAAAGAATCAATATACTGCAGATCTTTAAGTTTACCCCCCATAAACTGCTTTGAAAAACCTACATCCATCCTTCTGTACCATTCCCCTGTAAAGATATTTCTGCTGTCTAAGCTATTGGGTGGGCCAAATGGAAGTCCTGAGCCTATTTGCAATTTTAAATTTACTTTTAAAGTTGGATCATTGATGAAGTTGTCTTGAAAAAAGACTGATGCAGTCACTCTTTGATCAGTTGGTCTTCTGATATATCCTCGACTGTCTTCATCAACATTCTCCTTAGTAGACAAAAAACCAAGACTAAACCAAGATTCCATATCTGGAATAAAATTCCCACTAAATCTAAAATCTGCCCCATAGGCATAGCCATCAGCAGAAAGTTCAGGTCTGTATCGTAACCTGATATTATCTACATCAAATGGAATAATATTGTATAAGTATTTATAGTAAACAGCTGAATTTATTTGGAAGGGTCTTTCCCAAATTTTCAAATTTTTTGAATAGGTACCTACAAAATGCAAAGCAGATTGCGCCCTAACATCTGGTGTGATATTTCCAAAAAAATCTCTTAATTCCCTATAAAACGGATACTGGCGGTAAAGCCCCATGGAAAAATTGAACTGACCACTTTTATCAGGATGTAAAATCAATTGATATTGAACTCGTGGACTAACTAGCCATTCCCCAGTGTTTGATCCATAGTTCAATCGTAAGCCTGAATTTAAGGATTGTCGGCTAGTTATTTCCCACTCATGTTGCACATAAACATTAGCAAAATCAGCCACTAAGTTATTTTCTTGCTTTACCACTCTATTAACATGTGCAAAATCAGCAGAATCCCTGAATTCAAACTCATCTAAATAGTCATTTACAAACTGTCTCTTATATTCGACCCCAAATGCAAGTAGGTGCTCTTTCTGAATCTGCCAGTCATTGCGAATTATAGCTTGTGCAACTTGGGCATATAGAAAATTCCGAGCATAATTATAGTTAGCTCCAATCCCCCTAAGACTTATACATTCATCAAAAGTATCGGAAGAAAAATCTCTATCTACATCGCACAACCTATAAAAGCCTTCCGTATTAATATATTCGTACTCTGATGTGGAAAAAGCAGATAAAATTACCGAAGTCCTGAAATTGTCCGTAAATAAATGGCGTAATCTTGCACCTCCCTGAAAGCTACTATAGCTTAAGGACTCTGCTCCTTCATAAGCTACAAAAAATCTTAACTTTTGCTGAAATGAGCCAAAATCGGTTTCCCTTGAGGCAGGTTCAATACGATAATCATTTTGAGCAATAACTGCCAATAAATCCAGAGTTGTTTTATCAGAAAAACGGTAATTGTAGAATGCTTGAAAATCCAAAAACCTTGGCAAGTATTCTCCTGCAGTTTCAAAGGTATTAAACAGATATTTGGCATTCTTATATCTTAACCCAAGTAATAAATTATCATTTTCGTTAAATTGAGTGGATACATAGCCTGAGGCACCCAGTAATCCTAAATTAATATTACCTTCTGTTTCTTCGGTTTGTTTGTAATCAATTAGAAGATTACTAGATAATTTATCTCCATATTTTGCCTCCCATCCACCAGCTGAAAACTCTACATTGCCCACAAGGTCAGGATTAATGAAACTTAGACCTTCCTGTTGCCCAGCTCGCACAAGGAAAGGTCTGTAGATTTCCATTCCATTTACATATACTAGATTTTCATCGAAATTTCCGCCTCTAACAGCATAGGAACTACTCAATTCATTATTGGAAACAACCCCAGGCAAAGTTGTAAGTAATTGATTAAATTCATTAAAGGGAGTCGCTGTTTCATTTATAGAAAGAGGTTCAATTTTTTGCAAACCGTTTCTTGGCAAATTATTGGTTTGTCCACTTACGTCCACCTGTTGAAGTAAAAGATTATCCACTTCCATTTGAATCACAATAGAGTCTTCTGAATCTATATTTATACTTTGATTTATGAAGCTCACGTGTGAAATTCTTAAACTGTACTCGCTAGAATTAGGAACTTTCAAAGTAAAAAAACCCAGACTATCAGTTTGGGTATTAAATTCAGAATTAATTAATTCAATGCTTGCAGAGGCAATTCCCTCATTGTTTCTTGCATCCACTACCCTACCGTTTAAGTGCTGACTTTGCCCGTAGGTTAAAATAGGTATTGATAATGTTAGAATTAGAATAAAGATTGGACGCATGTACTGCCAGCTATTTTTCAGAAAGAAACGTCTTTAAGCTCTTGTATAGTATGTATTGGATTTTCTGATTTAAATACAAAATTTCCAGCCACTAACACATCAGCACCCGCTTGCAATAATTTAGGGGCATTCTCAATATTTACACCACCATCTATTTCGATTAAGGTAGTAGCATTTTGATCAGCTATTAATTCTTTTAATTGGCGAACCTTTGTATAAGTTTGCTCAATAAATTTTTGTCCCCCAAAGCCAGGGTTCACGGACATCATACAGACTAAATCCGTATCCTGAATCACATTTTCCAATAAAGACACATTTGTATGCGGATTGATGGCCACGCCTGCTCTTAAACCTAAATCTCTAATGCTTTGCAGAGTTCTATGTAAATGAGGGCTAGCTTCGTAGTGAACTGAAATGGTTGCAGCACCTGCATCATGAAAAGCTTGAATATAATTTTCAGGCTTCTCAATCATCAAATGTACGTCTAACGGCTTTTTAGCATGTTTGTAGATAGCTTCACAAACTGGCAATCCAAATGAAATATTGGGAACGAAAACACCATCCATGATATCAACATGGATATAATCTGCTTGGCTTTCATTCAACATTTCCACATCTCTTTGCAAATTAGCAAAGTCTGCGGCTAAAACTGAAGGGGCTATTAAATGACTCATTTGACAAAGATATAAAAATTGAATTTACCCACCACTTATGCAGTTAAAAAAGCAGCCCCAAAAACTCCAGCACTATCACCTAATTTCGGTTTCACAATAGGTGTTTTCAAGTCTGGGTTAAATGTGAATTTTTGTACTGACTCAATTCCTTCATCATACAGATAAGGTATATTCCCAACGCCACCACCAATAATAATTACATCAGGGTCAATGACATTTACTATAACTGCTAAGCCTTTTCCAAAGAAATGAATTAATCGTTCATATGTTTTTTGTGCATATTCATCTTCTGATCGATCAGCCATAATATCCTTTAGCTTTTTATTCACTCCGGAATTTTTTTTATAAAATCTCTCCAAAGCTTTGCCAGCCAATATGGTTTCCACACATCCATGTTTTCCGCAATAGCAGTCCTCTCCATCTTCATCCAAAAATATATGGCCCCACTCACCTGCTATGCCATGCTTTCCATTCCAAACTTTCCCGTTTATAACCAATCCGCCTCCCACTCCAGAGCCCATAATAACACCAAAAACTACCTCTGCATTAGGAAATTTCTCTTTTACGATACCCATTTGTGTTTCTGCAACTGCAAAGCAGTTTGCATCATTAGCTATAAAAACAGGAATCCCTAAAAGTTCAATTAAATCTTTGTGAAGAGTTTGCTTATTAAGATTGGTGGAGTTGCTATTTTTTAACAACCCAGTTTCAGGATCTGTTGAACCTGGAGTGCCGATACCAATCGAATATGGTCTAAATCCTATTTCCTCTGCCATTTGGTCAACTAATAATCGGATCTTTTCTTTGATATGTTCATAGCCCTGTTCTGCTTCTGTAGCCACTCTCCTTCTCAGCAAAACATCAGGCTCTGCTTTAGATTTTAAAACTACTCCTTCAATTTTTGTACCTCCTAAATCAATACCCCAAAGTGCCTTCGACTGCGTCATTTCACCAAATTTTTGTTGAAATCTAATATGGGATTATAATCTAAATTTTGGAAGAGAATATGAAATAAAAAAGGCACGAAATCAAATTTCGCACCTTTTAAAACTAAATTATAACCAAATTCTTCTAATACTCGTCTCCACCACCTTCGAATTCACCACCTTCTCTATTCCCTTCCTTTTTCTTTTTATTAGAATTAATTCTATAATCAAAAGAAAGTGTTACTGTCGTGGTTCTCCATTGAAATTCAGAATCATAAAAGAAATCTTCTCCGACTGTGGTTGTTCTCCATTTTCTAGAGTTTAATAAATCCCTCACATTAAGAGCTAAGGTTCCCTTATTATTCAAAACCTCTTTGCTAAAGCCTAAATCAACCATATAGAATGCTTTTCGAGTTCCTTGTGTAGTTTGTTGGGGAGCTCTATAAAATGCACTTAATTGCATATTAAAATCATTACTGAACGACATTTGAGAAGTAGCTCTACCTGATGCAGTAAAGGTTTCAGCAGAGAAAACTTGCTCGTTTACTACACCATAGGTTTCTGAATAAAAAACATTTAAGTTTCCATTCAATCTCCACCAATCATTTAAATCATGAGAATAATTATTTTCTATCCCAATGGAATTGCGTTCTGCCAAATTCTGTGGCTGTGCATAAGTAATACCATCAATCACAGTGTTTATTCGTTCTGTTACTCCAGTAGTCCTTCTGTAGTACAATCCGCTGTATAGTGTAGCATCACTAAAATTATTCACTAAACCTACCTCATAGGAATCCGTGAATTCCGGGTTTAAGTTTGGATTCCCTATTCTTATATTTCTATCATCGTTAAAGTTTGAAAAAGGATTCAAAGACCTAAATCCCGGACGGTCAAACCGTCTGCTGTAGCTGGCTTGCAATGAATGTAATTTATTGAATTCATAAGTCATAAAAACGCTCGGGAACAAGTTTAAATAATCTCTTGCGTTTGTGGTATCGACAGGAGATTTTAAGCGTGTACTAATGTCTGTTAACTCTGCTCGCAAGCCTATTTGATACGTAAACTTATTAAGTTCACTATTATAAATTGCGTACAAAGCATGTACATCTTCATTATAAATGAAATCGTTAGTAAAATCACTTAAAATACTATCTGCTTCTTGCCCTTCTACTTCTTGAGTAACCTCATATTCATTAGTAATAGTTCTTAAAGTACTTCTCCACCCTGCTTCGAATGACCTATTTTCACCAATTGGTTTAACGTAATTAGCTTGTAGTAGAATATTTTCGGAAAATTCATTGATCAATGACCTTTGCTGAATGCTGTCTACAAATTGATTTTGAGAAATTACAAACCTTTCATTTCTCAAATCTGAGTCTTCGGTTTCCGTATTGTTCCTGTACTGAATATCAGCTGTCAATTTATGTTCATCGTTACCACCAAAGGTTTTAGTGAAATTCAGCTCATATTCCAGAACCTCTTCATCTTCTTTTTCATCCTGAATTCGAACAGAGCGCCTTACCAACTCACGAGTGCTGCGGTCAATTCCATCATAATCGTCATAAAAATTGTTACTTAAATTATTTTCATCTGAAATTCTATACAAGAATGATCCAGTAACTGTTGTGCTCTCATCAAAACTATAATCTAAACCAAATCTAGCATTTTGTGATATCCCACTTCTTTCTCTTTGACGATCCACGTAAGTAGAATAGGTAGTATCTTCAGGAGTAAATTCTTGATCAATGTAACCACCGCCAAAATTTTCTCTGTAAGTTATTCCATAAGCTCCAAAGAGATTAAGGCTACCCTTTCTATAATTAAGATTACTATTTATTCCACCTATATATGGATATCCCAGATTAGTACTTACACTCCCATTAAAACCACCCTTCTTCTCTTTTTTCATAATGATATTGATAATCCCGGCATTGCCTTCTGCTTCATATCTTGCTGATGGATTTGTAATAACCTCAACCCTTTCAATCATGTCCGCTTGAATTTGTCTTAATGCGGAACCCCCACTAATTCCGACTAATCCGGAAGGTCGTCCATCGATTAAAATTCTAACATTTCCACTACCTCTGAGTGAAACATTTCCTTCAATATCAACGGTCACACTAGGGAGATTATCTAATAACGATTCTGCATTACTTCCAATATTACTAAGATCTTCTCCTACGTTAAAAACTCTTTTGTCCAACTTCATTTCCATTTGCGGTCTTCTGGCCACAACCTCTACTTCTGAAAGTTGATTTACATCTTCACTTAGTTCAATAGTTCCAAAATCGATTGTACTTGTATTTGCTACTAATTTTCTATTAATAGTCTGATAAGAAATAAACTGAATTCTTAGATTGTATTCTCCGCTTTCGACCTGAAACTGGAAAACACCAGATTCTGGAGTTACTGTTCCAGTAACAATCTCATCATTTGCATCCAAAACACTTACATTTGCATAAGCTAATGGCTCCTTAGTTTTAGCATCTACCAACTTTCCGCTCACGCTTGTAGTCTGCGCCCAAGCTGAATGGGAACCTAAACTGATTAGAATTAGAATAAATAATTTAAGAGTATTATTTCTCACGTTTTGCATTTTTTTGCTTTTCAACCTTTATTTTAAGACAAAATTAGGTTCCAAATCTGAAGAAAATTTGAATTTCCCATAATCAGAACAAAATTTTAATGTTGATACAAGTATTTTTGATTGATTATTGTTTGAAGCTTTTAAACAAATAGGTGGAATAGAAATTTAAATGGTGATAATCAGCTTTCTATGGTGATTTGGTGAAGCTGTTCCTTATTGATATAATTAATTTTCAATCCACTCACCTTACAGATTTTTTGAATGATGGCTAAACCCAATCCTAAGGAAGAACTACTTTGATTTCCTTTTTTGAAACGTGCAAATAGCAATTCCGGCTTGTGACTTAATGGTTTACCTGAATTCTCAATAATCAATTGATTTTTTTCTAGATAAATCTTAATAAACCCATTTTCAACTAAATTGTGCTTTATTGCATTATTTAACAGATTGGTTACAAGGATTTCGAGCAGCACAGGATGAATATTCCACCGCACATCTTCATCAATCTTTTTACTAAAATTGATCCCCTTTAGATAGATCAATTCCTCGTACTCGTCAATAAAGTCTTCCAAAGTGATACTGACCTCAACACTTTCCTTCTGTTCGAATTCTTGATTGTCAATTTTTGCTAGAAGTGTTAAAGTATTTCCCAGTTTAGATAAATTAGTTAAACTCTTTGATGCCTCTAACACTAATTTCTTTTGTTCTTGATCCAAGTTACCTTCTTGAAGGAGTTCAAGTTTTCCCTTAGCAATACTTATAGGAGTCTGTATTTCATGACTGGCATTTTCTGTAAACTCCTTTAGTGATTGATAATCTGCCATCACTTTCTGTGACATTTGATCAATAAATTCATTTAGTCTCTTAAACTCCTTAGTATCCGTACTAGGTAATATAAATGATTCGTTTTCTTTAATGTCAAATTTCTTAATTGCGGAAAGTGTAGCTTCAAAAGGTTTCAGCAGTCGTCTAGACAGTAACCAGCTTCCCAGCAAAACTACTGTCAGCAAAAGGATATAGGTTTTTACTAAGGATTCTACTATCCCATCAACGATATCATCTTGCTCAATAATAATATCATACAGAATGATTTTGTAAAACCGCCCTTCAATTTTCTTACCAACTTCTAATTTATTGTGTTGTTCTGGCCTTTCTAAGGTACTGTGGTGAACTATGGTGTCTGAAAAAATGACATTATTTATTGCAATAGAATCTTCCTGAGGCAAAATGATGACCTTATCGCGTATTATATCTTTGGTAGGTTGTCTTCTTTCAATATATTTTTCTGTAGAACTCAGTCGCTCTTGCAAAAACCAACGCTCTTCTTTCTTAACTTCATTAGATATAATTTGAATAGTCACTATACCCCCTATCACAAAAACAATAAATGATAGTCCAAGAAATATTAATACTATTTTGGTGATTAGTCGCATTTTATAAAGTTCTAAGCTTATAACCCATCCCATAAACTGTTTCCAGTATATCTGTCCCTGTAGCTTTCTGAATTTTTTTTCTTAAATTTTTTATATGCTGATAAACAAAGTCAAAAGAATCGCTTTGGTCAATAAAATCACCCCAAAGATGTTCCGCAATGTTTTGCTTAGTGAGCACTCTTTTTGAATTATTGGCAAAGAACAAAAGCATCTCGTATTCTTTTTTTGTTAAGTCAAGTTTTTGGTCTTCTACACTGACCTCCTTCTTTCCCGTGTCAATAAATATCTTACCAAGCTCAATCATGTTACTGCTTTCTTGCTTTCGAGTTCGGTAGATGGCCTTCAAACGTGAAGCTAACTCCAATAAATGGAATGGCTTACCTAAGTAATCATCCGCCCCCGCATCAAGGCCTCTTACTTTATCGTCAATGGAGTTTTTAGCTGACAGGATTAATGTTCCAATACTTTTCCGGTCTGCTCTTATTGAATATAATAGATCCATACCATTTCCATCGGGTAGCATTAAATCGATAATGACAATATCGTATTCATAAGCGGCCAATTTATCAGTAGCTGTAAAAAAATCTGGCGCAACACTAGTTTGAAAACCTTCATTTTTAAGGTATTCTTGGATATTTTTAGCCAATTCTAGTTGATCTTCAACAATTAAAACCTTCATAAGTTAAATGGTAGCAATTAAATGCTATTTAAACCCAATATAAAAACATATTTTCTGGAAATTTCAAAAGTACTGTTCAATTCTGAAGTAAATCTGAAGATATTTAAGAAACAGTTTTTATATACACTTGCAGTCAATGAAAATTAATGCCTGAAACAATTGACTAATTAAAAATAAAGTATGAATTTAAGGACAGAATGGGGGAAATGGAAAATCAAAATCAATCTATTGCTAGTGAATTAAAAGATAGTAACCAAAGATTATTAGAAGCACAGCAATTAGCAAAAATTGGCAGTTGGGAAATCAATGTAGATTCTGGGATGATACAGTGGTCTCCGGTTGTATATGATATCTTTGAATGTACGCCCGACTCTTACAAACCAACCCTTAGCTCTTATAAAAAGTTTGTGCATCCTGATGATGAAGAAAAAGTAACTAAAGAAGATATACATGCATTTAAAACTGGTTATTTTAATCTGATCCATCGAGTAATTACTAAAAAAGGAAATGTTAAATATGTCCATCAGATTGCCTCACAAATAAAAAAGGGGAAGGGAATTATTTTCAGAGGCACAATTCAAGATGTTACTCAACTTAAAGAAACTGAACAAGCCTTATCAATAGAAAAGAAGAGATTAGATATAATCATTTCTAGCAGCAACCTCGGCACTTATGACTGGGATAAGAAAAAAGGGCTATACTTCTACAATGAGTACTATGCCAATATCTTAGGTTATACTAAAGATGAACTTACAACTTTAAGATTAGAGGAATGGATACAATCCGTTCATCCTGATGACCTAGCTGAGATGCGGAATTACTTGATAGCCCGTCAAGGTCAAGCCGTTATCAAATATGAATTTGAGGTTCGCTTAAGACACAAACTTGGTCATTGGGTTTGGGTTTTAAATAACGGTCAAGTAGAGAACTTATCTGACAATTTAGTACCCTCTGAGCATTCTGGAATCATTATCGACATTTCAGAAAGAAAAATGGCTCAAATAGAGTTAGACAGAACTAAAGCTCTCTTGCAACAAACAAATGAAATTACCAAAACCGGTGGTTGGAGTTGGAATCTAAAGACTGGTAAAATCGATTGGACGCAGAATACCAGAAGTATTTGTGAAGTTGGAGAAAATTACCAACCTAATTACGAAGAAATTTTCAATTTTCTTTACGATAAAAGTAAAATCCCCTATTTAAAATCTAAAATTGAAGCAAGTTTTGAGCTTAGAGAAAAGTTTGAAATTGAAACGCAATTACTGTCAGGTAAAGGCAGGAAGTTTTGGGTCAAAATCATAGGCATTCCGGAAATACAACAAAATACACTTCATAGACTTTACGGAACCGTACAAAACATTGAGGAACAAAAGCATAATGAATTTCAGCTCAATGAAAAAACTAAACAGTACAATGAACTGGTAGAAAATATTCCCATCGGGGTTTATAAATTAAATAGAAAAGGAGAATTAAATTACATGAGTCCTCCTTTCAAAAACATTATTGGCATTGGTAATAGAGAAATTGACACTGATGAGTTTGCAACGGAAATTGTCCATCCTGATGATTTGGAATACTTCTTAAAAGCAAACAACGATGCACTCGAAAATTATCAATATTTTAATTTAGAATTCAGAATTATTGCAAAGGGTAAAACCAAATGGGTCAAAGCAACATCACAGCCCAATCAAGATTTGGAAGGAAATTGGTATTGGTTCGGTACACTTTCCGATATTACTTTTCGAAAAAGTACCGAAATAAAAATCCAAGAAAATGAAAAGCAGTTGCAAAATATCATCAGTTCGATGACAGAAGCATTGCTTTTCTACGATAAAGACGGAATTATTAGGTCGATGAATGATAGCGCAGCTCAAATCTTAGACCTTCAGAAATCTGATGTGGTGGGGAACAGCCTCAGCAAAACTATTATTAAATTATTAGATGAAAATGGAAATGAATTAAAGTCGGAAGGGCATCCGGTAGGGATCGCTTTGAAAGAAAAAAAGTCTTTTAATGATATTAGGGTTCAATTATTTAATATTCGAACAAAAAAAACAATTTGGATTGCTGCTAACATCAAAATAGTCGATGAGGTAGATACTTATTGGGCTTTGGTCACTTTTAATGATATCACAGACCGAGTTAAGTCAGAAAAGCAATTGCTTGAGGCTAAAAAACTGGCTGAATCTGCTAATAAAGCAAAATCTACCTTCTTGGCTAATATGAGTCATGAGATTAGAACTCCATTGAATGGCGTCATTGGTTTTTCAGATTTATTAAGAAACACCAACCTCAACAAATTACAGGCTGATTACACCAAGCATATTTATAATTCAGCTCATTCTCTATTGGGAATCATTAATGATATTTTGGATTTTTCAAAAATTGAGGCCGGCAAATTGAGCTTGCAGTATGAAGAAATCAACGGGTTGAAATTAGTTGAGTCCGCTGCCGCCTTTATCACTTATCAAAGCTCGCAGAAGAATATCGAATTAGTCATTGATTACCAAACTGAAGTGCCACACTTTTTTCAAGCCGATGAACTTAGACTAAGACAAATCCTAATTAATTTGTTGGGGAATGCTATTAAGTTTACTGAAAAAGGTACAATTTTATTAAGAGTTGGTATGAAGAACAAATCCAATCATTTGCGTTTTGAAGTAATTGATACAGGTATTGGCATCAATAAAGAACAGCAAAAGAACATCTTTAGTGCATTTGAACAAGCAGATGTATCCACTACGAGAAAATTTGGAGGATCTGGCTTGGGGCTTACTATTTCCAATAAATTATTAAAAATGATGGGCAGTAAGCTGAAATTGAAAAGTGAACCCAAGCAGGGAAGTAATTTCTTTTTTGACATTAGATTAACTGAAAAAGATGTTAGTAAAAAAAGGTGGACCGATAAAGTAGAATTCAAAAATATTCAAAAAGTTCTGTTGGTCGATGATAACTTATTTCTTAGTAAATCTTTAAGAGACTTTCTCCAAATGTTTGGTTTGGATGTCTTGGTCAAATCATCAGCAATTGAAGCGCATAAAACAATTGTACAAAAACAGAACTTAGATCTTCTGATCATTGATGAGGAAATGGATAATATCGATGGTATTGAGCTCCTAACAATGCTTAAAGAAAAGAAAATGATAGATACTACTCCAATAATCATTCTTCATAAACATATAGATAGCAAGATTTTTATTTCACAATATATTGATGATGACAACATCTACAAAGTACCCAAGCCGGTTGTTAATAGCGAATTAATAGAAGCTATCCAAAACATTGAAAAAGGTATAGAAGGGCCAGAAAGCCCTGAACCTAAGAGTATAGAAAAAAATATTCTAGAAGAAAGTATGCAGCTCAAGAAGATCCTTGTTGCGGAAGATAATGAAGTAAATAAGTTCCTGATAACTCGCATATTAGAGAACGTATTGCCACAAAGTGAATTAATTCATGCCGAAAATGGGGAAATTGCTGTAGATCGATATAAAAAAGATAAACCCGATTTAATCTTAATGGATATTCAAATGCCAGTTATGAGCGGAATAGAAGCAACAGAAATTATACGTGCTTACGAAAAGTCTGGAGAAAGGACCCCTATCATTGCCCTTTCGGCAGGGGTATTGAAGGAAGAAAAAGAAAATGCTTTAAAAGCTGGGATTGATGATTTTCTTGAAAAGCCTTTGATTCAAGAGGATTTAATTAATGCGTTGAAAAAATTGAAATTTGAGGGTAAAATAAATGAAATTAGGAAAATTGATGGTGAAAATAATATTCAAAAATTCAATAAAAATGACTTACTCAAAAGGTTAAATCACAATGAGGAGCATTATGTGAGTTTCATTAATTTAGCAGTACAAAATTTACAAACATTTGAAAGGCAAATTAATGAAACCATAGAAATTGAAAATATACTAGCTCTTCGGACTGTTTTGCATAAATTAAAAGGTACAGCCTTAGCAGCATGTTTCGAAAATCTGGCATTGCTGATTGACCAATTCGATAGACCTAGTTTTTATAATCAGCAGGTAACTCAATACATGAAGTCTAAAATTTTGCCTGAACTGAATAAGGTGATTGATATTTTAAATCATGAAGTAAATCAAGGTAAATAAGCTGCAATTCTTGATGTAAACGAAACTATATTGAAGTGAGATATAATCCAGTCTGCTATTCATTATATTTTTCAAAACGAAGTTCCTTTTAGTATGTGGTTATCAACTTTTTTAGTTATTTCAATGGTAGAACCAATTGGTAATAGTTAACATAGGTTTTGTGAAATCGCATAAGCTACTTAAAAATGACTGTCCCAAAAAATGGGAGTTCCCTTTAAGAATGAATAGATAACTTCTAAACTTATATCACTGATCCAGCTACCTGCTAATCTTACACTTGAAACTGGACTTTGCATCCGCAAAACAAAAGGATCTAATCAATTCTTATAGGATCAGATGACCTGCTCTGGATTAAAGAAATATTTTAATGATCTTTTTACTTTTAAGCTACAAGCTAATACTTATCATCATGTTTTAAATGAAATGAATTTTAAAGTTGAAGGTACTCTGAGGATAACTTCTCACCCATGGAATATTGCAGGCGTAGAAGCAGTTGGAATACATACTGCTTTTATTGAAAGAAAGGGACAAATTTATTATCCATTAATGGATACAGAAGATATTCAAGTAAATGATTTAACAGTCCTGGCTGAGAATCTTTAAAATGAAAATATTCCTTTTCCCTAAAAACATACCCATGAAAATTTATTTTCTATTAATACTTTTGGTATTTATATTTTAAATAACCCAATTTTTAAGACATAAACAGTGCAAAGCTTTCGATAAGAAAAACACACTAAAACCTATCTTAGAATTTTCACATTATAAAATGATCAACTTGGATCATTTATCACATCCCTCCTATTTTAAATTCAAATTTCAACGAAACAAAGATTACCGTTTGATGGTATTTAAGGTTTGTAAAATAAATTTTTAAGCTATGATAGAAAAAGTAACTGATATTAATTTAGAGGAGATGTTAAAAAAGCATGACAAGGTGGTCATTAAGTTTTATGCAGACTGGTGTGGGGTATGCAAAGCATTTGCACCTCAGTTCAGGAAAATGGCCGAAGATGCAAATGATGGTATCAAATTTCTTGAGGTGAATGCTCCCGACAATCCAAAGTCAAGATTATCTGCTGGAGTGTACAGCCTACCTTTTTTTGCTACATATGAAAATGGTGAGTTAAAAGAAAAAATTTCCAGTTCAGATCGAAATGCAGTGCAGGCATTAATTAACAACATTCAATCGACTCCTGAATTAAACTAAAAGAATTCATTTTCAGCGGGTTATAAATAAAAAAACCGGCACAAACCGGTTTTTCTCTATTCTTATATTACGTCCATCTCTATTCCTGACCGTATTTATCTTTAAATTTTTGGTATAATCGTTGTTGATGAGCTTCCAAAGTAACTCTTCTGCCCTCAACAAAGACGAATTCAGGTTGATTGCCATCCATATCTAAAATATCTCCCTTAGAAACTACAATAGAAGCAATTTTACCATCTTCCAAACTGCCTATCTGATCATCGACCCCCATGATTTCTGCCGGATTCAAAGTCACCATTTTCAAAGCTTCTTCTTTTCCTAAGCCGTATGCAGCTGCAGTTCCTACACTAAATGGCAAATTTCTAACTTGCATGACTTCACCCCATTGTCCAATAGCTACTTTTATGCCAGCCTTGTGCAATAAATTTGGTAATTGGTAAGGCATATCCACTGGGTCAACAGTTCTGCTTGGTAATCTAAGCGTTTCTTCCAAAATTACTGGAATCTCATTTTCTTTTAAGAATTCTTTAACATAAAAAGACTCATCTCCACCTACCAAAACTATTTTCTTCACCCCCATTTCCATGGCAAACTGAATAGATTGAATAATTTCTTTAGCTCGATCAGTATGAATATAAAGGCTTTTGGAACCATCAAACAAGCCTTTCATAGCTTCCAACTTTAAGTTTTTGGTTTCTGGAGCATCCATTTCATTATAAGATTTTGCATCTTTAAAAAAGGACTTCACTTCCTCATAGTCCTGATTATAGTCTTCATTCTCTTTCCATTCCGTTTCACCTAACCACCATCTCGGATATCTTAATTTCGAGGGCCAATTTAAGTGTATACCTTCATCGTTACGAAGAACTGCATCTTCCCAGTTCCAAGCATCCAAATCCATAACTGAGCTACTACCAGAAATTCTCCCACCACGTGGAGTAGTTTGCGCATAAAGAACACCATTAAATCGCGTGGTTGGTATGATCTCAGAGTCTGTATTGTATGCAATCAATGCTCTAACATTAGGATTAAAATCTCCTGTTTCATCTTGATCTCTAGTAGCTCTAACGGCCGCAATTTCCTCCAATCCTATAATAGTATTACTAGCGATCAAGCCTGGATAAACATGCATACCTTCTGCATTTATGACCTGATAACCAGATAAATCCAATCGTACCGTAGTAGCATCTGCTACATTAGTGATTACTCCATTTTCGAATGTGATGACTGAATTTTCTATTACTTCTCCGTTACCAATGTGCGCATATGCATTCATAATAGCGATCGGCTCAGTTTGATGTTCTCCTGGTGCAGGTACTTGAGCAATAGCCGCGAAGCTTACTACACTCAGTACAAATACTTTTATATATTTCAATATCTTCATTTCAGCTTATTTTAAAGATGTATAATTTTGAATTTCGGTCTCACAATGGTAAATAATCTGTGACTTTTTCTTAGCTTTTTGAGTAGATTTTCCATTTGATTTTTCACCCTGCATTTTAGCTACCAACCTTGCTCTTTCTGCTTGAATTGCATTTAATTTTACTTCCTGAGCATCGCGATCGAAAAATACAGCCCCTTCTATAATCGTTTTTTCAGCTTTTGCATAAATAGATAAAGGTTCATCGCTCCAAAGCACCACATCTGCATCTTTACCAACTTTTATGCTTCCCATTCTATCATCTAAATGCAATAATTTAGCAGGATTTAAAGTAACCATTTTCAAAGCTTCCTCAACCGGTACACCACCATATTTCATGGTTTTACCAGCTTCTTGATTTAATCTTCGTCCCATTTCAGCATCATCGGAATTAATGGCAGTAACCACGCCCTCACCATGCATCAGTGCTGCATTATATGGAATAGCGTCATTTACCTCAAATTTATAAGCCCACCAATCGGAAAAGGTAGAACCTCCTACGCCATGCTCTTTCATTTTATCTGCTAGTTTGTAGCCTTCCAAAATATGTGTAAAGGTGTTTATTCTAAATCCATATCGCTCAGCTACATTCATTAGCATGTTAATTTCGGATTGCACATAAGAATGGCAAGAAATGAATCTTTCACTATTCAAGATTTCTACAAGCGTCTCTAATTCTAAATCTTTTCGTGGCGGTGTGGCATTATTTTTATCGCGTTTTGACAAACTGTTGTAAGCTTTCCACTCCGCTTCATACGCTCTAGCTCTTGTGAAGGCATCTTCAAAAACTTGCTCTACACCCATTCTCGTTTGTGGGAATCGAACAGTATTTCGATCACCCCAATTCGATTGCTTAACATTTTCTCCTAATGCAAACTTGATGAATTTATCGGCCCAAGAAATTTTCATCTCCTCTGGACTATACCCCCACTTTAACTTTATGATGGCAGAACGCCCACCGATCGGATTAGCTGAACCATGTAACAGTTGAGAAGCTACAACACCTCCTGAAAGTTGACGGTAAATATTGATATCTTCCGAATCAACCACATCCTCAATGTTTACTTCTGCTGTAACTGCTTCAGAACCTTCATTGACTCCTCTACTAATAGCAATATGTGAATGTTCATCTATAATTCCTGGTGTTAAATGTTTACCTGTTCCATCAATCTCTCTTGCTCCAGAAGTAGTTAAACCTTTACCAATTTTAGCAATTTTGCCATTTTCCAATAAAACATCAGTATTTTCTAGGACACCATCAGCTTCATTGGTCCAAACAGTTGCATTTTTAATCAAAATAGTCTCTGATTTAGGTTTGTCGGCATTACCGTGTGCCACGAAAGGATAAACCAAAGGACCTAGTTCGTCCTTCTCCATTTCTTTTTCCTCATCCATTTTCTCATCCTTGGAATCCTCAATAGAAACCTCATCATTTAAAGTAGCAGTCCATTGTACCCAACTTCCATCAGGCATTTTAGCATTTCCGCTTAATCCATCATCATTTAACCATCCAGTCAATCTGATTTTACCTACTTCATCTTTACCCTCGTCTTTAAAAGACAGAGTGATCAACTGCTTTGAAATCTCAGATTTCACATCGTAAGTAGTTGAGTCATTCACCACAATTCCAAATTTCTCTTTTCCAGGATCTCCTTTTACTTCTAGTTGGTACTCATCATTTCCAACAGTTAAAGTGTACTTACCGGCTAATTCAGGTAGGCTATAATCTTGATATTTATAAGGATTTCCTTTAACCCAATTTTCATATATTTTTGTTTCCTTTTTTACAGGACTACCATCAGTAATAATAAAGTTGGCATATTTACCTTTTGATAAACTTCCTAACTTATCACCCATTTTCACAAATTGAGCAGGGTTAAATGTTAAAGCCTTTAAGGCTTGCTCTTCAGCTAAACCAGCTTCTATTGATTGAGAAATCATAGAAGATAGTTTAGACGCATCTTTTAGACCATCAGAAGTAATGGAATAATTAATACCTTTATCCGACAGCATTTTCAAGTTATAAGGCGCCATTTCCCAATGTTTCATGTCTTCCAAGCTAACATTCATCGCGTCAAATGGATCTTCTACATCATAGGCTTCAGGATAATTCACGGGCAGTATTAATTGAGCATTGGTGGATTTAATTTCACCCAATCTTTGGTATTCGTCCCCATTCCCTTTAATTATATATTGGACACCAAACTCATCACCTAATCTATCCGCTCTGAGGACATACAACTTATCGCCACCAGCATCAAAGAACTGAGGGTACCTATTGTTTTGATTAAAGGCATTCAATGAAATATCAAGCATTTCGGTTTGGTTTGCATACCACTTAGCATCCAAATACGTTTGCTTAATCAAGGCTATAGCACCCATCAGTGATGAGGGATTGTCTTGGGTTGAACTTCCTTTATCAAAAGAAAAATGATTAGAAGCAGCTTCTTTCAAGATTATTTCGTTTTCAGGGCCATCATGTAAGGCTATAACAGATCCTGTTCCTCTAACCAAGCCATCCTGATTGTGAGTTAAAACAACACCAAAACCGGCCTTACGCATCTTTTCAGCATCAGTATCTTTATACTCGAAGGCCTCATGAGCATTGAAATAGGATTTAATGGCATCGTTCGCATTATAGGCTCCCTCCTTTTTAGGTCCTAACTGGGGTCCTGGACTTCTTCCGTTTTCCGCTTTTGGCATCCCTATATTACTCGAAAGCTCAATAAAAGATGGGTAAATATGCTTCCCCTTCAAGTCATGTATTATAGCCCCATTGGGAATAGATACATCTTTTCCAACCCCAATTACTTCACCTTTTTGAATTACCAAACTTGCATTTTCTATTACGGTTTGATAATCAAGGTGTACTGTTGCATTAATAAAGGCATGTAAGCCTGGTCTTTCATCCTTAACGCCATTGACCGTATAAGTTTCTTGCGCATTTGCTGAAAAGAACCAAAAGCTCAAACACACTAAAAGTATTTTTTTCATCATTGTTTGTAGTTTTAGATTAAGCAATGAAAATAGTACTTTTTATATAATTAAATAAAATTTATTGAATCTATTATTTTACTGGTGGTTAAGTAGTATTAATGGAAATAAAATTAAAAAGGTATATTTTATTAAAATCGGTGTAATAAAGCCCGACAATCAATTGGCTTTAAAATGAAACAGCACTTTGTTTTACCAATATTATATTATAATTTAATGTAGTTAATCCTATAAATTTTTTAAGAATTATGAGGCGATTTTTGAATAAGCACTTGATATCCATAGCCATATATACGGTTTCAGCCCTTATTTTATTAAGTGTAAGTCTTTCCTTTTATAATAAAAAAGTAATGAGTGATGCCTTAGAAACTCAAGAACAAGCTGACATGGTGGTTAGAGTATCTGAAAACACATTACTGAATATACGACAGATGGACATTAGCGCCAGAGGATATGCTCTAATTCGAGAAGAGGGATTTCTATTTTGGAGTGTAGCTAATGCTAGAAAAGAGAATCGAGAAAACTTTAAAGCCTTAGACAGCCTATTTGCTATACAAGGATATTCCGATCCCGTCAATTATCCAAAATTAAAAGCTGGTTTTAAAAAGTATGCGGACATGTATGAAGAGATGGTTCAGCATTTAAAAAACGATGACTTAGAAGCGTACAAAGCAATATTGAAAGATGATTACGGAAGGACTTTTTGGCCTATTAATGATGCGTTTACATCAAGGTTGTATGAATTTGAGGATGAATTGGTTGCTAAGGCTCAAGCTCGTTATGAAACAGCAATTTTTCAAAATACAATTGTACAACTTTTGCTGCTTTTAATTGGTTTACCGACATTAATATTCATTACAATTAAGCTTAGAAGAGATGAAAAAAATAGAACAGGCTTATTAATTAACCTCAGAGAAAACAACAAAAAGTATTTATTTAATGATGGTGACAATCAATTTAGAGGTGCCGCTAAAATTTTAAACGGCTCAATAGAAAACCTTAAAAAAGCAGCTAACTACGTAAGAAAAGTGGCCTCTGGAGAATTTGATGTGGAGTGGACAGGAATGACAGAAGAAAACAAAGATTTAAACCAGAAAAATCTAGCAGGTCAATTAATTGAAATGAAAAAGCAAATGCAATTGGCTGATATAGACAATAAAAAAAGAATTTGGTCAACGGAGGGGCTCTCTAAATTGACCGAAATCATAAGAAATAGTGAACAAGATACGAAACAATTGACTTTTGAAGCTACAAAATATTTGACACAATATTTGGGAGCTCAACAAGGTAGTCTGTTTATTTTAGTTCAAGATGAAGAAGATACAAAGCAAAAACATTTGGAACTATCTGCAGCCTATGCTTTTGACAGACAAAAATTTATAAAGAAGAAACTTGAAATAGGACAAGGATTAGTTGGCCAAACATATCGGGAAAGGGAAACTTTATTACTAACAGAAATTCCGCAAGACTATACTATCATTAAATCCGGCTTGGGTGACTCTACTCCCACTTGCTTGGCAATCGTCCCTATGATGTACAACGATAATGTACAATCTCTAATAGAGCTAGCCTCTTTTAGGAAATTCGAAGAACACGAGGTTAAATTTCTGGAAAAAGCCGGTGAATATGTTGCCTCTGCTATTGCCACCACTCAAAATAATGAAAAGACAAGAATCTTGTTGGAGCAAATGCAACAGCAAGCAGAAGAAATGAGGGCTCAGGAAGAAGAGTTAAGACAAAATATGGAAGAATTAGAAGCTACGCAGGAAGAGATGAGAAGAAAGGAAAAAATGATGGAGGAGAAAATGCAAAATGCTGATAGTATTAATTAGAGATTCTTAGAATTTAGCGATGAAGGAATACGGACCATTAGTAAAAAGCCAATGCCAACAGCAAAAAACAGGCCTAGCGCAATAGTACTGTTTCGCATACTTCCCGTCCACTGTTCGATAAATCCATAGGAGAAAGTACCAATCACAACCGCGAGTTTTTCTGTAACATCATAAAAGCTAAAATAAGAAGCTTGATCCCTTGTCTCCTGAGGCATTATTTTGGCATATGTACTTCTAGAAAGAGATTGAATTCCACCCATGACCAAACCCACCACAAATGCCAAGATATAAAACTGATAATCTGTGTAAACATAATAGGCATATATACAGATGCCCACCCAAATAGCTAACATGATTAGTAGTGAAGACTTATTACTACGAATTTTAGATAAATATGCAAAAGCATAGGAACCAATAATTGCCAATGCGTTAATGATAATGATAGTCAAGATTAATTTATTTCCAGGAAGATTAAGTTCTTTGCTTCCGAAAGAGGCAGCCATATACATGACCGTTTGTACTCCCATGCTATAAAAGAAAAATGAAGTGAGATAATACTTCAAAATAGGTTGAGACTTAAGCTCATTAAAGACTTTAATAATTTCCCTATAACCACTAGCAATAATTGATTTAGAATAATCTATCACTACTTTGGGCTCTTTCAAAGTATTAAACGTTATTTGGGCAAAACCCATCCACCACAAACCCACAGTTAAAAAGGAAAACCGAGCAATCAAAGCCGTACTATCTAAACCAAACCACTGAGGGTTAGATATACAAATCAAATTAGCAATCAGCAGCAGGATACTACCTACATAGCCCAAAGAAAAACCCCTAGCACTAACCATATCGTGCTTGTCTGGAGTAGCAATAATAGGTAAAAAGGAATTGTAGAATACTATACTTCCAGTGTACCCGATGCTTGCAAGAACCGAGCAAATTATAGCCCATTCCACATTTTCCCCGGTAAAAAAGAAAAGACCTATACAAGATAAGGAACCCAAATACGTGAAGAATTTCATATAAGACTTCTTAGTAGAAGAATAGTCTGCAATACCTGAAAGTAAAGGTGATAAGATGGCTACGACTAGAAAACTAAATGAAATAGCAAAGGAATACAAAGCTGTATTTACAAATTGAAAACCGAAGAAATCGACCACATCACCGTCAAATGCGTTTTGAGTGGCAGTATTGTAAAAGACAGGAAAAATAGACGACTTAATAACAATGGCATAAACTGAATTAGCCCAGTCATACATACACCATGCATTAATTGTCTTTGAATTATTCAATTTCAAGATGCATAATTTTAATTACCCAACAGAAGGCATAAAAAAACCTCATTCCGTTTAAAGAAATGAGGTTTTGAATAAAATGGTCAATATTACAACAAAGAGTTTTCTTTATCTCTGTTGGTCAATTTTAAAGTATTGTACATCAACTTACGTGCATTTGCTTTTCTCAACTGCTGCTGAACATCCGATAAAATACCCATCTTTGCTTCACTATCTACTTTTAATGCAATAGTAATTTTATCTCTTTCAGCTTCAGATAATTTATCTTTCTCTTTTGCTACCCAAAGAAGTACATCCCTTGGCTCTATAAACACATCGTTAGCTTGTATTTTAGCTTCTCCACCAAACTTTTCAGTTTGTTTGGGCTTCCCGATGTATAAATAACTAACCAAAGACTTTCTTTCGATCTTCTTCAATTGTTCAGCTTTAGGTATTTTTTGTTCCACCTTGATTTCAGTTTCTCTCAATACCGTAGTCACCATGAAAAAGAAGAGGAGCATAAAAATAATATCCGGTAATGCAGCGGTAGGAATATCCTGACTTGCACTCGTTTTTTTCTTAAACTTTGACATAATTTATCCTCCTATGTTAGTTGGTTCCGCAATAGAAATCGCCATTGGAATCTCATCATCTCCCTGACCTTTACCCTTATCGTAAAGAGCTTGTTCCTTAGGGTCTTTCAAATTTAACGCTCTGTATTCTTCAGCTGTAATACCTGCTCTATCCGCATAAATTTGATAGTAGGCTCCTTGCAACTGATCTAATACATTGATATATATCTCATAACTTGTTCCTCTATCTGTCTTAAAGGAAACAATTGCATCTTGTGGACTTTCCGCCAATTCCGGATTTTCGTTTGGATTCAAGACATGTTCAATTAACATCTCTTTTATCTGAGTGTAATCATCCAAACGCTCACCTTCTACCAAAAGTCTATCCGCTGAATTGATAGCAACCTTAAAAAGATTTCTCTCCTTAATTTTAACATCAATTTCTTCAGCATCGTCCTTCTCAGGAGGCAAAGTTAAAGTCAAACCTTTATCAGATGCAATGGTAGTAGTTACAAGAAAGAATATTAACAATAAGAATGCTATATCGGCCATTGAACCGGCATTCACTTCTGATGTTGCTCTTCCTTTACTTCTAGCCATTATTTTACAATTTTTCTGATTTCAGAATAAATAATAGATATCACCGCAATGCCCATCAATAAGTAAGTAGTGATTAATACGCCACCTATTACTCTTGAAGAAGTACTTGTAATATCAAATTTTATATATCTAGCAGTTACTTCATCGCCAGAAACACTCCAGCTGACTAAGTAAATTACACCGATTATCACTATACCCAAAGCAGACTTTAAAAGACTCTTTGGATTATCCAGCGCATTAATTAGTGGTAAAACTATTGCTCCTAAAGCAGCAACAATTACCAATAAGTATGAGCCGTATAACATTATATCAACAATTTCCATTTAGTTAAAGTTTAAAGGTTAAACTTACTTAGTAAGATTGTGCTTTACTAAAATATCAACTAAAGCAATAGAAGCATCTTCCATTTGATTCACTAAAGAATCTACTTTAGAAACGCAATAGTTGTAAAATAATTGTAGGATAACAGCAACAATCAAACCACCTACTGTTGTTAAAAGGGCTACTTTAATACCTCCAGCAACCAAAGATGGGGAAATATCACCAGCTTCTTCAATTGCATCGAAAGCACCAATCATACCAATTACAGTACCCATGAAACCTAACATTGGAGCTAATGAGATAAATAATGAAATCCAAACCAAACCTCTTTCTAAACGTCCCATTTCAACAGAACCATAAGAAATAACTGATTTTTCAACCATCTCAACGCCTTCTGACATTCTCATCAAACCTTGAGTAAAGATAGATGCCACTGGACCTCTAGTGTTTTTAGTCACTTCTTTAGCCGCTTCAACACCACCTTGGTTTAATGCATCTTCTACATTAGCCAATAATTTGTTAGTGTTTGTAGTTGCTAAGTTTAAAGTGATGATTCTTTCAATAGAAATAGCTAATCCTAAGATCAAACATATTAAAACTACTGACATGAATTCCCATCCACCTTCAATGAACTTCTCTTTTACAATCTGGTGAAAGCCTTGCTCTTCTACTACTTCCTCCTCATCTACAACTGTAGTCGGCATTGTATCTGCTTCCTCAACAGCGGCTGTGTCAGTTACCTCTGCGGAATCTCCTTCCATCGCAGTTGTATCATTTTCCATTTCAGAGGTTGCTTCCTCATCCTGAGCAATTGCATTGCCATTAAAACCGAATACTAAAGCTCCGGCCATCATCATTAAAACAAATAGCTTTTTCATAGTTAAGTTGTTTGTAATTTTCTTTTTTAGTTAATGTATGTTAGTTATAATGAAACTAAGTCCAATTTTACACAAATATCCACAAACAGAAAATTTTTTTAGCAATTCTTTAACCCTTTAAGTTAAATAATAATCATTTACTTAAAATATTAGACCAAAAAATTGAACAAAATGCGGAGAAGGAGGGATTCGAACCCTCGGTACCCGTGAAGGCACACTCGCTTTCCAGGCGAGCCCGATCGACCACTCTGGCACCTCTCCTTTGTTTGTCAATAATTATTTATCACTTGAACTCTTTTCAAACGTGCACAAATAAATTAATAATTTATTCTCCATGCAAGCCCATTTTGCCAAATGGTAAATATTAATCTATTATTAACATGCAATTCAGTTGCAAATAGAATGATTGCAGTTTATAATTATATTATTCCATGCAACATCCTCCTTCTATTTATTCCATTTCCCCTCGAAGCGGTTTAATTAGATAGCTTTGTTGCATTTCTTTGGTGTGTGCATGGCTTAACACATACATCATTTTGGTGATTGCAGCTTCGGTTGTGATGTCACTCCCACTTATTACACCAATGGACTGCAAATCCATACTTGTTTGATAACGACCTTGAATCACCTTCCCTCCCATGCACTGTGAAACATTCAAAATCAGAATATCTTTTTCAATGGCTCTATTTAAAGCATCAATAAACCATTTTTCGGTGGGTGCATTCCCAGACCCATAGGTTTCTATTACTAATCCTCTCAAGCCTTCAATAGATAAAATCCCGTCCACTAGGGATTGTGATATTCCAGGAAATACCTTTAAAATGGCTACTTCTTGTTGAATATTCTTTCTAACTTTTAATTCGGCCTCCGTTTGAAATGGCCTTAAAGCTGAAAAATTATATTCTATAATGACTCCAGCTTCAGCCAAAACAGGGTAATTTTCGCTTTGAAATGCATCAAATTGTACGCTTTCAACTTTTTTCGAACGATTCCCTCTAAGTAGAAGATTATCAAAATAGATACAAACTTCAGATACGATGGGTCTATGGTTTAACTTCTGGCTGGCGATCTCTATTGCTGTAATTAAGTTCTCCCTGGCATCGGAACGTGCAGCGCCTATTGGTAATTGAGCACCCGTAAAAATCACGGGTTTATTTAAACCTTCCAACATAAAACTGATTGCTGAAGCAGTGTAGGACATGGTATCCGTCCCATGGATTACAATAAATCCATCGTATTCTTCATAGTAGTCCTCAACCAATCCTGCAATATCATCCCAGTGCTTAGGGCTTACATTGGATGAATCAATCAAATTATGAAACGAAGCCACTGTGATTTTCAGATTAAAATTCTTTAGGGAAGGAACTTCGTCCAAGATATTCTGGAAATCAAAAGGTACTAAAGCTTGATCTTCATTATAAACCATGCCCAAAGTCCCGCCTGTATAGATAATCATCACCGCACTTTCTGGTGCTTTAGGTGTTGCGGTTTCTATATGTATTAGTTTGTATGGCTTTTCCATTTATGCAAATAACTGATTAGCATTTGTTGAAGTAATTTTAACCAATTCTTCTTTGGAAATCTGCTTTAGATCTGCAATTTTTTGTGCAATCAAATCAAGATAAGCCGGTTCATTTCGTTTTCCTCTTTTAGGAGTTGGTGCCAAGTAAGGTGCATCCGTCTCTAAAACGATTCTATTGATATCTATATCAGGAATATGTTCTGCCACCCCCCCATTTTTAAAAGTGACCACCCCACCAATTCCGACAAAAAAATCTAAATCAATCACTTTTTGAGCGTCTACCGCATTTCCAGTAAAGCAATGAAACACACCTTTCAAGGCATCATCTTTCATTTCTTTCACTATTTCGTAGGTTTCATCAAAGGAATCCCTACAATGCAGAATGATGGGAATTTGATGCTTTTTAGCCAACGCAATTTGAATTTTCAGGGCTTCTTTTTGCTCTTCCATCAAGCTTTTATCCCAATAGAAATCCAAGCCGATCTCCCCTACCGCTACAAATTTTCTTTTGTTCAGCCAATCTTCAACCTCGTAAAGCTGTTTTTCAAAATGCTTTTCAATAGAACATGGATGAACGCCCATTGTGGCGATCGTATGGGTGAATCTATCCTCTACTTCCAACATTGGCTCAATTGATTCGTGATCAATATTAGGCATGTAAAATTTCTCAACTCCGGCTTCCACGGCCCTATCCATCATTTCCGGCCTATCCTCATCAAATTTCTCAGCGTATAAATGCGCGTGTGTTTCAATCATCCTTTAGCAAATTTTCTTCCTTTCCATTTTACGGGCAAAGGTAAGAGATAATAGAAAAGAAGTGCAATAGAAATGAAGCCACTGTAGAATTCAAATACAAAAAGATTGCCCAAAGGAACATATTGATTCAATCTTTCTAAAATTTTGTTTATAAATAAACTTTGTAAAGTAATCTTCAAACCAAACAATGGTATAGCCACAAAAGGATTGACAATAATCATTGTTAACATAGCAGGATAATAGAATGCCTGAAAAACTAAAACCATGACCATGAAAGGCGGTAATTTTAGAGCCCCGCTCATCCATCTTTTTCGTTGGTTCATTAAATTCTTAAACCCTTTCACCGCAAATGTCCTAACGAGACTGTCTTCATTGGCTAATTGTTGGTATTTATAACCTTCTTTAGCTACTGCCTGAAACAATGCAAAATCTTCAGTCACAGAAAACGGAATATTTTTATAACCCCCTACTTTGTTGTAAGCTTCTTTACTCACCATCATATTATTGCCCACTGCCGTAACAGGGATCTTCCATCCACTTACTATTTTCACCATACCAAGTGCCAAACTCCAATCTATCATTTGCATACTAGAAAAGAAATCTTTTGCTTTTATAATGGTAAACCCGCTTTGGATTCCAGATCCTTCTTTCCAACATGCTAACTGCTTCATCAACCAACTTGAAGGAACCTCCACATCGGCATCTGTAATCATCATGAATTCTCCTTTAGCTCTTGCTGCCAATTGTTCTAAAACATTGGCTTTTGCATCTAAGTGCTTCACTTTCTCGGTAATGGACAAATAAAAAAAATTATTAGTCTCTTTATCCCATTCCTGTAAGATTTTAGTACTGCCATCAGTTGAGCCATCATCACCCATTAAAACCTCATATTTATCTTTTGGGTAGTCAAGTTTTTCGAGGGAATTAAGAGCGTAATTAACTGTATGGACTTCATCACGGACGGCCATCAGTATGGAAATAAAAGGCAATTCTCCTTCGTAAGGCTTTGGGTTTTCGGCTTTTGGTTTCCACGCCATCCATAATATTAAGTCCATGAAAATTACTAAAAGAATAATAATCAGTAGGCCTAAGAATAGATAGGTCATAGTTTTTTAAATTTGTATCCAATATCGGAAAAATGTTTGAGATACAAAGGTAGGAATTGCAATATTTTATCTTTCGCTTTAAAATTATCGTGAAAAACTATAATACTACCGTTCTCCGAAAACTGAATACTTTTCATGAGTATTTTTTCTGCGGGCAAAGAGATATTGTAATCTTTAGACAGTACATCCCACATGATTAAACGGAACCCTTTTCTTTTCAACTCACGAGCTACTTTAAAATTAATTTGTCCATAAGGAAATCGAAATAGCTTACGTTCTTGATCAATATGCTTTTCTATTTCTCTCTGGCACAGCAATACATTGTTCAAAAAGTCGTCATGACCCGTTTTCCACGCTTTTAAATGATTGAAGGTGTGATTCCCAACGGCATGTCCTTCTCTTAAAATACTTAGGAATATATCAGGATGTTTTCTAACATTATCTCCCACGCAAAAAAATGTAGCTTTGGCATCAAATTGATCTAAAATATTTAAGATTTGTTGTGTTAATTCCGGGATGGGTCCGTCATCAAAAGTAGGGTAAATTAACTTTTCACTGGTATTAATCTTCCACAAAAATGACGGGAACAGATTTTGAATTACATTTGGTGTTTTGAAAAACGCACCATCAAACATGATATTTACAAGCTAATAGCGTGATGTCATCTGACAGAGCTCTTTTGCCAATAAAAGCCTCAATCTCCTTTAAAATGGCATTGATGATTGCTTCAGGAGTGGCAGAAATATAATTACTTAAAATTTCCATTACCCGCTCGGGTCCAAATTCTTCTTCTTGCTCATTGAAGGCTTCAGTCAATCCGTCCGTATAAAGTAAAAGCGTTTGCGGAGTACTAATTTCTGTGCTACCTATTTCTAGAAACGGAATTTCTCTTAATGCTCCCAGTACTAAAGTGCCCGTTTCCAATTTCTCAATTATGCCATCAGAAGATACTAAAAACGGTGGGTTATGACCAGCATTCACATAGGTCAATTTTTTTTCATTCAGATCAATCAATGCAATAAAGCAAGTGATGAAATTCTCTCCATTTGCACTTTCAAAGACTTGATGATTTAAATCATTAATTACTTCTTCTAAATCAGTAGTTTTTCTCAGGAGAGTTCTAAGTGACGCTTGGAAGTTTGACATCAACAAAGCGGCAGGTACGCCTTTTCCTGAAACATCAGCTATACATACTATTTTTCGGTTTTCATCGATTGAAATCCAATCATAATAGTCACCCCCAACTGTGTGATGAGGAGAATAGTGCGCATCGATTTTAAAATGGTCACTTTCTGGTAATGATTTTGGAAATAATAATTGTTGAACTTTTTTGGCAATTTCCATTTCCTTGGCTATCACCTCTTGCTCCAACTTCTCTCTTGCCATTTTCTTGTTTTCGATGGCCACCATGATGATATTAGTCAATGCTTGAATGAAATTCAAATGGTTCTCTATTAATTCCTTCTCCTCTGCATTTGCAACTCCACCTAGAAACACTGTTGCTAATAACTCATTTTTATGGAAAACTGGAATTGCTACTTCAAATTCCTCAAAAGGTGAATCCACTAAGTCTGCTGCGAATAGTATTTGCCTTTTATTAATCAAGTGATTAGTACTATTGTCATCAGCAGAATAGTTCTTGGTGGTCCCAAAAGACAACTTTTGCTCCCACAGTCCATTTTCTTGCACCAATAACATGAGTTTACCAAGCTTCAGATTTGCCCTTAAAGTGAAATTGTAGATTTTATAGAGAGAATCTTCAGCCATATTCTCGTTAATCGCTTGAGTAATTTCAAGCAATGAATTCAGCTCCAATTCTTTGAGTTCGTATCTATTCGCTATGTTTAGGGCAGTATCCATAATTGAAATGTGAAGTTAGCAATTAGAAATGATAAATATAATTTTGAATAAAGAAATGGAAAACAGATTACTTTTAAACTTCAAAATATAATATAAAGTCATGCAATTCTGTCTTGCGAAAAAACTGAAAGTTAGAATACAAATGGACGTTTTGACTTCTTGGAATTAATCAATCAATAATTATGAAAAAACTCCGCTCAAATTGAATTAATAATAACGTCCCGGAACAAGATTATTTTACTAGAAAACCGGCATCTAAAAGTCTATTCCCATTTTTCTCATCCATGACAGCGAAATTAAATCCTTTCTGAAGACAATAAGAGCCAAATTCACCCGACTTATTTAAGGCAATGAAACCAATCTGTGTGGTCGAATAATCTTTTTCTCTAAGCTTAAATTTTTCAAGGATTAGTCGAACAGCGGATTCACATGCAGCTTGTGGTGATTTACCATGCCGCATTTGCTCAACAACTAAATGAGATCCAACCACTCTGATTATCTCTTCTCCGTGACCTGTGGCCACAGCTGCGCCTACTTCATTGTCAACATATAAGCCTGCTCCTATAATTGGGGAATCACCAACTCTTCCGTGCATTTTATAAGCCATGCCACTAGTGGTGCAAGCACCAGATAAATTACCATGAATATCTAAAGCAATCATCCCAATTGTATCATGGTTTTCAATATTTACAACAGGCTGATAATCTGAACTTTTGAGCCATTCTCTCCATTCTTTTTCAGAAGTATTCGTTAATAAATTCTCTTTGGGAAAACCGTGATGTAATGCAAATTTTAGTGCTCCTTCTCCTACTAGCATTACATGTGGGCTTTTTTCCATCACCGCTCTAGCAACAGAAATTGGGTGTTTAATATGTTTCAAACAAGCCACAGACCCTATATTTGCTTTCTCATCCATAATACAAGCGTCTAGAGTCACATTTCCATCTCTATCAGGCCTACCCCCGTATCCAACACTCCGCTCGTCAGGATTGGCTTCTACTCGCTGTACTCCCTTTTCAACTGCATCCAAAGCTCGTCCCTTTTCTCGCAAAATTTCCCACGCATCAGCATTGGCATTAATTCCAAACCTCCAAGTGCTGATGACAATCGGTTTTGTAATTGCATCAGATGGTAAAGAATTAATATTTGACCATGATTTGAAGGGTTTAAATGCAACACCTGCCGCAATTGCCATTCCTGCTTTCAAAAAATTTCTTCTGTATAACTTCATCTCAACACTTTTAAAAATTTAATATATAACTAATTGTGCTATTATTTTCTGTAGCAGTTCTCGATTTAGCAAAAATAATTATAGCATTTAACCACTGTCTCAGGATGAATATAATGAAAAATTGTTTGAATTGGTCTAATTAATATTAGGCATTGAACCAGAGAAAGATCGTGCGAACAACACCATTCCTAAAGCAATTTCTTTTCTGTATTTATTCTTCTAAATTGTGGCAAAAAGAGTAAAATGATATCAGGAACACATAAAGCCGTTGAAGATCCCCGCAATAAGGATATAAAAATCTATATAAATGGGGAATTACTTCCAAGAGAGGATGCAAAAATTTCTGTTTTTGATAGCGGCTACCTGGTTGGGGATGGTATCTGGGAGGCATTCCGCATACACAAAGGAAAAATGCTCTTTGTTCAGCAGCATTTAGACCGTATGTGGCAATCAGCAAAAGTAATTGGATTGCAATTACCATTCACCAAAGAAGAGTTATTGCAAATGGTCCAAAAAACGCTGGATGTTAACAATATGAAAGATCATGTTCATACCAGGGTTATGGTTACTCGAGGAATTAAGAAAACACCTTCTCAAGATCCTAGATTAACTATATCTGGTCCTAATGTAGTGATCATAGCTGAACATAAAATTGCAGCAGAAGATGTTAAGGACAAGGGAATAAGCCTATTTACTTCTACTATTCGCAGAGGATCTCCCGACTATTTGGATCCCAGGTTAAATTGTCATAGTAAATTGCATGAAGTACAAGCTTTAATTCAGGCTTTGGATGCAGGTGCAGATGAAGCACTTATGCTAGATATTCATGGCTTTGTATCAACTTGTAATGCCACAAATTTCTTTATGGTGAAAGACGGAGAGGTGTGGACTTCAACAGGTCAATATTGCATGAATGGAATTACCAGAGCTAATATTATTCAAGTTTGTCAAGAAAATCAGATTGGATGTAAAGAAAAAAACTTCTCTCTGTTTGATGTCTATGGGGCTGATGAATGCTTTGTAACCGGTAGCTTTGGGGGCGTAACTCCCGTTATAAAAATAGATGGAAAAATCATTGGAGAAGGGGTAATAGGATCAAGAACTAAAACGCTAAGCTCGCTTTATCAAGAATTAATCGCAAAAGAAGTCAAAGCCATATGAACAATTCCGTAACTCGCATTTCGCTATGGTCAGGACCTAGAAATATTTCCACAGCATTGATGTATTCATTTGCACAAAGGCCAGACACCAAAGTCTTCGATGAACCCTTGTATTCCTATTATCTCCATAATTCTGATGCTAATGAATATCATCCAGGAGCAAATGAAATCATGGAATCAATGGAGTCTGATGGGAATAAAGTAGTAGATATGATGCTAAATTATGCTGAAAAACCTGTGCTTTTCTTTAAAAACATGACTCATCATTTACTTCCTAGCTTAGACAAGGGATTCATGAAATCTATGGTGAATATAATTCTCACCAGGGACCCCGTAGAAATGTTGCCTTCATTTGCTGAGGTTATTGAAAACCCGTCTATAAAAGATGTTGGCTACAAAATGCATTTAGATATTGTAGAACATTTACAAGAAATGAATTTACCAGTTATTGTGGTAGATTCTAAATCCATATTGCTTAATCCTGAAAAACAGCTAAAAAAATTATGTAAAGCAATTGGAATACCCTTTGATCCTGCAATGCTGAAATGGTCAAAAGGTGCGATTTCAGAAGACGGAATCTGGGCTCCATATTGGTATAAAAATATTCATCAATCAACCAGCTTTAAGCCGTACAGTCCAAAAAGCTTTCCTTTTCCAGAAAAATTAAAACCTCTATTAGCTGAGTGTCAGCCCTATTACAATCAATTAAGTCAGATGGCGGTATAATTCATCAAATAGAGAATTAACCTTCTTTTATTGAAGCTTCTTCTTTTCGAAAAAATGATCAATAAAATCTCACTTCACAGTCAGGATGGTCTTCTTGAAATTTATTGAGGCTGAACTGAAAGATGCGAGTGTTATAGCAAATGAAATTGTCTAAATCATTTACTAAAGAAAGTTTACCAATCCAACGAACTTGGGTACTGGAAATATCGAGATACTTTAAACTGGTTAAGCCTTCTAATCCTTTTAGATTTCTTACTTGGGTTCCCGCCAGACTCAAATACACAAGACTCTGGACTTCTTCTAATGGTTGAAGATTAGATACGGCTGAAAAATCCAAAACTAACTTTTCTAAGAAAATTAGCTGACTTAAAGGATCTAAATTTTCAATGGGACTTTCTTTAATGCTTAATTCCTTCACCTCTTTGATGGAAGTAATACTTTCCAAACTATTTAGCTCTACCCTATTTAAATGAACATTTTCCAATAAAATAAATTGAGCTAATGGAAATAAATCTTGAATACCTTCATCTTCAATAACTATACTATTTAAAGCAGTCAGGTCATGAAGCTCTTTGATAGAAGGCCGATTACTAAGTGGAAATTGCAATCTAAAAATGGCTTTCCAAGTGTCATCTAACGCATCCCACCAAGCCTGTAAAGCTTTTCCATCATAAATAATGCTAGTTTTCGAGCTTTTGTTATCGAAGAATTTACCAACCACCTCTTTCTTGATTCCATTCCCATCTACATTCAAGTCCTTCAGATTATTCAGTTTTGTTAATTGCAAAAACTGCTCTTCTGAGAGCTGATTCTGAGCAAGATTCAAGCTATTCAGCTTCTTTAAGCGAACAATTGATTTTACGGATTTTAAACCGCTGTTTTCTACCTCTAAAACATTCAGTGATGTTAATCCTTCAATTGGCGTTAAATTACTAAGTTGATTGTTCGAAATTGATAAATATCGCAAACGGGAGAACTTTTTGATAGGATTTAAATCACTAAGTCCTCTATTATTAAGATTTAAACTGTCTTTCAACAATAATTTTGTTAAATGCTCTTTTTGCGGATTTTCCAAAGTAATACCCTCTAAATAGACTTCTAGAGCTGCTTTCCAATCGCTATTTAGGTTTTTCCACCACTCAGATAATTCTTCAGAGTTTACCACTAAAAGTTTGCTCGGGTTTGAATCAATAAATTCATTAATTTCTTTTTCTGAAACAAAAGTGTTATCAGCATAAATTTTTTCTAAAGAGCTGAGCTTATTTAGTACTTTTAAATTCTCCACTTGGGTGTTATTCACATTAAGAGACGTGAGTTCTTGATAGTTTTCCAACGGACTCAGATCTGAGATGAACGCAAAAGATATATCTAAATCTCGCAGGGTTTTAGGGCTCATTTTTGCAGTCAATTGAGACAAGTTACTCTTGGACAAATTAAGTTCCTCGAGTTTCACCATTTCATTAAAAACATCTGGCTGATTAAAAAAGGTCTGGCTTAAATCTAATTTAACAAGGTTTTTAAATTTTCCTAGTACTTCAAAATCTCTTATATCAGCACCATTCAAATACAATTCGGTAAGTGCGTTCAAATTTTCAAGAGCTGCTATTTTTTGTACTGGCGTAAAAGAAACATCAAGTATCCTTAACTTCTCAGCATAGCGCAAAAAACTTAAATCTTCAATTGTAGTGTAAGAAATATCTAAATGTCTAAGTTCGGTTAAACTGCTCAATGGGGATATATTTTCAATTTTTGTATGGCTAAGATCTACATACTCTAAATCGACTAGAAAACTTAAAGGCTCAAGGCTAACTATAAAATCATTATCGGCCAAATCAATTGAATCTAGAGAAGCTATTGAATTGAGCTTATCTATTTCGACACTATCCCCTTCTATCTCAAACTTGTTTCTAAATATATTCTTCCAACCTAAAGAAAGATTATTCCACCATTCCTTTATGGCTTCATCCCTACTTACTTTTGTTGTATAAATGCTGGCAATCTGCAGTTCATCTGATTCTTTATCCAAATTTATTTCTACAAATCGAGTTTTAGTATTTAGTATTGATTCTCCCTCAATACCTGTTGCTTTTAATGTTCTATTGAGCTCAATTTTGAAAGATAGACCTCCATTATCTCTTAGAAAAGCTGCTGTTGTTTTAATATCAAAATCGAAGTTGGCATCTTCAAAAAAGAAATCAATATCCTTTAGATAAGCCGTAACATCTTTATTGATCAATACTTTACGATTCTCGGATAAATCATCCTCAATTTGTACTTTACTATCTCTGAAAATCTTTAAATAACTCTCTCTGATAATAACATCTTTATCACGATGACTTGCATCCTTACTACCCAATGTGTTTAGTAAATATTCCAAAAACCGTACTTGATCTTCTGCTTTAGATTGATAGGATTCAATTTCTTGCTTTTCAAATCCCTTAATCTCCTGAGCGGAAAGTTTATAAATTTGAAGAAAAATCAAACCTACTAGTAAAAAAAAGACACTATTTAGCCTCATATATAAATGCTTTCAGTTTTGTAACATCTTCCTTTTGGACTGGTGTCAAGTCCGAAATTAACCATCCGCTATTATAGCCTTTACGATTATATTCTGCGATTTGAAAATACCAGCCTTCACATTGAAAAAAATGAAATCTACTTGTGGTAACTGTTTTGAATTGAATACTTTTGGAAGCCATTTCATATAAAAAAATAGACAATGGATCCACTTTGAATTCATCTGAAGTGAAATCCACAGCATTTTTTTGTTTTAAAGATTTATGCAAGTTCATAAAATCTAATTCATGACTCATGGGGTGTAAAAACGCTTTTTCTTCGCTTTTGCTCTTATTAAAAAATTGCTGATAGTGAGCTGAAGACACTTGTTCCAAAACCCATTCGTAACCTTCTCTTTCTTCTTGAATTTTAAAGAAAAGCAAAATATTCTCCTCTTTTCCGTTTCTGGTAAACACTGCATTCACTTCAGCAAACCATCCATCCTGTCGAAAATTCAAAAATTGAGGATTTGTCTTGTCCGTCACATCGCTTATGAATTTCCTTTTCTGTTCATTTGAGAGATTTCGATTTTGGCGATCAAAAAGCAAACTGATATAGTCCTCTCGTAAAGTGGAGGATCGAAATGATTTATCAGATTCATAAAACCGTTTTCCCTTCTGATCTTCTTCCCCATTAAATCGTCTGAAAAACTGATTCACCTGCTTGGTGGAAGCATACAATTCACTCTCATCGCGAGAACTTCCATCTTCCTGCACAATTTGCGCAGGAAGATAGAGAGTTACACATAAAAATATGTTAAGAAAAAGGATTCGTATCATGAAGAAGTTTCTGTCACTCGAATATCACCCAGCATCACATCCCAAAACTCTATGGTTCTACCAGAAATTTGAGTCTTCTTTTTCTCTACGTAAATGGTAATGTCTTTTTTAGTGGTGTCTTTGTAATTCAATCCGTCATCAGAAGTACCTTCGAAACGCTGATAGACTGTTACAACTCCCACATATTTACCATCTGGTTGTTTTTCCAAGTCACTAATATAATGAATATCATACCAGCTAATTTTAACCTTATCGTAGTTCAAAGCCATCAACCGCTCAAAGTACTTCCTTACTTTGTAATACTCTACTTCCTCGGTAGTCAGTGAAGAAACACCCATTTCGCTTTCAGGAGCAAATAGTTCTTCTGCTCTGTCCATTACCCTATTAGCTTCAGAATAGGCCGTTTTTTTATCACCGATGATGCTTATATATTTACTTAAATCTCTAACTTTCTCTAAAGCTAAAGAATCAATGGCTTGTTTTCTTTGAGGAGATACATCATCAGTTTGTGCAGTAGCACCAAAAGAAAAACTTACTACAAGCGCTGTAATTGCTATATATTTTAATTTTAATCTTTTCATTATTTTAATTTTAGGTAGTTTGAAATATAATCTAATAATCTATACAATGAGGACTTAAAGTAAAGTACTGTCAATTAAATAGTTATAAGATTTACAAATGCAATTGTCAAATAATCACTTATCAATTATTTACGAATCAATTCAAGTTCCATGATTCTACCTTTATCGTTAGTTTTCACCTTGTAGATTTCATTCAGGTTCTTACCCTGATCTTTTAAATAGTTCATGTAATCCAAAATATTTGTTGGCTGGTCGTAATCCTTCAAACCATCAGCGGATTCATTAATTATAATGAGCACAGGCACATCAGGAGATGCGAACATAGATTTTGCTTCATTAATATTCCTATTGGCTTGGGCCGTATTATCTGAAGAATTGGCAATCGCATTGAAGTATTCACTTAATTTCCTAGATAATTCCTCCTCAGAAATCTTCTTATCTTTGGCATTTTCTGAAGTGCCCGCTTCCCCTAAATTCACTGAGACATTGTCAGGCTTTTCCTGTTGCTCTTCGGTAGTGGCCGTATCTTTAGATGCGTCCGCTACTTTCTTACTACTCTTACAAGCAAATAAGCCTGCACTCAAAATCAAACATAAGGCACTGAGCCTAAAAATAGATTTCAATTTATTCATTTCATACAATTGTTTAGTACAGCCCTAGTAACGTATAATTAGCAAAAAGTTATATTAATCGATAAAAATAATTGCTTTATCGACAAGATCAGATGATTGGTAAAATTATATGTTACCAGCCAAAAACATATACTTACCAAAAAAACAATTGCATGACCCTATGTGAATTTTTTTTGGTTATAATCGAGTACAAAAAATACTTCACTTTTTACATAGCAACTCTTCAAGCAGATAGAATTACTTAACTAATCAATGTTTCAATAGCGGAAAAGAAAACTCCTTAGTAAAAATAAAATAATTCAAGAAAAAATATCACAGCAATTTACTACCTTTCACCGCACTTAATAACGCTGATATCCCATGGCATTAAATTCTATTATCCTACTAGTTGCCATTTTGGTCGGCATATGGTTATTCTTATTCATATTTCCTGTTAATATCTGGATTACTGCCATTTTCTCAGGGGTTAAGATCAATTTACTGGAATTGGTATTCATGAGATTTAGGAAGGTACCACCAGTCCTTATTGCTAATTCGATGATAAACGCGACAAAAGCAGGAATTTTGGATGTTACCACTGAAGAAATGGAAACCCACTATCTCGCCAATGGAAATCTACCCAATGTGATTAAAGCTTTGATCGTAGCAGACAAAGCAAATTTAAGACTGACTTTCAAACAGGCAACAGCAATAGATTTGGCAGGCAGAGATGTTTTACAAGCAGTTCAGGTATCAGTGACTCCCTATGTAATCATTGTACCTGCCATTACTGGGGTATCGCTAGATGGAATCCAATTGGTAGCTGTGGCAAGGGTAACCGTTAGGACTAATCTGGAGAGACTTGTTGGTGGTGCAGGAGAAGAAACCATAAAAGCAAGAGTTGGACAAGGTGTTATTTCATGCATTGGAACTGCGAAAACTTACTATGAAGTATTAGAAAACCCTGAAAACATTTCCAAAAAAGTATTGGCCGATGGATTAGACTCGGGTACAGCATTTGAAATCTTATCTATTGATATAGCCGATATCGACATCGGAAAAAATATTGGAGCTTTCTTGCAGATCGACCAAGCAGCTGCTGATCTCAATATCGCTAAAGCTAAAGCCGAAAAACGAAGGGCGATGGCAGTCGCGCTGGAGCAGGAAATGCTGGCTCGTGTCCAAAAAGCAAAAGCTTCAGTAATCAAAGCTGAGGCTGAAATACCTGTTGCTTTATCTGGAGCTTTTAGGACAGGTCGTTTTTATTGAAAAGAAAGTTTTGAATTTGTCAATTTGGTATCAAGAAAGACCTTATGGATCAAAAAGTGAACTTATCGATTGACCATTTGAATAATTCCGTCAATATGTTTTAAGATATTTTTTTACCTTTCAGAAAATAAAAAAATACTATGAAGCATTATTTCTATATTTTCATTTTACTTTTTGCGGTTTCATGTAACGCCTTGAAAAACAATCAAACTACTGAGCCTGAATTATCTAAATACGATAAATTAATAAAGGGGAAAGAGAAATTCAGTGGATTTATAAATTACTACTGGGATCCAGAAAAGGGTAAAATATACCTTGAGATTGATAAATTAAATGAAGAACTCATATATGTAACCTACTTGTCTGCGGGTTTAGGATCCAATGATATTGGCTTAGACAGAGGACAAATTGGTAATTCCAAAATCATTAAATTTGAGAAGATCGGAAATAAAATCATGGTTTTTGAACCAAATTATAAATTCCGAGCCAACACTGATAATGCAGCAGAGAAAAAAGCCGTTAAAGATGCATTTTCCCATTCCATCATTCACGGATTTGAAATTGAAGCCTCTAATGATTGGTCACATTTAGTCGATGCCACTGATTTTTTTATCCGAGATGCACATGGTGTAAGTAAAAGATTAAAGCAATCAAATGAGGGGGCTTTTAGTTTAGATAAGAGTCGTTCAGTATTCAATATAGAGGGTTCAGGTAATTTTCCTGAAAATACGGAACTTGATTTTTGGATTTCATTTAATGGGGAAGCAAAAGGCAGGGAAATTTATTCTGTAACTCCTGATGCTGATAATATTACCGTTCGACAGCACCACTCATTTGTGCAATTGCCTGATGATGGATACCAGCCAAGAAAATTTGACCCAAGAGCAGGATATTTCGGCACAACCTATAAGGATTATGCCGTTCCGATCAACGAAGACATCAATCAAAGACTGATCAACCGACATAGATTACAAAAGAAAGAGCCAGCAGCAGCAAAAAGCGAGGCTGTTGAACCAATCATCTATTATTTGGATCCTGGGACACCAGAACCAGTTCGTTCAGCATTGTTGGATGGAGCCAGATGGTGGAATCAAGCATTTGAAGCTGCGGGCTACAAAAATGCTTTCCAAGTTGAAATGCTACCAGAAGGTGTAGATCCTTTGGATATCCGATATAATGTAATTCAATGGGTACACCGGTCATCACGCGGTTGGAGCTATGGCGCTAGTGTGACTGACCCTAGAACCGGAGAAATTATCAAAGGACATGTAAGCTTAGGTTCATTAAGAGTTAGACAGGACTTCCTAATTGCAGAGGGATTATTAGCGCCTTACGATAAAACCGGTAAAAACGATGCCATGGAAGCAATGGCATTGGCTAGAATCAGGCAATTATCAGCTCATGAAATTGGTCATACTATCGGTTTAGCTCACTCTTATTCTTCAAGCACTGAAAATGATGCTTCTGTGATGGATTATCCTCACCCAAATGTAGAATTAGACGAAAAAGGAAATATCACCCTTGATAATGCCTATGCTGAAAATATTGGTCTGTGGGATAAATACGCCATTCGTTATGGTTATGAAGAAATACCTTCTGGTAAAAATGAAGAGCAATACTTGAAAAGTATTATAAACGAAGCCAATGAGAAGGGATTAACTTTTATTTCCGATAGAGATGCAAGGGCAACTGGTGGTGCTCATCCATATGCTCATTTATGGGACAATGGCAAAGATCCAGTAGTTCAACTAAACCATTTGCTCAATGTAAGGCAAAAAGCACTTTCCAAATTTGGCGAAAATGTTATTCAATACGACAAACCGTTGGCACAAATTCAAGAAGCTTTAATTCCGATCTATTTTCTTCATCGCTATCAAGCAGAAGCAACTTCAAAGCTGATTGGAGGATTAGATTACTCTTATAAAATGAGGGATGATAATTTAAAGGAAATGAGAATTGTTCCAGCTGAATGGCAATTAGAAGCAGCTAATAGTTTAGCCAACTCTGTTACCGCTGAAAACTTAGCGTTACCAGAACAATTATTAAATACATTATATCCTAGACCTTTAGGTTATTATGATGGTAGAGAACTTTTAAATGGAAGAACAGGATTGACTTTTGATGCAATTGGTGCTGCAGAACAAGCTTCATCAATGGTTTTTGACCTTCTTATGCATCCTCAAAGATTAAGTAGATTAGTGGAATATCATGCAAGGGATAAAAAATATCCTGGGATTCAGGAAACTATGGATATCTTTCAGGCTACTTTATTTAGTTCAAAAGTGAATAATGACTATCAGGAAGCAATACAATTGACAACTCAATCTGTTTTTGTGAATAAATTGATGAGCAGTGTTCAAAAAGGAAGTCTTTCTCCTTTGGCCAGGGCGGAGCTGCTTGTGGTTTTACGTGATATTTCATCTAAATTGTCTAAACCTAATTACCGAGACAGCAAATTAAAGAAAGCTCAAAATCAAATGCTTGCAACTCAAATTAAACTATTTATGGAATCACCTGAGGAGTATGATATCGCACCTATTCCTGCACTTCCACCTGGTAGTCCGATTGGAAGTTGTGATTATTAAAAAATACATGATAAAATATTTTAATTACATCTAACGTTAAAGTTGAAATATTTTATCATGTATTAAATTGAACCACAATGAAGTTAATTTGTATTCTAGCATTAAGCCTTTTACCCGCTTTATCATTTTCACAATCCATCGTAAGCTATCATCAATCGCCAAATGGTGGAGAGCTGGCTTATGCATATGAGATCAATGATAAATTTAGACCAGAAATCAGACTTTATCCCAATACTTTGATAGAAAACTTGTATTTGAAATTGATGCTAAACTATGATTTTGTCAAAAAAGAATCATTTGAGTTTTACAGCGGCCTATCCGCATTTACAGGAATTGAGGAGGATATAACCTTAGTTATTCCTGTTGGACTAAATCTTTATCCTTTTGAGAACAAGAGTTTTGGCTTTCTAATGGAATTCTCACCTAGCTTTCCTTTTGATGGATTTGGAGCGTATTTTGGGGGAAGTTGGGGAATTAGATATAAGTTCAATAAAAAAGAATAATATAACATAATTCAAACTTGAGTAGAATAGGTAACTGGCCTATTGCGCATATGGGTTTATTTTCGCTCCATAATCTTTCAGGTTTGAAGCACTATTAGCTAACTTCTATGCTTACTATTGCTTTGCAGGAATTAAGCTTTTTCCAAGATCAACTGTAAGTCAGAAGGAATTTCCATTGGTTGCAATGGTGGTACATTAGCACCTCCTGTATTTCCAACGGGAATTTTTCCGACAAAAGATTTTACTCCGCCCACCAATAGCCTTGGAATTTGACCTACAATTTCTTTAAAATCTTTGATCTTAAATCCAAAGTTCAACATTAACCAATGCACATAGGAATGTTGAAAGGGAAATGCCTGTCCAATGATGTGGGCTCGTTCTAAATGCCTCCAAGCAAGTTGGTAATGCTGTGCATTAAGTTTCATTCTAAATTCGCTAAGTTCCTTCTCATAGTAAGGCCTTAAACCATCCGGAAATTTATAGTTAAAGTTCATACTGATATTTTAAAATCCATTATGTTCCAATAATCCCTTTTTAGTAGCTAAAAAATAAAGATCATTCCAAGGGACTGAATTTCTATCTTTGATTTGATGTGGATATTCTTCATCATGATTGACCAAAATCTTTATGTACTCCTTTTGATTTAGAGCTAATAGATGCATTTGAAGAGATTCATTTTCCCAACCCAAAGCATCCTTTACTTCATTATAGGATTGCACAAAATACAATTCATCCATTAAATCGATTTCCTGATCGTTCATTACTATTATATTTTCTTTCTTTCCAACTGTAGCTCCCAAAATTGGCTAATAGACCAAATATCACAACATAAAAACTATAAAACAACTGCAATAAACCAAAAGCGAATAAACTAAACTTTTGTTTTTGAGACTTTAGAATAAGTGAAATAAATAGCCCTTCCGTAAGAATTTTAAAAATAATGATCGGTAAAAGAATCAAAAATTCAAAGTTAATTAAACTATAAAAGACAGCCGTGATATAAATTAAATGAAAGGACCATACCGATAATGCAGGTAAACTGTCTTTCAAGTTAGCCGTAGCACTCCATTTAGCAGCCCAACGCTTTCTTTGTTTATAAAACAGATTTAAATTTTCCGGAGCAATTGTTTCGACTACCGCTTCCTTTTGAAAAAATATACCACCAGGATATTCAGATTTAATTTTCTGCAACAAGAAAATATCATCCCCAGATGGTATTGCTAAATTATCAGCATAGGGGTTTAGTTCTTCAAAGATGGATTTTCTAACAGCCAAATTGGCACCATTTGCCATGCTAGGATTACCGAGCTCGATACTGACTGCACCCGTTCCTATCAAAGGTGCAAATTCTATTTGAAATATTTTGGATTGGAAATTATTAGACTTGAACACGACACTCCCACTAACTAACTGAATTTTCTCAATTTCGAAGGGTGCCTGCATATTCTTTACCCAATCCACTGGAAAAACACAATCTGCATCGGAAGTCAAAATGATCTCTGCCTCTGCATGTTTAATACCCTCTGCAATAGCTGATTTTTTTCCATTTAAGATTCCATACAGACTAAGGACTATAATCTTAAAGGGAAAATTAGCTTCAAAGGATTGAATGATTTTTTTGAAATCATCATTAGAATGATCATTAATCAAAATCACTTCCAATAATTCCTCTGGATAATCTAAACCAGACAGACTTTTGAGCAAACTATCTAAATTTTTGGACTCATTCCTAAAAGGAATTATTATTGCTACGGATTTAAGTTCTCCACTTTCATTTAATTGAGGCAAACTCTTCCATGTTTTAGAGGCGAAAAGCAAGGCTAATCCATAGAGCATAATAACTAAAGAGAAAAATGCAAAAATCACGTATTTTTCAATTTAAGTTGAGGAATAAAAAATAATCCCACTAATGCGGGCAAAGCAATATTTATCAGCCATAAAATCAACCCAGAGGCGATAATCGGTGCAACTTCTACATTTAGACTGTCGAAGAATAAGGCTACGCTAAATTCCCTAATTCCCAAATCACTTAAGAAATTAAAAGTTGGGAGAACGGATTTAGCTAAAAACATGAAAGCTATACCCATAAATTGTAGAAAGACATCGATTTTTAGGTTCAAAACAGATAACAAGAGTAGAAATTGAGTACTAAAGATTAAGTACCTGAGAAAGGATAGCCCCGTTAAAATGGTGATCAGTTTGAAGCCCATCCTGTTGACAGGCTCGATATATTCGTGAATTTTTGGGTGTTTTCGCTTCAAGAATAAGAGAATGAAAATAATTATAATTATAAAACCCAAAATGCTTAAAAATGGATAAGTGATAGAAAAAGGAATTTCAATCTCGACCAAGCTCCTCTGAGAATAAATGAATAAGGCTAACAACCCAAACAAAGCAGTAGGTAGCATTTGCATCATGCGAGAAATTAAGATCAATCCTAATGCCTTTTTCCGGTCTTGATGAGTTATTGAAAACACTTTAGCGAAATAATCTCCTATGGCGTGGGGTGTCACAAATCCAAGTGCGACTCCCGCCAAAACCCCAATTACTGCATTTGACATCGTGATTTGGGTAATAGGTTGAATGGAGTATTTCCATTTCAAAACTTCCATCAACCAATTAAATGGCATTAGGAATATGACTACAAACAAAACAACTATATTTTGATTAAATAATTTGAAGGCAGCAATAAAGCCTGATGGGTCTGCACTAATTTTTTCATATAAAAAAATCAGCACCAATAGTGTTATAAAGACTTTAAGGCCAATCAGCAGATATTTTTTCAAGCTTCTGTATAAAAATTAAAAAACCACCATACAATGATGCACATTAGTAGGTGGTTTTCAAAATATCAAGAAAATTTCTGTTTCTATCTTCTATATTCTTCCAGCTTATTCAAAGCGGTTTGGAGTTCTCTTTTAATTTTAACTTGCTTGTCGTGTGATCTCTTTCTTAAATCTTCCAGTTCTTCATCTACTCTTTCTTTGTCGCGTTTAGCTTGTTTAGTTAATCGAAAGCTATTCATAAACATGATATAGACGATTACTAACCCAGCCAATAAAATCACGACTAAAGACCACATGACAATATTATAAGTAGTTTTTGTCATGGGGATACCAAACAAGGGCATTTCATCTACCACACTTCGTGCTTGCTCTAATTCAGCCTTTAAATCATTCATTTGCGCTTTGGCAGAATCTCTTTCCTTTTCAGCTGTCAATTGTGCATCTTTCGCTGAAGAGACTTGCTGATTAAGATTGTTTATAGTATCACTTAAAACTTCTCCAAAAGAATTGACTTTAATGATTGGAATAACTTTATACTTTTCAAAAGTCTCGCTGCTTTCTACCATATTTTGGTATTGCTCAGATAGCTTAGCATCCTCTTGAGCAAATGCATCAAACTGAATTGCAAAAGCAATCATTGTAAAAATAACCAAAAGTGTGTATCTCATAATAAATCTATTTGTCGTAAAAAGTACCCATTTAATTGGCTGTAAATATAGTTTGAACGAATGGAATTAAAAAAACTTATGCCAAAATGAATTATAATAATCCATAATTCCATCAACAATTTGTAGCGATGAAAGTTGTTGCAACATGAAAATAGAATATCAAAAAATTACCTTAAAAATAGCAGCTATCTATAATATACTATGGGGAGGCTGGGTCGTTCTGTTTCCTCAACATTTCTTCGATTTAGTTGGTATGGAAAGAATTAATCATCCGATGGTCTGGCAAGGGATGGGAATGGTCATTGGCGTTTATGGTTTAGGATACTGGTGGTCATCACATAATCCACTTAGACACTGGCCGATAATAATGGTAGGCTTTCTAGGAAAGATATTTGGACCCATAGGTTTTATATTTAATTATGTGCAAGGATTCGTTCCATTTGAATTCATTTTTACATTAATTACCAATGATTTCATATGGTGGATACCATTTTTCTTAATTTTAAAAGACGTTCATGTTAAAACAAATTGGAACTTATCTTGAAATGAAGGGTTCAGTGTGGCTGATAGCCGGTTTCTATTTGATAGCAGGAGTTAATCATTTTATTAATCCGCAATTTTATTGGCCACTGATTCCACCCTTTTTCGAAAATCCCGAAGAAATTAATAAGATTAGTGGGATAGCCGAAATTCTACTTGCAGGAGGACTTTTCTTCTACCCCAGCAGAAAAACTACTTCTTTTATCACGATTATTGTACTTTTGGCTTTTGTTCCTTCACACATCTATTTCATTCAGATTGGTTCCTGCATTGATAATGGTCTATGCGTTCCGGAATGGATTGGATGGTTAAGATTAATAGTTGTTCATCCCGCTTTAATTTTATGGGTATGGAGAGTAGGGAAGTCAACTGTTTCCTTGTACTGATGCTGACGAGTAAAATCAAGTGCCAGTTCATTGAAAATTTCTGCTTGATCGATGTTGCAGATATGACCAGCCTCCATGATTTCTTTATAGATTACTGAGGGGTGATTTTTAGCAAAACTTTTAGCAGAATTCAAAAAGATGTAATCCTCTTTACCCATCAATGCTAGTGCTGGAAAGTTAATTTCTTGACAATAAAACCTATCCAAAAGCTTGAAAAACTCGCCATATAAACCAACCCATTTCATGTATTCAGTTGGAGTCAACTTTTGGGCTTGCTTTTGGTAAATTTTTCTTGATGTTTGATGTGTTCTGTAAGGCATCAATAAGTATGAGAAGATGCTATACATCCATTTATAGGGTAAAAACAAATTGAAAATCCGAGCCAATTGAACAAAAGATTTTATCAAGTTATTAGCTTTGAAAATACCTCCAGCAAAAATTGCGCTCGCCACCAATTTTGGGTGCTTGATGCTTAAATCTTGCATGATGACACTGCCAAAGCTTAAGGTAATAAAATGTGCCTTTTTAATTTTATGCTCATCAAGCAAGTCTTTTAAATCTTTTGAAATGAGATCAAAATTATATTTCTCTATTTCGGGTTCGATATTTTTAGATTTCCCGTGATCTCGCAGATCAACGAGTAAAATATTATAAAATGATTTAAAAGTTTCTATTTGATATTTCCAGGTGGCTGTGCTTCCACCTGCTCCATGAACAAAAACTACCCATTCTTTGGAGGAAGCATTCAACTGAACAACAGCATGGAGAGATGTTTTTTTCATATTGACTAAACATCGACCATTAGCTTTTGTTAAAAGATTTATTTTCTATGAGAAACTGCATAGATCTGGAAAGGTAAATCAGAATGCTGAAAAAACATTTATCTTTATAGAAAGCGCTGTTAAAATATCTCTCTTAAATCCTACAAATGATTCAATACATAAAAGAATTATCAGATTTTGGCTTACTAATACTAATCTGGTTGGTGCAATTAATTATCTACCCATCTTTTACATACATGAATAATGAAAATCTATTGTCTTGGCATCCAAAGTACACAACCATGATATCTGTGGTAGTTATGCCCTTAATGCTAATCCAGCTCTTTAGTACTTTCTACTTGACTTATAATGATTTTAACTTGATTCTTCTCATACAATGTATTTTAATCATTTTACTATGGACCACTACCTTTTTTCAGGCCGTGCCGCTACATAATCAGATTGAAACAGCTAATGAAATGCAAACCGCAGCGACTAAATTGGTTCAAATAAATTGGAGGCGAACTATAATGTGGACATTTATCGTAATTTTGAATTTCATCGGTAGAATAGACAACATTAAACATTATATGTAGTTACATATACCTGCAATAAAAATAATTAATGACCTCCTCAGACGAATTCGGCACTAAGCCTATAAACTACTTATTAAGAAAACAAGCAGTTCCATCCGCAATTGGAATTCTAACGCTATCCATATATGGCATTGTCGACACTATTTTTGTAGGTAATTATGTAGGCTCAGTAGGGATCGCTGCCATCACTGTAGTTATTCCTATAACATTTTTGATTTCTTCAATTGGGATGGGGATCGGAATCGGTGGTGCTTCTATTATTTCAAGAGCTCTTGGCTCTGGCAAAACAGAAAAAGCCAATAAAACATTTGGTAATCAGCTTACCTTAACTTTCATTTTAGGAATATTTTTTAGTTTGGCGTGTTGGATATTTATAGAACCGTTACTTGCAGCTTTTGGAGCAAAGGGAGATATTCTCCAACCAACCGTTGAGTATTTCACAATCCTATTATTGGGAATCCCTGTATTGGCATTTGCCATGATGTCCAACAGTATTTTTCGCGCAGTTGGATACCCTAAGGTTGCGATGGTAGTCATGATTGTTCCCGCAATTGTAAATGTCATTTTAGACCCGATTTTTATTGCGGTTTTAGGATGGGGAATTGAAGGAGCTGCTTGGGCAACTACATTTTCGTACCTTTTTAGTGCTGCTTACGCAGGTTATTTCTTTTTGAAAGGCAAAACTGGATTTATATTAAAGAAGTCAGATTTTGTTTTGGACCTAAAACTTACTGGAGAGATTTTTTCTATAGGATCAGTAACCTTTGCCCGTCAAGGAGTAGTGAGTTTACTGTTTTTAGTATTGAATAATTCTTTATTTAAATATGGAGGAGAAAGTGCTATTGCAGTGTACGGAATTATAAATAGGATGATGATGTTGGTAAATGTCCCTGCAATAGGGATTACACAAGGTTCCATGCCTATTATAGGCTATAATTATGGGGCGGATTTATTTAAGAGGGTTAGTTTGACTTTAAGAAATGCCATCATTTCTGCTACAGTACTTTCTTCTGTTATCTACGCAGGCATCTTGATTTTCACACCTCAAATAGTCAGTGTTTTTACTAATGATCAAGATTTAATAAAAGAGACTGTTCCGGCATTAAGAATTACATTTTTGATGACACCTTTAATCGCATTCCAGCTAATTAGTTCAGCGTATTTTCAGGCATTAGGCAAAGCTTTGCCTGCACTTCTATTAACATTGACTAAGCAAGGTTTCTTTCTGATACCTCTTCTCTTGATATTACCAAGTTTCTATGAAATTAATGGAATATGGATTGCGTTCCCTATTGCAGACCTCGCAACGGCAATTGTTTGCATGAGCTATCTATTATACGATAGTAAGAAAATTGTACTTAATCCATCATCAGTATAACAAAAATCACATCTCCTTTTATCCCAGATAAGTTGGTATAAGTAACACAGAATCGCCTTCGGTGTATTATGGTAAACATTAGCATCTTTTATGTGTCTAACTTTGTATTAATAAATTTTAATTATGAAGTGTATATACATTATTTTATTACTAGTGACCGTAAATTACTCTTTCGCGCAACAAAGAGGAGGTTATGGAGGAGCCGGAAATTCGCAAATTACTGGGAAAATTGATGGAACTATTTTAGATGAAAAAAATTCTGAGCCTGTTTCGTATGCAACTGTAGTTGTAAAATCACCAGCAAGTGGTGAAACCGTTAACGGAGTAGTAACTGGTGATGACGGTAAATTTAAGATCGTAGGTTTAAAACTTGGTAAGTATATTATCGAAATTTCATTTGTGGGTTACCAAAAATTTACACAAGAAGTTGAATTGACGCCTAAGGAGCCTGATTTTACTTTCGAAAAAATACAGCTAGTAACAGACACAGATCAATTAGAAGAAGTAGTTGTTGCGGGTAAAAGAGAAACCATAGAAAACAAAATAGATAGAATAGTTTACAATGCCGAACAGGATGTTGCTAACATGGGTGGGGATGCATCGGATGTTTTAAGAAGAGCACCCCTCCTAGCGGTTGACCAGGACGGAAATGTTTCCCTGAGAGGAAACTCAAACGTTCAAATCCTAATAAATGGAAAACCAAGTAGTATGTTTGGAGCAAATACGGGAGATGCATTGAAAATGATTCCTTCTGATCAGATTAAAAGTGTAGAAGTAATCACCTCCCCTTCGGCCAAGTATGATGGTGAAGGTACTGCTGGTATTATCAACATAATTACTAAAAAACAAACCCCCCAAGGTTTTGCAGGAAATGTAGATTTAACTGCAGGTACTCGAATTAATAGAGGTGTTGTTGGTATTAATGCAGGAAAAGGTAGATTGGGCTTTAATGCAAACGGTAGTTCATTTTATTCCTGGCCGCAGTATGCAACGACAGATTTCTACCAAAGAACGGTAGTTAATGGTCAGGAAAATATTCGCGAACAAAATGGAGAAAACTTGAGCAATCGATTGGGTTACTTTGGAAATATGGGTGCATTTTATGACTTCAACGCTTACCATAGTTTATCGACTAGTCTAAGATTACGCGGATTCAATAGTACTTCATCTGGAACCAATACAGTTTCACAAAACTTAGGAGGAGATGAGACCTCATTTCAAAGATTTCAAGACAACTTCTCCCAAAACTGGGGATATGAATGGTCACTTGACTATGTAATGAAATTTCCCGAACAAGAAGGAAGAGAATTTTCAGCTTCATACAAAATAGATGGTAATGTTAGAGATCAAGAATTTGAGATTAATCAAGAGAATCCAGAAAACTATGAAGTTGGACGAAATGTAAATGATGGAAATAACAGAGAAAATACTGTACAACTTGATTACACTCATCCAATGGGAGAGAATTTCAAATTAGAAACTGGTTTTAAATCCATTATTCGCGATATAGATAGTGATTTTCGCTACGAAGAGCAGCCAGAGGGTGCAAATTCATACCAAGTAGTGGATAATAGAACAGATATATTCTTCTATAATCAAGATGTATTTGCAGGATACATTTCTACTCAAACTAATATCACAAAAAAATTAGGCATGATAGCAGGAGTTCGGTACGAGTACACAGGCTTAGAGGGAAATTTTGAAGAAGCTACCGAGCAAGCATTTGGCCCTATTTCTTATGAAAACTGGTTACCCAGCATCATAGTCAGCCAAAAGTTTGGCAAGTTCAACTCCCTAAAGCTAGCTTATAATCGAAGAATTCAAAGGCCTAGTTTGGGTAATGTAAATCCATATGTAGAAATAGGAAATATTCGAAATATCAGCTTTGGTAATCCCATGCTAAATCCTGAATTATCTGATAATTACGAACTCGGTTATAGTACATTTTTAAAAGGCACATCGTTTAACCTTTCTTTCTTTTACAATGATATCAGCGAAGTCATTCAATCCGTGATTTTCGAAGACCCAGAAAGAGATGCAACTGTGACGACTTTTGATAATGTGGGAACACAGCAAAACGTAGGGAGTAACGTATTTATATCCACTAAATTTTTTGATATCTGGACTGTTCGTGGTGGAATAAATGCTAATTATTTCATGTCAGAAGGAATTATTCAAGGGCAGGAGGTTGAAAACAATGCGTGGTTGTTTAGCGGTAATATTAATTCAAATATTGAATTACCAAAAGATTGGGTTATAGATGCTTTTGGATTTGCGAGACCAAGGAGACAAACCTTGCAAGGATATAACCCGGCATTTTCAATTTTTGGCATGGGAATAAAAAAGCAGATCTGGGAAAAAAGAGGAAGCATTGGTCTTTCTATAATAGAACCTTTTAAGGCTAGAAAACCATTTGAAAGTGAATTAGGAGAGGAAAATAGCGATTTCTACCAAAGAAATGTCTTTGCGATTCCATTTCGTTCTTTTGGAATTAACTTCAGCTATAAATTTGGTCAGCTAGATTACAAAGCAAGGACAAAGCGAAGTCGAATCTCTAATGATGATCAAAAATCTGGAGGAGATGATGGCCAATCGTTTTAATTGGCTGTAACGACCTAAAAAAAGGGTCGGATACGTAACGTATCCGACCCTTTTTTTTTATGCAAAATACATTTTCAACCAAAATTGAGGCAGCACTTCTGCTTAAGTTTGGAATTGAGTAAATATGATAATTTAAATATCAACAGAGTGAATCGCCCACATCATAGACAAACTTAAATTCATTTATCATCCCTTTGAAAAAAGGGATCTGGACCAATTGAAACTTGTTTCAATTATTTCATGGCAGCTACCTCATCAAACAAGTCTTTAAAACTAGGATTCATATTTTCGTAAACTATTATCACAAGATCACTCGCATTCTCGAAGATTTAGCTCTAGCCAAATTTATCAGTATTGGGATAAACTTAATAGAAATATACTCCTGAGTGAATTGCTTATAGCATAATCATGATAATATAGATCTAGTCAATTATCTTTGCTACATGCCAAAATTTGACTTTTCTAAAATAGATTTACCGATAATCAAAATTCTTCCAACACTACTGCAAAGAATGAAAGAGGAGCAAAACCTCATATTAAATGCAGAAGCTGGTGCTGGAAAAAGCACCATCATCCCATTAGCGTTACTGGATATGCTGAAAGTGGATCAAAAAATTATCATGCTGGAGCCAAGAAGATTAGCAGCAAAATCCATAGCACAAAGGATGTCCCAGCTTTTAGGAGAAGAAATATGCACCACCGTTGGTTACAGAATCCGCTTTGAGACCAGAGTGACCAAATCTACCAAAATAGAGGTTGTAACTGAAGGTATCCTCAACAAAATGATGGACAGTGACCCTCATCTCACAGATGTAGCCATAATCATTTTTGATGAATTTCATGAAAGAAGTATACATGCAGATGTTGCTTTAGCTTTAGCCCGCTTCACTCAACAAAATTCAAGGCCTGATATAAAGCTATTAATCATGTCTGCTACCTTGAATCAAAAATTATTGGCCAAAGAACTTAAGGCAAAAGTGGTGGTTAGCGAAGGTAGGCAATATCCTGTCGATATCGTCTATGCTGGAAATTTAGATCAAAGATTGATCGCAGAATTAACCGCAGAACAAATTAAAAGATCCTTAATAGAAGATGAAGGAGATATTTTGGTTTTCCTTCCGGGTCAGGGCGAGATTTTAGGAATACAAGATTTGCTAAGAAAAGCTAAAATAAAAGCAGAAATCTGTCCACTTTACGGCCAGCTTCCATGGCCAAAGCAGTGGTCCGCCATTCAGCCCCACCCAAAAGGAAAACGTAAAGTCGTTTTAGCCACCTCCATCGCAGAAACAAGTTTGACAATTGAAGGTATAAAAATTGTAATTGACACAGGACTAAAAAGAAATTCAATTTTTGACCCCAATTCGGCCTTAAATAGCTTAATAACTCAAAATATCTCGCAAGATGAAGCAACACAACGAGCTGGGAGGGCAGGAAGAGTAGCTGCTGGAAAATGCTATAGAATGTGGACTCAAACAGAACAAAATTTAAAACCCAGCCACAGATTGGCTGAAATCCTTTATGCTGATTTAGCCAACTTAAAATTGGATTTGGCTGCTCGAAACATTCATGAAAGTAAAAAACTTTTTTGGCTGACTCCTCCCCCTTTGGATAAGCTGATATATGCTGAAAACTTATTGAATCAATTGGAGGCTATAGACGCTGAGAAGCATATAACTGAAGTTGGTAAACAAATGCACCAACTCCCATGCCATCCAAGGTTGGCACATATGCTAGTGAAATCTACCGAAAATTTATCTCTGGCTGTTGATATTGCAGCCTTACTAGAAGAAAAAGACCCGCTGTATAAAAAGGCAGGTGCTGATATAAGCGAAAGAATTGACACCCTTAGAACACTAAGAAATGAAAAAAGATTGGGAAGAAATTTTAAAAAGATAGAAAAAATCGCTTCCTCCTACCGATCACTTTTCAATATTGATGAGGACAATAGCGAAATTGATCCTTATGCAATCGGATACTTACTTGCCATGGCCTACCCTGACAGAATTGCTTCCGCAAAAAGAGGCAATAATGCTCAGTTTCAATTGTCAAATGGCAGTATAGCGGCTATAGGGCATAAAGATGAATTAGCTGATGAAAGCTGGTTGACTGTAGCTAATATGGATGCCAGAAGTGGAATGGGAAAAATATTTTTAGCGGCTCCCCTTAATCCCAGAGACTTAAAACCCTTGGTTAAAAATAAACGCTCAGTGAAATGGAATTTTGATGATGATGAGTTTATAGTCAGTGAAGATTTAAGTATCGGAAATATCATTTTAAAAAGTGAGGAGCTGGACCAAGAATCAAGCCCTTTTGAAAAAAGAAACGCTATAATTAGAGCATTGCAGCTGCATTGCGAGGAACTTCTTAGACCTGATGATGAATTTGCTAATTACCTACAAGAACTGAAAATTAAAAGTGATGAATTGCTTGATTTAGATCTGAAATTTCTAGGTATAACAGCTGAAAGGTGGTTACCAGTGGGAATTGAAAATGATCAACAGGTATTAAAAAAGATTCAACAGCTTTCTTTAACATCAATTCTCCGAAATCTAATTACATCCTAGTCTTCAAGGCCTCTAAATTTAAGCATCACGAGCAGAATGAAATATATCTGAAATACTTCACTACGGAATTCATATAAATATTTTATCCTATCCATTAGAAAAACAAATAATAATACAAGCGAATAGTTTTATAGTTTTGCACCATATGATCAAGGCGGAAAATTTAAAACTTATATCAGGAATCTTTAATACTGGCGAAGCAACAAAAATATTATTAGGCCTACTCAAAAACAAAATGGACTTTCATAATATGGAGATTGCGCATATTAAAGAAACTGGCTCCGGAAATCTTGAGAAATCAGAGCAACGACTTAAGGAATTGAAGCTACTTGAAAAGGAAATTAAGTTAATAATAGAGGAAGCCATGCATGAGCAGCTCGACTTACGAATTGAGAGTACTATCAATATCAATCCAATAAATAAATAAAACCAATGAATTTTGGACTGTTAGTTGAAAATTTAAGCAATCCTGCCCTTCTTTTTTTTCTTTTTGGGATTATTGCAGTGATGCTAAAAAGTGATTTACAAATACCAGAGAGCTCATCAAAATTTATATCTCTGTATTTATTATTTTCCATTGGTTTTAAAGGTGGACATGAATTAGCACATGCTGAATTGGGTTGGTCGGTATTTTGGACGGTGCTCTTCGCTCTGGCTACCTCTGTATTAATTCCAATCTATTCATTTTTCATACTGAAAGGAAAACTAGGCTCACAAAATGCAGGTGCTATAGCAGCTTCGTACGGTTCCATTAGTGCAGTTACTTTTATAACAGCAGTAAGCTTTCTCGAGCTGCAAAAGATCAGCTTTGGTGGACATATGGTTGCTATAATGGCCATGTTAGAAGCCCCAGCGATCATGGTGGGTGTATTATTGCTGAATATGTATAAGGAAGAAAAATCTGAAAAATTGCTTGATCGATCGGTAGTATCTCATGCCTTTACCAATGGAAGTGTACTGCTAATCCTTGGGAGTCTCGTTATAGGCTGGATTGCAAGTGATAGTCAAGCAAAAGGGATAGAACCATTCACCACAGATATCTTCAAAGGTTTTTTAGCAATATTTCTGTTAGATATGGGTATATCTAGTGGTAAAAAATTAGGGAATCTTTTTCAACATGGAAAATTCATTTTCGCATTTTCAATTCTAATGCCATTATTTAATGGAGTAGTAGTAAGTATTCTTAGTGGATTGATCACTTCTGAAGTGGGTGACCGGTTTTTATTAAGTATTTTGTCAGCAAGTGCATCTTACATTGCAGTTCCTGCTGCCATGAAAATCGCTGCGCCAAAGGCAAACCCTAGTTTATATTTACCTATGGCTTTAGCGATAACATTTCCATTTAATATAACCCTGGGCTTTCCTGTGTATATGAAAATAATTGAAATGAATCTACTTTAGAATTATCAACTAGTCATTAATAACATCATATACAATAAAATAGCAAATCCTAAACTCCAAGTAGTTCTATTGAACGGGCTTCCAGGGATATAGGCAATCAATAGTCGATGGATGCAAAGAAGGTGCGACTTTTCCTTTTCAAATGCAGTATAATTGAAATAATGATCATTGATTGCTTTCCTCTTCATCTTCTTCATCATCCTCATCTTCATCCTCTACCACAGGAGGAAAAGGAAAATGAGTAAATCTTTCGAACAGGCTATCCGCTTCAAAGAAAGTGCTGATGGAAAAACGATTTGGATCTATATCTTCAATTTGGAAATAGGCAGTATCCGTTCCTCTCCATACAAAAACCACCGTATCAATTGCAGTTTGTGCAGTTTGAGTAGACGGTACAAACCAAAATCCTCTTAGTGTATCGGTTGAATTGCCGCAAGTATCAGCAGGATTAATATAAAAAAGGGAATCCTTATCGCTGGTAGCCGAGGTAAAATTAAATATGACCTGTCGAGGAACTTCACAAGAATCAAACGCTACTTCTTCAGAGAATAACAATCTCTCATCCAACATCCATCTCTTAGTTTCCTGATTGGAGAGTAATCTTTGCACCTCTACCCTTCTGAATGCATCGAAAGTGGGTTCATCAGGTAAACAAGAGAGCAGCATAAAACTCAAAGGAAACAAAAACAAAAATCTCTTCATTTGGCAAATATAATATTTTATGAACTGGAAGAATTAAAAACAGTGCCAAGATTCACAAAAAAATCCAAGGAGATCAAAAACATTAAATAATCAATTTTTTTATACATAAAATTATATTTTAAAATATAATTCACTTATCTTCAATCTATAAAGTGTAAGTTTGTTGTAAGGTTAAAGACCAATACGATTGTAAAAAATTTTTACAACCCCCTTTAAAAGGGTATTATTTATAATTTTTCCATTATAGTATATAATTTTGTATATTTATATTTCGATGTATTATATGTATTGTTCGATGAAATAATGTTTTTTGCGCACCAACTATAAATAGTATGTTTGTATAATGATTAATTCGGGTAATTATATAAAATGTTTCTACACTGTTTTAATGGGTGTAATTTTTGTATGTACTTCCAATGTGCTTAAAGCCCAATTTACTTGCGCAGATGCGTCATTTGGAGCAGGGAATGGACAACAAATACGAGTAGAAGGCGCTGCCGGACTAGGGACATTTTGTGCACCAGTAACTGTTGACTGGTATATTTCTTTTGATGCTTCTATACCAGTAGGAGCTGATGTGGATGTTATTGTTGACTGGGGTGATGGTACTGATAATACATACAATACAAATAATTTTGGAACAACTTGGGAATTAAGTGACGGAAATGGTGCTACATTTACTGTCGGATCCCAAACTTATGCAGGTACTACAGTTGCGCGAAAAATTTATCCCACAAACGAAAATGTTTGTTTTTACGACATAACAGCGAGATTAGTGATTGATGGCAACGTTTGTGCTGCATCAACTATTATCAATAAGGTTAATTACTGGGATACAGACGAAGATATTCCTGGGAATGTAAATATTGATCCTATATTAATACAGGTATGTGCAGGAGATCAAGTAACAGTAAATTTTGATGATAATACCACTTTTAACTGTGTTAATCCTGCCGATACTGACAATCCAAATGAAGATTTAAGAAATGTTAGGTGGACATACAATACAACCGATGGTGCAGCACCATTTGGTCGAATTAATGATGTACTTCTTAGCAATGGAGTAACTCTAGATGGTTCTAATATAGGAGACCAAGACTATATCCCTCCTCAGGCAGATGTCCCTGGAAGTGATGTTAATACGATCGAAGAGTATCCTGCTATAGTAGGTCCAGGCGATGCTGTTTCCACTACACTTGACCTGACAGTACCTGCCACTGCAACTGTAGGACAAGTATTTGAAATAAAACTTGAAAACTGGGGCCCATGTAATCCGCTGGGTGGTCCAATACCTGTAATAGAAAGATATGCGATAATCGAAATTGTTGAACCTCCACAAGGACTGGACTTTACAATATCAACTGATGGACCTGGACTTAATCAAAAAATAACTTTTTGCCCCGGTGAAGATATTAGATTAAGAGGTTCTTCAACTAACCAAACACCAGATTTTGTATATAGCTGGGAGATATTTGATGGGCCAAATGCTACTGACCCCCTCATTTTTGATAGAACTAACGATCAATTCACATGGTTAAGTGATGAAGTAGGTGATTTACAAAATGCTTTTTCAACCTCCGGTGATAAATTGATTAGAATGTATATCCAAAATTCAGATACAGATTTAACAGGCAATTGTACTGTTTTTGAGGATAAACTGATTGAAATAATTGAAACTCCTACTCCAACAATTGGCACAGACGACTTAAGTGGTGGCGGCACTGATATAACTATTAGTGCAATTAATTTATGTGAAGTTGAGCTCCCTATTGATTTTGCATTTACAGATGAAACTCCAGATAGAAATGCTTCAACCGAATCTAGATGGACAGTTTTTGATAATAATGACATGATAATATTTGGAGGGGGTGTCTACGGTGCTCAAACAGCTGCAGCAGATAATCCAGTTGGATTAATGCCATTTACATTTCCTACACCTGGCCATTTTAAAGTCGTTTTAGAAATTAGGGATGGAACAACAAGTTGTGAAGCTTCTGACACTGTAAATATCTTCATTTACGACACCCCTGAAGCAGATTTCGAAACTGATGATGTATGTGCCGGTGATGGTGACCCAAGTAATAGAACTCAATTTTTCAATATTTCAGACGCTAATAACGGTATAAATCCTCAAGTGAATGGAGATGAAGTTGTCAGATGGGTGTGGGATTTTAGTTACGATGTGGTAGCAGGTTTTAATAATGAAAGAGACGTTAATAATAATAATCCTTTTCAAAGATTTTTAGATGGTACAGATGGAGCTGAACCTACTGAATCGCAACCAGGATTTTATGACGTGGCTTTAGTAGTAGAAACCACCAATGGTTGTACTGATACTGTAGAATACGTAGTTGAAGTAAAACACAATCCACTTTCTGATCTCGAGGCTTCTTATACCAATGATTATGAAGGCAATTTAGCGGGTGATCCTTATTCAGGCGATCCCATTTGCCCTGGAACTCTTTTAACGTTCATTAATACGACAGATGAATCTCTAAATGACCCTTCCGTTGCCCCTGTCGATTATGAGTTGCAAATAGATAGTTTAGGCACTACAATATTTCGTGAAATAGGAGCCCCAGGTGATGTAAATGAATCCGTTTCACCAAATATTTTCTTTAATAATACAGGATCAAATGAAATTTACACAATCGAATTGGTGGCCAATGGTGATAATGGGTGTAGTATCATAAGTGCCCCTATAACGGTTACTGTTCTTCCTGGTAGTGCATCTGGATTTGAGGTATTTGACGAACCTACATTTACAAACGAATACGATCCAATTATTGAGTATTGTTCTCCCTATGAATTTTACTTTCAAATTGATAATCCAACTGATAATTTATTAGATCCCGGAGACTCTTTGGTATGGGAAGTTTTTGATGGTTCTACTCTATTAGGAGGTGACACGCTGGAATTTGGTGAAGCAAACTACGATCAATTTTCATTTGAATTTAATAATGATTTCCCAAGTATTGCTGCCATCAATTATACAGTGGTATTACAACCTTTTGTTGACGGTGTTTGTGTTAATAATTCGCAAAGAACTGTCCGCGTACTGCCACGACCTAGTTCAGATTTCACACCTGCCGATACCGTTGTAACCTGCGACTCTGTAACTTATTATTTCGAAGCTATACAACCAGGTCTTTTAACCTACGATTGGCAAGTCCAGCCTACGGCCGACACTCTTTCTACACAAAATGATGGAGTTAACTTCTGGGTAAGTTACAATAGACCTGATGTGGGAGATCCCAACGTAAATGTTGAGGTTAGATTGCAGACTACAAACCCATTTAATTGCGTTGGCGATTTGTCTGATCCCTTTAATGATACAATTCTCCCAAAAGATGATATTAATGTAATTCTTGATACCGTTGGAAATGAACTCTGCACGCCTGCACCCTATGGTTTTGTAAATAATACCACTGATCCCGTTCCTGCCGGCACCGAATGGCAATTGATTATTAAAAATCTAGACATCAATGATTCAACGATCATTAATGGAAGTACTTTAGCTGGAAATGAGGAATTTCGGGAATCTGATCCTGCAGATATTTTCGAATATACTTTTTCAGAATCAGCAAATTACGAGATTAGATTAAATGCCCTTTTACCAAGTACTTGTGATGTAGCTTCTGACCCTCCTATTTCACTTAGCATAAATGAAAGCCCAACTGTTGATTTCGATACCAATATAGATGAAGGTTGTGCACCCTTTTCCTTTAGCATTATAAACGAAACAAGTAGTGTCCCATCTGGCAGTGATTTTGATTTATCTTATGAAGTAAGACGACCAAATGGCACTTTGGTAGCTGGTTACTCTGGAACAGTTATTAAAGGGCCAAGTAACCCTGCGGGACTCAACAGTTTAACTTTGTCTAATTTGACCGTTCCTGCTGGATCGCCCTATATCGACTATGAGGTGATTTTAATTGCTGAAACAGTGGCTGGATGTACTGCTGAATCAAGTCAAACGATCAGAGTTTTTCAAGAACCAGATATAGATTTTGATGTTATTTCTACAAATCCAGCATGCGAAGAAGACTATAATTTTGATTTTGAAGTAGTTACCAATAATATTAATATTGCTGATTATGAACTGTTATGGAGTTGGGGCGATGGACAAACACTTGTAACTGAAGAGGACACTATTGTCAATCATACATTTAGTAATCGAGCAAGCTTCTTTGGATCAGATACCTATACGGTCACCTTATCAATTGAAACTGAATACGGTTGTATTGCTAGTGTCAGTAAGCCAGTTAATTTAAATCCTAGGGTGCAGGCGGGTTTTTTCAAGGACAAAGAACAGGGTTGCTCTCCCCTTCCGGTCAATTTCACTAGCTCCTCGATTCAAGCAGGCATCAGTGGCAATCACCAATATGAAAAAAGAGTGGCGGGGACCAGCACTTGGGTACCTTTTACCAATAGTCCATCCAATAACGGTGCGGTTTCAGAAGTCTTTTCAAATACTAGTGACAGTGTACAAATTTTTGAAATTCGCTATAATGTTTTCTCCGATATTTCTAATGGGACTATTTGTTATGATACTGCCGCAATTGATTCTTTAACTGTCTTTCCTGAATTTAATAGTCCAACAATCACTGGACCAGATGAAATTTGTGCTTTTGCGCAACAAATTGCCTTTAAAGTTAATCCATCTGATGATGCAAATTATCAATGGTCCCTGCCACCAGGTGCATTTATTATTAACTCTACTCCTACTGGTGACTCCATAAATGTTAATTTCAGTACTTTCTCAGGTAATGTACAAGTTATTGAAATAGACAGTAACGGTTGTTTTGGAAACCCCTCACTCCATCCTGTAAGCATTTTGACAGGTCCTAGTGGCAGCTTAAGTTTAAATGGCTCAAATGTAATCTGTCCGGGAGATTCTACAAGCTTGATTTTTAATTTAAGTGGTCCAGGCACTCAAAATTTTGATGTGGTTTATAACAATGGAGTGAGCAATGACACTTTATTTAACGTTGCCAACGGCCATATTGAGTACGTAAGCCCGACCAATTCTACCAACTATTTTTTATTAAGCGTTGAAGATAGACAATATCCTAATTGCAATCCTTCCAGTATATCTGGTTCAGCTTTTGTATCAGTGAATGTAAAGCCAACTGCGACCTTATCAGGCTCCACAACCATTTGCGAGGGCAATAATGCGAACTTATTCTTTAATTTAACAGGAATTGGGCCATGGGAAGTGGTGTACACTGATGGCAACTCAAACTTCACCTTCAACAGTAATAATCCGGTTACTTTAGAACCCGTCAGCCCAACCGATTCTACTACTTATAGCTTGGTGAGCGTTACAGATGGAAACACTCCTGTTTGTTCTGGAGATGTTTCGGGCAGCGCTACTATTGAAGTGAATTCGAAGCCTACCGCATCAATCTCGGGAAGTCAGAATAATGTTTGTGTGAATACACCTACGGATTTAGAAATTAATTTAACAGGAACACCTCCTTGGAATGTCCGATATACGGATGGTAACAATATTTTTACTTTAGCCAATGTCACACCAGAAGCAGGTTTCGACAGCAATACGGATACTCACACGGAAACTGTTACCATTAGTGCAGCACCTGGTACGAAAAATTACACTTTAGTTGATGTGATCGACTCCAACACTCCTAATTGCTCTGGTGATGTGAGTGGATCTGCCACTATCACCGCTTTTGACAGACCTCAAGTAGAAATTTCGGGTAATAGTACTATATGCTTAGGAGATAACAGCCCTTTAACCTTTAATTTCACCGGAGATGGACCATTTGATGTAGTCATAACGGCTAATCAAGATACCGTAGAATACAACAGCCTTCAAGATGGTGAATCTATTAGCCAAACCCCCGAAGCATCAACAGTTTATAGAGTAATAGAATTAACGGACAATAGAGGATGTTTTGGCACTAGTTTAGGTGGTCCTGTAAGTATAAATGTAAATAACTTACCTACCTCAGAAATTTCTGGTGACGATGTGACCTGTTATGGTGAGGAAACAGAATTAATTTTTGACCAAACAGGAGCTGGTCCTTGGACTATTACCTATTCCAATGGTAGCCAAAACTTCACATTTACTACTTCATTTAACAGACATTTTGAACCTGTTTCTCCTACTGTTACGACCACATATACACTGGTTTCTGTAGTGGACAGTAACTCGCCTGATAACTGCAGTGGTACTGTGAGCGGTAGCGTGTTAAAAGAAGTCTTTCCAGAGCTGGAAGCAAGTTTTGAAGCCACACCTGAGGATATGATATTACCAGAGAGCACGGTTAATATCACCAACAATACCACTAATAAAAATGAGTGGGAATATGAATGGGATTTTGGAGACGGTACTATTTCCAATGAAGTTGACCCTGCACCACACGATTATGGAATATATGGGGAATTTGTAATAAAAATGACAGCAACGAATGGACAATGTACAGATACTTATCAAAGTATAGTGACTATTGGTGCAATTCCACCCATAGTAGATTTTGATGCAAACCCAAGGGAAGGTTGCTTACCATTAGTTGTAGAATTTGAGAACTTAACCCAATTTGCAGATCCTTCCACCTATCAGTGGGAATTTGGAGATGGACAACGGGTTTCTGCCGTAGAGAATCCTACACATGTCTATCGTAATCCGGGAATTTATACCGTAACCTTATCTGCTTCAAACATCACAGGCCAACGGACGCAAATGATTAAAGAGGAATTCATAGAAGTTTTTGCGACTCCTCAAGCGTCATTTACAATTCCAGATGAATATCGTTCCGTGTTTACTGGGGAGGAAGTACGATTTGTGAACTTAAGCCAAGGGGCGGATGAATATATTTGGAAATTTGGAGATGGTAATGAGTCATTTGAGTTTGAGCCAATTCACGCTTACCCAGATAGTGGCCTTTATGATATAACTTTGATCGCTATTAATTCTGAAACTGGTTGCACTGATTCTATCAGTTTAAAGTCTCAAGTCCAAGTAATATTGGGCGGTGAATCAGATGTTCCCAATGCATTTACACCAAGTAGAGCGGGGCCAGGCTCAGCCAGTACAAATCCATTACAAAATGACTTCTTTCTTCCTAGGGTTGAGGGGGTATCGCAGTTTAATATGAAAATCTATAACAGATGGGGAGAATTGTTATTTGAATCTACTAGTAAAGATGAAGGATGGGATGGCTATTATAATGGCGTTTTAATGCCACAAGGAGTGTATGTTTACCGATTAGAGCTGGTCTATGAAAATGGACGAAGGGAAACGAAAGTTGGGGATATCACGCTCATTAGGTAATAATTTTGAGTAGTACATTTAGTTTATATATTGCAGGTTTGAATTAGGGTATGAATGAATATAAATCAAATAAAAAGTTTAAATAAACCACTTATTGTCTGTGCAATATCCGTATTGTCGCTGCTAGGATTCGAAAGCAAATCTCAGGACTTTCAATTTTCACAGTACCATGAGTCACCGTTGTACCTTAACCCGGCATTTACAGGCTTAGGTAAAATGCACCGCTTCACGCTCAATTCCAGAATACAGTGGCCAAGTCTGCCACGTGCTTATGTGACTAATGCATTAGCTTATGATTACAACCTAGATTACCTTAGTAGTGGATTTGGACTCATGTTCACCCGCGATGTTGCCGGATCTGGAAATTTAGGCAATACCAATGCTAGCTTTTTATATTCTTACCGTGTAGCCATTGGAAAGAAATTAGTTTTAAGTACTGGTTTGCAGTTCGCCTATAATTTTACGGGCTTGAATCAAAATGGCCTTACGTTGGGAGATCAGCTATTAGATAATAGAGGAGTATCTTTTGATAATGAATTGGCCAATATTCAAAACATTCAATTCTTTGACTTCTCTGGTGGAATGCTACTATACAGCCAAATGTTGTGGGGAGGTTTTGCATTACACCATTTAACACAACCCGAAATGTCCTTAATAGGTGATTCAAATCCACTGAATATGAAAATAAGTATCCATGGTGGTGTTAGAATTCCATTGTATCGAGGACCTAAAAAATTAGATCATATTTCAAGCATAGCTCCCTCTTTTGTTTATAAAAGGCAAGGAATTAACGATCAACTGGATGTTGGTTTTAACTGGCATTACGATCCAGTATCAGCTGGTCTTTGGTACAGAGGGGTTCCTTTTAAAAGAACTGACCCAAATGAAGGCTTGTATGATAGAGATGCACTTGTTTTTAAGTTTGGTTTAATATTCCCAGATTTTCAGGCAGGCTACAGCTATGATTTTACAATTTCCGAATTTGGCGGGGCATCAGGTGGTGCACATGAAATTTCGATAATTTTTGACTTTGAAGCTAGATTGAAGAAGAAAAGAAAGAAGGAATTTATCCCGTGTCCTACCTTTTAAGCATTGTTTCTTTGTTTCAATGCCCGTCTCATCATATATCTTTCCACCAAAACATCAATTGGTTTTAGCAATACAGCAATACCTAATTTGAAAATAAACCCAATTTGCTCATTACCCACTCTTTCTTCTACGAATGGCTCTAGAAAACCTTCCGAAAGTACAAACAATAATATGGCTATTAAAAGTACGATAGAGGATGCCTTTCTACCTACTTTGGCTTTAACCAACTGATCAATTGTATCTTGCAGTAGTTGATTATTGACTTTTAAGTCATCATTTATTTTATTGATTTCATCAGATTGCTTTTTTAGCTTTTCGTTCGCTTCATTAAGCTTGGCGTGCAAACGATCACTCACTGAGGTCAGTAATTTAGCCTCTCCGATCAATCTATCATATTTATCACATAATAACTTATAGTTTTCTTTTACCTTCTCAGTAGGAATATTATCGTCCTCTGCCAAAGCTCTGACTTCGTTTAAAAAGTCAATTTCTGCTTGAAAGACATCTGATTGGGTAACATTTTTAGCCATAAATTATTATTTAATCTCTACCATTTTAAATGGTACTTTAATAATCTGTTTAAAGTCCTCACCAGACTCTTCCATATCTTCATCTTCTTCTTCGTAGTACCAATCAATGGTAATGGATTTCCCATCTTCCTTGATTTTCTCCAGCTTACGGAATATTTCCACTAAACACTTTGAAGAACTTGTATTAAAGTATTCTAATTTGATTTCAAAAATAGTAGATTCGAGCGGATTTTGAACATATTTATCCAACCAATCGAGCAATGGCTTATAAAACTCGATAGAATTCTCTGGAATTGACCTACCGGATATTAAAAACGTCTCTGCATCCGGATTAAAATCAAGTTTAGGCGTCTTCGGTGTCGCCTCTAAGTAATAAGCATCCATATTGTTTTTTCTTAATGATTTATATTCACTTGCAAACTAAAATAGGCATAATCTTCATTAATGATCTTAAAACCATAATCCAATGGCTGACCTGATTTTCTTACCATATCCATTATCCCTAAGCCGGCCCTTCCTGTTTCAGAAAATACGCCTTCGTCTAATTTAATTCTGTACTTAGCTCTGAGTTCATCATTTGACAATTGATTTATTTCCTTAATACGCTTTTCAAGCTGCATGATATTACTTTGATTGATGTAATTACCAGAAATAATCTCGTAGGCGGTGGGATTTTTCACTACCATAATCATTATTTTCTGAAAGGGTTCTTCTGAATTTTTAAGCTCATATTGATTATGGTAAATGTTCTGAAGTACTTCCACTAAAATATTAAAAACCTTCTTTTTAACTCGCGAATTATACTCTACCATAGCCAGTTTATTTTCGGCCAAGGTCAAAAGATTATTAGTTAGGCTTTCTGTAATTATACCATGGTAAGCTAGCACTAACTCTTCGCTTTGTTTTAGATTTTTAAATTTGCTTAAAGTATCCAACATTTTCTCCAAATGGGAAATAACGACTTAAAAATTATCTTTTGTCAAATTACAATTATTTTTTGAATAAATATAATAATTATATGATTAGCCGAGAATTAATTAATGCACGTTCCCGGTAAGTTTCCTAATTAAAGGGGTTACAATCAGTGCCAGTACACCAGCTCCGATAATGAATATTGTTATAAATTGAAAAATATCTGGTAATAGCGAAGGATTGGCTTCAATTGCTTTCTCATCAAATTCACCGGCTACCAGTCCGGCAATTAGGTTCCCAAAAGCAACAGACATAAACCATGCTCCCATCATTTGACCCACTAATCTTTTAGGAGCTAATTTGGTAACAGCACTTAAGCCAACTGGACTTAAGAAAAGTTCACCAGTTGTATGCAATAAATAGGTTATTAGCAACCAAGTTGGTAAAACTGTATCAGACGAAACTACAAGAAGTGCAGCACCAATCATTACGGCAAATCCAAGACCTAAGAAAATTAGTCCGAAGGCAAATTTAAGTGGAATGCTAGGATTTAAATTCCTTTTAGCGAGCTGAATCCAAAGCCATCCAAAAACCGGTGATAGAATAATAATAAACATTGGATTAGCACTTTGTAACGCACTAGCTGGCATTAGCCAATCCCCTATCATTCTATCAGTATAGCGAGAAGCAAATAAGTTTAATGAAGATCCTGCCTGTTCAAATCCTGACCAAAAAATAGCAGAAAACACTAATAATATTGCAATAGCACCTATCTTCTTCTTTTCATCTTTATTCAATCCAGCGAATAAGAAAATTGCTACAAAAAATAGTATTAAGGTAGCTGCAACTACATAAGAAGCAACATTCGCGACACTTACAACATCTACATCTATATAACCTAGAGTTGTTAGTAAAACTAGAACAACAAGCCCTGCTAAAAATGCAAATATTCCCAATTTAACCTTTTTCCTAAAAGAAATTTGTTTTTCATTTGCAGGATCAAAACCCTCAGGTTTAAGTCCAATATTACCAAGGTATTTGGAAGAAGCTCTATATTGAATAACACCCAACAGCATACCAAAACCTGCTGCTGCAAAGCCATAATGCCAATTCACACTTTCGCCTAAATAACCAGTAATCAAAGGAGCAATGAAAGCACCTAGATTTATACCCATATAAAAAACAGAAAAACCGGCATCTCTTCTGGCCGGTTCATCGTCTTTGTACAGTCCTCCGACAATACTACTAATATTTGGTTTTAATAGGCCTGTGCCTATCACAATTAAAATCAAACCAATAAAAAAGAACTCAGTTGTAGGAATAGCCATTGCAAAATGCCCACAAGCTATTATAATTCCTCCATACCAGACTGCCTTTTGCAGGCCGAAAAAACGGTCAGCTAACCAGCCACCAGGCAAAGCCAATAAGTAAACAAACATGGTATATAAGCCGTAGATTGCGGTTGCGGATTTATCATCTAAACCTAGCCCCCCAGTCTCGATAGATGCTACCATAAAAAGGACCAATAAGGCACGCATTCCATAATAACTAAAGCGTTCCCAAAATTCAGTAAAGAACAAAGTTGCTAAACCTCTCGGATGGCCAAAAAAAGTTTTTTCGGAATTCATATTATCTATAAGTTTACTTTATCTTAAAAATCGAAATGCTAAATCTAATACGGGCTTTCCATTAAAACAAATAGAATATGAAAATCGGCCTTATTTTCGATAGAAAGTGTATTTTATACACTATCTAAACATTTGTAAATGATTTAAAAATTACTTTTTAAGCAAAGTAAATTCTTTAACTTTGCGAACCTAACCATGTTATACCTAGCAAAAACATACAAGAATGAAGGAATTTGGATTGAAATCCGCTAAATCCGGTTTAGAAGCACTGGGTTTAAAGAATGTAGCAGAGGCCTATTGGAACCTAAGCCCTGCCGAATTAACTGAGCACGCCCTAACCAATAAAGAAGGTGTATTGACAGATACGGGTGCTTTGATGTGTGATACCGGAAAATTTACTGGTCGTTCGCCAAAAGACAAGTTCATCGTAAAAGATGACAGAACGAAAGATACTGTGTGGTGGGGAGATATTAACATTCCATTTGATCCTGATAAATTTGATGCACTTCATGATAAAATGCTCAAATTCCTTGAGAATAAGAAAGTCTATGTAAGAGATGCATATGCTGGTGCTGATAAGACGTATAGATTAAATTTACGAGTGGTAAATACCCAAGCCTGGCACAACCTTTTTTGCTACAATATGTTCCTAAGGCCTGAAAAATATAAACTGGAATCATTCGAACCAACCTTCACTATTATTAATGCCCCCGAGTTTGAAGCTGATCCAGAAATAGACGGAACCCGCCAGAAAAACTTTGCTATCATTAATTTTAGCAAGAATATAATTCTAATTGGTGGAACTGGCTATGCCGGAGAAATGAAAAAGGGAATTTTCTCTGTTCTAAATTATACGCTTCCGACTGACCACAAAGTGCTTTCGATGCATTGTTCAGCAAATATGAGCGAGAAAGCAGATGGTGACACTGCCATTTTCTTCGGATTATCAGGTACTGGAAAAACCACTTTATCTGCAGATGAGAACAGAGGCTTAATTGGCGATGATGAGCATGGATGGACCGAGAATGGAGTTTTCAATTTTGAAGGTGGATGTTATGCCAAGACTATTGATTTAACAGAAGAAAAAGAACCACAAATCTACAGAGCCATCAAATTTGGGGCAATTGTAGAAAATACTCGATTTTTTCCAGGAACGAGAACTGTAGATTATGAGAATACAGAAGTGACTCAGAATACCAGAACGGCTTATCCTATTCATCATATTGATAACTCCGTTTCTCCGTCAATCGGAGGAATTCCTAAAAATATATTCTTCTTAACTTGTGATGCCTACGGAGTTTTACCTCCAATATCTAAGCTTTCTAAGGGCCAGGCTATGTACCACTTTATTTCTGGTTATACCGCAAAAGTAGCGGGTACTGAGGCGGGTGTTACAGAACCGCAAACCGTTTTCAGTGCTTGTTTTGGAGCGCCTTTTCTTCCGTTGCATCCTACTCAATATGCTGAAATGCTGGGTAAGAAAATGGATGAGCAGAAAGTTACCGTTTGGATGATCAATACGGGTTGGTCCGGTGGTCCATATGGTGTGGGTTCGAGAATGAAACTGAAGTATACTCGGGCTATGATCACTGCTGCTTTAAATGGCGGCTTAGATGAGGTGGGGTATAGAAACCACTCCATCTTTGGATGTGCTATTCCTGCTACATGTCCTGACGTTCCTTCAGAGGTATTAAGCCCTAGAGAAACGTGGAAAAATGATAAAGGCTATTATGAAATGGCCAACAAACTAGCAAATGAATTCAACGGGAATTTCAAGAAGTTTGAAGATTTTGCCAATGATGAGATTATGGCGGGAGCCCCAAAACCTAATTTATCGAAAGTATAAGATAGTTTTTTTCAGTTAAGTTAAATTTACTGCCGTGGGAATACCTTCTCATGGCAGTTTTTTTTTACGAAAAATCAAATTCTATAGGACTAAAGTTTTTGAATGTAAATCATTTGTTAAGTTTGTCGCTAAACGCAAATTCCACAATAAATGCAAATAGACCAAAATATACTATTTCCAGTAATGGGCGAATGGTTAAAGTCCAGCAACAGTACTTTATTAGATTTCTCCAATCAGAATACTGATTTACTTGAGCTTGATCTTCAGTCCACCCCAGCTTTTAATAAATATGTTTTTGGATTTTTAGAGAAAAAGGAGAAAAGGTACGGATACGGTGGCTATTTGGAAAACCGTATGATCTACCAAAGAAGCACTCATTTCCAACAAGGAGAGTCTAGATGCATGCATTTGGGTATAGACGTTTGGGCAGAGGCATTTCATCACCTATATGCACCTTTGGACTCAATAATTCATAGCTTTGCCGACAATAATAACTTTGGAGACTATGGACCCACCATTATCCTCCAGCATGAATTAAACGGTAAACATTTCTATACGCTTTATGGACACCTAAGTATGAAGAGCCTGAAAAACTTAAAGAAAGGTGATGAAATCAAAAAAGGACAAAAATTTAGTGAACTAGGTCCTTATCCTGAAAATGGAGATTGGCCACCACATTTGCATTTTCAATTGATAAGAGATATGGCAGATAAATCTGGAGACTTTCCAGGTGTTTGTGCGCCTTCCGAACTTGAAGAATTCAAAAAAGTATGTCCCGATCCTAATGTCTTTATTTTAAAAACTTCTTCATGATAGAAATTAAAAATTCCCGGCTCATTAGCGGGAATTTAATCTATTTCATATTCACTACGACCTTTCCTTTTGTGTGCCCTCTTTGAACATCTCGTAGGGCCGTTACTACTTTCAAAAAGGAGTATTCTTTATCAATTACAGCTGAAATGTAATTACTTTCGATCAACTCTTTAATATCGTTTAATTGAGCGCCATCCGCATGCATCATGATAAATTTATAAATGGCCTTTTTCTCTTTTGCCAGCTTGTCAATTTTATAGCGTTTAAGCTTTAGAGCAAAACGAATCAATCCGTTTAAACCCAAATTTTTGGCAGTTTCATCATCTGGATCTCCAGCAATACTAACTACTCTCCCACCAGTCTTGAGAATTTTGAATGCGTCTTTTGTATACTCCCCGCCTAAGGTATCATATACAATATCTACATCTTTAGCGATCTCAAGGTAATTTTCCTTTTTATAATCAATCACTCTATCGGCACCTAAATCTTTGACCCAATCAACATTTTTTGTGCTAGTGGTAGTGTACACATAAGCTCCTCTGGCTTTAGCATATTGTATGGCGAAAGTACCTACTCCACCTGAACCAGCATGAATCAGTACCTTTTCTCCCTCTTTCAGCTTTGCTTTTTCAAATGATTGTACTGTTGTTAAACCAACCAAAGGAATACTAGCTGCCTCTATATAGGAGAAATTTGATGGCTTTTGACAAACGGCCTGATGGTCTACGGCAATCATTTCCGCAAACGTCCCTGGAGCAGCCGTAGGTACTCTTGCAAAAACTTCATCTCCAAAATTGAAGTCCATTACTTTCTCCCCTTTATCTATAATTTTACCAGCAACATCAAACCCTATAGGAGCAGGAAAGGACAGTTTACTAATATTTTTCATTGCTCCTTCAATGATTTTATGATCTATGGGATTAATGCTCGCAGCATGTATCTCAATTAAAACCTGGTGATCATTAACCTTTGGCTTATCTATTTCTCTAAATTCAACGTTTTTTGCTATTTCACCATAGCCAGTAATCTGTAATGCTTTCATTTCGTCTGTCTATTTTTCTCTTCAACTAGACATTGAAAACGGACAGGAGTCAAAAGGTTGAGAATTTCTCTAGAAAGCTATTTCACTTGCTGTAAAATCCAATCACTAATCAATTCTAAAGCTTCGGGAGCAATAGTTTGTTCTATATTAGCATATTCACTAGGAGCTCCGGTTTCAGCTTCTTGGAAAAGATGATTCAATTTTTCGAGCTTCTTTACAGTATATTGAGAATTCCCTCCAGCTTTTAGTGCCTTTTCAATAGCCTCCAAATTCACTTTTGCTGGCACTTGCAAATCTTTCTCTCCAATTACCGCCAATACGGGACAATCTACCTTTTTTAAAGCTTCTGCAGGATCATACTTTAAGAAATACATCATCCAAGGGCTTGTCAGCTGGGCCAAAATCTGATCTACAAATATTTGTTCTGTCAATCCATTTGCTGTTGCTAACTCAGGATTCTTAGCCACTGACTCCTCCAGGTATTTTCGAAGATCCTGTTTGACTGTTTCATCATTGCTATTGTTTACTACTGCTGCATAAGCACCTCTATTAAAATCTCTTGCTTTCTTTAATTCTACCTCCTTCATTCCAGCTGCTCTACCAATCAATTCACTCTGTCTTACAAGCAGTTCATCGCCCCTAATTCCTGTGCCTGCCATCAAAACAATAAAATCTACATCCTCAGACTCTGCCGCCAACATTGGGGCGATAATACCACCTTCGCTGTGACCAATTAATCCGATGCTCCGTATTTGCATTTGAGACTTTAAATAGTCAACTGCTGCAGCCACATCGGTCTTAAAATCTGCAGAAGTAGCGGCACTAAAATCCCCTTCTGATTCAGCTGTACCCCTATCATCAAATCGTAATACAGCAATTCCTTGCCTCGTTAAATGATCAGATAATACTAAAAACGGTTTATGACCTAATAAAGCTTCATTTCTGTCTTGTGGACCACTCCCACTTATTAAAACCACTGCAGGAAAAATATCTCCTTCGGAAGGCATTGTGAAGGTTCCGGCTAACTTAATATCCGCAACACTGTTTTCAAAAATTATTTCTTGGCTCCTGTAAGGAAATGGTTCAATAGGATCCTGTGGCTTCTTTTTAATGGATTTTCGAATTTCATTTTGCGTTAGTACTAGTGATAACTCCGCTCCAGCTTGTTTAAAAGTACCTTCAATTTCTCCCTTTGAATTGAGAATCCCCTGATATTGAATGGAAGGCATACTCATTTTCATTTCCAATTGATTATCCTGAAAAGAAATTTTTTGAACTGCCAAGCCGAAAGCTCCTTGATCGGGGCTATCCATGGTGGCTGCTAAAGTGTCTTCTTGCCCCATAATATTGAATACAATAGTTAACTCTATTCCTTGGAGCTTGAGTAAACCTTGCCATTTACCTTCTATATTTTGAGCCCACAAAGCAGAAGAAAGAATAGTAAACAATGCAATAGACGATAGCTTTTTCATAAATCCTTTTTTTTAGCAATCAATTTATGAAATAATCAGGAAAATCTTATCTTTTCCTATATGACACTGCCTGCAAATCACTACAAACTTCCTAGTAGTGTTAATACAACTTGTAAAAGACTTTTTACTGTAGGAGTTGCAGTAATTGAAGTTTACTCAATCAAAGATCCTGCTATGGTAGCAGTCATCATACAAGCTAAAGTTGCAGCGAGTAGCGCTCTCATTCCCAATTTGGAAAGATTCCCCTGTTGGTTAGGTGCCATACCCCCAATTCCTCCAACTTGAATAGCAATGGAACTAAAATTGGAGAACCCACAGAGGGCATAAGTTGCTATTATGATCGATTTTTCACTTAATACATTCGCTGTTTTCATTTCTGCTAATCCCAAATAAGCCACAAATTCGTTAATCGCTGTTTTCTGTCCCAACAAACTACCAACAGCCAGAGTATCATTCCATTCTACGCCCATAGCAAAAGCAAAGAGTCGGAATGCTTGTCCTAAAATATATTCTAAACTAAAACTATCAAAGGTTCCATTAGTTGAACTAGCTACAAAAGCATTTAAACCCGTCCATTCTCCTATTAAATTTCCTAAGAAATAATTGATAGCGGCAATAACAGCAATAAAAGCCAATAACATTCCCCCAATATTTAAAGCCAATTTTAAACCCTCAGCTGCCCCGTTCGACAAAGCATCAATTAAATTCACACCTAATTTATCTTGGCTTACGTGTAAGGTATCATCAATTTCATCAGGATTGGTTTCAGGTATTAATATTTTTGAAATCACTATGGCTGCTGGAGCATTCATTATCGAGGCACTCAACAAATATGAAGCAAATCTTGCTTTCTCAACTGGATCATCACCTCCTAAAAATGCTACATATCCGGCCAGTACCCCACCTGCAATAGTGGCCATACCTCCTGTCATTAAACACATCAATTCGGAACGTGTCATATTGGGAACAAAAGGCCTGACCAGTAGAGGTGCTTCCGTCTGACCCAAGAAGATGTTACCCGCTGCAGATAAACTTTCGGCCCCTGATAAGCGCATGGTGCGGGACATTACCCAAGCAATGCCATAAACCAGTTTTTGTAAAACCCCTAGATAGTACAATCCTGCAGTAACAGTGGAGAAGAAAATCACGGTAGGAAGTACTTGAAAGGCAAATATGAATCCGAATGAGTCTCCAGCTAAATCACCAAAGAGAAAACGAGCACCATCACCAGAAAAGCTTAAAAACACTACGAAGGCCTCGGAAACCTTTTTGAAAATCAGTGCAACGAACTCAACTTGTGTAATAAGAAGACCAAAAATAATTTGTAGTAATAATCCAGTACCAACCAGTCTCCAATCAATCTTCTTTTTATTTACTGAGAAAAGCCAGGCAAAACCAACTAAAACCAATAATCCAATAAGGCCTCTTATATAATCCATAGAATATTTTAAATAGAGCCTCCTAAGCTACTACTAAAGAAAGTACTGAAATTTCCCTCTAATACGAATTAAGTAAAATACTTAAGTACCACTAAATTTTAAAATCCATATTTAAGCAGCGACAAAATTAAAGGAATGTATCTAATTAAAAAATCTATCATCTCTAGTTTATTAAATAATCTAAATAAATCAATTTTTCTTAGATTTGCTGAATGCATTTATTCTATCAATCTCAGCTGCCGAAAATAAAAACATTGGACCATGAGGAATCTAAACATTGCATCAAGGTTTTAAGGATGCAAAATGGTGATGAAATAAATCTTATTGATGGTAAAGGCGTTTTCTACAAAGCAAAAATCACTAATGCAAATCATAAACAGTGTGAATTTGAAGTACTAGAAACCACACAGGAAGAACCTAACTCCTTTCATAGGCATTTGGCCATTGCACCAACGAAAAATATAGATAGAATGGAGTGGTTAGTGGAAAAAGCAACAGAACTAGGCATTGATGAAATAAGCTTTTTTCAAAGCTTTCATTCTGAAAGGAAGATTATAAAAATTGACCGACTTGAAAAGAAAGTGATTAGCGCAATGAAACAGTCACTAAAAGCTAAAAAACCAATCTTGAATGAATTAAAGTCTTACAATTTCATTCTTGAGAATACCAGGGCTGTGAAGAAATTCATTGCCTATGTTGACTTTGAAAATGAAGCACATCTAAAAAATGAGTTAGACACATTTCAAGACACCTTAGTTTTAATTGGGCCCGAGGGGGACTTTACTCCGGAAGAAGTTAAAATGGCAATTGACAAAGGCTTCAAGAAAGTCAGTTTAGGAAAAAGCCGATTGAGAACCGAAACAGCCGCATTAGTAAGCGTTCACTTAATGAATATTAGCGGTGATTAAATTAATCCTGCTTTGATCCCTACCTTTTTAAACGTATCTACTATGTATTCGAGATGTTCTTCTGTATGAGATGCCATATAACTAGTTCTTAGCATTTGCATTCCCGGAGGAGTAGTTGGAGCTACAAAAGCATTTACAAAAACCCCTTCATCATACAGCATTTTCCATACTTTAAACGTTTTCTCATCATCGCCAACAATTACTGGAACAATTGCGGTTTTCCCATCTAAGATAGTAAAGCCTAAATCTCTTAACCCTTTCCTTACTTTATCTGCATTTGAGCATACCTTTGCAGGTAGATCAGGATTCTGTTGTAATACCTTCAAAGCTGCAATTGCTGCAGCCACCGAAGCTGGCGTTGGAGAAGCGCTATAAATTAGGGCTGGACTTTTATGCTTTAGATAGTTAATTACAGTTTCGTCTCCTGCCACAAATCCACCCACAGAGGCCAATGACTTACTAAATGTGCACATCACCAAATCCACCTTATCTTGAACTCCAAAATAATGTCCTGTACCTCTACCGCCAGAACCAATTACCCCAAAGGAATGAGCATCATCTACCAGTACTTTTGCATTATACTCTTTTGCTATTGCTGTGATTTTATCTAAATATGCTATTCCTCCATCAGTGCTAAATACACCATCGGTCACTATTAATTTACCAACATTTTTAGATATGTTTGAGAGCCTTTTTTCTAAGTCTTCGATGTTGTTATGCTTATATCTTACAATTGTAACATTTTTGCTTGCTGCTAACATATTTCCCGCAACAATACTAGCATGATTATCTTTGTCTGAAATTATATAATCTCCCTTCTCAACCAAAGGCGCAATAACTCCTTGACTAGTTTGAAAGCCAGTAGTAAATAACATTGCACTTTCCTTGCCCATAAAATCTGCAATTTCCTTTTCCAATTCATTATGTAGATCAATTGTTCCAGTTAGAAATCGAGAGCCTGAACAGCTAGTACCATATTGCTCTACAGCTTCTATAGCTGCATTTTTTACATCAGGATGATTGGTTAAATCTAAATAGTTATTAGACCCAGCCATGATTACAGATTTACCTTCCATGGTTACGATTGGACCTTCACTACCGGAAATAGGTCTAAAATATGGGTAAACTCCTTGTTTCTTTAAGATTTGTGGTTTAACAAAAGCGTTACATTTTTCGAAAAGATCCATTAATACTATTTTATGAAAATTGAACTTAAAAAGTGGATAAAATACAAACCGCAATTAGAATATTTGATTTTGGCGCTTCAAAGCATAGGCTAAATAACTTCTTAAGATTGAACTTGTTCATTTGATATTCTGACAACGGGCCGAAACAAGATTTTCGATTTATTGTTTCTATCCCACAGAATTGCAGCATTTTATTGATCTATTTACAGATAAAAGTAAGAAGCTATCAAATGCTACTAACCAATTAAATAAAATGATTTTAATCCAAACTTATAATTTATCACCTTAGTAACCTAAATATCTAAAACTTATGATGAAAAAAGCAATAATCACTATTACACTAAGTATTTTCCTTTTTCATGCTGATGTAGAAGCCCAGCTATTTGGTAAAAAGAAAAAGCAAGAAGAAAAAAGTAAAACAGAAAAGCCAAAAGGCGATTTCAAGAATTACACAGACATTATTAAAGGTGATGTCAAGTCAGATGATGGCTTATTTATGACGCATGAAATTGATGGAAAGCTTTACTACGAAATCCCATTTGATAATCTGGAAAAGGATTTACTTTTAGTCAGTCGAATAGTAAAACTGCCCGATAATTTTGGTGGTGGATATATCAATGCAGGATCTAAAGTAAATGAGCAGGTTGTCCGCTGGTATAAAAGAGATAAAAGCATTGACTTGAAAGTTATAAGTTTTCAAAATGAAAGCGATGAAGAATCTCCTATTTACAAATCAGTTGAAGCCAATAATTTCTTTCCGATTTTGTACAGCAGTAAAATAGAAGCCTTAAATCCTGATTCAACCGCTTATTTGGTAGATGTCACTAGCCTTTTCACTGATGAGGTTAGCGCAATTAATGCCATGCCGGATAGACTTAGAAAATCTTATCAAGTAAAAAGACTGGATAAAAGTCGTTCATATATTGCCTCAGCAAAATCATTTCCAGAAAATATTGAAGTACAGCATTTAATGACGTATGACGCAGGCGATCCTCCAGGTAGGGATCAAGCCGGTACGATAAGCATGCTATTGAATCAATCTATGATATTGCTGCCTGAAGATAAAATGCAACCAAGACTAGCAGATGATCGGGTAGGCTGGTTTACTATCCAAAAATATGACTATAATTCCGATAAGCTGAAATCTGATGACTACGAATTGATCAGAAGATGGAGATTAGTACCAAAAGACATTGAGGCCTATAAAAGAGGAGAATTAGTAGAGCCTGTAAAACCAATTGTGTATTATTTGGATCCTGCCACTCCTGAAAAATGGAGACCTTATTTCATTCAGGGTATTGAAGATTGGAACGTTGCCTTTGAAGCAGCTGGATTTAAAAATGCGATTATAGCAAAAGAGGCTCCCTCGAAAGAAGAAGATCCAGAATTCAGTCCGGAAGATATACGCTATTCTGTAGTGAGATATGTTGCAACCACTACTAGAAACGCGGTCGGACCTTCTGTATCAGATCCACGGACAGGTGAAATCATTGAAAGTGATATCATTTGGTATCATAATCATTTACGGTCATACAGAAATCGATACATGATTGAAGCCGGTGCTCAAAAGGAATCTGCAAGAACCTTGGAAACTCCAGAAGCCGAAATTGGCGAGATGATGCGAATGGTGATTGCTCACGAGGTGGGACATGCTTTGGGATTACCTCATAATATGAAAGCAAGTTCAGCCTACCCTACCGACTCATTGAGATCTGCCACCTTTACTCAGGAATATGGCCTTACTCCTTCTATCATGGACTATGCTAGAGTGAATTACGTGGCACAGCCGGAAGACCAAGGTGTGCGCTATATCAGAATGATGGGACCATATGATAAGTATTCTGTAAACTGGGGATATAGATATATTCCTGCAGCCAATAGCAAAGAAGATGAAAAACCTATTCTAGATGAATGGATCCTAGATAAGGCTGGTAACCCTTGGTATGAATTCGGAAGTGGTTACGGAGTTGCCGACCCAAGAGCAAACAGGGAAAGCTTAGGAGCCGACCATGTAAAAGCAAGTGAATACGGCCTGGCTAATTTGAAAAAAGTGGTACCTAATTTGGTGGCTTGGACCTCTGAAGATGGTAAAGATTACAGTGAATTAGCAGAAGTATATAGAGAATTAGGCTATATGTGGAGCGGATATATTCGACATGTCACTGCCAACGTGGGGGGTGTATACGAAACTCGAAAAACTTCTAATCAAGAAGGCGTAGTATATCAGCATGTTCCTAAAAGCATTCAAAAACAAGCAGTACAATTCTTAAATGACCACGCCTTTACCAATCACGATTGGCTGTTGAATCGCGAAGTATTAAATAGAATCGAGGACGATGGCGCAGTTGAAAGAGTAAAATCTCTACAAAGTAGAAGTTTAGCGAGTTTGTTGGATGAAGACCGATTGATCAGAATGGTAGAAAATGAAAGTTTTAATGGTTCGGAGGCCTATAGCATCCTGAACATGTTAGACGACCTAAGAACTGGAATTTTCTCAGAACTTTATAAAAGTCAAGCAGTAGATGCATACAGGAGAAACTTGCAACGAGCCTATGTGGAGTTAGCTTCTTCAAAAATTGCAGAATTGGAAGCTGAGGAAAAGAGAAACGATGATGTGATTATTTCGGATATAATTCCAGTAATGAGAGCTGAACTGGAGCAGTTGCAAGCAGATATCAGTAGCAGAAGATATAGGACTTCAGATAAAATGAGCAGAATTCATTGGAATGACTTATTAGCTAGAATTAATAAATCACTGGAAAACCAATAAAAAATAAATTAAAAAGCCCGCTGAAAAGTATTTCAACGGGCTTTTTGTTTAAATAAGACCAGACTATTCACATTCTGTGTCATTCACGAAAACATGCAGTGCCATTTCGTCCCACTCTTTATCTGATTTCTCTAAACTATTCAGTTTTTCACAATCAGAAAACAACATATCAAAATCTTCTTTTTTATATTTTCCTTTTTCTACCATGTATGTCTTGCCATCTATTGCAACAACATATTTTTTGGCATTTCCTCCTACTACAGTCATGCCCCCTATCCCAGCTGAAGCAGTTTTTTTTCCCGGATAATCGTACACCTTAATTTTGTTATCAAAACCGGGATTCAACAATTGAGATAGCATAAATTTATCCTTCTTCCCTGGCCATTTTACTGTATGATAGTAAATATATTCACGATCTACAGCTTCATCAAAATCAGCTGTTGCCATTTTTTGTAAACTGGAAGTTTGCTCAGCATAGGTAGCTAATTTACCCCATCCGTCCATTTTGATTCTTAAAGACTTAACTTCTTCCGCTTTAAACCTAGTTACATCACCTGTTTCTGCATCTTTTATTCTGAAGCTTTTAAGACCTTTACCGCTAAAAAATGCCGTACGAATATCCCCCTCTATCATCTTCCCATCTGTGGTTTCTACCATAGCATCCCCAGTTAAAGTACTGACAGGAGTTAGAAACTGTTGAGCTTGTGTCGTACTAATAGCAAAGCTTAAGACCATTGCACAAATTAAAAGTTTTAGTCCTCTGGTTTTCATAGTTTTAGATTTTGTTAAACATATTGAAAGTTATATAATTAATATGCTTTTACCAATATTATATTTACTTTTTTTAATTTTAAAATCTACAAATATATCCGGAAAATGTATAAAAATGGCACTCTAAACTACGGTCAGATGACTTTATTACTAATGCCCTTAGCAGCATTAAAATAAAATGATTTCAACTTAAGATTTCATGTTGAAGAAAGCAATATTAAATAAAGCCTCATGCTAAACACAATTCTTTTTACCGCTCTAAACTTAGCTTTCGCCTTTCAAACAAGCTTAATTTTACTTTAATTTGCATCAAAGTTTTAAAGATGGCATTAAAAACATTCGTTAAAATATCTGAAGTCAATAATTTGAGTGACGCGCGTTACTGTGCAGGAATGACTGTTAATCTGATGGGGTTCAACCTCAACAAGGACAGTGATTACTTTGTCTCTCCTGAGAATTTTATGGAGCTTACAGGCTGGGTATCGGGACTTGAATTTGTAGGTGAATTCGGGCATTCTACGGAAGAAGCCATCAAGTCTATTATTGATGAATATGAAATTCATTATTTGCAAACAGATAATCCAGCCATTCTCCCCCTATTCCCAGACCGAAAGAAAATATTGAGATTCGATATGGACAAAATTTCGGATGCAGCAGAAGTAAAGCAAACAATGGAACAAACCGCCAATCAGGTTGAATTTTTCCTTTTCGAATCTGATAACGGTATTGTTTATAAAGACAATGTATTGGATCAAGTATTAGATTTAGCAAAAAGTTTCAGAGTTGTTCTTGGCTTTAATATCACTGACGCTAATGTCATGAATTATGTCAATAATACTTCAATCACTGGAATATCTTTGAAAGGTGGTGATGAAATCCGACCTGGATACAAAGATTTTGATGAATTAGCTGATATCTTAGAAACACTAGAGATAGATGATACATTAGAATAGCCTCCTTATTGAGCAAAAAAAAGATCTAATGCCTGCGCCAAATGCAAGGGAGCAGAGGAACGCATCTTGATGCTTATATCTCTCGTGATCAACGGAAGGGCCTGAAATTATAGTCAAAAAAAAGAGCCCTTTCGGGGCTCTCTTAAAAACATTTGAGATTTTAATCCTCGATTACAATATTGTAAAAATGATTGCTAAAAGATGTACTGAAATCATCATTATATCTCTGTACATAGATTGTATAAGTTTCAACAGGAAGATCATTAGGTATTACTAACTCAACCAAAGAATCTGAGATTCGATCTGCTGTTTTCGTTTTTGTGGAAGTCCAGCCGTCCATAAAACCAATTATTACTGAACCAGATCCTGCTCCAAAGTTCTTACCATTAATAACTAATTTTTGTCCTTTCTTCACAATTAGGCTTTCCACTCCGGCAATTATTGGATCAGTAGTAGTATTTGCCTCTACATTAATGGTATTAGTGGCTGATACTTCTGCCCCATTAGTTTCTACAGCAATAGTGTAATCACCAGTTTCAAGTAATGGAGGAAGTACTGCATATATCCTACTACTGTTCTCTTCTTTGATATAGGCCTCATTTTTCACATTGTCTTTGATAAAAGAGACTTTGTTTTCTCCATCGATGAAGTTTATGCCATTGATTCTAACTATTATATTATCATCGGAATTAGAAGTAGTAAAATCAGAAATAGAAGGTGGCGGTGGCAAAATATCTACTTCACCCAAAACGAATTCCTCGTTTCTAATATAGACTTCCAAAGAATAAGTACCTACCTCAAAACTGACATTATTCGGTACAGTAAATGAGAAGCTTGTCTCACTCTCTGTCTCTAGGGATGGGCTTGAACTGAAGCCTTCACGGACAAATGTTACACTAATGTCGCTAAAATTCTGCCCCGAAATGGTAATTAGTTCTCCTTTACGAAAAGTTGAAGAGCTTAAATCATCGAAGACCGGATCCGGTGCTTCTTCTAATTCAACCGTAACTTCGTAAACTTGAGTACTTCCATCTTCGGCTGTAACTGTATAATCCACCGAACCGAAAGAGAAATCTTGTGCAGAATTATTCTCAGGCGAAACTGTTGCTCCTTCTGAAATTTCTATAGTCGGTACTAAAGCCGTTAAATCGCTGGTATTCCAGGGAAGCGTAAGCGAAACAGTTTTCGAATCTTCATCGATAGTTCCATTTACTACAGGTGTAAATTCCTCTAAGTCAAAACTTACCATTGCATTTCCAGTGCGTAGTTCGTATCTGATTGAAACCGTATAATTCACTTCAGTGCCATCTTCAGCCACTACAGTGTAAATTACATCTTCTGAAAAGTCCACTTCCGTTTCAGAAGCTGGAGTTACGCTTGCTAAATCTGAAATAATGATAGTAGGCTTTAATTTAGTGATATCATAATCTCTTGAAATAACAGCCGTGATCATCTTGTTTTCTTCATCGATACTAGCTGCTAATTCAGTTTCAAATCCTTTGAACACAAAAGTTTCTATTTTTGCATTGGTGTTCTTTAGTACATTTACTGTAACGGTGTATTCAACTGATGTGCCATTCTCAGCTGTTACAGTATAAATAACAGGATTCGTAAAATCTTGTGATGTCCCTGATGCAGGTGATACAGTTGCATTCTCTGAAACAGAAATACTTGGACTTAATGTAGTAAGATCAGTACCACTCGGCACATCTATTTCGATTTTAAGGTTTTCTACATCAATACTTCCAGTCACTTCCGGACTAATTGATGAAATACTAAATTCTGTAATTTTGTTTAATGGACTTTTGGCTTCTTCATCTTCTGTACATTGGATAAATAAAAAAGCAATGGCAGAGAATAACCAAATTCTCCTTAATAGGGATTTTGTCATAATTATATAATCTTATAGTTTAATAAATAATGCGCAAATGTAATACAGCATTTAAAATTCTAAGAAGATATCTCATAATTATTCCACCTAAACCGAAATGTTTATAATAAACTGAGAAAAGTTAAAAACAGATCAAAATAGCTTGAAAGCAGCATATCTCCAATTAAATGAATTGATTGTCAGCTTAATAGGTTTGAAACTGTTTTGTCATGAACTAACTTTGCATAAAAACCAGTAATTGAATTCCTATACCCATAATGTACAATCCATAACATAATGTGAACTAAAAGAAAATACCAAGATAAAGTCAATTACAAGTCCCAGATTTCAAAATATGCAAATTGCAATAATCGAATCAGGATAAACTAAAAGACTTGAAAATATTGGTCTTGAATTTATAGTTGAATCAACAATTTACTTAAAAAATAGTACTTCTTTATTACTAATTAGTACTCAGTGACGCTTTGAGTTGATGAATATTGATTAAAAATTACTTCAACTCTCCTATTTAATTTTCTTTGCTCAGGATCACCGTTATCTGCAATAGGGTTTGATTCTCCTTTAGCTATAATTTTGATATCACGGTCATTACATCCCTCTTTCAGCAACCATTTTTTAACATTTATAGCCCTTTTTTTAGCCAAATACTGGTTATAAGCCGAATCACCAATGTTACAGGTATAGCCAACTAATTCAATGGTGCCGATGTTTCGTCCACTAAGTCTATCTCTAAGCTTTGTTAGCACTTCTTGATTAGCTGAAACCTGGTCCTCATCAAAACCAAAAACTATTTTATATTGATCTTGCTGCGCTTTTCTGACCCTTACCTCTAGTATATTTTTCGTATTATTCAAACCAGAATTGCTTATCATAGGAGACGAGCTTTCAGAGACCCATTTCAAATTATTTATCTTAAATTCGATTCGACTATTGATATCAAATTGAGCATTGACATGTTTTTTATAATCATCATTACTAAGTTCAGAGCTCCCTTTAGGCGTCAAAACAAATTGGTCTGGATGAAATCCTTCGTCAACATAAAATTCCTTAATTTTAGCCAATCTTTCCTTTGACAGGGTAAAGTTTTTTAGACTGTCGTCAAAATCGTGTGCATGACCTACTAATTCTAGTTGAAGACTATCATAACGCTTAAATACTTCCAACAATCTGACCAATTCAAAATAACTAGCAGGAAAGAACTCAGCAGTATTTTTTAAGAATTGAATGTTATGACTTGTCGTCCTAGCTCCTTCCCTTATGGGAATGGTATGAATGTCAGCAGTTTCTTCCAAATACTCCTTTTGATCCGTTAAATCAATATAATGACTTTCGCTTATGTGTCCACTCTTATTTACATAAAAGAAATAAGATCCGCCAGAACGTAAAATGGCATTAAAATGAGTCGCTTCATATTCGATATTAACTTCTGATTCACTAGCATTAGTGGTTAAGAAATTAACGTGATAGTCTAAGTTGTCATCATCTTCCTGATCAGCTAAGAACTCACCCTTTAATAAAACAACAGGATCAGGTCTAAATTGATAAGGAATTGTAATTGAAAAAATATCACGACTTCCATTCCTGCCACCATTGGAACTTACATAGTAACCAATTGAACCATTAGCAGGAATTGTATAATAGGCCTCAAATTCTTTTGTATTAACGTCAGGACCTAAATTCTGAGGTTTAGACCAATTGGTCCAAGTAGAATCAAGACGTCTAGTGTAAAATATGTCTGCACTACCATAATTTTCATGACCCATGGAGGCAAAAAATAAAGTCTTGTTATCCACTGCAAGAAAAGGAGAGAACTCTGGATGCTTAGTGTTGATCTGATCACCTAAATTAATAGGAGTTTTCCAGATACCATCTGCACCCTTTTGGCTTACATATAGATCCTGATCACCAAAGCTATCGTCACGTTCTACAGCAATTAACAGTTCTTGTCCATTACTGCTAAAGAAATAATCAATGTATTCACTGTGATTGTGAAAATCATCGATCGGGACTACTTCTGGGGAACTCCATTCCCCATTTACAGAATGACTAATAGATACACCCTCTTTTGAATTCTCACTATTATAAGCGTTCAACAAAAATAGACTTTCCCCTGTCGGAGAAATAGAAACTACTCCATTAGAACCCTCGTTGTTTAAAGGAAAACCAGCATTAAATGCTTTTTCCCAACCCCCATCGCCATATATACTAACATAAATATCCTGATCATCAAGGATCCCATTCACATTACCTGGTGCATTTTGTCGAGCAAAATACAGGGTCTTTCCATCAACAGAAATCATTGGTTTCGTTTCTGTATACTTACTGTTAATTGAATCAGAAAGATTATTTTTGATAATCTCCTGTCCAGCAGAGGGGAAATAAAAAAGGAATATCAGAGTGGTTGAAACGGTCCATAATATTAAGCTTTTCATCTCTTGATATTAAAGTTGATAAAAATAAAGCATGTCATTAAACCATAACATTAAGCAAATATATATAAATTATTGATAAACAGGTAATAATGATAACAAATTATCTATTTTTGATATAAAATCGAGATAAATCACATAAAAATACCTCTATTTAAAGACTAATTAATACAAATCTAACTTGAAAAAATATACCTAAGAGAAATATATAAAACACAGAAATTCAGTATCAAAAGCTACGCTAATTACATGGTTTACAGACGCCCTTGTGGAGAATTCATTTCGTACTCGTAGTCTAAATAATGTAAAACTGTAATTAAATTTCAGGATGATATAGCTTGGATTGGGCATCCTCGTTACAAACGAGGCCGAGCTGGCCTTACAAACCAATGCTCAGTAAAAACTGTGTCATAGCATAATTACTTTGAGGGAGCAATTTAAGCTGCTAAGATAATTAAATCGAAAAGCTCCAATGAACAGAATACCCAAAGTTAGGTATTGTTAACTGATACAAAAGCAGATAATTTGCGATTATTAGTTATATTCCAAAAAAAACAAATTGACATGAATTACAAAAGCACTACAATCGTATTATTTTTAGCTTTAGTAGCTATGGTCATTTTTCATTTCTATTTTGAAGATAATGAAATTAAGCAAACGGAAAGTATGGAGAAAGCACCAAAACAAATGGAAGAGAAAGCAACTTCTGCTAATAACAAAGCAATTAAGGAGTATTTCTCTAAAATGCTCGCCAATGGAGTTGATTCGACTACAGGAAAATTCATTTCACAATCAAAAGCGAAAGCCAAACTGGATACTATGCTAGCTTACAGGAGAAATAATCCAGGAAAACCAGGTATTCAAAACGCTTACGGCTACATATTCGGACTTGAGAAAATGAGAGGATTAATCCAAAGAATTGATGATATCAACAAGGAACAAGATTCAGTGCAATTAACTGGTATCAGAGTTTACAGAACCATCTCAGAAGTGAAAGAACAAAAGTACTTTGATGTATTCATGATTGCTGTTACTAAAGATAATAAAGACTACCCAAACCTAAATAATCCGGATTTGCCAAAATTAAGAATATCTGAGGATAGAGATCCAATTTTAAATTATTCAAACCCCTGCCCAACAGAGTGTAATTAAATATGGAAATATTTTACAAAATTCAATCTAATCTTTCTATCTATTCACCTATACTTTTTATAGTATTTCTATTTTTTAGGCGTAAAGACCACTTTTTAAGAACAGATAAAATTTTAATACTTATAGTTTTTTCTTCCTTCTTAACTGACCTATTCTCTACGTATTTTGTTGACCGGAATTATGTCTATTTATTTATCTATTCAATATTAGATACTGTGCTTTTGCTTTTACTATTTAATAGTCTTTTAAGTAAGAGCAATAAACTCATTATCCTTTTACTCACTGTTTTCTTTTCAACACTAGCTATTGAATTCTTATACAAAGATCCTATTTATGAATTCTTTAGTTTCACACTTACTGTAAAGTGCTTGATTTTCATTATTTTATCTCTTTTGTATTTTTACCAAATCTATACGAAGGAAGAAGATATCTTTAGAAGTAAAGCACCTGAGTTTTGGTATAATGTAGGGATTCTGATTTATTTTTCATTAGCTTTTTTCCCATTCTTTCTATCAACAGAGATAATGTCTGGTCTATTTGACTACTCTTTATGGTTTGTGCATAACATAGGTAATGTTTCAAAGAATATAATTTTTGCGCTTGGATTATGGATGGTTCAAAAGAGATAATTTTCTTGACATTGGCAATTGGAGCCTCCGGCATGCTTACCTTGGCAGTAGGAATCATTCTCTTTGTATTCTTCTATCAAAGGAAGTTATTAAAGCGTAAAATAGCCTATCAAAAAGTAGAAGATTTACTAAATGAGCAGGAGTTGAAAAATGCATATTCACTTTTGGAGGGACAGGAAAAAGAACGTCAAAGAATTTCTAAGGAGCTGCATGATAATTTAGGAAGCTTGCTGGTAACGGCTAATTTATCAATTGATGCTTTGCCAAAGGAACAGCTGGATACTAATACTCGCGAAAAAATTGGTAAAATTGATTCTTTGATTCAAAAAGCTGCAAATGAAACCCGAAAGATTTCACATAGCTTAGATTCCGGACTTCTTAAACATTTCGGATTGAAAGCCTCACTAATCGATTTGGCTGCAACTCTTGATGAGCTAACGCATTTAAAAACACATTTTGACATCCAATTAAAAGGCACATTTTCAAATGAAATCAATACAGAACTTTATAGAATAATTCAAGAATTAATTAACAACACCTTGAAACATGCCCAGGCCAAGAATATTCGCTTAGAAGTGTTAGAGTTGAAGGACAAATATATTAATATCATATATGAAGACGATGGCCTTGGTTTTGACTTAAATGAAAGTGGAAAAGTAAAGGGCATTGGTCTACAAAATATTGACAACAGAGTTAGCAAATTATATGGTAAAATAACCCTCGATTCAGCTCGAGAAAAAGGAATTACTGTAATTATAGAAATACCGGTCAATGAATAAAATTAAAATCATATTGGCGGATGACCATCAAATGATCCTTGATGGTTTGTCTGAAGTTTTAAGAAAGCATCAAGATTTAGAATTAATTGGTCAGTTTCCAAATGGCAAGGAAGTGATTGAATTTGTTAAATCAAACAAAGTGGATGTGGCCATAATGGATATTAATATGCCTGAATTGGATGGAATCAGTTGTGCAAAACTACTAAAGCAAGACTTTCCTGAAATCAAGATCATTATGTTGACGATGTATGCTCAAAAATCTTTTATAGATGAAATCATTAAATTAGGAATTGAAGGTTGTTTACTGAAAAATAATTCGGGAAAGGAATTACATGACGCCATATTGAGAGTCCAGAGTGGCAAATACTATTATGATAAAATTAAAGATTTCACTGATCCTACCGAAGAAATCGCATCCTATAAATTGGGAGAAAGAGAAATAGAAATTATTAAATTATTGGCAGAGGGTTTGGGAACAAATGAAATTGCCACAAAACTGTATATTTCTACACACACGGTTAGTACCCATAGAAAGAATATTTTACATAAAACAGGAGTTAACAATACCACTCAATTGGTTCAATTTGCATACGAAAACCATCTAATTTAAGCTTTAACTAGCATGCATTCGAATAAATCCACAGCTTAAGGGGCCTTATCTAATATTTCCCAAGTGTGATCAGCTAATAATTTAACTGTGGCCAAGTAACTCATTTGAGTATTGCTCCTTCCCCACTCGTTAGGCGCAACTAAAGACAAGATATCCTTTTTGTCTGGACCTTCATACATATAGTAAACATGATTGATCAGTGGCTCAAAATTAATTTTGGCTAGATAAATCCTTTCTGATATTTCCACTCGACTTTGTAGATCATTAGCTTGTTTGGCCAATAATTGCATCTGTTCGTACAGTTGACTCATTTGTCTGTCAGTCTGTTCATGCATAGCTGAAACGGCACGTCCTTTTATTTTCCCTCTGTCAGTGGGTTTAATGATCGCACTACCTGAATGATGAGGGAAGTCTAATGTACCCGGTTTATCGGTGGTACCTTCCTTCATCTTCTCTAAATCAATTTTATCTACATCTATTTTTTTCCCTGACTCGCTCATTTCACTATCCTATTATCTTCTGATTTCAATTTCCATTGGATTTTGTTGCTCAACACTATCTTTAACGGATTTGTTTTTTTCAGTTTCAGCACCAGGTCTTCCTTTAGGAAATTTAGTCTTTGTAGACATGTCATAAACCACATAAAAGACAATCAACATAAAGATAACGGCAACTAAAAGAAATACTCTAGACTTTTTCATTTTGCATACAATTCATTTTTACTATATCAAATTAAAAGAAATCAAGTTAGCACCAGACCAGTTAGGTTTCCTTGATTTATTTACTAAATTTCGGAATCAACGAATTCAATCTTTTCAAAAGCTAACTGATTTCGAGACTGCTGCACATCACTCCTCCTCATCTTCCATAAATCCAAAAAGAGAAAACCGTTCCTTCAACTGTAATTCTTTCATAAAGTTATAATAAACGGTAATTCCAGATTGTAAAACATCTAGACTAATTCGTTCATTTACGCTATGGATACTATTGATATCCTCCTCCGTTACCACTGCTGGAATTAGCCCATAAGAGGGGATACCGTAGGATCGAAATAAGCTATTGTCACTGGTCGCAGGAAATAAAAATGGAATTGTTTCCGCTTCAGGATAGCTTATGGCTACCGCATCTTCCAAGGCCTTGTAATACCTATTCAATCTTGAAGGCTGAGCTTCCGGACTTTCTGATATGACCGATACGGTAATATTATCATTGTCTAATTTTCTCTCAATATAACGAATAAAACTCTTGCTAGATGTTCCAGGAACTAATCTACAATCTAAAACGGCAGTAGCTGAAGTACTGATCTGGTTGGGAGGGCCAGGCGGATTATAGATATTAGTAACGGTCACTGTATTAGTCAATAATGAAGAAAGAAAAGGTTCGCGTTCAATTTGCTTTCTCACAAATGGCGCAAGAATCGACCAATTAATATTCCGAATAAAAAATCCTCTAATACCACCTTCCGCTCTTCCTAATCTTCTGAACATTCTTCTAGTGCTAGCATTGAAAAGCAATAAAGCTTTACGGTTGGTGATATTATTTAAACTGTTGATCAACTGAATATTAGCATAATCTGTTGTAGGTGCTGCTCCATGTCCAGCAGAATTGCTTATAATTTTAAGCTGGAGCCATAGACTTTGTTTTTCGGCTATTGAAACTCCAAAAACCACTTTCTCGGGTTTATTCTGCAAAACATTTTGATATCCTGCACCACCTTCTCCAAGAACTGCAACTGCATTGAGCTCATCTTCAAAATTCTCCATAAGATATCGAGCGCCCTTATCTCCGCCTGTTTCTTCAGCTGACACAAATAAAACCGTAATATTGAAAGGTAAATCAGCTGTATCGTAATCTTGTTGAAATGCTTGCAAGGCTTTTAATTGCATGACACCTAAACCTTTAGCATCTAAAGCTCCCCTACCATGAATATATTCTCCATCAAAATAGCCACTATAAGGATCATGTTCCCAAATATCTAAATCCTCTGCAGGAACGACATCAATATGACTTTGCAAAATAACATTGGGTTTACCACTGCCTAAAGGATACAGCGATGCAGCTAAATTATAATTATCTGAAGAACTTGAAAACACCCGAAGATTTAGATCGGTTGTTAAAATATAATCTTCAATAAAGATAGCCGCTTCCTTTTCATTACCTGAAACACTTTCTCTTTGAATATATGCTGATAGCAAATCAATAGACTGATTCAAAGAAATCGATTCGGGCGGTTCAACGGAATCACCTAGATTTTGAGCTAAAGCTGAAGTAGAAAAAAGAACAACAAATAGCGCAAAAAATCTTATCATATTTTTAAGTAATTTTATCTTCAATCCATAAGTAAGCTACACTCATTAGAAACATTACGAAAAACCATATAGTTACGGATTTCCGATTATAAGTTAAGGTTTTCTTCTGAGTACGTGAATTGTCAAAATTAAGATATTTTAAGTAATCATAATTGTAATTGTACAAGAATTCTGAATGACTTGTCAGCGTCTCGGAATGGACATAAAAAGGAATAGATTCTTGATAATTATTTAATTGAACAAAATGCCATCCTACCTCTTTGGGATAGAACATAAAATGTTGTCTTTCGGGAAACAAATAATCATTTTTTGAGGATAGTGAAATTGTATCTGCTTTTGCAGTAATGATCTGTATTTCATCTACATTCATTGTGTTCCAAAGTCTTAAAAAGAAGGGCTGATACTGAACAGGCCATTTGGTTTTATCATAAAACACCTCATTAGATTCTCTGATTAATTCATCGAAGACAGGTAACCATAGTTGCTCATACTCTTCATCTTTACCTGATAATTTCATTTGAAAACTATTTTGAAAATTAATCACACCAAATATCATTTTATGATCAACTTTTCTAAAAATAGCATTTTCAGCCACTTCATTTAAAGCTCTCAAATTATTGAATTGCAAATATTTATAATTATTTGATTCTAGAAAATTATCACTGGTACTAAAGATTTTAGTAGGTATAGATCGGCCTAATCCAAGTTCAATTTTGCTATTTGGGTTGGTTCTAAAAATTAAACTTCCTCTATTATCGGCTAACTTGTCTAAAAACAGTTGTTGATTACTCGGATTTAATTTTTCCCACGCTTTTGCATCCGCAAATAAAACTTTCAAATCATTAGCAACACCTCTATCTATTTTCAGAGAATCATGCCAGTTTAAAAAGGTAGATTTAAATTCCCCCCTTGAAATTTGCGACTTCTGATAAACAGAATGTTCTTTTGATTTTAAATATTCTGCAAAGAATTTCCACTCAAAATCAGGAACTGCTGATAGTATTTGTATTACGTAGTTTTCACGCTTCTTTACTTTTACAGCAAAATGATAATCAGAATCATCAGTTGAGATCTTGACTAAAACAAAGCCTGCTGCCTTAGGAAGATGGGATAAAATAATGCTTGATTTATTTCCAATAGGTTTTGAAATCGAATCAAGATCAATAAACGCAGAGATCGTAATTTCCCTATTTTCAAGATTCTCAATTTTAATCTGTAGACTATCACCCAGTGCTATGGCTTTAGGGTAATTAAGTTGAATCCCCTTTTGCACGTTAATATCTTGACGAACTCGATGATAGTCAGGATTTAGATGTGGAATATATCCATAAATATAAGCGGTGTCCACTTGGAATTCTAAGTCCTTAAGGGATACTAATCTATCATTTTCGAGCTTTCTGAAATGTGAATTTCCTTGCTGCTTTAGAGTAGTTAATTCAAAACTCTGTCTTAAAGAATCAATAGTTTCCGTAGGAATTTCCTGACTTACAATTAGAGTTGACCTTAGGCTCTTTTCAGTTAATACAAAAGGTGATAAATAGATGACATATAAGGAAATAAGCGTGAGCAATACAGCTATTGCCCTTAATACAGTTCGAGGTTTCTGTTTGCGAAACTCCCAGTAAACACCTATAACCCACAGACCAATAAGCACAACTAGATGCCACATCGCGAACGAATTTTCAAAATCTATATTTTTCAAAACATCATTCATTCTCTAATTCATAATATGTGCTGTGCAATGAACTTTCTATACTGCTAGACTGTCTTCCTGCTTCCAGCTCTTTTAAGTTCAAGACATCTTCCATCAAGTTTAGTACAGCACGCAATGCTGCCTTTGATTCACTGTACTGAAACTTTTTGACGGCAGCCAAAAGACTTCCGTAGCGAACAGGTTCAGAAGTTATTTTTATCACTAATTTATCTGTGAAAACACTGGCAACATCTCTAGCCCCTGATAAATCTTCTTGTTGATATGCTTTATTCATTAGACTGTAGGTCTCAAATAGATATTTGTCAAAAAGCTTTTCTCCTCTTTTCCTCTGAGTGGTTTCCGCATTTATTTTGTCTAGTTCACCAGTCAATCGCTTTTTCTCTTCATCAATTGGAGGTGGTTCAAAACCCATTCTTTCCACATAAATTCTTGAAGCTCGCTTCACTTCCTTGATCAACTTTAAAGCGTTGTATTCAAACGGCAGTGCTTCACTTGGTTTATAGGTTCTTAAAAACAATTCAGCTTCCCACATATTGGCCAATGCCTCTTTTAGTTTTACTTTTACATTAGCATCAAGGAAGGTTGATAATTCCGAATCATCATGTGCATGCACGTAGGCTTCTAATTCTGGTGTTTCATTGAATATTGGGTTAGAAAAATTCCCTTCCGATTCGTGCTCATGCCCCTCGTGAACATCTTCATTATGATTTTCCTCATCTTCATCAGTTAATTCTCCATGATTGTGACCCGAATGGTCGATTTCACCCAAACCACCAGTAGTTTCAAACTCTTCTCCTAAAAACACCCCATATCTCAATCGCAATAGCTTTTGGTCTGCACCGATATTATTACTTCTTTTTTCAAATTCCTCAAGACTGATTTGGTTTTTATCTGCCAAAAGTGCTTCGGTATCAATGATGATTTGTCGCTGGCTTTTGAAATACTCGGCTTCATTGGTAAGGGCAAAACCTTCATATTCTACCAATTCCTGTTCGCTCGTATCGGCAACAGATAAAAAATAAACATCTGTTCTGCCTGTGTTGGCTCTAGGGTCTTTATTATCCTTTGCTGAAAAATAAAAATAGAGCTCGTCACCAGGTTCCAGGGAAAATGTATCCAACGGTAAGCTGATGTTCTTTTGTTGTGCTCTGACCTTGGTTGAAATACCACTAAGCGATTGCTTCATCTCCCTAAATCTTACCGCCTCCCCTTCTCCTCTACTTAAAGTCATAATAATATCAGAAGAAACGATCCCGTAATCATCTTCAAGTTTCAAATCAAGCTCAAAACCCTTGCGTAAATCTTTATACCCAATTTCGTGTCTATTGTCCTTCAGATTTGTCGACAAAACAGGTGGATTATCTCGTGTTATTTCCAACACCACGGGCTGCATTGATATTATACTGTCTTTTTGCTCGTACTCAATTTGGAAAATAGATGGTTGAATTACAGTAAAGGTTTTTGATTCTTTAGACTTCAGGTTGAAGTTGTATTGATTTTGCCATAACAAATCAAAATGGATATTTCCGTTATTTTTAAAAACCAGACGACTACCTTCCGGTATTTTTTGATCCTTTTGCCACTGAAAATCTTTTAAGCCAGTATATTTTGGAGGATAAACGAAAATTTTAAACCCAAATTCCAATCTAGTCTTTTCTGCTGTACTGTCCTGAATTAAAACTGCATCCTTTGTATGCGATACATTACGATTTTTGACCTGTGGGTCAATTTGAATGATAAATGACAAGAGATAAAATAATATACTAAATATTAATAACAGAGAAACATTCTTTAATGCCAAGGGAAACTTAATATGTTGACTGGACGGAAATTGCTTAAATACTTTTTCTAGTTGGAGCTTGTCCAATGCATTTAAGTCATTTTTAAAGAAAAGAGATAAACTGTATTCAAATTCCTCATACTCTTGATGGAGGAATGCAAGTAGTTTTTCACTGGTCCACAATAATTTTGGATTCCATATAATCAATAAAGCTAAAACCGAGATTGTATAAACAACCCAAAAAGCGAAAGGAATTTTGATATTGAAAATATTTCCTAAAGCCAACAATAATACAATTGAGGATGCTAAAGGAAGTCCCACTATTAAGGCACGTCTCAGATTAAATCGCCATTTATACTGGTTCCAATATTTTGAGAATCCCTTATGCATTTCTTTTCCTAAAGCTAAAAACTCTTTCTAATGCGATTAAGAAAACAATTATTATAAGCAGCTCATTGTCAAATGTTTTGGCTTCTTGTACCGACTCTTCATTTGCAGTAGATCTTTCATAGATTTCTTTAAATGAAGAATATTGATAATTTGGCTCGACTATTTGAGCAACAAATTCTGTAACCACGGACAAAAACAAATCCTCTTGAAGGGAATTATTAACCCATTCTTTACTTAGGTACAAATTAGTATAACTATGCTTTTTATGAAGGTGATAATCACCTGATATACTGTCACTCAATATCACTTGGTTGGCTTCCAGCTTCTGCCTTGAATTAGCAAAAATCAAATGAGCTTTTGCCTTATCAGATTTCCTGAAATTAACTTTCCCACTTGTATATAATGTATTTGTTTTCAAAACTTTGTCGAACTTTTTTTCCGCAGCTAGCGGAAGCTTATCAAAATGGATAAGTAAAGTATCCTGGCTCTTAAACCCTTCAAATGTTGTAACAGGATTATCCGCTGAAATAAATTCTACATTGAAATTTAATTTGGGTATAGCTCCAGTGAAATCAGTATTCTTAAAATTATTAATATACACTAGCGAATCAATTTCTGGATTTTCTTGTGCAATCCTTTCCAGAAAATACCAATGATTTCCAGTATCATGATTTGGAGAGGTGTTTAAAACCATAAGATCTTTATTATCTGCAAAGGCATGAGGAACTTCAATTCCTTCCCCCAGCAATAAAGCTTTTTGTTTTTCCACTTCTTCCAATATGAACCACCTTGCCAAAAGCATCACAAGCAATACCAAAATCAAAAGTCGCAATAATAGCAAAGGAAGTTCCGAGAATTGAATTCTTTTGGATTGTAAGGTGCTACTTTCCTTTAAAAAGCGGATACTTCCAAAAGCAATTTCCCTTGTTTTATTCTTGCTCCATAAATGGATGATAATAGGAATTATCAAAGCAGTTAAGCCCCAGAGCGCTATGGGATTAAGCCAATTCACGCCCGAGATTGATTAAATTGATTTAGCATTCGAAAAGTTGCTTTCTGAATATCATCGCTGCCAGTTATTTGCCAATATGTAATACTATTTTTTGAGCAAAGGTCTTTTATTCCTTTTTTCCAAGCAGAAAGTTTTCTTTGATAGTCCTGCAATCCCTCTTGCGTATTAACCTGAACACTACCCTGCCCTTCCAAATCCTTAAATGTGAAATACTTCCCTTCGAATTCCAGCTTTTCTTCATTTTCGAATAGTAGATGGATCAACATCACTTGATCTGAGGCAATAGCCCAATTTTTCAGTAAATCTTGTAACTCTTCAGCGTCCGTATACCCATCGGTAAAGATAAATACTGTGCTTTTATTTCGAATTTCTCGGGTGGGATTCAAATCTCGGATATTGCTTTCTTCACGGGTTTGAATTTGAATCATTCTATAAAGAAAAGTGTCAAAGTCTTTTGGGGGATTTTCTTGATTGAAAATATAGTATTTATCGTGTTGATTATCGGCTAAAAAAGCCAGAGCGGCTATTATAGTTCGAGCCCAATTAAATTTACTTGTATTTTGCATTTCAAAGTTCATAGATAAACTTCTATCTAAAACGAATATGAAATCATGTTGCTTTTCCATTTCCGCCTCTTTTATCATATAGTGGTCGGTGCGGGCATAATATTTCCAATCCAGTTGCTTCAGTGAATCACCAGGGACATAATTCCTATATTCCTTAAATTCGATTCCAAATCCGGTCTTCGGACTTTGATGCATTCCAATCATCACCCCTTCAATATGATGTTTAATATACAATTGAAGAGCCTTGAGTGCTTCAAAGTCGGGCATTTGAAATATATCATTTAAGGAACGCATCAACTCTATATCTCCTTTAGTAAGTGAGGAATTAAGTCTTCAACTGTGAATTTTTCGGTTTTCGCTACAAAGTTTAAAACGACTCTATGGCGTAAAACAGCCAAGGAAACAGCTTTGATATCCTCAGGCACAACCGATAAGCGTCCAGCTAAGAATGCATGAGCCTTTGAAGCCAAGACAATCGACTGACCTGCTCGCGGACCTGCCCCCCAATCCACATACTGTTTTACTAATTGATTTCCCGAATTTTGTGGCCGAGTAGAACGGACTAATTGACTAATTTTTACTAATAATTCTTTATCAATATGAATATCCCTAACCCAACTTCTGGCTTTTAGAATTTCCTCAGCAGTAAGGCTTGGGTTAAGTTCATTTTTCTTATTTCCAGTGGTGAGTTCTAGAATATCAACTTCTTCTTGCTCTGCAGGATATTTCACTACGGTATAAAACAGAAACCGATCTAACTGTGCTTCAGGCAGTGGATAAGTCCCTGATTGCTCCAAGGGATTTTGGGTAGCCAAAAGAAAGAATGGTTTTGGTAACTCATAAGTCTTACCAGCATAGGTCACCTCGCGCTCCTGCATGGCTTCTAGCAGTGCAGATTGTGTTTTTGGTGGCGTTCTATTGATTTCATCGGCCAGCAATATGTTAGTGAAAATTGGCCCTTTATTAAATTGAAAAAAGCGCTTTCCAGTACTACGGTCTTCCTCCAGAACCTCCATTCCAATAATGTCCGAGGGCATCAAATCCGGTGTGAACTGCACTCTATGAAAATCCAGTTGCAAAACCTTTGCTAAAGAACGAACCAGAAGGGTTTTTCCCAATCCGGGAACTCCTTCTAACAAAATATGACCATCTGCCAATAGTGCCATAAAAACCTCACTGACAACATTTTCTTGTCCAATGATGGCTTTAGAGAGCTCCTTGCGTGCTTCCTTAAACTTCGTAACTGTATTTTGTATATCTTCCATCGCTATTTAATGTCACTCTGATAGGGCCTGAGACTAGCTTTTACCGCTGCAATCCCAACTTTCATCCCTTGGGATTCAATGATCCGTTTAAACTTGATTATGGTCTTATTCAATTCAATTGAAAATCGCATACATTACAATATTCACCCCAAACTTGGTATTATCTTCAGCCAACCATCGTTTGTTTCTGAAATCATAGTCCCATTCGCATCCATAATCTTTATTGCTATATAACACTCGTATTTTACCATCGATTTCAATCGCTTTTAAGTAATCATGGACAATGTCATCACCCCAGCCATTTAGTTCTTGCGAAGTGGTAGGTGGGCCATCTTCAAATTCAAAAAAACTGAAATAAATGGGGTGATTATCGGGTATTTTCGCAAGTACTTCTTCCCCGTAAATTTCATCCATTTGGCTTTCAAATGATTTAGCAAAAAGCCCATCTATATCGTGATTGCAATCATCAACAAAAATGAATCCTCCATTATTAATGTATTTAGTGAAATTTTCCTTTTCAGCTTGTGTAAACTGCACCAGTTTATGGCCACTTAAATAGCAAAACGGGCATTCAAATATTTCCTCACTGCTTAAGGCTACCACCCTTTCTGTGGTATCCACTGGCATATTGGTATATTCAATTAGTGAATTTAATAGGTTGCTTGGCATCCTTTGATCCACGTTCCAGTCTCCCGATTCATATTGCAAGCGTGTGAAGAAAAATTTATTCATTTCACGAGTTTACGGCAAAAAACAAATGAGAACAATGAATTTGTTGGTATTTATATAAATGGTCAGAAAGCGTAATTATTGGAAAGAACAATATGAAAATAGAAACCGGGAGTGGAGCTTCAAACTTAATTTTGAATTAATATTTTCCCTTGAGCATATTGTTCTCCTTCTTCACTAATTCTGTAAAAATACATCCCCTCTTCAAATGAACTCAAATCAAGAAAATTACGGTCATTCGGAATAGGGAAAGAAATAATTTCTAAACCCTGCAAATTATAAAAGTTAATAACTGCATCGGTCTTGGGTTCTTTAGCAAATACTTTTAAATCATCTTCAGTCCATATTGGATTGGGATATAGAATGAATTCTTCATCTTTAACAAAATAAGTAGATTTCATTTCACTTACTACACTTTCTCCGTTATCAAGATTTACTATTACTCTAGATTCATTAAAACCATTGATCGGCTGTTCTTCTAAAAATTCCAGCTTAAAGGAATTGGGATTAAGTTCAATTAATAAGTCCCAGTTACTTTCCAGAGCGTTCATCTTTTGAATTTGAATATCCTTAATTCCTACCAAAGATGATAATTGGATGTTGTGGAAAATACCTTCTCCCTGAACAGCTTCAACAAAATAGGATTGTAAAAAGCAATTTGAAGCTTGCAGATTATAGTCAATCGCTCCGCCTTGAATTAAGGGCTTATCATCCTTGAATGCTTGAACCTTTAAAAATGAGCTCTTTAAATCTGATTTACTAACGGTAATACTAGTGTCCATAGTGCTCACAAGTAACCTCATTTCATTTTCTTGCAAGTTGAAAAGCGTATAATAATCTACGCCCTCTATTGATTTCCAATAAAAAGACAGAGAATCTGTGCAATTAAAGCCCACATTTAATCTTAGTGGTGCTGAGATAGAAAAAGTGTCGCTTAAGTACTGGGAACCCTCAACTTCCATTTTCAATTGTGCAAAATCATTTACCATTTCAGGATCCCATCTGAAATTCTCTGTTTGAAGAGATACGTTTTCTGCAATTGCCCTCCAACTCTCTTCAGAGACTAATTTGAAATACAAATCTCCTTTTTGCCCTTTAGAATAACTACTTTCCCACCTTAAATGCGAAACAGTTTCTCCATTATAGGGTATATTATCCTTAAAGGTAGGGCTGGTCCAGCTAAATTCATTTTCAATTTCCCAGTCATACACGATTGAATAATTTTGACGAGAATTCAATGGAATTTCAGTGCTAATTACAATTTCAAGTGTATCAGATTCAACATTTTCTATATATACCTGCTCTACATTATTTAAATGATCCACACCTTTTGATGCAGCCGCACTTAGAGATTCAATATTGGGAGTAGTAGACAACACCCAAGGTAAAAACTTCTGATCCTTTTGGTTTCTGACGTGCAAATTCAAATCATTCACTAAGGCAATTTCGTCATTTGGATTTGCTGGCGGATCTGTCCAAACTAATGTGGCTCTAAAATTAATTGCATTTTCCGGAATGGCTATCTTGTATTTGCTTTGTTCACTTGCTATAAGATCGTCCTCAAGAAAATGGCCATTTTCTAGTTGCAAGAGTGCCTCTTGTGCATTTAAACTGCCATATCCAGTTTTATGATCTGGTCCTAATACACCAATATCGTCAGCTCCATTGATCAAAATAGCCTTTGTTAAAGCTGCTGGCATTTCAGAATTAAATTTTTGGCGATAGGATTGTTGTAGCAAAACGCTTACTCCACTTACATAAGCGGCAGCATTTGAAGTTCCAGTCATACTGTATGCAACCAATTCGGGTTTTATTCTACCATCAAATGCAGGGCCATTACTATTGAGCACAATCGTGTTCATTGTTGTATCTACAGCACCTATTGTTAGAACGTTTTTAGCAAGTTTAAAATTACCAGTAATATTCGCATAACCTGTAAGGTTTTGATACTTACCATGATCGGCACTTTCTAAACCTGAATTTCCAGCTGAAAATATATGAAGGATTTGCGGAGCATCATAAACTTGCTTGTCGTAAAGCGAAGCGCCTATGCCATAAAAAGACTCTATCTCTGTTCCATAAGAATGATTTTGTGTCTGGATATCATTATCTACAAAATATTGAATCGGGTCGGGAATAATAGACTCATTTGAGCTCGAGGTATGAAAAGACTTGGGTGCGACACCAAAACCATTTAAAGAAGAATTCCCATTTCCAGAAATTATGGTGGCCATTTCCAAAGCATGATTATCAAGAACAGTGCTTTCGAAACCCGTGTTTATATATCGACCCCTTACATCAATATTATTAACCTCATATAATGGCTCTTTTAAACTGACTAACTCTTCTGCTCCATTAAGATTAGGAAAATAGGCATGAATTGTATTAATCTTATTTGGGTGCAAATTGAGATCTAAGACATTTACTTCACTTTCAGCCTTAGCAGCTACTTTCTCAATGTAAGTAATAGCTATATTATTTATAATTTTATCAGCACCTACGCTATCAACAGAGAGCTTGAAGAGGCCATCTTGCAATCCAATAGTACTTAACATAGATTGCATTCTAGTAAAATCTAGGTACTTTGACTCATCTCTTACCGAAACTAAATAATCCCCATTCAAAATTGATTTAGTATTAATCTTATTTTTGTTTGGTGTTTTCCAAAAATCATCTATATTGTGAAAAGGTTGTATATCTTCTGATTTAAACAGTATTGAGTTCGCATGAGGATCCAAATACACTATGTATGAGCCAGTTAAATACCTCTTAATGACTTCTAAACTGCTCGATGAACCTAAAGTAGAAGCCAAATATGTAGTATCGCTAACCAAATAATAATTTCCTTCAATTATATTATTTGGTGATTTTATCGCATAACTCTCAGGTTCATAAAATAAGACACTTTCATTTTCTTGAGCTATTGATTGGACCCCTTCAAAAAGGCAAAAATATAATATTATTGATCTTGGTCGTATACAAGATTTCAATAAATGGGAGAATAAATTGCAATAATTCATAGGGTCTTAGCTGTATTATATTGTCTTTTTTTAATTTTAAATATTAATTTACAAATATTTTCACAATTTATCAATGTAATATTTTTAATATTCAGAATTAAAACTATATGTTGCAAACCTAACTAAAATTTTACAAAGTTATGACAAATTTAAGAAAAGGTGTCATGTATGTACTAACATTCATGGCCGCAACAGTATTCATGAGTTCATGCCAGCAAGATGAAGAAATGGCAACTCAAATTGACGAAAGTATTGTGTCAGAAGAAGTGAAAGATCAGTTAAAAGATCTTGGTTTCGATCCGAGCGATGCTTATCGTGAAAAGTTCAACAACCCTCTTACAGGAGATCAAGGATTCCATTATGTAGTAGAAGGTGACATTTTAATTGAAGAAAAACAATTAAAAGAAATGTCTGAGAGCGAATTATTCCACACGGGTAAATTTGCTGAACAATATCGCACATCTAATCTTGTGAGCCAAAATAGCACAATAGACGTGATTGGTTATACTGGCAACAACGCTAATGGATTAGATTCGAAGATGCGAACTGCTCTTCAATGGGCTGTAGATAATTACAATGCATTGAACACTGGTTTAACATTCACATTAACCTATGGTACTAATTACAACTCATATGACATGGTAGTTTACCGAGTTAGTGGCGGAGGCGGTGGAAGTGCCGGATTCCCAAGCGGAGGAGCCCCTAATAAGTTTATCAGAATTAATTCAGGTACAAGTCAATATGACACAAATGTAGTGGAGCATGTAATTGGCCACGAGATGGGTCATTCAATAGGATTACGTCATACCGACTGGTTTAACCGTTCTTATTCTTGTGGATCTGGAGGAAGTGAAGGTACTGCAGGTGTTGGAGCAATCCATATTCCTGGCACTCCTACTGATATTGATCCTAATTCATTAATGCTTGCTTGCTTCAGCGCAAATGAGGATGGTGAATTTGGTTACTACGATAGAGTGGCTTTAGAATACCTATACTAATACAATTTGGAGTTAACAGTAACAATTGAAAAGGTCAGCAAATGCTGACCTTTTTTAGTTCCTAAACAAGTGAAAACTACTTCTGCGGTGGTCTACTTGGTCTCACCTCTATCTTACTTGGCAATGTTCTTGGGTTCATTTCTAACAAATCAACAACCATCTGCCCAATATCTTCCTTTTGAATTTTCCAGAAATCTTTTTCGTTCGGCTCGTGATCATTGAAATAAGTAGCCACAGACCCTGGCATTATAGTTGAAACGTTAATACCCTCTTGTCTCAGATCTAACATCACTGATTGCGTAAAACCAGTCAGACCAAACTTACTGGCATTGTAAGCTGAACCACCAGGAAAGAAATTAGTGCCTGCTAAACTAGATATTGTGAAGAAATAACCTCCATTTTTCTTTAATGCTTCAACACTAGATTTAATTGTATAGAAGACGCCAGTTAAATTAGTATCTATGACTTCATTCCATTTATCAATTTCCATTTCATCAATAGGAGCGAAATGTCCTAAACCTGCATTCGCAATCACGATATCTAATTTTCCCCATTTATCCAATACGGCATTCACACATGTTTGCTGATTTTCAAATGATCTCACATCAGCTTGAAGTCCTAAAACCTCAGCTTTCGCATTTTTTGCTAAAGACTCTGCAGCTTTATCCGCTGACTCCTGACTCCTACTTGTAATAGCTACATTTATACCTTTTGCCAATAATGCTTCTGCAATACCATATCCAATACCTTTACTTCCTCCTGTTATAAGTGCTGTTTTATTTTCTAAGTTTTGCATAATATAAGTTTGTTTACCTTCAATCAACTGATAAAAAAATGATTGGTTACAAAATGACTAGATGAAACTTAGATTTTTTGCTTGAATAAATAGCCCACTCCCTTGATGGTCTTGATATAACCTTCTCCGAGCAATTGTCTAATTTTCAAGATATGAATATCAACAGAACGCAAAGTAACCTTAGCGGAATTACCCCAAATAGCTTGCATAAGCTGCTCTCGAGAAAATACTTGGTTTGGAAATCGTGCTAAAAATAAAAGTATTTCATAAGATTTAGATTGAATCTGTAACAAATCTTTGGCAGGAAGTTTAAATAACAATCGCTTTTTAACATCAAAATACAGATCTCTTATTTCATATTCTTCAATCGGCTTTAAATTGAAAACGGAGTCTTCTGTGTCAAAGAATTTGGACAACCTCTTTTTAAAAGCATTTTTCCGTAGTGGCTTTCTTAAGAAAAAATCAATCCCTGTTTCATAACTTAGGATTTCGTATTTCTCGTCACTATTGGAAGTAAGGGCTATTATTTTAGTATCCAGCTCGTTAATTGCAACTTCATTTTTCAGGTAAGTAAATAAGCTAATCCCATCATAATTCTGATTACCAATTTCTGAAATGATTAATTGAGGATGGTGTTTATTGATTAGTTGGATTGCATGTTGAGTGTCTAAGGCGAGAGCTACATTGAAATTTTCTGATTCCAGAATGGTCACCAAATCCCTTAATGTACTCTTGTCATCGTCCGCTATTACCGCAGTTCTGCTTTGTTGCATTTCTTAGATACTCCTTAAATTCATTACTCTAAGAAAGCACAAAATCGGAATGAATATATCCTCAAAAACTGAAGTTAAAGTGAAAATAACTTGAAGGTAAACTAGACTTAATATTAGATATGAAAATCAAGTGAATTATTAATATTGAGGTAAAGCAAGAAATCCTTCCCTGTTAATTGCCCCTAAACTTCTCCATTGTAGCCACCCCTTCCCCACTGATTCCTTCTGCTTTGAAAACTTTAAAAATGGTCAAAAATATGATTTTCAAATCCAGCAGAAAGGATTGATTATGAACATACCAAACATCATATTCGAATTTCTTTTGCCAGCTAATGGTATTTCTGCCGTTTATTTGCGCCCAACCTGTGATGCCTGGCGTTACCAAATGCCGTTGGCTTTGCTGCTGACTGTAAAGAGGTAAATACTCCACCAACAATGGTCGCGGCCCAATAAAAGACATATCCCCTTTTATAATATTGAATAACTGTGGGATTTCATCCATGCTCGTTTTTCTTACTAGTTTACCAATCCAAGTAAGTCTTTCTGAATCAGGTAATAGTTCCCCTTTTTCATTTTTATCATCTCTCATGGTTTTAAACTTAATCAACAAGAATACTTCCTCGTTTAAACCAGGTCTTTTCTGTGTAAAAAAGATTTTTCCGTTTTGAAATATTGCTAATAGTAAAGCAACCACGAGAAATATTGGACTTGCAACTAAAAAAGCAATTAAGGCAGTTAACTTGTCAAAAAAAGGTTTATAAAATTTTTTGTACATTCTACTTGATTACGCCCAAATGCATAATAGCATCTCCTTGATGCACAATGGGGTTATGATTGAGACCTATAACATAACCATTCACTGAAGAAGTAATTTTACTTTTAAAGCCGCCAAAGGGATCATTCACATGTCCTAATAACTGATTCTTTTTAATTACATCCCCACTTTTGACAGCAGAAAGAAATACACCTGATTTTTTGGCCCTCACCCAAGAAGAGTTTTTTATAACTAAATTCTTATAACTGGCTTTTTCAGATTCTTCACACATTCCCAAGTGTTGCATCATCCTTTTTGTACCTTTAATACCTTCACGAATAGCAAATTCATCGAAGCGGGAAGATTCACCACCTTCATATACCAAAATATTCTTTCCGAACTTATTGGCCGTTTGTCGCAAAGAATTTGGCCGAAATTTAGAATCTAATGTAAATGGAGCATGAAAAGCCTCTGCTAACTGCACATTTTTTTCATCCTTCATCATACATCTTATTTGAGGGTAATTGGTTCTATCGGCTCCACCTGTATGAAAATCAATTCCATAATCAATCAATGGAATAATCTCATTTGTCAAAAAGTACGCCATCCTGGAAGCTAATGAACCATTTTTATTTCCTGGAAATGATCGATTAACATCCTTACCATCCGGAACATATCGAGAGAAATAAATGAAACCATATACATTGATAATAGGGATGCAGATTACGGTTCCAATCTTAGGAATATGATCGTTTTTCTCGATCATTCTCCTTACAATTTCAGAACCATTGATTTCATCACCATGTAAACCTCCCATCAATAGTAATACAGGCCCCGGTTCAACAGCCCTAGCCACTGTAATTGATACGTCTATAGTAGTATGCGAAGGGAGTCTGGCAATATTCACATCTACCACTTTTTCCTCTCCTGGCTCAATTTCAATTCCGTGTAAAATCATCTATTAAAAATTAATCCTTTATGCATGGCACTTACATTATACAGTAACTTTTGATTTTTGAAGGAGAAAAACCACCATATAAAACCAGAAACCAATAAGCCAATGGTAGCACCCACAATTGTATCGACCATAAAATGTTGAAACAAATAAACCCGAGAAATAGCAACTAAAATGGCTAGTAACATATAAATCACCTGCAGAAGCTTATTTTTTGTAAGTAATATTAAAATCGTTGCCAAGGCAAATGCCGAAGCAGAATGCCCACTTGGCATACTGTAAAAGTTGCTCAGTTCTACGCCTTCTACCAAATTAAATGAGGACAAAGATTCCTCAAAATGCAACGCAGGCCGATTAACATTGAATACTACAATTTTTAGAAATTGAACAATTGCAAAATGTACTAGACCAGTTAAAGTCAATAAAATAGCAAAGTAAATTCTATACATTAATAAAATAATGCCTGTGATAATAAATATATGTGCTTCACCCAGATAAGTGATATAAGTAAAAAAGGCATTTCCAAAAGGATTATGTCTTTTATTTAGCCACAATAAGAAGGTACCCTTATCTAGAAATAGCACTAAGGCCAAGGCTGTTAAGAAATAAAGCACGTACATCAAAAATGCAGGGCTTTGTAATTTATCTTTTAAGCTTTCCATTCAAATCTTAAGTATTTTATAGTCTCTCCCACCTTAGAAAATTTTCTTTCATAACGAGTTGAAATCCCATAATGCTCTCCTAAATATACAGAATTATGCAAATCATCTGTATAATGCAAATCTTTTATGTCTTCCCTAGCTGGCAAAACTTCATTGAGTGTCCAGTTAAATAAGTCTGTATTATCGGTTTTGAAATATATCCTCCCTTTTCCTCCTTGAATTCTCTTATATATTTCCAAGAAACGATGAAAAGTCAATCTTCTCTTTTCATCTCTATCTCTTGGTCTAGGGTCAGGGTGAATAATCCAAATATCTTTCACTTCCCCCTCTGCAAACATTTGCTCAAGGTCTAAAATAAAATGACGAGCAAAGGCGACATTTTCTAAGCCCTCTTCTAACGCTTTTGTGCTTCCCTGCCATAAGCGTTCTCCTTTAATATCAATACCTACAAAATTTTCATCCGGAAATTCTTTTGCCAAGCCTACAGAATATTCCCCTCTGCCACATGCCAACTCCAAATTTATAGGATTGGAATTCCTAAATATGTATGTTCCCCAGTTTGACCTAATGTTTGGAAATCGGTCATCATCATATTCAATCACATTATGACGATTTTGTAAATCTTCAAACCTTTTTAACTTTTGTCTACTCATTTTTACAGATTTGCAATTTCGGCTACCGCAAAGGTAGAACCTCCGACAAAAATTAAGTCCTTATCTGAAGCATTTTTTTGTGCTATTTTAATTGCTTGGTCTACAGTAGCGTAAGAATGTCCCGTCAAACCAAAATCTTGAGCTATTTTTTTCAATTTCTTCGAATCCAGAGCGCGAGGGATATTAGCTTGGGTGAAATAGTAAATAGCATTTTTTGGAAGTAATTCTAATATTTCATCTAGCTTTTTATCATTTACAGTGGCGTAAACAAAGTGCAATTGCTCATACACTTCCTGCTGAAGCATCTTGGTAATGAATTCAAATGCTGTTATGTTGTGAACTGTATCAGCAATCATTGGAGTGCTAGAACCAGTATTTGATATCCTTTGCCACCTTCCTTTTATTCCCGAATTTTGAATTACATTTTTCAAACCCTTTTGAATATCACTTGAAGAGATATCAAAGCCGCTTTTATTTAGAAATTCAATAGCTGTAAATACGCTTTTCAAATTTTGTATTTGATATGTAGCAGAAAGTCCAGATTCGAACTCAATTTTTTCGTTGCTTTTAAGATTCTCAGCACTAAATTTCCAATCTGGCAAAGACTCCTCAAGGACTGAAACACTAAAAAATTCCTGGCTGTCCATAAAAGGAGCATTCTTGGAATCGGCCAACTCTTTAATAATCAACCTCAGTTCATTTTCCTTTACAGAAGTTATGACGGGAACACTATTTTTTATAATCCCTGCTTTTTCTTTTGTAATTTCTTCTAAGGTATCTCCTAAAAATTGCTGGTGGTCTAAACCTATTTGTGTGATAATTGATAATAAAGGTTCTATCACATTTGTACAATCTAGTCTTCCACCCATGCCAACTTCTATCACCGCAATATCTACTTCTTCCCTTGCAAAATAATCGAAGGCCATAGCTGTTGTAAGTTCAAAAAATGATGGTCTTAATTCAGCTATAATGGGCTTAAATTTTTCAACATACTTAATTACTTCCGCTTCAGAAATTGGAATCCCATTGATCCTCATTCTTTCCGTAAAACTTTTGAGATGAGGTGAAGTATAAAGAGCAGTTTTGTACCCTGCTTCCTGCAATACGGACGAAAGGAATGAAGCAGTACTACCCTTTCCATTTGTACCCGCAACATGAATGAACTTCCCTTTTTTCTGAGGATTTCCTATTGACTCCAATAAAGCCAAAGTATTATGTAAATCCTTTTTGTAAGCAGATCCTCCCACACGTTGAAACATGGGCAGTTGTTCAAATAAAAAAGCTTCCGCTTCTTGGTATGTCATATTATATAATCAATTCGAAGATCTAATTAGAGCGAATTAAAAACGTTATGGTTCCTTTTGACTGAGGTGCAGTTTTACCTCCTGATGTTCTACTAAAAGATAATTTAGCCACCTCATCCTGATATATTTTTAACACCTCCGCTGATACAGTAGTTTCAATAGCTCTTACTGAAATAACTTCACCATTATTATCCACTCGTATATCAAAAACGATCTTTCCACTTTGTTGCGATGGATCATTTGGTCTAGGTGGAGAATCCCACTTCCATCCTGACATATCCAACTTACTACCGCTCCCACCTCCCTGCGGGCCCATCATCGCCTCGGCATCTACTTCTCCTTCCGGATTGCCCTGATCTCCATTTTTTTCATTAGTTTCACCCTGAGATTTACTATCTCCAGGGAAGAGTGCATTTGGATTAGCCTTAGGTTCTTCCTTCTTTACTTCCTTCTCTTCCTTTTTCGTTGTTTCTTTAGCTTTTTCTGTTGGCATATCTTCTACTTTCACTGGAGCTTCTTGATCCGTAACAGCTTCCTCAACTACTTCTTCGACTGGTTCAGAAACCTCTTCAACAATATCTTCAGCCTCAGCTTCAGTAGTTTCTTCTACCTCGTCTTCAACAATCTGTTCAGTCTCCTCAGTTGGAGTTTCTTCAATTTCTTCAGTTTGTTGTGCTGAGACCGGCTCATTTCCTGAACCTTGATTATCAATACCAATGTTTAGTTCAATTCCATATTCTGGTAAAGGAGGATAGGGTTCTTTCCAAGCAGTTACCCACAAGAATAGTAGGAGCAACAAAATATGAAGCCCAACAGAAACGGATATTCCAATTATCCGATTTTTCTTTTCCCTATGTGCATAATCACTCATTTGGCTGTGCCGCAATAGAAACTTTTGCTTTTAATGAAGCCGCAATACCGGCTACTTTTACTAAATGCTCTGTAGGAACACTTTTGTCAATGTGTAACACCACTACACCCTCATCTGCATTCCGCAACTCTCTTTTTATAGCTGTCTCTAAATCTGATACTGCTACTCTCTTATCATTAACGAAGTAAAGCATATCTTTTGTTATGGTAACACTCACTTTTTGCATTACGATATTGGTAGATTTACTTGAAGGCAAATTAACGGGTAATCCAGAAGGTGTAATAAATGAAGAAGTCAACATAAAAAATATCAATAAGAGAAAAATGATATCTGTCATGGATGACATACTAAAGGCAGGATCAACATTATGTCTAGATTTCATTGACATAGCGTTTTATTTAGGTTCTTGAAGTAAATCAATAAATTCAACGGATGTGTATTCCATTTTATGTATAACCTTTTGCACCTGGGTTACCAAATAGTTATAACCAAGATAAGCAATGATCCCGACTGAAAGACCTACGGCCGTAGTGATCATAGCCTCATAGATTCCTTCAGAGAGCAATTTTGGACTTACTGATCCCTCTTCTTGAGCTATTGCAATAAAAGCCTGTATCATTCCAGTAACCGTGCCTAAAAACCCAATCATAGGTGCAGCACCGGAAATCGTGGCCAGCAAAGATAAATTCTTCTCTAGTCTGTAAATTTCAATCTTACCCACGTTCTCTATAGAAACTTCAATGTTTTTAAGGGGACTTCCTATTCTAGAAATACCTTTCTCCAACATTTTGGCAATTGGAGTCTCGTTCTGAGAACACATCATTTTGGCTTGATCTATTTTCCCATCAGAAACCAATGATTTCACTTGGTTTAGCAATCCTGTTGGGGTTTTAGATGATTTCTTAATAGTTAGTACCCGCTCTATAAAAATAGCAATTGCTGCAGCTGATAATAACAAAAGGGGAATCATTACATATCCCCCTTTTAAAAGTAAGTCAAACAAATTAACGCTTTCTTCAGAAGCGTTAACCATTGCTGAATCAGCAACAGTAGTAACTTGTAATAGTGTCATATTTAATTATATCAATATTTCAAAGGCCAAGGTTGCTCTTTAAATTGACCTGTTAATTCTGTAGCTCGAGTACTCGCAGCAGCAAAACTCTCTGTTTCTTCAATAGCTACTCTATTGAATTTACTTTTACCGAAAGGTGGAATAATAAAAGCATTAGTTCCATCTTTGGTAAGCTTTTCTGCGTAGTCTTTCGCCAAATCCTCATCAAAAAAGCTACCAACAACAACATAAGAACGCCCTGTTCTCGAGTTTAGTGTGTTGACTTGTCCTTCTGCAGGCTCTTCAGGCTCAATTACTTCAGGTTCAGGCTCAACGGGCTTTTCTACTACAACAGGTGTGGTTTCTTCGACAGGCTCTTTTTCAACCACTGGCTCTGGCGCAGGTTCTCTCAAGAAAAACCAATAAATCACTGCAACAGTAGCTATTATTATTATTGATAATGCAATAATTATTGGTGCAGCCGATTGTTTTTTAGGTGGAGTGTAGGTTGAAACAGGCTCTTCCTCTTCTACCTCCTCCTCTTCATCCCCAAAAGGATTTGGGTCGTATTCCTCTTCAGCATACTGCGAAAGAGAATCCTCCGTAGTTTCAGAAGTATCAAATGAAGTCTCAATTTCAGACTCATCCTGAGTAGTAGCAATATCTTCTGAATCAAAATCATCAGAAGGTGCAGACTTTTCTTCGTCCTCGTCTAGATCAGGCAAACCGAAATCCTCATCATCTTGCTCGGGCTCCTTATGTATGTTTTCGTCTTTATACTCCTCGTCTTTTTTGTCCTTTTTGGCCATATTCTGGTAATTTAAGGTTTACTCTAGCTTAAAAGTATTAAAAATTTATAATACTTTATCAATAAACTATTGTTTTTAATCAAAATCAATACTCAATAATAAATAGTTTTACCTATTAGAATCAAATATAATGGCAAATATTGATATTAAAAACATTAAAACGAATATGTAAAGCCTCCTAAAATTTGAAATCCACGGTTAGGATATCCCAAATAGTACTCGTATTTATTGGCTATCAGGTTATTAGCATGTAAGAAAATCTGACTTCTATTACTTAACTGATACCCTAATTTTATTCCTAAATCATAGATGGGTGGGATAGATTCATCTAGATTGAACGAATAACTAGCGTTTTCTTGAATGAAGGTATTGACATTATTCATACGCCCCTGTAAATAGGCATCAAAACCAATCTTAAGTTTATTAGCAAACCAATAATGGGAATCAAATCTCAAAGTGTAATTAGGACGGAAAGGCATAAGTTCTGTTTCCCCCACATTGTAGTAGAAATAATCTCCTCTTAGATTAATCTTCAGGTTATCGATATTAGTAAATAATGAGGCATAAACATTAGCTTCTGTATTATTATTATTAAGATACCTAGCCCTGTATCTAATCTCGCCTTCGGCTTCACTGTAGATTGCCTCATATCCAAAATTATGACGAACTGAAGCTACACTGAATCCAAATTCATAGCCTAAGAAATTACTTAAGGAACCATTTACTCCACCATAGATTTGAAATGGCATTAAAGTATTATTCACACTTATAACATTATCTAAATATGGGTTTTCCATCAGAAAATCTCTGTAGCGATTACCTCTGACATCTCCTGTCAAGCCACCAAAAATGCTTAACTTATTAAATGGTGTATACACAATACTTAAGTCAGGATATACATGAAATTTATTCATTCCTGGGAGCGTGTCATTCTCGCTCACCATATTGAGACCCACGCCAATCTTTAGTTTATCTCTAATAAACTTTACGCCCGGTTTAAATCTTAGTAAATTTCTATTTTGAGATGAGTCAAGTGCATCAAATTTTAAAGCACTTATAAATCCATTAGCGCCAAAATAAATTAAAAATTCATCATTTATGTTAAAGCTATTTTTCAAATTATAATTAAATGAAAGCTCAGAATTATTGATATTTGTAAATAATTGGTATGCATCCATGTCCAAGTGATAATGATATTGGCTATTTTCATTTAGATCTTCCAGGGAGATATTGGCACCAATAGTGTGGAATGTTCTTTGCAAACTATCTCTATCAACTTCTGAAGTAAGGAGCGTATCATAGCCGTATAAATAGTTGTTATGTCGCTCATAAAAAGCACCAGCGTTTATAACCGCTTTTTGGTAGATCAGCTTTCCATATGGGTTTACCTTTTGGTATCCTGAACCAGAATTTCTTCCATCTATAGGGCCGTTAGCAAAGCTTTGATGAAATAAATTTAGCCCATAACTTTTGTCTTTACTTCTTTTACTTGCAAAAGCACCTTCGAAAAAAGATGCTCCATAATTTCCCCCTCCTAATTTTACTTGATTAGCATACAACTTTTCTAACTTTTCATCTTGAATGGTCAGCACTCGAATTCTAGGAGTCAAGTTACTAAGATTGGGCACAAATTGCCTTGAAGTAAATTCAACTTCTAAAGGAGACTGATTCCCTTTGATCTTAGGTACATTTTTGAAATCCCTATTCACTCTCGGTAGATCAATTTTACGATCCTTCTCAATAATAACTTGAGAATCTTCCAAATCACCCTCCTGATTCCAGTTATCTTGACCTATTAAACTGAAGGGGAAACAAAAAATTATAAATAGAATATATCTTAACATCTCAGTTTTTAGTAGAATCATTTTCAATTACTTCTTCCATTTCAATAGTATTCATGCTGCTATCCTGGCCCTCCTCAGTTGTTCCAGTCTCACTCTCTATTAATTCAAGCTTCAATTTCGCCTCGTCTTTTAATACTTTGGAATCTGCATTCTCAATTATTGAATTTAAGGTAGCTTTAGCCTGAAAAATCTCATCCATTGCGTAGTAATTGTCCGCTATCAACAAGAATGATTTACCAATCCAGATCGCATAATTCCCAAAGTCTTTATTCAATTGGAATAATGCGTTAATGGATTCCTGATAGTTCTTAGAATTATAATCCATTAAGGCAATCATATATTTTGACTCTGCTGCAAATTCGTCCTTAGCTGCATTTACCGCACTTTGAAAACTAGACTTTGCTTCAGCATATTTTCCTTGGTAATAATTAGCCATACCCTTATTCAGATATGCTTCGTTGATTGCATTAGCATTTACTGCTGCTTCTTCCATAATTAAATCGGCATACAAAATCATTTTACTATAATCAGAATTTGCTTTAGCAATTTCCATCAGACCAGTATATGCGTTGTACTTGTCTTTTTTATTCTCAGATTGATCCAAAAGTTTTGTAAAGTACAATCTTGCCTTACTGTAATCCTTATTTACCAATTCTATTTCTGCTATTTTTTGAATTGAGCGTTTATTAAATGCGGTATTGTCAGCCTCAACCACTTCATAAAATAATCCCAATGCTTCTTCAAATTGATTATTCCTATAGTAGGAGTCCGCCAAATAGTACCGTGCTTCAGCTGTCAGAGAGTGATCAGGATAGTTCTGAATATAGGCCTTAAACGAAGATACTGCTCTATCGTACTTTTGATTGAAATAAAGTGATTGGGCGGCATCAAATTCAATTTTTGTCACCTCACCATCATTAGGATTTGCATTTTTATAAGCTGATAAGTATTGATCCAAATCCCCTTCTTTATTCATTATTGAATACAGTTCCTGTAGACCAGCTAACGCACCATTTGCGGTCGAATGAGTTAAGTAATTTTGCAAAATCAAAGTATAATCTTCTTCTGCTTTCTCATATCGCTGTAAATTGAAATATGCTAAAGCTCTTCTTGAATAAGCAAAAGGACGCAGCGGACTTTGTTGCAGATTCTTCAATAAGTAAGAAAACCCATCAATTGACTTTTCATATTGCCCTGATTCAAATGCTAATTGAGCTTTTTGAAATAAGGCATTGTCATAATAATTAGAATTTCTGAAATCCGATATAACCTTATCAAAACTCTGGTTTGCTAAACTATTATTGCCCGTTATGCTGTTAACGACCCCTTTTTGAAAATATGCGTAGTCAATATTAGGGTTTCTTTCATCTATCGCCTTTTGATAATAGTTAATCGCTAATTGATAATTCTTGGTCACATAATAACAGTCTGCCAAGCGAACAATAGCATCTGCATAATAAGTGGCTGATTTACCATTATTTAAATATTCTTTAAAATATTGTAGAGATTTTTCAAATTGCTTATCATTGTAAAAAGCATAAGCTAATCCATAATTTAGGTTAGCAAACCAATTGTCACTCCTTTTACTTGATTTAAATGATTTTTCGTATGATGCGATGGCTTCCTTATATTTCTTTCCAGTAGAGTAGGATTCTCCCATCCAAAAATAAGTCTCCCCTAATAGACTGATATTCTGCGGATAATCAACGGATTTTTGAAATAATTCCATGGCGCGATAATAATTTGCCTGATTAAAGTATTCAGCACCTTGATAAAAGGTAACTTTTTGATAAGCTTCCTTTAGCTTCAAGGATTTATTCTCAATTGATTCTAAGAATTCAATGGCTTTGTCATAGGCATTGGAATTCAGAAAGGCTTCACTTAATAATTCATTCGCTTGGGTAGAATATGGGCTTTTCGGATAATTTTTAATGTAAGAAGAAAGCTCTTCTACTGCATTGGTAGTGTTCCCTTGCTTTAATTGCAATTTAGCCAATTGAAAATGACTCTCCATTGCAATATCTTGGTTGAAATCCAGAAGTTTCGCTTGCTCATAAGCGTTCGAAGCAAATCTATAATTCTCTTTTTTCAAATATAACTCCCCTAAATAGTAGGCGTTAAACTGTGATAAAGAATCTTTTGCAATTCCAACTTCCTCAAATAGTTTGATGGCTTCTTCATATTTTTGCAATTGATAAGCCACATAACCCATTCGATAGAGCAATTCCCTATCCATTTTGCTTCTATTTTCACTTCTATATTCTTCAAAATAATCATTTGCCTGTTTATAATTATTTTGCTCAAAATAAGCATCTGCTATCAACAACTTAATATTTAAGGCTTCTAACCTATTCAGGCGAGGAATCAAGTCTTCTGCATAATCAATTAATTTTTGATATTGGCCTCTTTGATAATAAATATTAGCCATCATATTGGCAGTAGAAATTTTGTAATCATCATTCTCCGCTGCCCGTTCTAAATCAATTAAAGCTTCATCGAATTGCTTTTTATCAAAATAAATATACCCCGCATAGTAATTTGCAGCTGATTGGTATTGATTGTCCCGCCTTTTTAATGAATTGAAGTATGGTAAAGCTTCTTGAAAAGCCTTTCTACTAAAATATGCATAGGCAATTTTAAATTGATAATGAGTCTTGTCCTCTCCTTTTAATTTATCACCCTCAGTTTTTTCGTAATATTGAATGGCTTTAGCATAGTTCTTTTCCCGAAAATAGAAATTACCAAGTTCGTAATATGCTTCCAGTGCTTTAGGATGGGCAGGGTTTGATTTAACAAACGATTTAATTCTGTTCTCTCCGTTCGACTGATAGAGGTAAATAGAAATTAAAGCACTATAATAAGTTGCATTTTCTGCTTTTATTCGTTCGTGATCTTGAAGTTTTCTATACTCTTCGAATTTATTTTGAGCTGTAGTATATTGCTTTTGCTCAAAAGCCTCGATTGCCTCTTGATAGATATCATTAGCTCCTGAATTGACGAAGGCATATTGGCTAAAAGATTGAAGGGGCAGTAAAAAAACAAAGCCTATTACTACAATATATTTATTCATTCCTATGGTGATGTGTCTATTAAAAACTCTTTTTCAAAGTGTTCGAACTATGCAGTATTAACTACAAAATCAATGATTTATTTCATCTTAAAAAATTTCAGTGCATCAATTTATATATTAATTCTTTCATAAGTTGCGCTTCATTAATATTAGCTGTTACTCCTTTGTACATTAAGTCTGCCTGAAAAATATGCGCTAAATTTTGAATGGTCTTATTCAGATTAAACCTGTTAACTGCTGTAATGTAATCCTTCGCAAAAAATGGATTAACTCCTGCTGCGGCTGCTACTCCTCTTTCACTTTTATCCTGTGAATGATGAATCAACAGTACCTTTGTAAAAAAGGAATGCAGAAAACCAATATTCACAACTGCTGGATGATTTTTAGGATCGGAGGCAAAATAATTAATTATTCGATTCGCTTTGAGCCCATTTCCCTTAATAATCGCTGATTGTAATTCAAATATATTATAATCCTTATTGATTCCTACGTATTCTTGAATCAAAGCATCGGTGATTTCGGATGGTTTATCAAAATTAACTAATACTTTATCAATTTCATTAGAAAGGCGCTCCAAATTATTTCCGATGTATTCCGTCAATAACATTAAAGCTTGACGATTTATGCTGTGTCCCTTAGACTTTACATATTGTGAGATCCAATCTGGAACTTTATTTTCATAAATCTTATTTGACTCTAGTAGAACTGTATGTTTTTCTAGGCTTTTAAAGATCTTTTTTCGCTTATCAAGTTTTTTGTGCTTATAAGAAAAAACCAAAACACTAGAAGCCTGGGGGCTTTGGAGATAATTCTCTAAAAGAGAGAAATCAAAATCGCTTTCTGTGAACTCACCTAAATTTTGAGCCTCTTTAACGATGATTACCTGACGTTGCCCCATCATGGGAAAAGACCTGGCGGCAGAGACCACTTGGTTTAACTTTACATCCTTACCATAAAGAATTTGTTGATTAAAACCTTTCTCGCTTTCATCTAAGGCATGCTTTTCTATATAATCGCTAATGAGGTCTATAAAGTAGGGTTCTTCTCCGTGAAGGAAATAGATAGGTGCATAATTTCCGCTTTTAAGGTCTGCTAGTATTTGTTCTGCCGATTTTGCCATAAAATTGCTGTATTGGTGCGAATATAAACTATCCGATTGTCAGTATCAAGTCACAAGTATTCCAGGCCTACTGATAACGAAAAACAATTATTAGATTTTTGAACCAAAATAAAAACAACACATCACAGAAGGTTAGTCGGTTGCTAACCTCTAACTGTTAATGATAAACATCCTCTAATTATTGTGCAAGCTTAATATCTAGAAGCACATTAATTTCTTTTATCAACTCCTCAGTACCTTTATATATGGATCAGACCGAGAACACCTTTTCATTTCACGCTTCTAAGTCTTTCATCCTTTCCAAAATACTATAGACTGCTGGACAAATCTCTGCATTCGTGAATGTCTTTTTCAATATCTGATGCATTCTTTTTCTGTTGGTATGAGGATATTCCCTGCAGGCAGTTGGCCTGCTTTTATAAACTATACATTTGTTATCGTAGCCTAAAAAAGGACAAGGCGCTGAATTCAATACATAATCGCCATCTTCATCAATATGCAAATATGTATCAATGAATTCCGGCACCCTCATCTTAACTGCTTTGGAAACCCTTTCTATATCTGATTGCTGAAAAATAGGGCTTGTGGTTTTACAACAATTGGCACAATCCAAACAATCCATTTTCTCGAAGACCTCTGCATCTAAAGCATGAAAATTATCATCTAGCTTTTTCTTTTTGCGCAATTGATGAAAAAAAGACTTGTTATGAGCAAGATAATCTTTGCTGTTTTCCTTCCAGTTTTGATATAGTTCGGTGCTCATAAGTTTACAATATAGTATTTGCTTTGAATCCTCTAAAAGCTTCAATTTTCTCATTAACAAGAATGCAAAGGCTAAACCAAATAAATCCCGTCTTCTTTAATCTGAATTTTCTTTTCTTTATACAAATGCCCGATTTGCCGTTTAAATTCCTTTTTGCTCAAGCCGAACATATCATATATTTCATCTGGTTTGGATTTGTCATGATAAGGCATAAAACCATTATGGTCTCTAAGCAACTCAAGGATTTCCTTTTGCTTTTCTTCCTTTTCAATTTTCCATTGCACATCCATTTTGCCATCTGCCCTTATGGATTTTATTTTTCCCTTGCCTTCCATTCCAATATCAAGCGGATCAAACACAGTGTTTTCATAAACCAATCCTTTATATTGTTGATTGATGACAACTTCATAACCCAAATCTGTAATTCGATATATCAATAAATCCACTTCCTGACCTTCTTTCAAATCCCCAGAACCTGCCTCTAAAAAGGATTCAATATGCATCGAAGCCACAATTCGATCGGTTTTAGGGTCTAAAGTGACATAAGCCACAATCAAATCGCCCACTTCCAGCTCATCTGTTTGTTCCGAAAAAGGGATAAGTAATTCTTTTTCTAAGCCCCAATCCACAAAAGCACCGACATTAGTGATTTGACGAACTTCAAACAATCTTGCCTGATTGAGTTCAGCTAATGGTTTTAAAGTGGTAGCAATAGGTCTTTGCGCAGAATCTTTATAAACAAAAACATTGATCTCATCTTCTACTTTCGTATTTTGTGGGACGTATTTATTTGGTAATAAAACATCTTCTTCTCCGTCTCCCAGGTATAGACCTTGTGGAGATTCCCGTAATACTTTTAATGTATTCCACTTTCCTATTTTTAACATAGCTGCAAGTTAAGACGGATTTGGGTAATTATAAACAGATAGAAGTGAGAAGTTAAAAACGCAAAAAATTGCGTCATTGAAGATTGTCATTAGAATAGAGGAAACTGATAGTTTTCTAACGAATTAAAATCTCTTTTTGAAAGATCTTAGTTAAATTCTCTACGCATTCGAACAGTTTTCCCAAACTCGATCTCTTGTAATCCCAAGCATTCTGTTTCTCTACAAAATTCCAATTGAGACGATACTTTATAAATCAATCCAACATTAGCAGCATAGACCTCAATTCTTTGGTCATAACTGGCTATTGAATCTTGGTTGTCTTCTTGGATTACTTGAACAGTATTCTCAAAAGTTGAATCTGCAAGCTCCTTGTCTTGGAAAGCTCCAGAAATGGTAAATTCGTCTTCTTCAAATTCCTGAGGTTTACCGTTCCAGCTTTTACCTTCTGCTACGGGGAAACTTAACTTCACTTCTTCTGCATTGCCTAATTTTAATTTAGCAAGATTCGTAGTTCGGGTTTTTACAATCGTAGAAACAATCTCTTTATCCCCATTATGATTGATATTGTAGCGATATCCTTCTAATTTAATTCCATTGTCTATTGCAACCGAATCTGTCCACTCATCTTGAATAGAATAACGGAGGGTATCGATGGTGCCATCATTATTGTAATTAATCTCTTCAACTGAGTAACTATCTGCGTTTTGAAAATCAATAGGAAAAAACTGTAGCCCCAATATTTCCTCATTAGGAGCTACAGTTGAATTTTCACAGGCAGCGAAAATTATAAAGAGACTAAATAGAATTAGATAAAGCCTCATTTTTTATTTTTTGCTGATTAAATGACGAATGAATCCAACCTCCGCCTATCACATCATCTCCTTCGTAGAAAACTGCAGCTTGGCCTGGTGCAATTGCAGGAATTCCATTGCCAAAGAATACTTTCATGGTGTCCCCTACTTGTTCAATTACAGCAGGAGCACCGTCATCATTGTATCTAACTTTAGTTACCGTGTCAAGGCGGTCGTTAAGTGCAGTATATTTACTCATCACTAGGTTTTTAACATACATTCCATCTCTGGAAAGTTCATCAAAAGTACCTAGAACTACTCTATTTTTATCTTTTTGAATTTCAGTTACATAAACTGGATATCCTAATGCAATTCCCAAACCTTTTCTTTGACCGACAGTATAGAATGGATATCCCTCATGAGTACCAACTACAGTTCCATCCTCAAGAACAAATTCTCCCCCTTTCACTTCTTCTTCCAATCCTTCTACTCTTCTTTTTAAAAATCCTCTGTAATCATTGTCAGGAACAAAACAGATTTCGTAAGACTCAGATTTATTTACCAATTCGTAAAAGCCCTTATCTTCTGCCATTTTACGAATTTCTGGTTTTGTTAAATCCCCTAATGGTAAGATTGTTCGGCTTAAACTTTCCTGAGAAACTCCCCAAAGTGCGTAAGATTGATCTTTATTCAAATCCTTCCCTCTGGAAATAACAAACCTGCCGTTTTCCTCTCTTACTTTGGCATAATGTCCAGTAGCAATATAGTCACAGCCTAATTTGTCTGCCCTTCGTAATAATGAATCCCATTTAATATGGGTATTGCATAAAACACAGGGATTAGGGGTTCTTCCAGCCAAATATTCATCGGTAAAATGATCGATTACGTAATCACCAAATTCCTCCCGGATATCCAAAATGTAGTGTGGGAAACCCAAATTAACTGCTAAGTTTCGGGCATCATTGATGGAATCCAAGCTGCAACAACCCGTTTCTTTTTTGGAACTGCCAGATGAGGCGTAATCCCATGTTTTCATTGTCATGCCAATGACCTCATAGCCTTGTTCGTGCAATAGAACGGCTGCCAATGAGCTGTCTATTCCACCGCTCATGGCTACTAATACTCTTCCTTTTTTGCTCATAATTCACGTTTTCACAGGGTTCACAGCCCTGCTTTGGTGACACATTTATTTTGTGATGTCAACAACTTTTATTGACAGAAAGGGCAAAGTTAAGGAGAAAATATATATTTCGTTAAATGATCATGAATTATCGATCAAATTAAAACCAAAAATGCTAGTTCATACGTTCGTGTAGATACATTTAAAATATAAATATTTATATGACACTTCATTCTACAGCTTTAGCCCCCTTATTCAATAAAAAAGACATATTTGGTCGTCAGATTAATTTAGAGGATTATAAAGAAAAAAAGTTACTTATTGGATTTTTTAGACATGCCGGTTGTCCGTTTTGTAATTTAAGGGTTCATGCTTTAACTAAAGTACATGAAAAATTAAAAGCAAAAGGACTAGAAATGATATTCTTTTTCGAATCCAAGGAAAGTGTATTATTGCGAAGCACTTTTCATAAAGAGGTCTCACCAATTCCGCTGATATCGGATCCCGATAAAGAAATCTATGCTAAATATGGTCTAGAGGAATCAAAAAAAATATCTAGAAATAGCCACATCACAAGCTTTATTCAAACCGCCATTAAGGCTAAGTTTACAGGTGTCCCTATGAATATGCCTGAAGAGCAGGAGTCTCTAAACACCATTCCTGCCGAATTCTTAGTGGATAAAGGATTGAGACTTAAAAAACTACATTATTCCAAGAGCCTTACTGATAGACTTGATTTAGATCTGATTGAGAAATTTGCTGATGACAGTAGCATTTTTGAAGAAGAATATAAAGCGGTCTCCTAAGCATTCCCGATAATTATATTAACTTTTGGCAAAAAAGTGAATGCTAAAAGATTTAAAGCAATTGGGACCAGGAATGATAGTGGCTGCCGCATTTATTGGGCCAGGTACTGTTACAACTGCTAGCATGGCTGGAGCGGGATATGGTTATACACTGCTATGGGCCATGCTTTTTTCTATCATTGCGACAATAATCCTCCAGGAAATGACTTCAAGATTGGGGACGCAAGCAAAAATGGGGCTAGGTGAAGCCATTCGCAAAAAGTCCTCAAGTAGATTCCTAAAATATTTAAGTTATTTTCTGGTAATCAGCGCCATTGTGATTGGAAATGCGGCATATGAATCAGGGAATTTGGCTGGCGCAGTCATGGGCTTTGAGAACTTTCCTCAAATTTTTGGAACCAATATATTGTTAATCTTGATTGGTCTTATTGCCTTTACACTATTATTTGTAGGCAAATACAAATATATTGAGCGATTTTTAGTTCTTTTAGTAAGTTTAATGGGAATAGTTTTCATTCTTGCAGCTTTACTATTACAACCCTCTTTTATTGAAATCATGGAAGGCCTTTTTATCCCGGTAATTCCTGATAAAGCAGGATTGATGGTAGTGGGTTTGATTGGCACCACTGTGGTTCCCTACAATTTATTTCTGCATGCATCCGCTAGTAAAACAAAATGGAAAGATGGTGACTCGTTGAAATTATCAAGGTTTGACACTATCCTTTCCGTAAGTTTAGGCGGAATCATTACGATGGCTATAATGATATCAGCTGCCGTAGCATTTAAAGGAAGCCCTCAAGAAATTGATGGGATCAGTGCTTTGGGGCATCAACTCGATCCACTTTTAGGAAGTTGGTCATCTCATTTTATTGCTTTCGGATTTTTAGCCGCTGGATTTTCTTCAAGTATAACAGCACCATTAGCGGCAGCATATGCCACATCAGAGATATTGGATTGGAAACATGGATTAAAAAACAAAAAATTTAAAATGGTGTGGGCTTTTGTACTTTTTACAGGTATCATAATTGCTTCACTAGGTTTCCGTCCAACTGCCTTAATTTTATTTGCACAAGTAGCCAATGGATTACTTCTCCCAATTCTGGCCATCTATCTTTTATGGATTGTCAATGACAAGGCGCTCATGGGAAAACATGTGAATTCAAAACTCATAAATGTTACTGGCGTTGTGGTTATTATTGTGACTTTAATTTTGGGAATAAAAAGTATAATTGGTGCATTGGGATTTATATAATGAATAATATGGCTTCAATAGATATTAATTGTGATTTAGGTGAAAGTTTTGGTCAGTTTTCAATGGGAAATGACGATGCAATTTTCCCTTATATCAGCTCATGCAATATTGCTTGTGGATTTCATGGTGGTGATCCTTTACACATGGAAAATACTATCAAGAAGGCAATATATTATGACGTGCAAATTGGTGCACATCCCTCCTATCCGGACTTAGCTGGATTTGGAAGGCGTAAAATAAGGCTTTCAAGTGATGAATTAAAAGCAACTATTAAGTACCAAATTGCAGCATTGCAAGGCATGGTTAAAAGTTTGGGAGGAGAATTGAAGTATGTAAAAGCCCATGGTGCATTGTACAATACAATTGCCCATGATAAAAAGGAGGCAGAAGTTTTTCTTAAAGCAGTTAATGAAATCAATCCTAGCCTGGCCATTTTGGGACTTGCTGGAAGTCCTTTTCAAGAATTCACTCGGAAATTTGGATTCAAGTTTATCAGAGAAGGTTTTTTGGACAGGAAATACCAAGAAGATGGCCAATTGATGTCCAGAAAAGAAGAGGGATCTGTTTTGCAAAGTGTTGAAGAAAGCATTGAACAATTCCAATCAATAGTCAAAAATGGTGAAGCCAAAACGGCAAGCGGAAGGAAAATCAACTTGGAAGTAGATAGTTTATGTATTCATGGAGATAACCCGTTAGCAGAGGATATATTGAAAGCCATACATCAAATAGAAAATAAAATCAGCATAAAAAAATTAATACTGTGATGGAAATTATTCCTTATGGAGATAATGCTTTGCTCATTAATTTTGAACAAAAGATTGACTCTGAAACTCATCAATTAGTCAAATCTTATCATAATGCCATTATTAATATTGAAGAAGTTGTTTATCAAATTCCTGCTTACTGCTCCATTACGGTAGTATTTGATCCTGAATCTATCAATTTTGAAATATTAAAAGATAAGATCAAGGAATTAGGCATAAAGCCAGAACAAACTCAATCAAAATCAAAAATCATTGAAATCCCAGTTTGCTATGAAACAGATTATGCCCCTGACATCGAATCTCTTGCTCAAGATTTAAAATTAAGTCAAGAAGATATCATTTCTTTACATACTAGTCAGACTTATGATGTTTATATGATGGGCTTTTTGCCTGGATTTCCTTATTTGGGTAAATTACCAAAAGAATTAGAATGTAAACGAAAATCAACTCCAAGAAAGCTCGTAAAATCTGGAAGTGTGGGATTAGCAGGTATTCAAACTGGAATTTACCCTAGCGAGGCACCGGGTGGTTGGCAATTGATTGGTCAAACACCTTTAAAAATATTTAACTCAAGAAAAGAAGAGCCTTTTTTATTAAAAATGGGTGATCTGGTTAAGTTTTATACTATTTCTGCCACAGAATTTAAAAAGATTCAAGATGAAGCAAAGTGAACTGACCTTAATATTTTTGAAAGCAGGAATGCAAACAACCGTTCAAGATCAAGGAAGAGCAGGTCTGCAACATTTGGGAGTTCCAATTGGAGGAGCGTTAGATAAACGTTCTGCCGAATTGGCTAATTATTTGGTTGGTAACAAGCAACAAACCCCCGTGCTAGAAATAACCATGATGGGGCCTGAAATTCTATTTGATACAGATGCTTTAGTGGCTGTAACGGGAGCACAGTTTGATATTTACATTGATAATAAAATTGTAAAAAACGAAGAAGCCTTTCATGTGAAAAGTGGTACGATTGTTAGGTTCGGACAGTTAAATTATGGATGCAGGGCTTATATGGCCGTTGCAGGTAAATGGAACGCCAAGAAATGGAAAGGAAGTGCTAGCCCTATTTTGCAAGCAGCTGAAGCAACACCCGATAGCATAATCAAAAAAGGCTCTAAATTGAAAATTGAATCAGCACATTTGAACAAAAACGGAACTTTAGACAAAAATACTTCAACTCCCCCTTTAGCCAATAAAATAAGATTAAAAGTAAAACCTGGACCTGAATTTGAAAACATTTCAAGGACTGCGATCGCAAAGTTCTTTGGCCAAGGTCACCTGATCACTCAAGATGCCAACAGAATGGGCTATAGATTAAAAACAGAACTAACCGCATTAGAAGAAAAGAAAGAAATGATTTCCTCGGGTATTATTCCGGGAACTGTCCAGCTTACAAGTAGTGGTCAGCCCATCATACTACTAAATGATGCGCAAACAACAGGTGGATATCCTAGAATTGTGAATATAACTGATAAGGACTTAGATCAAATAGCGCAATTAAAACCTGGTGATGAAATCTGGTTTAGTCTTGAATGAAATAAACGTTCAAAAAAAAGCTATTTAGTCAGATGACTCGTCCTTTTTGAACAACTTCTTAATTCGTTTAAATAATCCTTGATTTTGCTTTCCCTCCTCTTCAAAATTTTTACTTTTTTCCTTGTCAGGATTTGTGAAGAGCTTTTTTAGAAATCCATCTTCCTTAATAGGAGGACAGTCCATCAAGCCCTTTGCTTCTTCTGATAAACTGGGATATTTGCTCTTACTGTAATGATTTAAGCTAGCATCAGCATTTACTTTTTGCATCCATAATCCGAAAATGGGTAAAGCAGAATTAGCGCCCTGTCCAATTGATGTACTTCTAAAACCAATACTTCCTATGTCTGTCCCTGCCCAACTTAGCACCACCAGATTTGGTAAAAGTCCTACAAACCAACCGTCTCTATTATTTTGAGTGGTTCCAGTTTTACCTGCTATATCATTATTCAATTTATATCTCCATCTCAATCTTGATGCAGTGCCTGAATTGACAACTTCTTGCATCATTTTTAAAATCATTTCTTGATTAAGTGTGGAAAACGCTTTTTCATTTTGCTTCTCTGGCTCAAATTCTGCCAATACAGTTCCTGAACTATTAGTAATCTTTTGTATAAAAAATGGTTCTGAAGATTTGCCATCATTTAAAAAAGAAGAATAGGCTTTTGCTAATTCAAGCATGGTAAGCTCTGCAGTTCCTAGTGCCAATGAAGGGACTTCGGGCAATTTAGATTCTATTCCAACATTTTCAGCAAACTCTAGTAATGATGGAATACCAGTCTCTTCTAATATTTTGACAGAGACAGTATTCATGGATTTCCTTAGCGCTTCCTGCATATTAACATTTACATATGTGTAATCCTCATCATCGCTATTGGTTGGTTTCCATCCTTCCAAGTTTTCATATGCAACTGCACTGGCAGGAAAGTACTCACAGGGTTTCACTCCATTCTCCAATGCATTTAAATACACAAAAGGCTTAAAAGTAGAACCAAGCTGTCTTCTACTTTGTGAAACATGGTCATATTTGAAGTATTCAAAATCAATTCCTCCTATCCAGGTTTTAACAGCCCCGGTTTTCGGTTCTATTGCTAAGAATCCAGCTTGCAACGTTTTTAATGCATGCTGAATGCTATCAATAACACTCATAGTCTGTACTTCAGCACCCGACCAGTTGAAAACTTGCATTTTCTTTTTCTCCCTCAATATTTGTTGAATTTCCTGCTCGGTTTTCCCTTGTGATTTTAAGGCTTTATAATGGTGAGTTCTTTGAATATGCTTTTGATAAACTCCTTTCTTTTTCCAAGGCGCAAGATTGCCCCAATTTTCTTCGAAAGCTTTTTGTAAATTCTGCATATGCGTTTTCATAGCAGTTTCAGCGTATAACTGCATCCTTTTATTTAAGGTAGTATGAATTGTTAAACCATCTCCATATATATCAAGTGATTCGCCAGTTTCCTTTTCATATTTTTCAGCCCATGAAATCAGGTTCTTCCTTACTTGTTCCCTAAAATAAGGAGCGATCCCCTTGTCCGCCTTCATAGGACGGTAATCTAATTCAATATCTTCCTTAACAGCCTTTAAGTATGTCTCTTCACTTATTTTATCATACTTTTTCATTTGGGACAGAACAATATTTCTTCTATCTATACTATTCTCTGGAAATATTCTTGGATTGAATGTGTAAGTAGCTTTCAAACTTCCTACTAAAATGGCCGATTCGCTTAAATCTAACTTATTTACTGGCTTGTTAAAAAAAGTGCGTGAAGCGGCCTCAATGCCGAAAGTATTATCTGGAAAACTAACTGTATTTAGATATAAAGTTAGTAGATCCTCTTTAGAATATATTTGCTCCAGCTCTTGAGCAATAATGGCTTCCTTGATTTTGATTACAAGAATCTCAAATTTATTCGAATATTCACGAGGAAATAAATTCTTTACCAACTGTTGAGATAAGGTGCTCCCACCTCCGCCCGATCGATCTTGTAGAATTATAGTTTTCACTAAAACTCGTAGCAAACTTCGATAATCAATACCTGAATGCTCGAAAAAACGGATATCTTCTGTTGCAACTAAAGCATCGACAAGATGGTCTGGAAAATCAGTAAATTCTACATTAGAGCGAAAATTACGATAAAGGAAGCCAATATTTTCCCCATTCTCATCCACAATTTCTGTAGCTTGAGAATTTTTAATATTAGTCAAAAACTCTTCATTTGGTAATTTTCCAAACAGGCCAGATTTGATACTATAGAAAAACAAAACTAATAGTAAAAACCCGAAGCCAATCAGCAAGGATATGTATTTGATAATTTTGTTCTTTAGACTGTTTTTTCTTTTCTTCTTTGGCATGCTGTTGAATTATCCTGCGAAGAACGGAAAAACAGCTCAAAAAGTGTAATGAAAATGTCATAAAGGGCGAAAAATCAAACAAAACCTGTGATATTTCATTAATTCAAAAAAGAAAGATTGTATGTTTGTACACTCAAAAAAGGAAGAATACTGTGAGTAAAACCATAAGAATAGGCGGAGTACCAGAACATTACAATACACCAATCCACCTAGCAATAGAATCCGGAGCCATTAAGAATGAAGGCTTACAAATTGAATGGATAACATTTGAAGGAGGCACAGGCGAAATGAGAGAAGCACTCATCAATAATAAAGTTGATATTTGTGCTATTTTAACAGAAGGTATAGTGAGTGGGATTTTACAAGGTGTGCCTGCCAAAATCATCAGCGGTTATGTAAAAAGCCCACTAATTTGGGGCATACATAGCGGAACAGAGAACCCGATAAGAGACCATAAAGAGATTTACGATAAGCAGTTTGCCATTAGTAGAATTGGATCCGGTTCACACTTAATGCCAATAGTAGATGCTTTAAATAATGATAAAAAAATAGAGGAATCGCAGTTCAAAATTATCCAAAACCTAAAAGGCGCATTAGCATCACTTCAAAAGCAGGAAACAGATGTTTTTTATTGGGAAAAGTACACCACCAAGCCTTATGTTGAAAGAGGAGAATTGAAACGTATCGGTGAATATGTAACGCCTTGGCCCTGCTTCGTATTAGCAGCACATACTGAAATCATTAATGAAAGGCCCAAGGATATATCAAGAGTACTACGGCAAATACAACGTACTTCTGCCATGTTTATGGAAAATGAAGACGCAGTAAACATGGTTAGTGAACGATTCAAAATTAAAAAAGAAGACGCTGCCAAATGGTATCATGCTACTGAATGGGCTACGGACGGCTGGGTTAGTAATAAGATGCTGAAAAATGTAGTATACACCTTAAAAGAAGCTAATATAATTGATGAAATGGCGGATACTGAACAACTCGTTTGGCAACGCAATAGTATTTAAAAGTACAGAACACAGAAAAGCAAGCCGGATTGATTAAGACTAGTAATTTCAATAAGATTAATATATAATTATGAGCAAAGCAGAAATAGTAACGAACAAAGGCACATTAAAAATTGAATTTTATGATGATGCCACACCCAATACGGTAAAAAACTTTCACAAATTGGCAAAAGAAGGATTTTATGATGGTTTAACTTTCCATAGAGTGATTCCCGATTTTGTGGTACAAGGTGGTTGTCCTGATGGAACAGGTGCTGGTGGCCCAGGGTACTCCATTGACTGTGAAACAGATGGAGACAAGCAACATCATGAAAAAGGAGTTTTATCAATGGCGCATGCTGGAAAAAACACGGGAGGTTCTCAATTCTTTATATGTCATAGCAGACAAAATACTCAACATTTGGACGGCAAGCACACTGCCTTTGGAAAAGTGTATGAAGGTTTAGATATCATTGATGAAATTCGTCAAGGGGATGTGATGGAGAAAGTGACGATTTTGGAGTAAGAAGCTCGAAGTAGGAAGTTAAAAATACTTCCTACTTCTAACTTCCAGCTTCCAACTAATTGCTTTCTAAAATCTGAAATAACTCATCCAACTTAGGAGTTAAGATAATTTCTGTTCTTCTGTTTTCTTTTCTACCTTCAGCATTCTCGTTTGCGGCTTTCGGTGCAAATTCACCTTTCCCCGCAGCAGTAACCCTATCAGGAGAAGCCCCATTTTGAGTCAAAATCCGTACAATGGAAGTAGCTCTAAGCACGCTTAAATCCCAATTATCTTTTAAATATTTGTTGTTCCCTGAAATCGGAACATTATCCGTATGTCCTTCAACCACAATATTCACATCTCGACTGTCTTTAAGAACTTGGGCTAATTTCTTTAGTGCCTCAGCACCTTTTGCATCTACCACAGTACTGCCCGAGTTAAAAAGGAGCTGCTCAGCTAGTGAAACATAAACTTTTCCGTTTTTGACCTCTACCGTTAAATCATTTTCCTTAAAATTTAGTAGTGCCTCACTTACTTTCTGTTTTAAAGCATTAACTGCAGCTTCTTTATCGGCCAACACCTTTTCAAGTTCCGCAACTCTCTCTTCGCGCTCCGCTAAATTTGCAGCTAATTCATCATTTCTTTGTTTGGAAATCTCTAAGTCAGCCTCCATTTGAAGCAATTGCTTTTCTTTATTAGAAAGATCTTTGTTGAGTTTCCCACTACTACTCATCAACTTATCATAGTAATCATTCAGTGTTTCATATTGTTGCTGTAAAGAATCCAGACTACTTTGAGAAGCCTGATACGCTTTTTTGCTTTGCTCAAGTTCCTCTTGTGCTTCTAATAATTGCGATTCTAAAGATTCAATGGTGTTATTTTTCATTTCCACCTTATCTTCCAACTCCATTTTTTCAGCGTCAGTCTTGACTTTTTCGGCTAGAAGCTCATCATATTTCTTCTGAGTAACACAAGCAAAACTGCTAAAAATTACTAGGGCAATTAAAATTTTTTTTACTAACATTTTTTCAGGTTTTATTATATTGAAGCTTGTAACGAAACTTACTAAAAATAGATTGTATCTTTTCAAATATATATAGTTATGCGAAAGAACTTAGTAGTTTTAACAGGTGCTGGAATAAGTGCAGAAAGTGGTATACCAACATTTCGGGGAACAGATGGTCTGTGGGAAGGCCATGACGTAATGGAAGTGGCATCTCCACAAGGCTGGGCCAAAAACCAAAGCTTGGTTTTAGACTTTTATAACCAAAGACGGAAGGCTGTTTTAGATGCTGAACCAAATGAAGCACATAAAATGCTAGCTGAATTAGAAAAGGATTATGATGTTCAAATCATAACTCAGAACATAGATGATCTGCATGAAAGAGGCGGTTCTTCAAAAGTTTTACATTTACACGGTGAAATAAAAAAAGCAAGAAGCTGTGTTGACGAAAATCTAATATATGAGCTTAATGGCTGGGAAATCAAAGAAGGAGATTTATGTGAGAAAGGCTCTCAATTGCGGCCGCATATTGTTTGGTTTGGTGAAATGGTTCCGATGATTGAGCCTGCAGCTCGAATAACCGCCAAAGCAGATGTTTTATTAGTGGTTGGTACATCATTGCAGGTCTATCCTGCAGCAAGCTTAATTCATGAGGTGCAAAGAAATATCCCTATTTATGTGATAGACCCTAGCACTCCGGAATACTATGGTACTAATCAAATTACAGCAATAGCTAAAGGTGCAGTTGAAGGCATGAAAGAGGCAAAAGAGAAATTGATTGCTTCGTGCTAAGAGAATTAGGCTGTCAAAATCAATAACGAGATTTCTGTTAATCCAAAACCTTTCTAATTTCATTTGCTTTCTGCATCAGCACCTTAATCTCATTAAAGTTGTCTGATTTTAACTGCTCCTGAAAGTTCATTAATTGCAAAATATACTCATCCAAAGCTTTGCTGAGGTATGATTTATTTTGTTGGAAAATCGGAGCCCACATATCTGGAGAGCTTTTTGCCAAACGTACTGTGCTTGCAAACCCACTTCCAGCCAAATTCAGAATATTTTCTTCATCTTTCTCAATATTCAAAACGGTCAATCCTAGCATGAATGAGCTAATGTGAGATAAGTGTGAAACATAGGCTAAATGTTTATCATGACTTTCAGCATCCATAAAAATATTATCCATTTCCACTAGCTTAAAAAACCAATTGGCACACTCCTTTGCTTCGGTATTGCATAATTCAAATTCACAAATTAAATTTTTCTTCCCACGAAAAAGGCTTTCAAAGGCGGATTCTGGACCAGAATATTCTGTTCCTGCAATTGGATGTGCCGCAACAAATTGCGATCTGTTATTATGATGACTGACGGCTTGACAAATACTAGACTTAGTGGATCCCGTATCAACAACAACCGTATTTGACGAAATATTGGATAGTAATTGCGGAAGTATTTCAATAATTGCATTCACGGGAATTGCCAAAATGATTAAGTCAGAACCCAACACTTTGGAGTCATCTGAAGTCTTAATTTCATCAATCAAATTCAATTCAAGGGCCTTTGCTGCATGAGCAGGGTTTTGATCTACGCCATAAATTATAATGTCGGGAAACTTATTCTTTACAACTAAAGCAAAACTACCTCCAATTAAGCCAAGTCCAATGATACTGAGACTATTAATTTTCTGAATCATAAAGCAAAATTTTGAAGCCGATCTAATGCGATTCTATATTGGCTTTCAGTAGCACATAGTGAGATTCTAATATAGCCCTCTCCTTGTGTACCAAAAATAAATCCAGGAGTTAAAAATATTTTATAATTATTCAATAACTGATCAATCAAGTTTGCAGAAGATAATAGCTTTGGAGGCAGTTTAGCCCAAATGAATAGTCCTTGTTGCTTCTCATCAAAAGTGCAGCCTAATTTCTTCAGGATTGCTTCCGCTAAAATTCTTCTTTGTTGATAAATCTCATTTAAATCATCAAACCACTTATCTTCTAATTTCAAAGCTGCAGTTGCCGCAAGTTGCAAAGGCTTAAACATACCACTATCCATATTGCTTTTTACTTTCAAAATTGCATTGAGGAATGCGGAGTTTCCCATACACCAACCAATTCTCCAGCCTGCCATATTATGTGACTTACTTAATGAGTTCAACTCTATCGCCACATCTTTGGCTCCTTCCAGAGACATTATACTTTGATACTTCTTATTCAAAATCATAGAATAAGGGTTATCATTTACAATCAGAAATCGGTGCTCTTTAGCTAATTCAACTAACTGTTGGAGCACATCCACAGAATATTGCACTCCACTAGGCATGTGAGGAGAATTGAGCCAGAGTAATTTAACTTTGTTCAACTCCAATTTCTTCAGTGAATCGATATCGATTTGCCAATTATCCCCTTCTGCTAAATTGTAGTACTGGATATTCGCTTGCACCAATTTACCTACTGCTGCATAGGTAGGGTAACCCGGGTTTGGAACCAAAATCGTATCTCCACTATTGACAAAAGCCTGTGTAATATGCATGATCCCTTCCTTGGAACCGACTAAAGGTAAGATTTCTTCCTCAGCACTTAATTCCACCTCAAAGTATTTTAGATAATAATCAGCGATAGCATTACGCAATTCTGGAATTCCTCTATATGATTGATAAGCATGTACATCATGTTTTATAGCAGATTGATTTAGAGCATCTACTACCTGCTTATGTGGAGCCAAGTCTGGACTCCCTATTCCAAGATTTATAACTGGGAAATCAGGATTATCCAAAGCGCTAACTTCTCGAAGTTTTTTACTAAAATAATATTCTTCAACTCCTTTAATTCTATTTGCAGTATCTATCATTATCGAAACTAAATTAATGCAATTTGGACGTCATTCTGACGCTTTAATAAGTTGGCTAATCAAAACAGTAAAAAAATATATGCTGATTTTCAGAAAGACATGAAATTCTCGCCAACAAAAAAGCCCGAGCGATAAACTCAGGCCTTAATATAAGTGATTTAATGAAAATTTTTAAATATCAATTTTAGCATATTTGGCATTTTTCTCAATAAAGTCTCTCCTCGGTGGTACTTCATCCCCCATCAACATGCTAAACAAATGATCCGCTTCAGCAGCAGATTCTACGGACACCTTCTTCATTTTTCTAGTTTGAGGATCCATTGTAGTATTCCAAAGCTGCTCAGGATTCATTTCACCCAAACCTTTATATCGTTGTAAATGAACGGCTCCTTCGGTGCCATCTGGCGATATTTCCTTAACTACTTCTACTCTTTCATCCTCTGTAAATACATAGCGCTCTGTCTTTCCTCTTTTAATTAAGTATAATGGTGGTTGAGCGATATAAACATATCCTTTATCAATCAATTCACGCATATACCGGAAAAATAAAGTAAGAATCAGCGTTCGAATGTGAGAACCATCGACATCAGCATCCGTCATGATCACTATTTTATGATATCTTAATTTTTCAAGGTTTAGCGCTTTCTCATCATCTACAGTTCCAAATCGAACTCCCAAAGCGGTCAAGATATTTTTGATTTCATCGTTATCATAGATCTTATGCTCTTGGGCTTTCTCTACATTTAAAATCTTACCTTTCAAAGGCAGAATAGCTTGAAAATTACGGTCACGACCTTGTTTGGCCGAACCTCCTGCTGAATCACCCTCTACCAGATACAATTCACAAATTGCAGGATCTTTTTCAGAACAATCTGCCAATTTACCTGGCAATCCACTTCCAGACATCACATTCTTCCTTTGCACCATTTCTCGAGCTTTCTTAGCTGCATTTCTCGCTTGCGCTGCTAAAATCACCTTCTGAACAATGGTTTTTGCTTCTCTAGGATTTTCTTCCAAGAAATGTTGAAGTGTTTCGGAAACACAGCTTTCGACTGCTCCCATCACATCCGAATTACCTAATTTAGTTTTGGTCTGACCTTCGAATTGAGGTTCTGCTACTTTTACAGAAATAATAGCCGTCAATCCTTCTCGGAAATCATCACCTGTGATTTCAATTTTTTGCTTTTCTAAAAGCCCTGATTTGTCAGCATAACTTTTTAACGTTCGTGTTAAAGCTCTCCTAAAACCAGAAACATGTGTACCTCCTTCAATAGTATTAATATTATTCACATAAGAAACTACATTTTCAGTATAAGAGGTATTGTAATTTAAAGCAACTTGAACAGGAACACCATTCTTTTCCCCTTCCATGTATATAGCCTGCGGAATTAATTTCTCTCGGCTACCATCTAAGTAATCAACAAACTCTAATAAACCTCCTTCTGAGAAAAAGTCTTCTTCTTTTACATTTCCTTCTTCATCCTTTTCTCGATGGTCGATTAATTTGATTTTAATACCAGCATTCAAGTACGCCAATTCCCTTAATCGAGAAGCAACAGTTTCATATTTATAAACAGATTCTATAAATATAGTCTCATCTGGTTTAAACTGAATTTTTGTTCCCGTTACGTCCGTTTCACCCACAGGCTTAACAGGGGCTTTCGGAAAACCTTCAGAATACTCTTGTTCATAAATTTTACCGTCCCTGCTATAAACCGTAGCTCTGAGCATGGTTGATAAAGCATTTACACAGGAAACCCCTACCCCATGCAAACCACCAGATACTTTATAAGAATCTTTATCGAACTTTCCACCAGCATGCAAAACAGTCATCACAACTTCTAATGCAGACCGACCTTCTTTCTCGTGAATATCAACAGGAATACCACGGCCATCATCAGTAACAGTAACTGAATTATCTTCATTTAACTCTACTTTGATTTCAGAGCAATGCCCCGCCATGGCTTCATCAATAGAATTATCTACAACCTCCCAGATCATGTGATGAAGACCTTTTATTCCGACATCGCCAATATACATGGCAGGTCTTTTCCTTACTGCTTCTAATCCCTCTAAAACGGTAATATTACCCGCTGAATAATCTTTGTTCTTATTATCTTTTTCTGTACTCATAGTGTTTTTACCAAAAGGTCAAAAATAGGTTATTTTAATGGATTTTGATAGCTTTCTTATCTGTTTTTTACTTTTTGTATCGTTATCGGGGATTAAAATAAAAAATAAGATATTTTGCTATTCCATTTTAAATACTATATCTTTAGTATTTAATCATTAGTTAGTTATTCTTCTATGAAACGATTTATAATATTTCTCATAGTTATAGTTGGATGTTATCAACAGCTCCAAGCTCAAAAAACATATAAATTTTACAATGAGCAAGATTCTATTGACTATCACCACTACCAAATGATCATGAGCAACGGCTTTAAGATTAGCGTGGAGGATGGAGTTTTTAAAAGAGAATTAGTGGACAGTAGCTACCAAGACCCACAAAATTTCATTGGCTATGATTCTGCCTTTTCGTTGTTGAGAGAAATACCTAAATTCGACTACTATCTTAGATCGCAATCTGAAACTCACCTTCGGGCAAACCAGCTTAAAAACCACAATAAATACGATACTATTACACATATTTCTTTTGAAGGAGAAGATATTAAAAGGCTCCCGCTATTTAAATTGTTAAAATGTAAAAATTTAAAAGAAATCGAATTAGTTAACACATCTGTAAAAAAAATCCCATGGTTATTGAATTGGTCCATATTCGGTTTGGACAGCTTGGAAACCATCCGAATTTATAATCATGCTCCAGGTCAAAGGATAAAATTTACAAGAAATATAAATATTAAAGAATTGGTGTACAGAGATAGTCCTTACTCTCCAGTTCCTAAAAACTTCCACAAGCTTAAGAATGTGAAAGAAATTGATTTTGCTAGAAATGATTTTAGAGAAGATTCAAAATTTCATCTAGAAAAGCTACAAAATTTAGAACATTTAAACTTATCTAGAAATAATATAGATCTTCAAAACATAGCTAAAGATAGCGTTGAAGGTCTTAAATACATTGTATTATCCTTTAATAACTTAACTTCAGTTCCAAAACAGATTGGTCTATTAAAAGATCTAGTCGACTTACAATTTGCTGAAAATGACATCAAGAGTGATAATATTCATCCTGCGTTAGGAAGTTTAAAGAACTTGGAAGTATTATCATTTTATAAAAACGATTTAGACAGTCTCCCGTCTTTTCTTTTCAACTTGATAGAGTTAGTAGAATTAGATTTATATTTTAATCAAATTGAAAAACTTCCTGAAGAGCTAGGAAACCTACAAAAACTAGAAAGACTATATGTTGCTCATAATCGATTTTTCAGTATCCCTGAAAGTATTGGCAAGCTAAGGTCATTAAAAGAATTCTATATTCACCATAACAGGATTTCCTACTTACCGGAAAGTATAGCAGACTTAGAACACATAACAGATTTCCATATCCAGAACAACTATTTCCAAGGTTTCCCTGAGTTTATATTGAACTATAAGGAACTAGAAGATCTAGATATTTCGTTTAACGAAATCCATACATTCCCTACAGAAATACTGAAACTTGTAAATCTTAAATATCTCTGGATGAGAGGAATAACTTTTGAAGCAGGTAATAAAAAAGAAGCAGAAGAATTAAAAAATACTTTGGAGACTCTACAGCGAAATGGGGTTAAGGTGAGCATTGAATTAGAGCAAGAAATCAGTCCGTAATTACCACTCAACTGCCTCCAATTGTTGGGAGGTTAAGTATTCATTGCATTTACCAAATGGTTTTGACCCAAAAAAGCCACGGTGAGCCGAAAAAGGTGATGGGTGGGCTGATTCAATAATAAAATGCTTGCTTCGATCAATTATTGCCCCTTTCTTCTGTGCGTAGGCTCCCCATAATATAAAAACTAGGTTTTCTTTTTCACTAGATAGCTTGTGAATTACAGAATCAGTGAAATTCTCCCAGCCTCTCTTCTGGTGAGAGCCTGGTGATTTTGCCGCTACAGTTAGGGTTGCATTCAATAAAAGAACTCCTTGTTTAGCCCAGCCTGTTAAATCGCCATTGGGGGGCATTGATTTACCGAGGTCAGCTTTTCTTTCCTTAAAGATATTGACCAAAGATGGTGGCATTGCAACACCGGGGTGCACTGAAAAACAGAGGCCGTTAGCTTGACCTATACCGTGATATGGATCTTGTCCCAAAATTACTACTTTTACCTGATCAAACGGGCAAGCGTCAAAAGCCTTGAAAATTTCTTTTGCAGGAGGATAAACAGTTTTATTTTGATATTCAGATTTTACAAATTTTGCCAGATCAAGGAAATAATCTTTCGTAAATTCTTTTGACAACCTATTTTTCCAACTTTGTTCTATTTTTACCTGCATAAATTAATATTTACCCAAATTTAGAAAAAGATATAAAAAGCCAATAGATTTAAGGCTATGTAATAAATCAATAAACTATTAATGTGCTTCATTCGTTGAATTACCTATATTTACATTATGGTTCAGTCAATTACAAGAGGTATACACGTAAGCGTTGAGACGGAATTCCAACCGGAGTACAGTAGTCCGGTTCAATTTCACTATGTATTTACCTATAAAGTAGTGATCGAAAACAAAGGAGACCAAACCGTGCAACTCCTTAGAAGGCAATGGTTTATTCATGACGCGGGTTCAGAAATAAAAGAAGTTGAAGGGGAAGGAGTAATAGGGCAACAACCTATCTTAGAATCTGGCCAAAAACATACTTATGTTTCAGGATGTAACTTAAAGTCCCCTTTTGGTAAAATGCATGGTTTCTATCAAATGGAAAGAATGTTAGACGGACAATTAATTGAGGTAAGAATTCCTGAATTTAATATGATTGCTCCTTATAAATTGAATTAAATTGAACCTCTTTTTAGTAAAAGAATACATTCGCTATTTCCATTTCAAAACAGACGAGCATTCACTTCATTCACTATACTTCTACAATTTCTATACAAACCTGATAAAAAGAAAAAAACATTCTAATGATTGGGAACCAATTGAAAAGCTTAGATCAGAATTGTTAAAAGATAATTCTGAATATAAGATATTAGATTTGGGAGCAGGTTCAAAAGTGGAAAAATCAACGGTTCGCAAAGTAAAATCGATTGCAAAACACAGTTTATCTAGCCCTAAGTTCTCTCAACTTCTTTTTCAATTAATCAGAAAATACAAATTCAGGAACATTATTGAGCTCGGTACAAGTTTAGGAATAAACACTGCATATATATCTAAAGCTGATGAAGACGCTGAAATCCATACTTTTGAGGCAGACCATAATGCGATGGCGATAGCAAAAAAAGTAAATTCAGCACAAAAAAACATAAAATTTCACAACGGGGACATCACTGAAATCTTACCAGCCTTTCTACAACAATCAAAAAAGGATGTCGACTTAGTTTATGCAGATGCAAACCACACTTATGAGGCAAGCATTCACTATTTTAACGTTCTACTCCCCTATCTTGCACCCAACTCGATTTATATTATGGATGATATTCACTGGTCAGCCGGAATGAAAAGAGCGTGGTTAGAGATTAGGCAAAGAAACGAAGTAAAATCTAGCATTGACCTTTTTGATGCGGGTATACTATTTTTTAATCCCGATTTTAAGAAGCAAAATTACGTTTTAGATTTCTAATTTTTAGGAACCATTCTTATAAACAACTCACTCCCTTGTCTTTCCGGAATTGAGTTATAGGCAGTATCCATTTTTAAAATATTAAAATATTTAGAAAAAAGGTTTTTATATTCCTCCTTATTTCCCCCGAAAGGTGGTCGATCATCAAAAAGTGGGATATCAAAAAGCAAACCTAACAATTGTCCCGTTGGCTTTACCAATTCATACATTTTCTTAGCATAATTCTCTCGTAATTGAGGCTTTAAGGCACAAAAAAATGTTTGTTCAATAATATAATCGTAGTCTCCTTCAACATCAAAAAAATCCATATTTAACAACTGCCCTTTAGGAAATTCTGGGTTATCATGAGAAAACTTTTTTAACGGAATCACAGAAAAATCTAATAAGTGAACATTTGTATATCCTTTCTTCCACAAATAGGCGGCTTCATATGCATTTCCGCACCCTGGAATTAATATCCTTGCATTCTTTTCCTCGACTGTTTCCATAAATTGAACGATAGCAGGTGATGGATAACCTATATCCCAACCGAGTTGATTACTTTTATATCTGTCTGTCCAGTAAGATTCATTTAACTCCATGCGGTAAAATATAATATTTGTTTAAATTTGTGGTTTGTATTTAACGAAGAAAACATACTATTTGTAGTATAAAAACTTAATTTCATCAGCAAACTTATTAAAAAGTTCGACCTATTATGTCAGAGGAATCAAAAAATTCAGCTTACAACCAATTAGAAAAAGAGAATAAAAGCTCTAAGAGAAATATTATTATCATTGTATTTCTTGTAGCAATTGTAGCGATAATTGGAGTCAAATTTTATCTGGATTCTGAGAAAGAAAATGAAGAATTACAACAAAATTTAGAACAAACTTATGGGGAGCTGGATAGTATCAGCACTCAATTAGATATGAAGATCGCAGAAATAGAAAGTTTGGGTGGAGACATATCAGAATTACAATTGATTCGTAAAAATTTGGAATCTGAAAAAGAAGAGCTAAAAAAATCTAATAATTGGGCTGCAAACCAAATTCAACGCTATAAGGATAAAGTAGGTGGTTACGAAGAATTACTGAACCTGCAAGATGAAAAAATAGCTAGACTTGAAGCCATCAATAAGGAATTGCTTTCTGAAAACACCAATCTGAAAACTGAGAAAAATCAATTAAATGATAGTATCTCTCGTCTTAAAAACAACAGAGAAGAATTAGAGGATAAAGTCGAAATGGCTTCAAGATTAAAGGCTGAAAATATTAAGATAATTGCAATAAATTCAAGAGGGAGAGAAAGAGATGACAAAGAATATAAACCTCGACATATAGAAAAATTGAAAATTCAATTCAATTTGGCTGAAAACAGTGTAGCACAACCAGAAGGAAAAGATATTATTCTTAGGGTAATAAACCCAATTGGCAATGCACTATTTGATGTAAACACGGGTTCAGGTTCTTTCATGATCGATGGAAAGGAAATGTTTTATACAGCGAAGCAAGAAATTCTGTTTGATAATACACAGCAGGAACTATCTTTTATTTATGACAGAGGAGAAGAATATGAGGAGGGAGTTTACCAATTAGAATTATACGCTGATAATTATTTGATTGGTAAAGAGAAGTTCTCCGTTAATTAATCATAAATATTTCTTTTTACTTTGCTAGTTCAAGGACCATGAGCATTAAAACATTTTGCTTATTAATTTCCATCATTTATTGTTTTGAGGCTACTGGTCAAGAAAACAAACGGTATGTAATTCCAGAAATACTAATAGGCTCAATTGTCCCCAATTACCTAAAATCCCCATCATTTGGTGTAAAAACTGGACTTGCTGTTACCTACTATAAAAGTGCCGAGGCTCAGACTGCAACCAATCAATACTATAAATATCCACTTTTAGGCGTACAAGCTGGATTTTACAATTTAGGTAATACGAAGGTCTATGGGCATGAAATTAATTTAATGCCAGTTTTAGGGTTGAGAATGAAAAAAGGTATGTTCCAATGGGGAATTGGAGCGTCTTATTTTACGAAAACTTACAGAGAGAACGAAAAGAATCAATCAATAGGAAGCCACTTTAATTGGGCATTTCAGTGGATGTACTATTGGTCCTACGATGTTTTCATGAAAAGAAACCTTCGACTGGGAGTTGGGTACAGACATTCTTCTAATGGACATGTTCAACTTCCAAATTATGGACTTAATTCTGCTGTATTTTCAATTGCAATCACGGCCAAGGAGCTCAAAACCTCCAGAAATGTTACCCGAAAAATAAATAGCAATCCAAATAATAGAACATTATTTATAAAAGCGCGAAGTGGGATTGGATTCCATGAATTTGGTAATACCACATCTCCGGTAGGAGGTGAAAAAAAACTTGTATTTAGTCAAAGCTTCGGAGTCGGAATTATTTTTAATGAACATTTCAGATGGTACGCGGGCTTTGGTACCCGTCATTATCAACATTTTGCTGATTCTATTAATAAAAGTATTGAATTACAGAACCTAAACGTTCATCCAAACAATCATTTTTTCTTGATGGGCGTTGAATATTTGATCTATCATGTAGGTATATCCATTGAAGGAGGAATCAATATTTCAAAGCCCTTTTACTATCATTTTTCTGAAAGATTTGAAAACACAGAGTCAGTGAAGTATACCCTTAAAAAATTATTTCCCAGCAGAATGGGCTTGAAACTATATTTAATAAATACAGCAAAAAATCCAAGACATAATTTCTATGTTGCAACTCATATTAATGCTAATTTTGGTCAGGCTGATTTTTCAGAAGCTAGTTTAGGGTACGTCCTTAATTTGTAGAATTATATCCTTAATTAAATTTTTATAAGCCAATTTTTTACTAATATTTGAAAAAATTCATTGCATTATACTGGCCCAATTGGAGAAAAGAAAGTTTTGAATAGATAATTACACGGTAATTTCAGGAGCTTTTCGTTCGACAAAATCGGATTTTTCAAAAATGATGAATGAAAGGAAACCATAATATGACACAGAGATATTCCCAAAGCGGTATTCAAATTGACTATATAAAAGTCTGTTGTGATATTCAAATTCCCCGTATTCAGCAAGATCTTCAGCACTCAAATCAAAATTCTGGTGACTAGCACCATAGTCGTTTGCAATACGTGATAAATAATCATCTTCACTAGGTACTAGGTACTAACAATACGAAAAGTATTAATAGGAAACACACTGACAGTAAAAGCTTTCTAGACATATTGCAAAAACTATCCTAGCTTAAAAAAGTTGGGAATAAGTCAATTTTTAGATGTCTTTACACTCTCCAGTATAATCTTCAACAAATTGAAATTCCAATTTATTGTCAGAGTCTATCATAAAAATTTCCAATACAAAAACCCCTTGAGCAAAGGTCTGTGCATTTGCATCCATCCATAATGTATCCGACTGATATACTATATTATCTGAAATTCCTTGTGCTAATATATATTCTGTGCTGATGGTATCTATATTGATCCAACAGGTATATTGTTGCAAAGGGAAGAAGCCGACAGAATCCTGGTATCCACCAATATCATAATAAAAAGTATCAAAATCCACTCCACTGTCATTAAACAAAGCTAAATTGGCATCACTATTATGAATTTCTCCACAAACCACTGGAATGCAAAGATCTTCGTTTAACTGCTCAAAATCCGAGCATGCAATTGAAACTAAAACAAGTATTGAAAAAGTAAAAATGTATTTCATAAATATTGCTATCAATCTTTAAGACATCCGAAATCCTTTAAAGGTTGCAAGAGGGGAATAATTATTCAATAAACTTTCGTTTAAATTTTGTTGTATTTAAAGATTATCACTATTTTTGCGCTTCAAATTAAATAAATAAAAAATGCAATTGAAAAATTACGAGACGGTATTCATACTTACTCCCGTTTTATCTGATGCACAGATGAAGGATGCTGTCGACAAATTCAGAAAAGTCTTAGAAGACAAAAAGGCTGAAATCATTAATGTTGAGCAATGGGGCTTGAAAAAATTAGCTTACCCTATTCAACATAAAAGTACTGGTTTCTACAATCTAATTGAATTCAAAGCTACACCTGAAATTGTTGCTGCACTGGAGTTGGAGTATAGAAGAGACGAAAAAATCATGAGATTCTTAACCGTTGCTTTAGACAAGCACGCTATAGAATACGGAGAAAGACGCAGAAAAGGCGCATTTAATAAACCTAAAGAACAAAAAGAGGAGGTAGCGAAATGACACTTCATAACGAGCCAATAAACCAGAAAAAGCAAGATAATCAAAAGAAATATTGTCGATTCAAAAGATACGGCATTAAGTATATTGATTATAAAGATCCTAACTTCTTATTGAAGTTTGTAAATGAGCAAGGTAAATTATTACCAAGCAGAATTACAGGGACAAGTGCAAAATATCAGAAAAAAGTGGCACAAGCAGTAAAAAGAGCAAGGCACATTGCTTTATTACCTTATGTTACTGATTCATTAAAATAATTAACCCAATAAAAATTTATAAAAATGGAAGTAATCTTAACACAAGATATAAATGGATTGGGCTATAAAAATGATACAGTAACTGTAAAGCCCGGATATGGAAGAAATTATTTAATCCCGCAAGGATTTGCAATTATCTCCAATAATTCCAATGCCAAGAAAATAGCAGAGAATATTCGTCAAGCAGCTCACAAGGCTGAAAAATTGAAAAATGATGCCGAAGATCTTGCAAATAAAATTGGTGATCTAACACTTAATATTAAAACTAAAGCTGGTGAAAGCGGTAAAATTTTTGGTGCTGTAACCACTCTTCAAATTGCTGACGCATTGAAAGAAAAGGGTTTTGATATTGACAGAAAGAAAATTGCTATTTCTGGTGACATTAAGCAATTAGGAGAATATAAGGCAGTAATTGATTTACACAAAGAGGTGAAAAAAGAAATTTCGCTAGTTGTGGAAGCTGACTAAGAACTAAGAAAATAAATTTTATTGAAAGCCTTTTGTAGTAATGCAAAAGGCTTTTTTATTGACTACTTTCCCCAAAGAATGAAAGGGGCCCAATAATATGGCGCATTATAGTCTGAATTAATCATGGAAAGTTTAGCATTCCTTAGTTCACTAGAAAACGAATGATTCGCTAACCCTAAGTCCTTTTGGTAAAATGATTGCATCAAATATGAGGTCGATTCATCTGCTACTTTCCATAGTGATAGAATCAAATTATCAGCACCTGAATAAGCAAAAGCCTGACCTAAGCCCATCACTCCTTCTCCCCTATTTATTTTTCCCAATCCAGTTTCGCAAGCCGACAAGACCACTAACTCAGCATTAATACTAAGCCCATAAATTTCTCCTACATAAAGCACGTTATCATTTGCCAGACTACTATTCTCCTCCTTTTTAAAATACACTCCTGATAAATCCGGAGATTCTAAATCAACAGTTCCGTGAGTAGCCAAATGAATAAATCGAAAGTTATCTAAAGAAGAATTTTTAAACTTACTTTTAGTAGCATCACTTCTTACAAGTGACTCAATTGATAACGACTGCTGGTCACACCAGCTTATAAAATGCATACTTTCTTGCTCAGAAGCTGGTAACATGGGAATCCCAGCTCCGAACTCCACTGGTGAAATCAATAAAGCTTCATTACCGTAATTTCTTGACTCACTAGCATGATACAATGTAGCTGAATAGACATAGTTTATTTCATACGATTTAATCAAATAATCTAACTCATAAAACCTATTGCTTTCTTGCTGGTCCTTTACTAATGCTTCAAATGGAATTGTACATAATTCACCGTCCGGAACAATGATTAATTTGTTAATATAACTGTTGAATTTGACAGGCAATAAATATTGATAAAGTTCATGCGCTATGGTTTCAAAACTCATCTGTAAATTGTAAGTTAACGTATTTCGATACGCTTTCAAATACTTTATTACTTCATCCAATTCATAAATGCGTTTATAGTTAATGCTACTTTTAGATATAATATAAAGATTAATCGTATTGCTTTTTGAAGCAAATGAATATTCTAAAATAACTTCATCACTACTTAACCTATTTTGAATATCAATGACATTTACAAATGATCCACGGTGTTTTAAATTGTAATATTCCGGATACTCCTGACCGAGTTCTTCAATAAATCTGTTGTGCTTCTGCTTTAATTGGAAATATTGATCTCTCAAGAAATTCAATTTAGAGACCTCTTCTTCTAATGCAATTTGAGTGTTTAAGTAAGCTAACTCACTAGAAAACTCCTTTTCTTTCTCTAAAATCTCCGTGGGAATTCCTGAAAAACTTTGAGCCTCAGACTCCACAACTGATGTTTTTAGTAGAGATGATTTTGACTTCTCTGCATATTGAAAGGCTTTTATCAAAAATTTGTTACCAAATAAAGTCACTTCTTGTAACTGTAAAGCAATTCTTTGCCCATCCTCAAAAAGTTCAGAGGCTAAATCGCTTAACTCCAGTAAATCCTTTTTATTGGTAGTTCCTGCCCGGATACTCTCCAAAACTTCTTCTGCACGGTCTACTGTTGTTAAAGCAGCTTCTAGATGAGATTTTTTCAATGAAAAGCCAAAATAATATGACTCTAAAATAATGGCTTTTCTCATTAGAAGTGTAAGTTGAATATTAAGCCTATTGGCATCTTCGACCTTAGGATTTTGATTAAAAGACACAGAGCTAAATTCAAAACTGTTGGCTTTCAAAGCTTTTTGAATATACTTTAGTGATTTCTCATAAGCTTTCTCTTTTACGGCTAATTCTGATAACTGAGCAAATACATTGGCTAGTTCAGAATTACGTTCACCATAATTTTGAAGATAAATAGATTTGGCTTCATTGAGGTAATCTTTGGCCAACACTAATTGATCAGTAGCAAGATAAATACCGCCTAAATTTGCTTTGATAAATGCTTCAGTTGGTAATCCCTCTTGATGATTAGCTTTCCATCTGGATAGAGCATCATTTAATATTCTAAAAGCTTCAATTTGATTAGCCTGCTTAACTTCAGCCAAGCTTATATTAATCGAAAGCTGAATAATTTTATCTAAATTTTCATCCTCAAAGTCGGAATATATAGCTAAAGCATTTTTGTAGTAGTCTACAGCTTTCTTTGGTTCAGTACTGACATAAACCAATCCAATATTATTATAAATATCAGCTATGTTGGCCCTATCAAGTCCTTCAATTCTTTTGTATTCAGCCAATGACTGCTGTAAAAACTCGAGTGCTCGATCCCTTTTTCCTTGATTCCATAAGATCAATCCATAATTTTTTAACCATCTGGCATAAAGCTCAGGCTTTTTGTGATTTTGGATTTCATCATTCTCTTCAAACGATGTAAGCAGCTTCATTGCTTTATCATTCCTTCCTTTCAAGAAATATAATTCTGCCAGTAACAAGTTCACTTCATGAGAAGTTGAATCGGAATCTAAATTATCAATCAGAATGTCAATATTTTGGCTGCGGCTTTTAAATATCGTGGCATGGTAGTGCTCTGATAATAGCTGGCTAAAACCTAGAAATGGTAAAAATATCAGGTATATTAAAAAATAATATCTTGACATAATTTAAAAGTTAAAAGTGTAATTAAGATTGATTACATGCTTTCTGGTGAGCCCGTCTGGGTTAACTTCCCGATCCGTTATTCTGTGACCATAAATCAAATGAACACTAGAAAATACGTTAAAACTGTAATTTACACCAAAGAGTGCTGACAGTGCTAATCCAGTGGTGCCATCTATCTTTTCGTATTCATTGGTTTCGTTCAAAGCTTGATCCTTGGTGATTCTATAAATCGGTAATAAACCAACATTAAAATTAATTCTTGACATTCTGAAATTTCGTTCAAATCGCATCATCACATCTGCACCCCTTCGTAAGTCCCTACCGACATCATGTCTTCTGACATAAGACATGCCACCTTCATACCAACTCCAAGAATCAACCGAAGCATCAAAGGAATTCTCATTTTGATGGATTATTGGTTTTTGCAAGCCAACAGAGATCAACCATTTTCTATTTATAAATGAAGCTCCTGTTACCAAATCATATGTACCAAGAGATGTTTGATAGTACATAGGGTAGACAGCATCTTGTCCAGGTACAGTAATATTGGATCTATTGCTTGGGATTTTCGCCCCCAATGTTCCCATTATATCCCATTCTGGATTTGTATATAGATTTTTGGTTAAACTTAATGAAATATCTCCTATTCCTGATGTTGTACCAAAATTTCCATCTATATGCATATATGGAACTTTTACCTGAAGTTCATATTGACCACCGATCGTTAAACCAAAATCAAAAATTCCTGCTCTTATCAGCGCAGAAGTATTGCTTTGACCTTCATAAAACGCAACTGAAATTGAACGTAATTTTACAGGTACATTTTTATTAAATTCTTGACTTGGTTTCATTGCCCCCATCGTACAAAATCCGGCATCGCTACACCCTTGCCCGTGTAAGAAGTACGACAGTGGTAATATCAAAAAAAAGCTAATTAATCTCTTATATACATGCATAAACAAATAATTTGCAATATAAAAATAGCTTAATTAATTGAAAATGTAATAAAAACTAATGTAAATATGATTACAGGCAGCTTCAAATATATTATTTGATTACAAAATTCTATATTCGCAGGAGCCTAGTGACGACTTTGCTGATAAAAAAAGTGAGATTTTTATCCCTTTACAAAATTTTAAATGTAATATACATTAAGAATTAAAAGAGTATAAAATATAATGTTAACTACTTACAAGTAGTAAAGACTTCCTTATTCTAATTTATAGTTTTATATTAGAATCTAAATATTAATAATTTTTTAAACTAAACTAATGAAGTACTGGGGGGCGTATAAAGTTAGGATGGCGCAGACTATTTTAGGTCAAACTGACACCAATCAAAATCTAAAATATTATCGAAATCAGCTGTTCTTTTACCTGATACTGTACACTTTTACTTTTTCACCCTTAGCAATAATACCAGGAATAATTGCGTCATATCATACAGGCTTTATCAATCTCCTCATATTGAATATTGCATTTTTTTTCGTCCTACTAATTCTCGCATTTGCCAAACCCATTAAAATTGAATCAAGGAAAGTAATTTTAATTATTAGTCTTCTTACGGTCTCCTGGGCTTTAATTTTCAACCTTGGTCTGGAAGGGCCTGGAATGATGTATCTCTATTCATGTATTATAGTGACATGTTTGATTCATTCTGGAACCATTGCCTACAAATTGATTCTGATTAATTCATTAATTTTAGTTTTAGTGGGACTCAATATTGAATACCAGTGGTTAAACCTCCAGTTGACAAATGAACAAAGCATGACTACATGGTTTGGTATTACTGTAAATCTAATATTTGTCAGTATTGTTATTGTAGCATGCTTTGAAATGATTTTTAGGAAAATGGATATTATCATTCATCAGCAAAGGACACTGAATGAAATAGTTAAATCAGACAATAAAAAAATGAAGGACACCCAAAACATCCTTCAAGGGAAAAATGAGGAATTGAGTCAGTTTGCACATATAATTGCACACGATTTAAAGGAACCATTGAGGACAATGCAAGCTTTTTCTGATTTAACCATTAGTAAATACAAAGAATCAATCCCTGAAAGAGGACAAGAGTTTTTAAATCATATCAAATCCTCTTCTATTCGAATGGCGCTTCTATTGGATTCCTTATTAGAGTACGCTCAATTGGGAAAAGATAAGAAAAAGTCAACCTTCTCAGTCCATGCTCTAATGAAAGAACTCGAACAAGACCTTAGTCAATTGATTAAAGAAAATAAGGCTAGTATAAATTACGACCAGTTACCAGAAATAACTGCTTATGAAATTGAGTTTAAACAGCTTCTCCAAAATTTGATAGCTAATGCCGTGAAGTTTAAAAAAGAAGATGAAAAAATTACAGTTAACATTGAAGCAAATGAAAACAGTCAATTTTGGGAGTTCTCAATTCAGGATAACGGCATAGGTATCGACCAAAAACACCAGGAAAAAATATTTACAATATTCCACAGATTACATAAAAATAGATTTGCGGGCACAGGTTTAGGACTGGCTAATTGTAAAAAAATAGTGGAAATGCACAATGGTAAGATTTGGATTGATTCTGTACCCGAAGAAGGGAGCACATTCCATTTTACTATTAACAAAAACCTACTTTCTCCTGAAGAAAATCAAGAGAAACACATTTCAATTACAAAATGAAAGGCAATTATCAAATGTTATTAAATATATTATTTGTTGAGATTCTAGTTAGATAACAAATCATTTGTTGGCGTTTCTATCTTATTGAAATGATGCTTAGTGGTCTGAAGAAAGGAATTACAGGATTGAACTATTAATTTGTAAAAGATAGAAAAAGCTGTTTTGTCACGATTCTCAATTGTTACTTCCACTTTCTTGAACATTAGATTAGTCATAGTCCCCACTAATTTGGAAATCCCAAAGCATTCATCCATCACATTTGCAGCTTCTATTTCCTCGATAGTTTCTTCAATTTCATGTGCATAGCATTCTGACATCTCCCAATTTACACTATTGACAACAAAATACATTAATGACTGTATCGCTGCGAATAGCCCATCGCAATAGCTAATTCACCGCCTTCCTCTTCCGCTTGACTAAAACTAGTTTGAACCATTTCATTTCTTTCTGCTTCACTGTTGCTAATTGATTTTGGAGTGTTAAATTAATTCATAACACCTATTACTGATGTAATAAAAGCTAATTCCAAGCTGACTAAATTTCTATTCATACTCTCTTTTTTTCGATAATAATTACTGTTCAAATTTAGAATTGCTTTAAGTGGGTATGAAAACTTTCTCAAATATTTTAATACCTAATTTCCCTATGCATAAGAAAATTTTGTATACTTGCAACATGGCAAATCAGCAATTGATAAAAGGAAGTCTGTCCACCATAGTTTTACATCTTCTGCAGAACGCAGGTGAGATGTATGGTTATGAAATTACGCAGAAAGTAAAGCAACTTACTGCTGATGAAATCAAGCTAACAGAAGGCGCCCTCTATCCTACTCTCCATAAACTGGAAGCTGAGGGCACTTTGACTACTGAAAGCAGAAAAGTAGATGGAAGAGTAAGAAAATACTACAGACTTACAGAAGAAGGAAAAAAAGCCACATCGGAACGAATGGAAGAATTAGAGGCATTTCTGTTGAACATGCAACGGGTCCTAGGATTTAACTTGAAATTAGGATAATGAAGACAATAACTCAAGAACAAAAAGATCAGCTAGCTAAACACATTGCTAATAAGCCGATTGATTACATAGAATTGTATAATGAACTCTACGATCATTATGCTTCAGCTTACGAAACAGGTGAAAAAAATTTTGAGGAAACTTTAGAACAACTGGACGAGCACTTTCACTTTCAAAAAGTCAAAAGGATCAACGATAATTTACTAAAAAAAACTAAAAAGTCTGTTAATGATATCTATTGGAATGAATTCAAGAACTTTTGGAGATGGCCTCAGATTCTATCTACCTTAGGAATCCTCTTTCTTGCTATTTTACTAATGGGGTTTATACCAGTTAAATCAATAGTTTGGTATTTTTTGGTTCCAATCTTAGCGCTTAATGTTGGATTACTTATTTATGGTTCAATTTTAATGTACACCAAAAAACGAGGAAAAAAACGATTCAAATCAGCACATTTCAATGCTACTCAACACTACCTGAGCTTACCGACCACGATATTTAATTTAACTATTTTTTTACCGGTCTTAGTTTTAGAGCCTGGAAAACCTACGATTAGTATTTTCGAAACCTACCCTATTATCGTACTGCTTTTATTAATGCTGTTTTTTACTTCAGTCTATATTGGGATGAAAGTATTTAGAACTAAAATTAAGGTACAATACTTATGAAATTAGCACCCCACCAGATTGAGCAAATTAAATCCTGGATTTCAAAGAGAGGATTTACGCATACAGATGTGCAATACGAAATCATAGATCATGTTGCTTCTGCAATTGAAAGTAAGATGGAAGAAAATCCTGATATTGAATTGGAAGATGCTTTTAGCCAGGTGCATAAATCATTTGGCATATTTGGTTTCGCAGAAATAGAGGAAGCAATTGTAAATCGGCTTAACAAGGAATTGCTTCACTCCTACTGGCAGGCACTGCTAGCAATATTTTCTACAAAAAGGATGTTGATCCCATCATTAATCATCGTAATTCTAAGTTTGGTTTCCGTTCGCTTGCCTGAATACTTTGATTTGGTGGTTCAAGGCTTACTAATGGCATTCATGACATTATATTTAACGTATACATACATTACCTATCGTTCAAAAAAGTATCTGAAAAATTATATCAGCTTCAAAGCCGCTTTTGCTATTGTTCCCTTATTAGCCGTAAATGTTTTTAATTTAAGATTCCTTTACCTTGATAAAGCAAACCAGTTCTTGCCGCTCTTTCTTATCTCTATCATCATCTTTTCTGTTTATGCTGTCCATTTAGGTAGCCAACGCATCATAGAGAAAACGGATAGATTACATAAACTTTATAAAGATTAAGACATCATTGCAAATAATGACATATAACGTTTAACTTTTTTATATATTTATTAAACACTTCAAACTCTTCCGTGTTATTGCCGTATATTTGACCTTCAATAAATAAATATTAATGCAAGTATCAGTTTTCAGGAAAGAACATTTTAATGCGGCTCACAGGTTAAACAATCCTAATTGGTCGGAAGAGAAAAACCAGAAGGTTTTTGGAAAATGTAATAATCCCAATTTTCATGGACATAATTATGAACTTATCGTTAAGGTAACAGGAGAAGTTGATCCTGATACTGGATATGTTATGGACATGAAAGTATTAAGTGATTTGATTAAGGAAAGAGTTTTGAATCGGTTTGATCATAAAAACTTGAATTTAGATACGGAAGAATTCTCCAAGCTCAATCCAACTGCTGAAAATATTGCAATCGTAATTTTTAATTTATTGAGGGAAAAAATTGATCCCAAAAAAGAATTAAAAATTAAGTTGTACGAAACGGAAAGGAACTATGTCGAATACCCATCAGAATAATAAAGAATTGGAAAAAATTAATGATCTAGAAGAATTTGGAGATGATCATGTAGCCTCAAACTTTGAGACTCCTTTAAGAGCAGATGCTTTTGAAATGGACGATGATCTGAAAATGGAAATGATAGCAAAGCATTTCAAGGAAATCATGCACATTTTAGGAATGGACTTAGGTGATGACAGCTTAAAAGGCACGCCTAACAGGGTTGCTAAAATGTATGTCAAAGAAGTTTTCAGTGGATTGAATCCAAAAAACAAACCGCAACCTAAGCTCTTTGAAAATAAATATAAATATAGCCAAATGTTGGTGGAGAAAGATATCACTTTCTATTCGCACTGCGAACATCATTTTGTTCCAATATATGGAAAAGCCCATGTAGCATATATTTCTAGCGGAAAGGTAATTGGTCTTTCTAAAATCAATAGGATTGTACAATACTATTCTAAAAGGCCTCAAGTTCAGGAGCGATTGACGGTCCAAATTGCTGAGGAATTAAAAGAAGTGATGCAAACGGAGGATGTTGCAGTAGTAATGGACGCCAATCATATGTGTGTTTCTTCTAGAGGTGTTGGAGATACCAACAGTAGAACAGGTACCTCATACTTTGGGGGTAAATTCAATGATGAAGCTACGAGACGAGAATTTTTAGATTATATCAATTCTCCCAATAATAGTTAATACCAAAATTTATTACTAACTGTAAGCCCGCTTAAATATCAAGTGGGCTTTTTTTTTGATTTAGAATGATCCTCAGCAAAAAACGCAAAACTTGGTAATGACATGAGATCCAGATTAAATCAAGCATTAATCTGATCAGTGCGAAATTGAGACAATTTCCTACCGACTTTTTTAAGAAAAAGAAGAATACCAGAAACCTCAAGATGCTAGATAAAATTGGAATCACTACATCATTATAAAGGAAATTACATTTAAATAAACATTAGCCCTTGTTCAATGTTAAATACATAATAATTAAACAAAAAAGAACATTATGTCTTTCAAAGATAAAAATATTTTAATCGTTGGCGCAAGCTCAGGCATTGGCTTAAGCTTAGCCAAGAAATTACAAAATGAAGGAGCAAATCTCATATTAGCATCTAGAAACAAACCTGATTTTCAGGGTGACTTTCAATACATCAGGTTAGATGTTCTAGAAATGCAAGATGAACTAAAAGATCTGCCAGAAGTGCTACATGGTTTAGCATACTGTCCAGGCAGTATTAATTTGAAACCTTTTCAGAGTATTAAAGAAAATGATTACATCAATGACTTTCGTCTAAATACTGTTGGTGCAGCGATGGTCATCCAGCAATCTTTAAAGTCACTGAAAAAGGCCGATGGGGCAAGTATAGTCCTGTTCAGCACAGTGGCAGCAAACACTGGTTTGTCCTTTCACGCCTCTATTGCTTCTGCGAAAGGAGCACTACAAGGTTTTGGTTTAAGTTTGGCTGCAGAATTAGCAAGCAAAAAGATTAGAGTTAATCTGGTTGCCCCTAGTTTGACGGACACTCCAATGGCTAAAAATCTATTATCTACAGATGAGAAAAAAGAAGCCTCAAATAAAAGACACCCAATAGGCAGATATGGAACCCCTGATGATATTTCAAATGCAGCAAAATTTCTACTCGACAGCGAAAATAGTTGGATTACTGGTCAAATCATTGGAGTAGATGGTGGAATGGAAAGAATTAGAAATATCTAAGATTTAATCAAACAATTGAACCTCCCTGTAGGTTATTTTTCAATAACAATATTTTTATAATCAACACAACTTTTACAAATATGAGTAACGATACAGAAACAATCACGGACAGTTTACAAGAATATCACACAGGTACACATGCCAAAGTTTCTTTTGTAGAGGGAAAGCCAGTTGCTATTGTTGAAGCAACGAGCACATACATACCTATAGAAGAGTTTAAAGCGATTTTCAATACAATTGGAAAGTTAGTCGATTCCAAAAAAATCGCAAAATTGATTTTCGACAAAAGGAAACTAACAGTTTTTCACCAACCTTCAATGGAATGGTATTTTACAGAATGGAAAGAAGAAATGTGGCATAAAGGATTGAAGACGCATAGGAAAATATTGCCAGACAATAAAGTTTTCCAACAAAGTGTAAAAATTGGTAGGGAAAAAATTAGAGAAGAGAATCCAAACTTAAAATTTAACGAAATGGACATCCAGTACAAGAATTCAATCCAAGATGCCATTGATAATTAATAAAATATGTCAAAAAGCACTGTAGAAGAGTTAAAATTAGAATTAGAAAAGTCAAATAATGAAATAAAACTCTTAAAGTCGAAGTACGAAAGTCAGGTTGGTGAACTCAGAAGCGAGGTTTCCTATCTAAAAGAGCAACTAATGGCTCAGCAGGATATGCTAAAAATGGCCGTAGATTACGCCAATAAATTAGGTAAAGAATTAAAAGGTCTTAAAAAGAAGATAGATTCAGGTAATTTTCAAAGCATACATTAATTTGCTTATCGAATCTCGAAAAATTGTAACAATTTTGAAAAACGGTTAAGTACTGTTGTATGAGTAGAATTCCAGAATCATATTATTTTTACCAAGATTTATTACGTAAATCCAAAGAGGAAAGGGCGAAGCTAAAAAAAGAGTATACAGAAAAAATAAATGGGCTTCAGGATGAAATTTCTTTTCTGAAAGAGCAAATTAGTTCGCAGCATTCCATGATCGAACAGTCAATTGATTACGTTATGAAGTTAGAACAACAGCTTAAAACTTTTGACTTAGAAATTTCAATAGATAAAAAAGACGAAGAAAAAGATAAATAACATATTATTTACGGTTTATTACTAATGCATCTGTTTTAAAATGGATGCATTTTTTATGTTCAACCTTAAAAAAAACATCTGCCTTCGGAGCAGATGTTTTTGTGAATATAGATTTCAACTGATTCTATTAATCCATGGATTTTAAGTATTTATAGAGATCACTGTCAGTAGATAAAATAACAGTAGTTTCATCATTAAAAGTCTTCTGGAAGGTTTCCATGGACTTTAAGAAAGAATATAATTCTCTCGAGGCATTGTTTTTATTGTATGCATTGGCATAAATTGCGGCCGCCTCGGCATCAGCTTTACCTTTTATCTGTTCAGCTACTTTGAAAGCCTCCGACTGAATAGATTTAAGTTCTCGTTCTTTCTCACCATTAATTCTTGATGCTTCCCCCTGCCCTTCTGAACGGAATTTATCTGCAATTCTGAAACGCTCACTTTTCATTCGCTCATAAACTTGGGTTCGGACTTCTTCTACATAATTGATCCTTTTGAAACGGAAATCTAATATTTCAATTCCTAAATCTTGAGTTTGAAGATTAGCCGATTTCTGGATATATTCTTGAATACTGTCACGACCAACATTGATTTGAACTAAACTGTCATCTACTATTTCGCTTATTGCACCGCTTGAAATAGGAGTTCTATTGCTAGTTCTAACCGCTTCTTCTAAATAGTTGTTTGCTATGAAATCACGAGTTTCGCCATCCAAAATATCATCTAAACGAGACTGCGCCCCACGCTCATTTGTTAAACGCTTATAGAACTGTAGAGGATCTGTGATTTGCCAACGAGCGTAAGTATCCACAAAAATAAACTTCTTATCTTTTGTTGGTACTTGATTAGGATCACCATCCCATTCTAAATATCGCTTATCAAAGAAATTAGCAGTTTGTACAAACGGGATCTTAAAATGAATCCCTGCATCTTTAACGGCATCTCCCACAGGTTTACCAAATTGTGTAATAATTACCTGCTCCGACTCTTTCACTATATATGCACTCTGAGCAATTACTATTAAAGCAACTACTATTATAACTAATATGGTTATTAATGATTTTTTCATATCTTCTTATTCAATATTTAAAAATGACTACTGATTAATCTTGCTTCCTGATTGAGTAGCCATGTTTAATAATGGCAATACATTCCCTCCTTTATCATCAGTAATAATTTTATCACCTAATTTTGGTACTACCTCCTGCATGGTTTCCAAGTAAATCCTGCTTTTTGTAACTCCAGGAGCTTTTACATATTCAGTGTACAATTCATTAAATCGAGCTACCTCACCTTGTGAATTATTAACTCTTTCAGTTGCATAACCCTCTGCTTTTTGAATAGTCTCTTCTGCCTGCCCTCTTGCTTTCGGGATAACTTTGTTGTATTCTGATTTGGCCTGATTAATCAAAGTCTCTTTCTCTTGCTGCGCTTCATTTACAGCATTAAAAGCTGCTCTTACGGGCTCTGGAGGAGTCACATCTTGTAATACCACTTGTTCAACCCTAATTCCCAATTCGTAATCATTAGAAAGCTCTTGGATTAGTACTTTCAGTTTTCCAGCAATTTCAGCCCTACCTACCGTCAATACTTCATTTACTGTTCTATCTCCAACAATTTGTCTCATTCCTGATTCAGAGATATCTCGGAGTGTATTTTCAGGATCTCTTACTTTAAAAAGGAAATTATAAGGATTATCGATTCTATACTGAACTACCCATTCCACATCAGCTAAATTCAAGTCTCCGGTTAACATTAAAGACTCCCCTTCTGCTCCTCGCTTGGTAAAAGTTGATTGTACTCCAGCACTAGTGGTTCTAAATCCGAACTCCTGCTTTTGTTGCCGCTCAACGGGTACTTTAGTCACTGATTCTACAAAAGGGATTTTAAAATTCAATCCTGATTCAAGTGTTCTATTGTATGCTCCTAGGCGAGTTACAACCCCAACTTCTTCTGCTCCTACTTGAAAAAATGTACTAATAACAGCTGTTAAGACCACTACCACTACTACAATCAAGCGTATGTTTTTTACTATTTTTTGAAAGGACTCTTTTGCTTTGTCCCCGTCAAATTCAAATTCTGCCATAAATATGCTATTTTATTGGTTAATTGTTTTTACTTAATGCGTTAATAATCCTTTAATTTTTCATTCCCATTCATTCTCCCCATTTCCATTCGTTTCCTAATTCCAATTCATCTTTCAGTCCCTGCTCAATTAAAAACTGTCGGGTCTCCTGGAAGTCTAATTTCTTTGCTGGTATTTTATCAGCATTAGCTAATTCCCACAAAAACATACCTCCGAAACGAACAGTATTCTTAAGATGTTCTTCATTTACTAGAGAAAAATCATCACCATTTGAATGATAATAACTATATACTTTCCTTTCTAAGTTCCCAACCAAACCAACAACAGGAACTCCTTCCATCATAAATGATTGGTGATCACTATGCAATCCAGCCTTATTGGCATTTGTATTTTCATAGCTAGAGTCCACAGCTTGTATTTTTTGTCCAATTGCATCAAAAATCGGCATCATTTCATTTCTACCTGCCGCATTAAATCCTTTCGGGTTTCCGCTCATATCAATATTCATCATGTATGCTACCTCTCCCAATTCGCCTTTGTCAGCCAACATTTTTACCATTTCTTTGGACCCTAGCAAGCCTTGCTCTTCACCCATAAACATTACAAACTTAATGTTTCTCTTTGGTTGCAAATCAAGTATCTTGTACGTTCTAGCTATATCCAATATAGCAGCAATGCCAATTCCATTATCAATGGCCCCTGTCGAAAGATCCCAACTATCTAAATGACCTCCTAAAATAATATTTTCATCTGTCTTTTCTGTTCCTGCTAAAGTTGCGATTACATTTCTGGATTTTATAACCTCACTTTTATTACTCATTTGAATGTGAGCATTGATTATTTCTCCTTCCGCTAATTGCTTTTTTAGCTCCATACCTTTTTCATAACTAATGCAAATGGCTGGAATATCAATCAAACTGCCAGTAACGGATGCCGTACCTGTCAGTAGTACTCCGCCAGGAACCTGGTTTGTTATGATGATCCCCTTGGCGCCATATTCTATCGCTAATGCTGTTTTCTCCGACCGATGAATGTTTTTTAAGCCTTCTGGACTTCCATCCAAAATCCCAATATAAACTAAGGCAATCTTACCTTTCACCTCATCTTTTAAGCTATCAAAATCAGCTCTAAGTCCGTTATTAACATCAATAACTTCATGTTCAATATCTGCTGAAACAGGTGAATGCCCTAAAGAAACAACTTCAGCTACCTCATTATCGTTAACTTCAAGACTCACTGAGTCACGAGCCCACGCTTCCACTTCAAATTCATGATATTCTACGTCTTCAAAACCATATGACTTAAAAAGATTATAAGTATACTCTTCTGCCTCGGCACCGTTCTTGGATCCCGTAAGACGATGCCCAATTTCGGAAATCATCTTCTCCAAATTGACATATGCTTTACTGTTTTCTTTTACTTCAGTATTAATAGATGCCAAAACATTCTCGTCTTTCTCTGTCTTAGTTTCGCATGATATAAACAGGAAAATTGGTAGGCTTAGTAGTAGTAGTTTAATAGTATTCTTTGTATTTTTCATTGCTATTAGTTTAGAAATTTGAAGTTAAGCAAATCTAATCACAAAATAGAAAATGTACATACCTTTAAAATAAAAGCTAAAAAAATCAGGTTAAATCGACATATTCCTACTAAAAAAATGATTTTAGAAATTCCCTTCATGCTTGATTCTGATAGGCTCCCTTTGCAAGCTATGAAAACTTATGATCAACAAAAACAAAATTTAAATACATGAATACTCAATTTTGGATGAAAATGGCAATTGATTTAGCCAAAGAAAGTAAAACTCCTTTTGGAGCTATAATAGTAGACCCAGAAGGTCAACACGTCAGTGGATACAATACCACTATTCATGATGGAGCAGTGGCTCATGCAGAAATAAATGCCATTAATAAACTAAAACAATTGGATCATGATAGAGCAGAAGAATTGATGATAATCACCACTGTAGAACCTTGCCCGATGTGTATGTCAGCCATCATTTGGGCAGGGATTGGTGAAGTAATCTACGGTTGTGACATCCCTACGGCCTCGAAATATGGGAAACAAATTAATATTAGAGCAAAACAAATAGCAGCAGAAGCCTGGTTTGGACCCATTATAAGTGGTGGTATTTTAGCAGAAGAATGTGAGGATCTTTTTAAAAAATAACTGAAGCCAAATATTTACGGAAAGCAATAAACTCTTCGAGTTGATGTTCTGGTATTTTATGAGCTTGCAATTCTTCATAGTAATCATAAAAAGTTGCTTCAGTCATCTGCTCGTGTAAAATCAATCTTAACAAATAACTTCTTTGACAAAGTTTGAACAAGTTTTTAGGTCTTAGATTTTCAGCGAAAATTAAATTCTGTATATAATCGGACAGAATTTTCAAATCAGTGAATTCATCCAACCAACTGAAGCCTCTCTTAACTAAGGCGCTTTCTATTTCATATAAAGCTTTGCGAAGCTCAACAGTATTTTGAATAAAGCTTCTTTTTGAGAGCCCCTCTGATATTTGACTAAGGTTTTCCCAATAAGTGAGTTTCAGATTTGTAAAATCTTGATTGTAAAATCTAAAAATTAAATCTTCTACTTGATCAATTGTTAGTGCTAGTTGAATTTCCAGCATTAAACCATCTTCGTAGGGAGTGATATTACCAACAATTATTTTACGTCCTTTTAAAAAAGATTGATGGAAAGCATCATAGCCTTCCATTTTGAAATATTGAAAGTCATTAAAAAAATCTTCTAAATTCTGAATGACTTCCTTTTTCATTGATATACCCTCAAAGTTTCATTAAAAAATGTCAATGCTCTTTCCTCAGCATAGGTATAAACTTTTCCCATTTGTAGAAAGCCAACATGACCTCCGTGAGTGGTTAGCTCCAGTAAAATGTTTTGGTTTGCTTCTGCCTGTGATTCTGGATAACAATCACCAGTTAGCATTGGATCATTTAAAGCGTTTAAGATTAAAGTAGGAACTTTTATATTCATCAAATGCGGAAGACACTGCACGCTATCATAAAAATCTTGTGCATCTTGGTATCCAAATATTTTTGCAGAATAGTGAGTGTCAAAATCATGAAAATCTCTGAATGACTTCCAATGCCTAATCTCTAGTAAGCCAGGGTATTGTTCATTTTTTTGTCTTAACTTAATATCTAACTTCCTCATAAATCGATTTTGATAGAACTTATTTTTCTTCAGAGCAAGCATTTTTGAGCTACTTGATAAATTACAAGGAACACTCACTGCCATAGCCCCTTTAATTTGAGGATATAAATCCTGGCCGTTTTCGCCTACATACTTTAAAGTCAAACTACCACCCATACTAAATCCTATGAGTACAATTTCCTTGTAGCCATTTGCTATTGCTCTACTCACCACTTCTTCTACATCTTGGGTGAATCCATGGTGATACAGAAACTTTTTACGATTCATTTCGCCACTGCAACTTCTACAATTCCATGCCAATACATCCCAATTATTTTGAGAAAACAGTTTTGCAATCCCCTGGATATAGGGTCTATCTGAACTTCCTTCTAATCCATGAGAAGCAATAATTAAACGAGAATTATTATTCTTAACCCAATCAATGTCCAAAAAATCGCCATCCTGAGTCTCTATCCTTTCTCTCTCGTATTTTACTCCTTTTACTTTTCTGATGGCACTAGGAACTATTGTTTCTAAATGCTGATTGAAAAGGTAAAATGGGGGTTTATAATGGGTGTTCTTGATTATTGGCATTCATTACTATTTTAAAAGGATCGAAGATAACAAACTGCGGGCGTTGACACATTGTAAAAGCATAAAAAAACCCAATTGTTTCCAATTGGGTCTGGAATAAATATTTCGTGCAAGTTCAGGCCGTTTCAGACTGCTGAACACTGTTAATTTCATACTGATAAAGCCATTCCTTTCCATCTTCAACAGAATCTAATAGTTTCATTTTTCTTCCAGTAGCCGCAATAATGGAATTTAGAATCAATGTCGATAGCTTACTTAAACCACAAACAACAGTAACTTTCACTTTTGGATTATTCTTCTTTACTGTTTCTTTAATTTTAGAGAGAAGATCCTTATTAAACCTAGCATTAGTTGCATTCACACAGGACAAAACTGATTTATCCGGAAATTCTGCAACCAATTTCTGCACTGCATCAAATGCTGGAATAGCTTCGTTTCCGTTGGTGTTTTCAATATCAGTATAAACTATTTTTACCCCTTTATGCTCAACAACTTTACAATACGACATAATTATAATATTTTATTATTTTTTATCACTTATTTAATTCGGTACTAATTAAACAAATAATATTAAAATAAAGAAGTAAATCATTAAAATGACTTAAATAAATTTATCTTTTTAGATAAAAAGTAAAATCTTTACGATAAAGTATAGGTATAGGGTCAAGGACATAAACCATGGAACTCTACTTATTACGATAGTGAAAAGGCTAATTATGCTCGGTATGATTACAAATTTTTTCAGTGCTGGTGCTACCACTACCCAAGCAATTGGGACAATAAGTGTAAAGCTCTTTGTCACCCTCGCAAACTGGGCATATATTAATACCTTCACCGTTACATTGATGGCATGTTTTATAACTCCTATTTCCCATAGCACCCAGTTGAATTAAAACACCATCTCCACTGCAGGCAGTACATCCAACTTTTCCTTTTGCTTCACAATAATCACATTTTTTTAGCAATTGTTTTTCACCATTGCAGGTTACACAAGTTTCCAGTCTGTAGCCACTCAAATCACAATATTGACATGAAAGACTTTTATTGAGTTGAAGTGCCAATAGCTTTTTTAGTTCTTCTGCATTGTCATAATAGGTACCAGCTTTACCCATTATTTCAAAATACTTATCCAAAAAGCTTTGACTATTTTGATATTGACCTACTTCAAATAAAGTTTTTGCAAATAAATAAGGCATTTCAGAAGGAAGCTTGACTCCTAATTTTAGAATTTTTCTGAATTGGGTGTTTGCGGTCTCATAATCACCAGTTTCCATGGCACTTTGAGCATTTTCATAGTAAAAATTTAATGATTCTTTTTGATTTTGAGCTACTGAATTCTCGAAATTAAATAGGAAAGAGAAAATTAGAATAGAAAAAAAATACTTCATTTTATTATGCTACAATAACTGCTTAGACTGGCTTTTTTTAATACTATCTCTACTAACGAACAAACTTAAAAAAGATTCCAAAAGTCACAGAAAAATTAACCCCCTACTATTTCCTTTAAGTTGTTTATTAAACCTTCCCATACTTCATATTGCTCCTGTTCATCCTCGAAATCAGAATAGTCAACAACTTTCATGTACATGGATTGAGTCAGCTCATTTTCATCTAAATGAATTTCTATAAAAGCCGGATCATCCTCTTCACCTTCTTCAGGAAACTCAAACTTAACAAATTGATTCACCCTATGCCCAGCCATTATTGCCGGATGATCTTCATCATCATATATAAAATTATACTCCTTGTCCTCATTAATATTTACATCATCAGCAAACCATTGTGACAAGCCGCTTGCTGTACTAATATATGGATACAGCATTTTTTTTGAGGCATTTATTTCGAAGTCTCCGGTAAATTTTTTCAGTCCCATAACCTATTCATTTTAATAGTCGATAAGTTAGGATTAAATATGATATATCACAATAAATTCTTTTTCAATTTTTTTTGGATTATGAAATCATAATTCATTATGTTTGCACTCCAATTTCGGACAGACAAATAAATCAAGAGGATTTAGGTGTTAAAATAAATGAGGTCGAAGCAAGTTAGTTTGGCTGTAGAAGCGGAAGTTTCAGCTAATATGCAAAGAAACAAATCTGATTCTCTCTCGATAGAAGAACTTAAATTATTGAAATAAATTAAATGGCGAGGTAGCTCAGTTGGTTAGAGCGCAGGATTCATAACCCTGAGGTCGGCAGTTCAAATCTGCTTCTCGCTACTATTTAAAGGCAGCTTCGGCTGCCTTTTTTGTTATATGCTCGCTGTATTAGTGACTATGATTGCTTCAATAAATTATTATAAACTGTCCGAAGAACTCATTGAGCAGACTCAGTTGCTTAAGGCGCATGATTCATATCCGCCAACTAGTGGACGGCAGTTTTTGGTAGAAAGTCGATAGTAAAAACAAAAAAGGCGAAAATTAGAAATTTTCGCCTGGATACAGTACTGCTTAATTTAAAGAATCAATTACAGTATTTATTATATAATTCTTCGGCACCATCATACCCTATATTCTTAGCCAATTGGATATCATTGCATGCACCTGATTGATTCAAATGAACTTTTAAAGCTCCCCTATATAAATAAGCCTCTGCATTATCTTTATCGTTATTTATGGCAATATTATAATATTCCATTGCGTCCTCTACTTTCCCAGCTTTATGGTAGGCTCTAGCTAATAAGGTAGCCGATCTCGTAGAATTTGTATTTAGTTTATAAGCCTTTTCAAATTGAAAGGCTGCATTTTCATAGTCTTTCTCCCTGTAGAAATGCTTACCATAACTTAAAAAAGCACCCGTATTTCTTGGGTCTATATCTATGACTTCTAAGAAATCCTGAACTGCTTTATCGTATTGTCCTAATTCCTCATATGCACGGCCACGATTATAGATAGCTATTTCATCGGCAGGCTTCATCTCCAGATGCTTATTGTAAAATTGAATTGCAGCTTCGTAATTCTCTTCATTGTAAAGTTGATTAGCTTTGTCAAGCTCATTTTTTTCTTCGCATGAAAAGAAAAATACTGGGAAAATAAGTAATAATACTAAGTTCTTCATTCTTGATTTTTAAAATTAAAATGCAAAAGTAACTCAATTGAGTTAGAAATGCCAAATAAAGAGCACACCGATACCTTGGTGTTAATTACTCATATCAAAGTTGATGGGATATTTAATATTTCTAAAGGACGTTATTTCCAATCCACCTGAACCAACATAGAGCTTTGCATTTATTTTTAGCGGGATTTTATTTTTATCAGCGGAGAACCAACCTAATATTGAATTTTCACCATCAAATATTTTAGTTTCGGGCATTACAGGTGTAACTTTATGCGCTCGCACTTTTCCTATCTCCAACTCCAGGGTTTCATCTCCCAAATAAACAATTTCCAGATTATAAAATGTATCTTCAAAAAATGCAGGAATCTTAATAGTATCCTGTGGCATTAAAGTATCAAAATCTACTGCCCTGAAATAAGCAAAGCCACTGATCAAATCTCTAATCTGTGGTGGGAATTCATAGTACATGGGTTCTCCAAAGTCGTCATCTTTTCTCCCCATACTTTTAATTTCCAACATTTGGGAGTTATGATCATATTTAACTATCTCATTTTTTCTGTAATTCCCTTCTTTAATAAATCTATAAGATTGATGAGGCACCAATGAAGCAGTGTCAATGTAGCCACCCCAATGGTCATCGATTTTGGCTACCCAGTCAACCATGCCAGTGGTTTTTGCTTTTACATCCACTTTGTAAGCCGCTCTGTTATTGATTTTATAGGGGTTTTTATGAACTTTCAGTTGTCCTTTCCCCACGGTAATAAAACTATAATAGATTTTATACTCAATTTCCTCACCAGCTTCAAAGGGGACATTCTCTATGACGGGAAAATCTTCTTGAGGTATTTCCGAGTATAAATCTTCATATCTCTGCCCAACAGCACTACATATAAATAATCCAGAGAGGCAAATTAGTAACAACTTCTTCATAAATAGACTGTTCTTCAAATTAGATGCCAAACAATTTGTAAACGACTAAACGGCAACATTATTCTCTCGAAGTGCCGCATTTAATGAAGTCTTCTTATCCGTACTTTCCTTTCTTTTACCAATAATCAACGCGCAAGGAACTTGATATTCACCTGCTGGAAATTTTTTAGTAAAAGACCCTGGAATTACAACCGATCTTTCTGGAACATATCCAAGATGTTCTACCGGTTCTTTTCCAGTAACATCAATGATTTTAGAACTTGCAGTTAAAGTAACATTAGCACCTAAAACCGCTTCTTTTCCAATCCGAACTCCTTCAACAATTATACAGCGCGAACCAATAAATGCATTGTCCTCTACAATAACTGGAGCAGCTTGAACCGGTTCCAAAACTCCGCCAATTCCTACACCTCCACTAAGGTGCACATTCTTTCCGATTTGCGCACAACTACCTACTGTTGCCCAGGTATCAACCATTGTACCGCTATCTACATAAGCTCCAATGTTAACATAAGATGGCATCATAACGACACCTTCATTCACGAAGGATCCATATCTAGCAATCGCATGAGGGACCACACGAACGCCCAATTTTTCATAGCCGGTTTTTAGCTTTATTTTATCATGAAATTCAAAAGGGCCAACATTTATAGATTGCATTTTTTGAAGAGGGAAGTATAAGATCACCGCTTTTTTTATCCATTCATTTACCTTCCAATTTCCGTTGCCATCAGGTTCGGCAACTCTAATTTTTCCATGGTCTAACTCCTCCACTACAGTCTTCACCGCTATCTGTGTATCTTTATCTTTTAATAATTCTCTATTGTCCCAAGCCTTTTCAATAAATTCTTTAAATTCCATTTTCTGTTTATATCTTTAATCTGTGGATGATAAAATAAAAGTATTAATCACTTCGGTTCTCAAACCTGTTGATGATGTTCGTTCTTGCTACAAGATTGGACAATCATTAGCGCAAACAAATAAATATGAGGTAAATATCATAGGGTTTGATTCAAAAAAGAAATATCAACATGAAAATATTTTTCTCCATCCTGTATTTAAATTCAGAAGAAATTCAGTAAAAAGGCTATTTGCTCCATTTTCTGTACTCAAAAAATTTCTTAAACTAAAACCTAAACTCATAATAGTCAACACACCTGAATTACTGTGGGTTATGTATTTAATCAAAATATTATTTGGTACTAGAATAATATACGACATACAGGAGAACTATAGATTAAATGTAAAATATAGTGCTGTAGATAACAGCATTACTAAAATCATCTCACTCCTATTCTTATATTTCACAGAAGGGGCTTCTAAATACTTCGTGAGCGGCTACTTCCTAGCTGAAGATTGTTATATAAACCAACTTAATTTCTTCCATAAGAAGCCTTATATCAAGCTATTGAATAAATCTGTACAACCAATACAGGAGATTGATAAACCTATTATCATAGCAGAGGGTATGCCTATAAAATTTATATATAGTGGGACCATTGGTGAGTCATATGGAACAATTGAAGCCGTAGATTTCTGTAAACAACTGTATAAACTTAATCCCAAAATTACTTTAATAATTGTAGGTTATTCATCTGATTATAAATACTTTAAATTACTACAAAAGGAATGCGAAAACCAAAGTTTTATTAAGCTAATAGCAAATGACAGCCCGATCCCGCAAACAGAAGTAATTGATCAAATCAAGAACTCTGATGTAGCCCTACTCCCTTATCATTTAAATTACAATATTAAAGGTCGCTTTCCAACTAAGATATATGACTACTTGGCACTAGGAATACCTATGATTATCCCTCCTCACACAAGATGGAAAGCTTTTTTAGAAAAATATAATGCTGGCATATGTGTTAATTACCAACATCCAAATAATACGGCTACCATTTTAAAACAACTCTATGCAACTGAATATTACAGATTTCGGCCCAAATCTGAAATTCAATGGAAAAGCCAGGAGGCAACGCTCGAAAAATTCATTGACAATGTTTTGTCTAATTAATTTTTTAGCCTTAGCTAAACATTGATAATAATACTACTTATCAGCATTTAAAGCGAGTTTTAAATATTTATTGAAAATATTTTTAGATTAACCTAATTTTATTTTACTTTGCAGTAAATATGATTTGGAATGAAGAAATTAAGTTTCGCTGAAGAAAATTATCTGAAAGCTGTTTACCATCTTTCAAATGCTGGAGAGTTGGATGTTACTACCAATTCCATTGCGGAAGAAATGGACACCAAAGCTGCTTCCGTATCCGATATGTTGCGGAGACTTTCTGAAAAAGAAATGGTCGTTTACCGGAAATATCAGGGCGTAAAAATTTCTGAGAAAGGCAAAATCGCTGCCTTGCAAGTCATCCGTAAGCACCGCCTTTGGGAAGTGTTCTTGGTGGAAAAATTGAAATTCAATTGGGATCAAGTGCATGAAATTGCTGAGCAATTAGAACACATTAAGTCTCCCCTATTGATCCAAAGATTAGATGAATTTTTAGGGCATCCAAAGTTCGATCCACATGGTGATCCTATTCCTGACGAAAATGGATTATTCAAAGAAAAGCCCCAAGTACCACTGGCCGAAGTTGAGATCTCAGGGGATGGAATTGTGGTGGCAGTCAAAGATACAAACTCCATATTTTTGCAACATTTAGATCGTATAGGAATTTATCTTGGAGCCAAAACTAAGGTTACCGAAAAAGTAGAGTTTGACGGTTCCATGGAAATACTCGTTGACGGGAAAAATAAATTATTCATCAGTAAAGAAGTAGCAGAAAATGTATTGGTCACTCACTAAAATAGTACTCTTTTTTTTCATTCTTAGTTTATCATTTTCTTGTACTAATACAGAAAAAAAAGGCCAGCAAACGTATATAGTTTGTACCACCGGAATGATTAAGGACGCAGTAGGAAATATAGTTGGAAATAAAGCAAAAGTTGATGCTTTGATGGGACCTGGTGTGGATCCTCATTTGTACAAAGCTACCCAAGGTGATTTGCAAAAATTACAACAAGCAGATATCATTGTTTATAACGGCCTATTTTTGGAAGGAAAGATGGGGGAAATCCTTCAGAAGCTCAAGAGAAAAAAGACAGTTATTGCGATGGCTGAACTACTTCCAAATGAAACTCATCTGAATAATACAGAGTTTCAAGGTGCCGTTGATCCGCATATTTGGTTTGATGTAAGTTTATGGAAACAAGCCATTGAATTACTAAGTTTTGAATTGATAAAGACCGACAGCATTAATCAAGATCTCTATCGTTCTAATACCGAAAAATTTACGTACAAATTGGATAGTCTACATCAAGCTGTTGAATACCAAACTAATAGAATTCCAGATAACAAAAGAGTTTTAGTCACTGCTCATGATGCCTTTGGTTATTTTGGAAGGGCTTACAATATAGAAGTACGAGGTTTACAAGGCATCTCAACCCTTTCAGAGTTTGGCTTGCGGGATATTAGTAATTTGGTGGATTACATAGCAACAAAAGATATCCCAGCTATTTATACTGAAACATCCGTTTCTAAAAAAGCAATTCAAGCCGTTTTAGAAGGCTGTAGAAGTCAGGGTCATAAGGTTGTTATTGGTGGAAGTTTATATTCTGATGCTATGGGAGAAGTGGGGACCTATGAAGGGACCTATATTGGAATGGTTGATTCAAATGTAGAAAAGATTGTCTCTGGATTATTGATAGAATCAAAAAATATAGAAAATGATTAGACAAGTTGAAAATCCTATTATCGAAATACACGATCTTTCTGTTGCTTATGAACGGAAACCCGTTCTGTGGGACGTTGACTTAAGTCTACCTGAGGGACAACTAATTGGAATTATTGGGCCGAATGGTGCCGGAAAATCGACTTTATTGAAAGCGATAATGGGTTTACTTCCCCTCAATAGTGGGTATATTCAGATTAATGGTAAGCCCCTAGAAGAAATGCGCCACAAAATCAGTTATGTTCCACAAAGGGAAAGTGTAGATTGGGACTTCCCCACCTCCGTTTATGAAGTGGTGATGATGGGCAGATACGGGCAACTGGGCATTTTCAATAGACCAAAAAAGGCAGACAAAGAAATTGTAATGGATAGCCTAAGAAAAGTGGGTATGGAACAGTTTAAAGATCGCCAAATATCTCAGCTTTCGGGTGGACAGCAACAAAGGGTTTTCTTAGCTCGCGCACTGGCCCAACAAGCAGACATCTATTTTATGGATGAGCCTTTTGCGGGTGTGGACGCCTCCACAGAAAAAGCTATAATTGAGTTGTTGGGTGAAATGTCGGCCCAAAACAAAACAGTGATTGTAGTTCATCATGATTTGCAATCAGTTGCAAAATATTTTGATTGGATTATCCTCTTAAATATGCGATTGGTTGCCTCAGGACCTATAAACGAGGCTTTTACACCTGAACTCTTGCAAGAAACTTATGGTGGTAAACTAACCTTATTGACTGAAATAAGTGATTTGATTCAAAAAAATAGATTTCCAAACAGAGAATAGTATGTGGGAAAACGCACTCAGCTTTTTTGATTTTAACGATGCCAATGTAATTTATGTATCTTTAGGTACCATAATTTTGGGAGCTGGCGCTGCTGTTGTTGGAGCATTTACTTTCTTTAAGAAAAAAGCTTTAATTGGTGATGCAATTGCGCATGCTATTCTTCCTGGTGTCTGTTTAGCTTTTATTTTAAGTGGCACTAAGAACTATTTCTTATTAATATCGGGGGCTTTTTTCACAGGATGGTTATCGATTATTGCCGTTGATTACATCGTAAAGAAGTCAAAAATTAAGGAAGATACCGCAATTGGACTTATCTTGTCTGTATTTTTTGGCGTGGGAATTATGCTTCTCACCTATATACAGCAATCAGGCAATGCAGCTCAAACTGGACTAGATTCATTTCTTTTTGGCAAAGCAGCTAGCATGTTAGCTCAGGATGTGGTTGTTTTTTCGGCAATCAGTATCATTCTTATCTTTATGATTTTGCTCTTTTATAAGGAATTAAAACTAATCACTTACGATAAAGATTTTGCGCAGTCTGTAGGTCTACCTGTAAAATGGATTGAATTTCTTCTAAGTTCTTTGACCGTATTAGCAGTAGTTACAGGTATTCAAGCGGTAGGTGTAGTTTTAATGGCTGCACTTTTGATTACTCCAACTGCAGCTGCTAAGTATTGGTCTGGCAGCCTATCCATAATCTTAATACTAGCTGCTTTTATAGGTGGCTTTTCTGGTGTTTCAGGAGCATTTATAAGTTATATCGCTCCAAATATGCCCACAGGTCCCTGGGTGGTGATGGTGTTATCGATGTTCGCTATCTTTTCAATATTATTTGCACCAAAAAAAGGATATTTCTCAAGATTATGGCAGCAACTGAAAAATAGGAAGCAGATTCAAGATGAAAATATTTTGAAAGCATTTCATCAAATAGCGGAATTTGAAAATTCATTTGGCGAACCTAAATCATTAGAAAAACTAAGAGAAAAAAGATATTATAGCCTTCGACTAATGAAGAGGATTCTTGTTAGGCTAAAAAGACAAGGATATTTGAAGCGGAATCAAGCAGGATTTTTCCTTTCAGATTATGGACAAAGAAAGGCAGCTAGATTAGTGAAATTACATAGACTTTGGGAACTCTATTTAACAGAATATTTACGGATTGCTCCTGATCATGTACATGAGGATGCTGACACAATAGAGCACATAATAACGCCTGAACTGGAGAGAAAACTTGAAGAAAAATTAGGATATCCTGAAGTAGATCCACATAATTCGAAAATACCATATAATTAATACGAAAAAGCAAAACATATCCACTATTCAGACGATTGAATACATAGAAACAATTAAAAAAATAATATTATGAGATTATTAAAATTAACATTCGGCATAATAAGTATAAGCTTATTCATTGCATGTGGTGGAAATGGTTCTCAAGAAGAATCTACTACCAAGGAAAAAACGATGACCTCGAAAGAGATCATGCAGCAAAAGGCTAAAGAACGCGCAGAATCTCCAGAGGCATCAAAGTCAGAAGAAGATGCTGCAAATAAAAATGAACAAGATGTGGTAGAAATTACGATCGAAGGAAATGATCAAATGAGGTTTAATCTTGATGAGATGAAAGTAAAAGCAGGTTCTACCGTTAAGCTGACATTGAAACACGTGGGCAAAATGACTAAACAGCAAATGGGCCACAATTGGGTGCTTTTGACTAAAGGAACAGACATAATGGAATTTGGTCAAAAAGCAGCAGGAGCGGCTGATAACGATTATATACCTGAAGCCGAAGCAAGTAAAGTTATTGCTAACACCAAAACTTTAGGCGGTGGAGAAGAAACTACGATTACCTTTGAGGCACCAGAGAAAGGAACATACGACTTTATCTGTTCATTTCCAGGCCATGTTGCTTTAATGAAAGGTAAATTTATAGTTCAATAAAAGATTTAAAGGTGTCATTACATGTTAAATGACACCTTTTTTTTTAAATTCCAAATATGTCCGGATTTTACATCATCTTAACAGGTACTTTGGTAGCCACTGCTTGTGGAATTCTAGGCTGTTTTTTGGTTCTACGAAAAATGGCTATGGTAGGAGATGCCATTTCCCATGCAATTCTGCCGGGCATTGTAATGGCTTTCCTTTTTTCAGGAAGTCGTGATTCTGTGACCATGCTTCTAGGTGCAGGAACTTTAGGAGTACTCACTACCATCATTATTGAATTCCTTCATAAGCAAGGCAAACTACAAACCGATGCATCCATAGGTGTAACCTTCACATGGTTATTTGCAATAGGAGTAATACTAATTTCAGCTTATACAGGACAGGTTGATCTAGATCAAGAGTGTGTACTGTATGGAGAAATTGCCTATGTTCCTCTGGATACAATCATTCTATCATCTGGAATGGATATTGGTCCACAGGCCATCTATTTGATTGGATCGGTATTAATATTAGTGATTCTTTTTGTTGTTTTTGGGTTTAAACAACTCAAAATCACCTCATTTGATCCGGAATACGCAGTAGCACTTGGAATATCAGCCACTTTGTGGAATTATTTATTAATGGCATTAGTCTCTTTCACTACAGTGGCATCTTTTGAATCGGTAGGAGCTATATTAGTTGTTGCTTTTTTAATTGCACCAGCAGCATCAGCATACTTAATTACAAATAATTTAAAAAGCATGATTTGGCTTACTTGCTTGATTGGTTTTTTATGCGCTTTTTTCGGCTATTATCTGGCTGTAGCATTAAACGCCTCGATAGCTGGTGCGATGGCTACCGTTTGTGGATTAATTTTTGCTGTTGTTTTTGCATACGTAAGGATCAAAAGCAAAAAGGTCACCAAGGTTACAAACTTTGAATCAATAAAAGCGTAATTTTATTACTGACGTAATATGTGTTAACATGAAGAATTATTTTTTAAGCATACTGTTTATTGGGGCACTAGTGCTTGTTGGTTTTACAATTAAGCCTAAAACCGAAAAAGAAATTAACTGGCTAACAATCACTGAAGCTTATAAGCTCAATCAGAAAGAGCCTAGAAAAATATTTGTGGATGTGTATACCAACTGGTGTGGGTGGTGCAAAAAAATGGATAAAGAAACATTTTCAGATCCAGAAGTTGTCGAAATGGTGAATGAAAGTTTCTATGCCGTAAAACTAAATGCGGAAAATACTGAACCTATAACAATGGCTGGAGATACTACAACGGCTCAAATGATTGCCCGATCCATGGGTGTTACGGGTTACCCCACTATAGTCTATATAAAAGAAGATTTTAAAACCATTCAGCCTGTGCCTGGCTACCAGAATGCTAAGAAATTCAAGGATACTTTAGAAAAAATTCTTCAATGGGAATAGCAAAATTAATCGAAGAAATTTCATGCAGATGGTTTTTTCTACACTGATTCACCTGCAAATTGAGGTATCTAACGCTAGGTTACATCTTTGTTAGTGCATATATGATAAAATCCAAAAAGGGAATAGTGTTCAGAACATCAGTAGGCATAAGTGCATGCATTATCATGACTATAATGAGTGGATGCAGATTCTTTGCAAAACCATTGGAACTCTCCAGTGAGCACTTCTTGTTCACTGCAACCACACAAACAAGCTCGATAGAAGAAATGCAGGAAGGTATCAAACGAGCAGAAAAGTTATACACCGCCTTAACTAAGATTATTCCCACGGATTTTCAACTCGACTCGGCCATTGCCGTAAAGCTAAACGGCAATTATGAAACTCAAGGACCATATGTAGATAGCAACGGAACTATACAGCTGTGGCGCTACTCAGCTTCTGAAGGAGGGTACTGGTCACTCTTCACTCATGAACTGGTGCATGCCATTGCATTTAGTACCTCTGTTAAGCTCGGTGCACTAGAGTGGTCGTCTCTCGGTTTCTACAATGAGGCTTGGGCGGAGTACGTAGCACAGCTCATCGACCCAGAAAAGACTGGGTTTCCATTTTACGGTTTCAACGAAAACGTAGTTGCTGGTCACTGGGTATCACAGGGGGGCTAACACTTGCATTACTTCGAACTTCACATGAAGAACTCAATCTGTCTTGTGCACATCAGTCCTACACGATGCGTGCTTCATGGTTCCGATTTGTGGATGAAACCTATGGCCGTCATGCCACATTGGAAATTATGTATGGGGGACGGGAAATGACACCTGAGGTAGTTGAAGAAATTCTAGGAGACTCATTGGTAAATGTTGATGATACATGGCAAACATGGATTATTGAACGTTATGAATCACATCCGGGAGCTGACACCGAAGCTGCCGCTTATCGTGCTAATATCTCATATTATCAGCCTTGTCAATAACTTTATACAGAGCATCCTACTAACTTAATCATAACAGGTTAAAATTGGGTAATTTCATGCCTTACTCATATCCCGATTTATATTTTTAAAGCGAGTTCCGTTGCTTGCTTAATCGCTTTTTTGGCATCCAATTCAGCAGCTTCAAAGGCTCCTCCTATTAAATGCGATTTTATTCCTTGTTCGGCAAGGGAGTTGAATAAACTTTTTTCTGGCAATTGTCCAGCACATAAAATAATATGATCCACCTCTACTAACTCTTGCTTTCCATCTTTAGTAATATACAAGCCTTTATCATCAATTTTATCATATTGAACATTGGTCACCATTTTCACTTGGCGATTGCGTAATGAATTTCTGTGTACCCAGCCTGTGGTCTTACCTAGCCTCGCTCCCATTTTACCCTCCGAACGCTGAAACATTACAATTTCTCTTGGCGCTTCTATTTTGATAGGTTTTCCTTCCACTCCTCCCCTTTTTTCGAAATCCATATCTACTCCCCACTCTTTGAAAAAGGCTTGCAAGTCATCATGATTTTCTTCCTCAGGATGAGTGAGATATTCGGCAACATCGAACCCAATACCTCCTGCCCCAATTATAGCTACTTTTTTACCCACTGGCTTATGTGATTTCAGCACATCAATGTATGAAAGCACTTTTTCATTTTCCTGACCCGGTATTTTTGGATCACGAGGATTAACTCCTGTGGCTACAACTACCTCGTCAAATTCTTTTAATTCTTCAGCAGATACTTTTTTACTTAACTGTAATTTAACTCCCGTTAACTCTAACTGCTTTTTATAATAACGCAAGGTCTCATAAAACTCCTCTTTGCCTGGGATCTGTTTCGCCATATTGAACTGGCCGCCAATCTCTTCTGCTGCATCAAATAAAGTTACTTCGTGTCCACGTTTTGCTGCTTCAGTGCTAAAAGCCAATCCAGCTGGCCCTGCTCCTACGACAGCAAGATTTTTAGTTTGCTTCAGCGGTTGAGAAACGAGTTCTGTTTCATGACAAGCTCTTGGGTTCACTAAGCAACTACTTGTAATATTTTTGAATACATGATCTAAGCACGCTTGATTACAGGCAATGCAGGTATTGATTTCATCCTCTCTTCCTTGCTCCGATTTATTGATGATTTCCGGATCGGCCAAAAATGGTCGAGCCATGGATACCATGTCTGCCTGACCTGAAGATAAAATCTCTTCAGCTGTCTGCGGCATGTTAATACGGTTTGTGGTAATTAAAGGAATACTTACCTCTTCCTTCATTCTTTCGGTCACCCAAGTAAAAGCTGCTCTTGGTACGCTAGTTACAATTGTTGGGACTCTCGCCTCATGCCAACCAATACCAGTATTAATGATACTAACTCCGGCCTTTTCCAATTCCTTGGCTAATTGTACCACTTCTTGCCAAGTACTGCCATCCGGAATTAGATCCAACATGGATAAACGGAAAATAATAATGAAATCTTTTCCAACTGCTTCTCTCACGGCTTTGGCAATTTCAATTGGGAATTTAATTCTGTTTTCATAGCTCCCACCCCACTCATCTGTCCTCTTGTTTGTGTGCTTAACAATAAATTGATTAATTAAGTAACCTTCAGATCCCATTATTTCCACCCCATCATAACCTGCTGACTTCGCTAACTGCGCTGATTTTGCATAATCCTTAATGGTAGATTTTATCCTTCTACTGGACATCTTCCAGGGTTTAAAAGGATTGATGGGTGCTTTGATAGCAGATGGTGCTAAACTAAATGGGTGATAGCCATATCGACCAGCATGTAATATCTGCATACATATTTTGCCGCCCGCTTCATGTACTGCATCTGTGATGATCCTATGCTTTTTTGCATGGCTTTTTTTAGTCATTTGAATGGAAAAAGGTTTCAGCCAACCTTGCCAGTTAGGAGAAACTCCACCAGTTACAATTAATCCTGCACCGCCTTTTGCCCTTTCTGCATAAAAAGCAGCCATTTTCTCGAAGCCATCTTTAGCTTCTTCTAGTCCAGTATGCATAGACCCCATTAAAACTCTGTTTTTCAATTGTGTAAAACCTAAGTCTAAAGGTTCAAATAAGTGCGGATAAGTTGAATGTGCCATAATTAAATTTAGTATGCATGCCGAACAATTAGCAATTTATATAATCTTTTCTAAAAGGATTAAAATATCGTGAATTTATTGGTATTTTCGTCACAAAATTGAGAGAATATGCAAGTTATTACCAACCATGAGGTTATCAGAAATAATTTTGAAAAGGCCGTGGAAAAAGTAAATGAAGCTGATTTAGTCATGATTCCTGAAGGATTCAATAATCATATTTTATGGAATATTGGCCATGCGGTAGTTACCCAAAATGTTTTACTTTATGGTATGTCAGGTTTAGATTTTACACTCCCTACTGATTTTATTAAACGATATAAAAAAGGAAGTTTTCCCTCTGAGATTGAAAATCCAAAAACTGAATTGGCGAATATTTTTGAATTGGGAAAAATTGCCGATGAGCAACTAAGCTATGATATTCGGGAAATGAGATTTGATGACTATCAGCCTTACGAAACCAGCTTTGGAATAACCTTAAATAGTTTTAATGATGCTTTGCAGTTTAACAATATACATGAAGCAGTGCATTTAGGCTATGTTTTGGCATTAAAAAGAGCTTTGGGTTATTAACATTTTGGTCTTAGCGAGACGCTAAGACCAGAGGGGAAATATTCTATGATTAAATGGAAGACAAGCGTTAATTTCAGCAACTCACTTTTCTTCATTGGTTACCTTTTCAAATTTTTCAATACAACCTTCATCACATGTATTAAAATCTTCATGAGGCTATAACTTTAAAAACCCATCGGTCATTTCATAACGATATAAAAAGTGGGGGACAAAATCATCATACCCCTCAATTACACAATCTAATTCTATGTATAACATGTCGCTTATACTATTCGAAGACAATTCAAAAAAACCTTCTTTTCTGCCATCAGGACATCCTACCCCTCGTTGTGTTGTTAAAAAAGATGAATCAGAGTTCAAAGTTATAAAATAACCATCTTCTACATCATAATATCCGCTAATCGCATCCCATTCTTCCACTAATTGCCATTTTCCATATAAAGAATCTTTATCGATTGGCTCCAACTCCTCCTCTACTGTTTCTTCTTTGCAGGAAAAAAACATTAGAAATGGAATTATTATAAATAGTAAGTTTCTCATAAACGGTTATAGTCAATCTAAAGAAAACTTCTGTTTAAAATTCAAACTCACTTTTCCTCATTAGCTACTTTTTCGAAACTTCTGTAGCAACCCTCATCACAAGTATTTACACTTTCATGGGGAGTCAATTTTAAAAAGCCATTATCCATTTTATACCTAAATAAAGAATTAGGTATAATCCCATCTTGTCTATCTTCACATTCAATCCTCATTTTCATGATTTTTCCCTCATCATCTTCATATAAACCATAAGTACCAACTAAAAGCTCCTCACCAGTTTTACAAAAAACAAGATAATTAGTTGAACAGGTAGAGTCTGAATTAAAAGTATAAAAATAACCGTCCTCTAGATATGTGGAACCTGAAGTAGCCCCGCCCCATATCTCTACTAACTGCCATTTTCCATATATAGAATCCTTATCGATTGGCTCCAGCCCCCCCCTCTACTGTTTCTTCTTTGCAGGAACTGAACAATAATAATGGAATCATTAAAAATAATAAATTCCTCACAATAAGTACTTTATGATATAAAGAGAGACAAGCTTTAAAAGAATTCATTTCTCCTCGTTGGCTACCTTTTTAAAACGTTCCCAACAACCTTCATCACATGTATGGTAATCTTCATGAGGAGTCAACTTTAAAAAACCATCTTCCAATTCATAACGATAAAAACCACTAACTATTTCGGTCTCACCATTGTCTTGACAAGTAAACGCTACTTCCATTATATCACTAGTACTATCACTTGATAATTTGAATGCACATTTTACATTATCACAATCCTTAAAAGACCAACTCACAGAACAAGTAGAATCTGAATTAAAAGTACGGTAATAACCATCCTCTACTTCATAAGGATCGGACATAACCCCATCCCATTCTTCCACCAACTGCCATTTCCCATATAATGAATCTTTATCGATTGGCTCCAGCTCCTCCTCCACTGCTTCCTCTTGGCATGAAATAAACAATAGAGCGGGAAATATTAAAAAAATTAAGTCTCTCATAATTAGTCAAATTTAGTTGATAATTAATTGCTTGGTTTCGGTTAATCCTTGGTGTTGTACTTTTACCGTATAGGCTCCTTTTTTAATTTCGCTTAGATTAATGGTTGTAGATTGCATTAATTGTCCGTGTGCCACCAACTTTTGGATCTTCGAAACATATTAAAACTACTGAAATACTTTTAAAAATCGTATGAACGTTTGATGTAAACTTAATAATTAAATACAAACCACCCAAATACATATGTATTTTTTCAGATCGAACCCCACTTACTATTTAAATTATAAAAAGTTTCCCCATTGGCAATACTAATCGGTGAAGCAATGTTATTATGATATAATTGCCCAGTTCCCAAGCCTTGAGGCATTTTTACTTTTAAATAAGAGGCTAATTGGCAGATGGCATTTAAGCCGATATTAGATTCCAGCATACTAGTCATCCACCAACCAATGTTCATGGATTCGGCTATTTTAATCCACTCCATTGTAGATTGAATGCCTCCTAATAAACTTGGTTTAAGAATGATATACTGCGGTTGTATTTCCTCTAAAAGTTCAATCTTTCTTGCTTTTCTATAAATACCGATCAATTCCTCATCCAATGCAATGGGAAGTGGTGTTTTATTACACAAAAAAGCCATATCATCAGTCTTGCCAGCTTTAATGGGTTGTTCAATGGAATGTAAATCCAATTTAGCCAACTCACTTAATTTCTCTAATGCTTCAGATGGTTTAAAAGCTCCATTGGCATCCACTCTTAAGGTGATTTCATTTTGGCTATATTTATCACGAATGGACTTTAAAAGTTTTAATTCGGTTTCAAAATCAATGGCCCCAATCTTCATTTTAATGCAATCAAAACCTGCATCTAATTTTTCCTGAATCTGTTTCTGCATAAACTCTTTACTTCCCATCCATATCAAGCCGTTGATAGGAATTCTTTCTTTGCCTCTGTAGAAGTCCGTATCAAATATCATCTTCTTACCTCCATGCATTGCATCCAATAAGGCAGTTTCAATAGCAAATCGGATAGATGGAAAACCTTCAGGAAAAGCATCTCTTGCAATTTCAAATACTTCATCCATTGAATCCGGAACCTCTAAACCAATCAGTTGCTCACAGACTTTTTGCAATTCAGTCTCCATATACTTAAGGGGTTCAACACTGAGTGCTTTTAATGGTCCAGCCTCTCCAATCCCCATTAATTTACTTTCAGAGAAAAGCTTTAAATACCATGTGTCTTTTTCTTTCAGAGTACCACGAGATGTACCTGCTTCGAATTTGAATTCAAGCGTGTGGTGTTGGATGGAAGCCGAAGTTATTCTCATAATTTAGATTGTTATTTAATCAATAAGCTGTTGAAGCAAAGTAATAATCCCGTGATAAGACCACAAAAATCATCTTATTTAAAACTTAATGGCAACTTAAGTCGTTCCTTTTGAAAATTCTAAACAATATGATAAGAAATACTGCCATCATCATTTTAAGTCTATTATTTTTTGCCTGTGCAGCAGAAAACAAAAAGTCAGAGAACACAGAATCCACTTCTATCGCAATTCAAAACACAGAAGCCATTGATACTGCCTATTTTGCTGGTGGGTGTTTCTGGTGCGTGGAAGCTTCCTTTGAACAAATAAAAGGAGTTCAAGAAGCTATTTCAGGCTATTCCGGAGGTGACGAAGAAAATCCGAGCTATAAAGAAGTGAGCTATGGAAGAACTAATCATGCCGAAGCGGTGATGGTGCTTTATGATACTTCCGTCATCAATTATGAAACACTTTTGGATATTTTCTTTGTAGCTCACGATCCTACTCAACTGAACCGTCAAGGGCCAGATGTTGGAAAACAATATCGTTCTGCTATATTCTACAGAAATTCAAAAGAAAAGAATTTAGCGCTTAAGAAAATGAATGAGCTAGCTTCAAAATTTGATGATGAAATTGTAACAGAGCTAACAGCGTTCACTAAATTTTGGGATGCAGAGGACTATCATCAAGATTACGAAAAGAAAAACCCTAATGATCGCTATATAGTAAATGTTTCTAAGCCTAAAATTGATAAGGTTGCTAGAACTTTTAAAGATATTTTGAAGGACTAAATTACACTCCCTTTAATAAGGAGAAAGCACTATTCATAATTAACTTTGCAGAAAAAAGGCATCCATATTTTAATGGATGCCTTTCTTATTATATACTTAGTTGAAAAGCTTATTTCAAATCGAACCTATCCAAATTCATTACTTTATCCCACGCCTTAATGAAATCCTTAACGAATTTCTCTTTAGCATCAGCCTGAGCATAAACCTCCGAAATAGCTCTCAATTGAGAATTAGAGCCGAAAACTAGATCTACCCTAGTCCCAGTCCATTTCTTTTCACCAGTTTTTCTGTCTTTTCCTTCAAAGATATCATCTTCTTTTGCTGGAGCCCATACTGTATCGATATCAGTAATGTTGACAAAGAAATCATTAGTCAAGTTACCTGGAGACTTTGTTAATACCCCATGCTTTGAATTGTTATGATTTGCATTTAACGCACGCATACCTCCAATAAGCACCGTCATTTCTGGTGCACTCAAAGTTAGTAATTGCGCCTTGTCAATTAACATTTCCTCGTCAGGAACTGTAAATGCTGCCCTTCTATAATTTCTAAAACCATCAGCTTCTGGTTTTAACCATTCAAAAGTATCCGCATCGGTCAATTGCTGAGTCGTATCAGCACGGCCAGGCGTAAAAGGTACTTCCACATGATGTCCGGCATCTTTAGCTGCTTTTTCTATTGCAGCACAACCACCCAAAACAATTAAGTCTGCTACAGAAACTTTTTTATTTCCAGAATGCGATTCATTGAACTTTTTCTGAATGTCAGTCAAAGCATTTAACACTTTTGATAATTGAGCCGGTTGATTTACTTCCCAATCTTTTTGAGGAGTTAAGGCAATTCTAGCACCATTTGCACCACCTTTTAAATCTGATCCTCTAAAAGTAGAAGCAGATGACCAAGCCGTATAAACCAATTCAGAAACTGATAATCCTGTTTCTAAAATCTGCGATTTAAGCTCTTTTATATCCTTATCATTAATGATTTCATAATTGACTGCCGGAATTGGGTCTTGCCAATCCAAATCTTCTTCTGGTACTTCAGGGCCTAAATACCTAACCTTTGGCCCCATATCCCTGTGCGTTAATTTAAACCAAGCTCTAGCGAAAGCATCTGCAAACTCTTCAGGGTTTTTATGAAAATGTTCTGATATTTTTCTGTAGTCAGGATCCACTTTCATGGCCATATCAGCTGTAGTCATCATAATGCCTACTTTCATAGAAGCATCTTCCGCATCAGGTGCTTTATCTTTATCTTCTATGTTTTTAGGTACCCATTGATGCGCACCTGCAGGACTTTTAGATAGTTCCCAGTCGTAACCAAATAGAACATCAAAGTAACTCATGTCCCATTGCGTTGGCGTTGGTGTCCAGGCACCTTCCAATCCACTTGTGATGGCGTCTCTGCCTTTTCCACTTTTATGACTACTGATCCAACCCAAGCCCATTTGTTCCATTGGAGCCGCTTCTGGTTCTGGACCCACTAATGCGGCATCTCCGGCACCGTGCGTTTTTCCGAACGTATGACCCCCTGCTGTTAAAGCTACTGTCTCATAATCATTCATGGCCATACGTGCGAAAGTCTCTCTAATATCATGAGCAGACTTTTGTGGATCAGGGTTTCCATCAGGACCTTCAGGATTTACGTAAATCAATCCCATTTGCACTGCTGCCAAAGGGTTTTCCAAATCTCGTTCACCAGTGTAGCGATTATTCCCTAACCAAGTATCTTCGGCACCCCAGTATATATCCTCTTCTGGTTGGAAAATATCTTCACGGCCTCCACCGAAACCAAAAGTTTTGAATCCCATAGATTCTAAAGCAACATTTCCTGTTAAAATAAATAAATCGGCCCAAGAAATGCTGTTACCATATTTTTGCTTGATAGGCCACAATAATCTCCTAGCCTTATCCAAATTTCCATTATCTGGCCAGCTATTAACCGGTGCAAATCTTTGGTTACCGGTTCCGGCTCCACCTCGCCCATCACCAGTTCTATAGGTACCTGCACTATGCCAAGCCATTCTGATCATAAAAGGACCATAATGCCCATAATCTGCTGGCCACCAGTCTTGAGAAGTTGTTAATACCTCCTCTATATCTTTTTTTACCTTAGCCAAATCTAATTTCTTGAACGCGGCTGCATAGTCAAAATCCTCACCTAAAGGATTTGAGTTTTTTGAATGCTGATGCAAAATCCCAACATTTAATTGATTTGGCCACCAATCTTTATTCATGGAGCCGTTACCTCCTACTTTGGTATTACCTCCATGCATGACAGGGCATTTCCCTACATCTCCCAGATTATTCATATGTTCCATAGTTGAAAAATTTTAAGTTTCTTTTACTTGTAATTTAGGAATTAAAATTCAATACTTTTTATCTATATTATTTATAACATTATAGATATTTACTATATTTTTCAATAACGTTTTATCTAGTTATAATTTAGTAAATTCCAAGTCAATTAAAAAACAGTAGCTTCTAATTAAGCTAATCTACATTTTAACCTACAGAGTAATAAACACCGGGATCATAAAGGATAAGTCATAAAAAAAGGCGATTGAAATCCACATCAATCACCTTTTCACTATAAAATCAATACTGCTTAAAGAATCTCTAAAACCTTTTCAGGCGGCCGACCGACTACGGCTTTATCACCATTAATAAATATTGGTCTTTCAATTAACTTAGGTTCAGCAATCATAGCTTCAATCCATTTAGAATCTGACAGATCTTTACCCTTATACATTTCTTTAAAAATCTTTTCATTTTTTCGTAAAAGATCTTCTGCTTTCATATCTAATTTCTGAAGTACATCCTCTAATTCAGCATGCGTAGGAATTTGTTTTAAATATTCCACAATCTCTGGTTTAACACCTTTATCCGTAAGAATTTTTAAGGCTTCTCTGCTTTTTCCACATCTGGGATTATGATATAGTCTCATGATCAATCGTTTTTATTAATAAAAAGTAAAGAAAGAAATCACAAATAGCAAAAAACTACCCGATGGTTTCTACTACCAAATTATGGTTTGTATAAATACAAATATCAGCCGCAATGTGTAAACTTTCCCTAACAATATCCTCTGCTGATAGATTATCTCCGGCATGCTTTTTCAATGCAGTGGCTGCAGATTGGGCATACATACTCCCCGAACCTATGGTTGCAATTTGATTGTCAGGCTCTAAAACATCACCGGTTCCAGAAATAATCAATACTTCATCTTTATCCGCAACAATCATCATGGCCTCTAATTTCCTTAAATATCGATCTGTTCGCCACTCTTTTGCCAATTCAATTGCTGAACGCTTCATATTGCCGCCAAAAGCATTTAGCTTTTCATCAAACTTCTCTAGTAAATTAAAAGCATCAGCCGTAGATCCGGCAAAACCGGTCACAATTTTACCATCCTGTAATTTTCTGATTTTTTTGACATTGCTTTTTGCAACAGTGTTACCCATTGTTGCTTGACCATCAGCTCCAATAGCTACTTGACCTTTATGCACAACCGCACAAACAGTTGTTGATCTTATTTTTGACATCTTAATTCTTCTGTTAAATATTAGTAATAAAAAAGTCTCGTTATCAAACAACGAGACTTTGTACTACAGGTTAGTATATTTCTTAAATCAGTATTCTCACTGGATCTTCTAACAATCCTTTTAATGTTTGCAAGAATGCAGAACCCACTGCTCCATCAACTACTCTATGATCGCATGAAAGGGTTACTTTCATTATGTTTCCTGGCACTAATTGACCGTCTTTTACTACAGCAGTTTGTTTGATTCCACCAACTGCTAAAATACAAGCATCTGGCGGATTGATGATGGCTGTAAATTCTTCTACTCCAAACATTCCTAAATTAGAAACTGTGAAAGTATTGCCTTCCCAGTCTTTTGGTTCCAATTCTTTATTTTTAGCCTTTTGGGCAAAATCTTTAGCTTCTGCTGCAATATGAGATAGTGACTTATTATCAGCAAATCGAATTACAGGAACCAACAATCCTTCCTCAACTGCTACCGCCATACCCACGTGGATATGTTGGTTTCTTCTTATCTTATCTCCCATCCACGAGCTATTGACTTTTGGGTGCTGGCGTAAAGCTGATGCTACCGCTTTAATCACAATATCGTTAAAGGAAATTTTCACCGGAGACAACTCATTGATGCTTTTTCTTGCATCCATTGCTTTATCCATGTTGATTTCCATTGTGACATAGAAATGAGGAGCAGTGAACTTACTTTCAGACAGTCTTTTTGCTACTGTTTTTCTCATCTGAGAAACTTTCACTTCTTCATAGCTCTCTTCTCCCACTACTTGTGGAATATTGATTGCTTGACCAGTTGAAGCATCTTTTTGTGGAGCTTCTGAGGATTTTGCTTTTGGAGTAAAGTTCTCCACATCAGATTTTATTATTCTACCATTCCCTCCAGAACCTTCTACATCAGCTAAATCAATTCCTTTATCTTTAGCGATCTTTTTTGCTAGTGGGCTAGCAAATATTCTTCCTCCATCGCTTTTTCGACCTTCCTTATTTGAAGTTTCTGCTGGTGGAGTAGGTTTTGCACTATCTGATCCCGGTTTGCTGTCAGAAGTTGATTTATCTTTTTCTTCTGTTTTCTCCTCTTTCTTATTTTCGTCAGTTCCAGATGATTTTTGCTCGTGGGCCTTTATTAATTTTTCATAATCAGCACCTTCTTCACCAATTACGGCAATAACCCCGTCAATTGGAGCTGCATCACCTTCCTTAATACCAATATATAATAAGGTACCATCCTCATAAGCTTCAAGCTCCATGGTAGCCTTATCGGTTTCTACCTCTGCTAAAATGTCACCGGCTTCCACTTTATCACCTTCTTTTTTCAACCAAGAAGCAATAACACCCTCTTCCATAGTATCACTCATCTTAGGCATGGTGATTAAAGTGGCATTAACATCGGAAGCATCTATTGACTCTTCTTTACCACCAGAACTAGTTTCTTTAGATTCTTTTTTATCTGCTTTATCATTGTCAGATTTATTGGAACTAGCTGCTTCTCCACCGTTTTCAATTTCCTTTAATAAACCATCAATATCCTCACCTTTTTCCCCAATGATAGCAATAACACCTTCAATAGGAACTGCATCGCCCTCTTTGACACCAATATGTAAAATCACACCGTCTTCATAAGACTCTAATTCCATTGTAGCTTTATCGGTTTCAACCTCAGCCAATACATCTCCAGATGATACTTCATCGCCCTCTTTAACCAACCATGAGGAAATCACACCTTCTTCCATGGTGTCACTCATTTTGGGCATTTTTATTACTTCAGCCATATATGTATAAATCTTCTATTTCTAATAAACTTGTCAAAAATAATGGGAATTCAGCCTTAATTCAAATTAATTGAAATAAACTATTAAGAATACCCTAAAACTTCTGTATTGTTTTACATTTTAACTAAATTAAAAAGCCCGTACCAACTAAGGAACGGGCTAAACTAGTAATAGTAAAAAATTACTTTGAATCTACACTGTCAGCTTCAGCTTGGTAAGCTTTGTTTAAGCCTTCAATTACCTCATTGGTGATTTCTAATCCCTCATTTGCATATAAAACGTCACTTCCTCTGGAGTAAGTTAATACTAATTGCAAGTTATTGTCATCACCGTAACTTTTTAAATAATCGCTAATAGTCTTGTACAATTCATTGTTTAATTCGGCCTCTTTTTGACGCAACTTTCGAGATAAATCTTCCTGATAAACCCTTAGGTTTTGTTGCTTTTTCATCAAATTCTCCTCTAATGCCTTTCCTTGCGCCACTGTCAAATTTTGAGCTGTTCTTTGGAAATCATTAATTTCATTTTGCAAACCTTGAGCCCTATTTTGGTATTCCTTTTCATATTTTTGAGAAAGTTCACCCAATTCGGACTCGATTTTTTGCATGAAATCATAATTAGCTAATAAAGAATCAGAATGAACGTAAGCAATAGATACATTTTGATAAATCTTATCGTCTTTCTGCTCCGTTGAGGTGGTCTCTTCTGGATTTTCACTTCCACTAAATTTGTCAATAAACAAATAGGCTACAGCAACGATTAAGATGATATTCAGTACTAGGGATAAATTCTTCACGTGTATTTTATTTTAAATTAGGTTTTAATAACGCCTGCAAAGTTAATCAAACAAATTAAAGTGCAAAGCCTAAGGATTTTGGTTTTAGACTTATTTTTGTTCTTCGTCAGATTCATCCTTTTTCTTCTCAACGTATTCATACATGAACCTATCCTCAGGTTTGGTAAAATTATAGTTCTCTCCATCATACTCAAATTCCTCTTCATCCCATTCTTTTTCAAAATACAATTTCAATTCAGCTTGACCTGCAAATTCATTTTTCATCCACAAAGCCACAAGTAAACCGCTTAAGAGGCCCATAAGGTGGGATTCCCATGAAATATGTCCGTCTTGCGGCAAAACCCCATAGAACATTCCGCCATATAAAAGTAATACCACAAAAGAGAGCGCTAAAGAGGATTGATTTTTACGCAATAATCCACTAAACAAAATAAAAGAGGCAATCCCATAAATTACACCGCTGGCACCAATATGGTAGGCTTCACGAGCAATTAGCCATACGAAAATTCCCGTAGCGATATAAATATAAAGTAGAGCTTTAAGTGCAATTTTATCATAAAAGAAAAACAATATGATTATCAACAGCATAAGAGAAAAGCTGTTGGACAGCAAATGCAAGAAATCACCATGGATAAATGGTGAAGTAAAAATACCAATTGTACCTAAAAGATGCCTTGGCATGATGCCAAAATGCGCGAAATTGGTAGCAAATCCCCATTCTGCAGCCTTGACTAACCACAATAATAATATAATGTAGCTACCAAAAACTACACTTTGCCGAAAAAGAGATTTTTCCTTGGACATACTTTAAAGATACGAATTTCCTGAAAAAAGGTAGGGGTTTTTAAAAGTAGATGTCTTGAGCAAGCCGATAAGTATTGGCATGAGCATCAATAATGTGTGCGATCTTTTCAGAATATCCTCCACCCATACTGGCAACAACAGGAATCTCGTTCTTGTAACAATGCTCAAAAACAATTTTATCGCGCTCTTTGCAACCCGCAATACTCATCCCAAGCCGGCCTAATTTATCTGTAGCCAAAACATCTACACCTGATTGAAAAAAAATAAAATCTGGCTCCTGTTCTTGGATCAATCTTGGAAGTACTTCCCTAAGGATTTTAAGGTACGTTTTATCATCCGTTTTGTCTTCTAGCTCGATATCTAAATCAGAGTTTTCCTTATGCATTGGGTAATTTCCTTTTCCATGCATACTGAAAGTAAACACTTTGGGATTATTTTTGAAAATCTCAGCAGTTCCATTGCCTTGATGTACATCTAAATCTACAATCAGGACTTTTTCAGATTTTTTATTCTTAAGTAGATAATTAGCAGCGATAGCAATATCATTTAACAAACAAAAGCCTTCACCTCTATCCGTAAAAGCGTGGTGTGTTCCACCGGCAATATTCATGGCTGCCCCATATTTCAAAGCAAAATTAGCAGCATCAATCGTGCCTTGATTAATTATTCTCTCACGCTCAACCAAAGCTGCAGACAAAGGAAACCCAGTCCTTCTTTCTTCTTTTCGGCTCAGCATCAGGTTTTTTAATTTCTGCCAATATTCGTTTTTATGAACTGATAATATATCCTCTTCCGATAATAATTCAGGTGCAAAAAAATTACTTGAACTAACAGTTCCTTCGTAAATTAATTGCTCTGGAAGCAGATCATATTTCTCCATCGGAAAGCGATGATTGTCAGGCAGCGGGTGTGTATATTCTTTTCTCCAAGCGATTTTGAGCATCTACAATGTTTAATTTTTATAAACCAAGGAAGAGGATTCATGTTTAAAATATTCAGAAATCAATATAAGGACGCAAAAAAAATGCTGACTCATCAAAGTCAGCATTCATTTATATCAATTGATATTTAAAATCATCTTCCTCTAGCCAAGCGAGCGATTACAGAAATGACTAGTAATACCAAAAACACATAAAAAATTATTTTTGCTATTCCCGCGGCTCCAGCGGCTATGCCTCCAAATCCTAATACTGCTGCAATTAATGCAATGATCAGGAATATTAAAATCCATCGTAACATAATAAAGTTTTAAAGTCAAAAAATATTAATTAGTAGAATTTACAAACTTTTGTAACGAGTGATCTCTTTGCTTTGTTACATAAAACTAAATATGAAACATCAAACAGCAGTGAATTTGATTAATTGAAAAGATATAATAAAACAACAACTAACTTGTAGGAAGCAGAAACCTTAATCCACATCAAACTCCTCTTCATTAGAAACAAATGAATAGAGTGTATCATCTAAATTTAGATTATCTTCATTGAAATCGTGAACAAATTTGTTCATGACTTCATCATCTACTTCTTCAACGTTCAAACCAACATCCAAGCCGACACCATACTCTCCGCCATTGTCCATATCCACATGCTCTTGGACTTTAACCAACTCTTCATCTTCGATATCATCAATCATTTCTGCTATATACAGACCAATTTCTTCTTCTACATCATCCAATGTCCTTAAATCACCATTTTCGTCTTCTTGGAATTTGATCGGCTTGAAATTAGGAAACTTCTGCGCTGCTTTATGTTCAGCTAATTCATATACTTCACTAGCATGATGTAGTCGAAGCGTGTAAATGACGGCATCATAAATCACATCCTTTCCTTCATACTTTCCTGTAAAGCGAAAATGCTTATACTCATCATTATTGTCATCGGTATCAACCAAGACAAATTGGTTTTTTTGCTGAGCAATTTTTTGCTTCAATTTCTCGATTTCTCCGGCATCGAAGCCTTGGTTTTGAGCACTCATAATTTGCTGGTTTGTATTGAGGAAATAAATTACAATATTTTTTCAAAAATCACAATAAAATAAAATTTATTCGCTCTTTTTGCTTACCCCTTCAAAAATACTGTTTACAATGGCTAAAATGACTCCAAACAGTAATGCCCACCAGAATCCTTCAACATAAAACCCATCTACAACATAATCAGCTAGCATTACCATTAAAGCATTGATAACCAATAAGAAGAATCCTAGTGTAAAAACTGTGACAGGAATTGTTAAGATCACTAAAAGGGGTTTTAAGGTTGCACTAAACAGCGCTAAAAACAAGGAGACTACCAATGCATCAAAAAAGCCATCCACGTGCGCACCAGGAAGTATGTACGAAGCGACAATAACAGAAAGTGAAGAGAGTAATAATTTGATTAAAAAGTTCATTCTAAAAAGTTTAAATATCTTGAATCTAAATTACGGAATAGAGAGTCTAATGATTCCTATTTGCAAATAAATGCAAACAAATTAACAGCAATTGTATAAAAAGGCTGTATTTAAAAGTATCTGTCTTTTAGCACCTTTTGGTGATGTTTCCAATGTCCAACGATAATGTACCATAAGCTTAGGATCGAGATCGGATTCCCATCTGCTACTCCTTCTTTTTTAAGTATTTTATCTGGCATTGACAAAAATAAAGATTGGTGACTTTTCCTCAAGTAATAAAAGCCCTCTGCCATTTTTGACTTATCAAGTTTACAATATTCAGAAGCTTCAGCGTAAAGATTTTCAGAGAACCCTGCTAATGCTTTTGTCTCACCTCTACTCAATGTTAGCGCCCTATATGCCATTATTCGCTCGGTATCAATGCAATGTTGGATCACTTGTGCCACACTCCACTTTCCTTTTTCATAACGATAATTCCACTTTTGATCCGGGATATTATTAATCATTACAGAAATTTCGCTCGCTTGATGTTCAAGAACATTCTTAATGTCACTCTCTACCAAATCAACGTAACCTTGATAAAATGGTGCATGTACTAGATTCATGTTTAAAATTAATCATTTATTCTTTAATCGCATCCATTTTTTTGGCTACTTCTTCAGCCTCTGCCATTTTCAAGTCTGCCTTTTTTCTATCAATAGAACTTAATTTATGATATTCGGCCAATAGCTTTTTGTATTCTTCGTTAAGCTTTTCTTTTTCAGTCTTCTTTTTAAATAATCCAAACATAGTTTTTCTTTTATTTTTGAAAACAGTGACCAATTCAATTTGTTTGAATTACTTTCAATCCCAAGTCCAAGAAATTAATTAAATTAGATTTCCTTTGAGGCATCTCCTCTACTGGAAATTTAATACTCAACTTAATAAAATCTGTTCCTGCTACATGTTCTTCAATATCACATTGATTTAGGTCTTTCAAAAGCATGTAATTATTTGATCTATAATGATAATCCCAAGGTTCTGAATTCACACAAAAAAATACGTTTTCATCTTCCTGAAACTCTTCGATCAATTTATTACCAAACTCCCGTAAATACTTTCCTTGCAAATGAAAAGTAGCCGAAATAAAATGACCCCAATAAAACATAATGCGAAAAGCAAGAATATCCTCTCTTGTGAAATGCGCAGGATAATCCAGAATCATATAAGGCAATCGCTTATAATTTTCACCTTTTGAGATTTTTCCATTATGAAGCTTCAATTGCTCAGGCAATTTTGATTGAAATGGGAGTAATCGGTCTTTGATTTCCTTTTGCAATTCCTCCAAAAAATCCCATACCTTTTCCATCATCCTGTATTTAATCAATAGAATGGTGGGATCAGAGGCTAAATCTAATTCTTGAGTGGTAAATTTTGACATAAATAAAATAGGGTGAGATTCGACTAGCCCACCCTATCAATTTTTTAAAGGTAGATTACACCTGATCAGGTTTCTGAATAATTTTCAACACAATCTCATGCGGATCATTGTCAGTATCAGTAATCTTAATCCTAACCATGGGGTTATCAGCTTTGATGTTGTCCTCAATGTCAACAATCTTAAATTGACTTAACTTACCTTCAATTTCGCGAGCTAATTCTTTAATGGCTTTTGCCATTTCCACTTCAAGCTGACTGGGATTATATTGCTTTGTAATCATAGTTGTCCGTTTTTCTTAAATCTACTGATTTTAATAGATAAATAACATTAGTACTAAAAAAATTACCACCTAATTAAAGCAGAACCCCAGGTAAATCCGCTACCAAATGCGGCTAAACATACCAAATCCCCGCTTTTAATTTTTCCCTCATGCCAAGCTTCGCTCAGGGCAATTGGAATAGAGGCAGCTGTTGTATTACCATATTTTTGAATATTGTTAAAAACCTTATCATCGGTTAATCCCATCTTAGCCTGAATAAATTTCGAAATCCGCAAATTAGCTTGATGAGGGACCAACATATCAATATCGGATGGTTTTAAATTATTTTCTTCAAGTGCTTCATTGATAACTTCTTGAAATCGGACTACTGCATGTTTGAAGACCATATTTCCATTCATGTAAACTTTGTAGCCAGATGTATCTAAGATTTGCTCAGGCTGCCTTTCTTCACGTGGCCGACTACTTCCGGGGTCTTTCACATATAATTCTTCGGCATAAGTTCCTTCGGCATGTAAATGCGTAGACAAAACCCCCTGTTCATCTGAAGCACTCATTACCGCAACTCCAACTCCATCACCAAAAATAACTGCGGTAGATCGACCTCTGTCGGACATATCAATAGCGGTAGATTGAATCTCACCACCTACAACCATAATATTTTTATACATGCCTGTTTTTATAAATTGATCAGCAACCGACAAACTATATACAAACCCAGAGCAGGCATTTCTGATATCCAAACATCCAATAGTTCCCATCCCCATTTCTCGTTGAAGAAGCACACTAGAGCCAGGAAAAAAATAATCAGGCGTGATGCTGGCAAAAATGATAAAATCTATATCATCGTTTTTCATTTTGGCATTTTTAAGCGCCATATCTGCGGCAGTCTTTGCCATTTTGGCCAATGACTCTTCAATTTCCGGATCAAAAAACCTTCTTTCCTTGATCCCTGTTCTCTCCGTTATCCATTCATCTGTAGTATCAATCCACTTGGCTATATCATTATTGGTCACAACTGTCTGTGGCACAGCATGACCCAGACCTACAATTTTCGACTTTTTCATAAGTAATTATTCGTTTCCTTTACGTTTTGCATTTCAGGATTCCAATATTTCTAAAATGCGCTCCAATATAGAGCAATATTGATTTCTAATCAAAAATAGTAGTCATGCAGAGTATTAAGGGCAGGCAAGTCCTTGTTTAAAATATTATTCAAACCAGGATTTATACAGCGTGTAATTTTTAGCTGTTCTATCAAATATTTCTGAAAGTTCCCCTTCTATTTTTTTAACTTTTTTAGCAGGGACACCTGCGTAAATGTAACCCGATTCTACAACTGTATTTTCTAATACCACAGCTCCTGCCGCTACTATTGAATGCGACTGAACAACCGCATTATCCATTACAATTGCACCCATTCCAACCAAAGAAGAATCTTCAATAGTACAACCATGGACGATTGCCTTATGCCCAATGGAAACCTTATTACCAATAGTAGTCGATGCCTTTTGATAAGTGCAGTGAATAACTGCTCCATCCTGAATATTTGTCTCATCTCCAATGGTAATACTGTTTACATCCCCTCGCACAACAGCACTCCACCAAATACTGCATGACTTTCCAATCACAACATCCCCAACAATTACTGCATTATCAGCTATGTAAGTATTCTCACCTATTTGGGGAGCTTTACCTTCGCATTTTTTAATTATTCCCATTTTAATGTAAATTTATTCATCTATGTAACTACATATAATGCTTATGTATTTCTTTATTTTTTTGTAAACATTATTAAAATACTGCCGTTATCGACATGTATAATATAAAACCACTAATCTATGAAAATTTTAAAAACATTAAGTGCTTTATTTGTAGCTATAATTGTCGCTGCTGCTTGTACATCTAATCCAAAAGGTGATGAAGCAAAAGTAAGTGAAGCAGAAGAAGTAAAAGAATCAGAAGGAATGGAAATATCTGTATCAAGTGATGAAGCTGATATGGAATTCGTAGGAACAAAGCCCACAGGTAGACATTATGGTAATATTGCTTTGACCAATGGTTCGATAAAAGTGAAAGATGGCAAGGTAACTGGAGGGAAATTCGTGTTTGACTTAAATGAAATTACCATAACAGATTTAAAAGATGATCAAGAAAATCATGATAAACTCGTTGGCCATTTAAAATCAGATGATTTTTTTGATGCAGAAAATTATCCCCAAGTTACCTTTGAACTAGTTTCAGTAAAATCATTAAATCCTGAAAAATCTGCTGAAAATTATGATTCCTACCAAAATGATATGGAGCAACCAGCTGAGGACGAAAAAATTATGGAGTTACCCGAATTTGAGTTAGAAGGTGCAACTCATGAGGTTACTGGAAACTTGACTATGAGAGGGAAGACTTTGGCTATAACAGTGCCAGCAAAAATAGAGATCTCTGAAAATAATGTAAAAGCCTTTACAAATTTCAGTATTGACCGAACCAAATGGGGTTTAATGTATGGAGACGAGTCAAAGGCAGTTGATAAAGCGAAAGATCAATTCATTTATAATAAAGTAGGTGTAGGATTTAATATTAATGCAACTGCTGAAAACATGTGATTCCAGTTTGAAATAAAACGCCTTGAAGGTTGCTAAAATTTTTTAGCAACCTTTTTTTATGCAAATTTGTATTCAAAATTCTGCCATTTGACATCTGCAAAAATCGACATATCATCAACTCGAAATTTCTGGAATAACTTACTGCAATGGAGTATTCAATTTCAATGTGCAGTAATTCTTTATCCCCAACAAATAGCGCAATATCCATTTGGCGCATTTCCACAGCGCATAGCGGTAGGAAATAAAAAATTAAAACTAAAGGCTCCCTATTTTCAATCATTGAAAGATTATTTAAAAATACATCCTAAAAGATCCATATATGGGTATTTAGGCTATGATCTAAAAAATGAGCTAGAAAAGTTAGAAAGCGGTAATTATTCAATAATAGACTGGGAGCCGATGGGTTTCTTTGAGCCTACATGCATTATAACAATTGAAAATCATGAACTCACAATTGAAAGTGATGATTTAGAATATTATCAAAATGAAATTCAAAGATTTATAAAACAGGGAAAAACAAATTTATATACAAAGCCAACAATTGAAAATTTAAAGCCCTGGACCAGCAAATCTGAGTATATCAATACGGTAAATCAATTAAGGCAGCACATAGAGGAAGGCGATATTTACGAAATCAACTACTGCATAAACTTCTCTGCGAATGTGACAAATTTCGAAGCAATACAAGTATTCCAAAATTTAAGTAACAATTCCCCAGCCCCCTTTGCTTCTTTCTTAAAAATAGGTAACCAGTATATTATTTCTGCATCCCCTGAGCGCTTTATTAAATTGAAAAACGATAAAATTATTAGCCAACCGATAAAAGGCACAGCAAAAAGAGGAAAAACAAAGGAAGAAGATACTGCTAACAAAAAAAGCCTAATAGAAAGCGAAAAGGAACGTGCTGAAAATATGATGATCGTGGATCTGGTTCGTAACGATTTATCAAAATCAGCCGAAACAGCTACTGTCAAAGTAGAAGAAATGTTCGGGATTTACAGCTTTCAGCAAGTTCACCAAATGATTAGCACCATTTCAGCGATCAAGAAAAAAGAAATGCATTCCGTAGACATCATTAAAAACGCATTCCCTATGGGGAGCATGACTGGTGCCCCAAAAATTAGTGCCATGCAATTGATAGAGAAGTATGAGAATATCAAAAGAAATGTATTTTCTGGAAGCATTGGTTATTTCAAAGGAGAAAATGAATTTGATTTTAATGTTTTGATCCGTAGTATATATTACGATGAACAAAACAAAAAATTAAATTATCAAGTGGGAAGTGCTATCACCTTTGATTCTGATGCCGAAGCTGAATACGAAGAATGTCTCTTAAAAGCCATGGCCATAGAAAAAACACTTGGTTTAATTTAATTAGACAATTCTAAAATTTTCCGCCCGAAATTCTACTGCCATAATGTCATTTTCAATAATTAATAGCTACCTTTGCAAGTCAGGCATAAACATTACACAAAGCACTTTATAAATACAAAATATGAGTGAATTGATTAAAGATTTGGACATCATTGCAGAAGAGGCCAAAACGGATGAATCTTGCGGTATTCAAGTATCAAAAGAAGAAAACACAGGCAAAAACCGAAAACTATATATTGAAAGCTACGGCTGTCAAATGAATTTTTCCGATAGTGAAATCGTGACTTCGATCATGAAAGATAATGGGTTCGATACTACAAATGATTTCAATAATGCGGATGTGATATTTCTCAACACTTGCTCAATTAGAGAAAAGGCTGAGCTAACGGTGAGAAAAAGACTGACTGACTTTAATAAAGTAAAAGCAAGCAAACCCGAGATGCAAATTGGTGTATTGGGTTGCATGGCAGAGCGATTGAAAACAAAACTCCTAGAAGAAGAGAAAATCGTTGATATAGTTGCTGGCCCTGATTCCTACCGTGACTTGCCTAATTTGGTCAAAACAGTAGATGATGGCGAAAAAGCAGTAAATACTTTCCTCAGTAGAGAAGAGACTTACGCAGACATTAGTCCAGTCAGATTGAATTCAAATGGTGTAACTGCTTTTATCTCTATCATGAGAGGTTGCGATAACATGTGTTCTTTCTGTGTAGTGCCTTTCACTCGCGGAAGGGAAAGAAGTCGTGATCCTTTTTCGATCGTTAAAGAAGCGCAGGACTTATTTGACAAAGGGTACAGAGAAGTAACGCTTTTAGGTCAAAATGTCGATTCATATAAATGGTCTGAAGAAATGAACAATAAGGCCAGATTAGAGAAAATTGAAAAAAAAGAGGATGTAGCCGTGATCAATTTTGCTAATTTGATTGAAATGGTAGCAAAAGTATCCCCTGATTTAAGAGTAAGATTCTCTACTTCGCACCCGAAAGATATCACGAATGAGGTATTACATACTATTAAAAAGTATGACAATATCTGTAATTACATTCACTTGCCTGCACAAAGCGGAAATTCTAGAATTCTAAAAATGATGAACCGAACTTATGACAGAGATTGGTACATCAATCGAGTAGATGCGATTAGAGATATTTTGGGAGAAGAATGTGGCATTTCATCTGATATGATTTCCGGTTTTTGTTCCGAAACAGAAAATGAACATCAAGACACCTTAACGCTTATGGACTATGTGAAATATGATTTCTCTTATATGTTCTTCTATTCTGAAAGACCAGGAACTTTAGCTGAAAAGAAATACGAAGATGATATTCCTTTAGCAACCAAAAAGAGAAGATTACAGGAAATAATCGATAAGCAAAGGCAACACTCTTTAGAAAGGAATAATTTGGTATTGAACAAGATTCACAAGGTTTTGGTAGAAGGAGCTTCTAAGAGATCTAATGAACAATTGCAAGGAAGAAATTCTGAGAATAAAGTAGTCATCTTCCCAAAAGAAAACTACAAAAAAGGAGATTATGTTGATGTTTATGTTGACGAATGCACTGGCGCAACATTAATCGGTAAAGCGGTCTAAATACATATTACTTTGGATATACAGACTATCAAAAATAGATTCGGCATAATCGGTAACTCCGATCATTTAAACTTTGCCATAAAAGTAGCCATGCAAGTAGCTCCTACGGATATGACCGTGCTCATTACCGGAGAAAGCGGAGTTGGTAAGGAATCATTCTCCAAAATTATTCATCAATTAAGCGCACGGAAGCATGGTCAGTTTATAGCCGTGAACTGTGGAGCTATCCCAGAAGGAACCATTGATTCAGAGCTCTTCGGACACGAAAAAGGGTCTTTCACTGGTGCTTATGATACTAGAAAGGGATATTTCGAAGTAACTGATGGAGGTACCATATTTTTAGATGAAATTGGCGAAATGCCACTTTCCACACAGTCGCGACTACTAAGAGTATTGGAAAATGGAGAGTACATTAGGGTAGGTTCATCTAAAGTGATGAAGACTGACGTTCGGGTTGTCGCTGCAACCAACGTGAACCTTATTCAAGCAGTTGAAAAAGGGAAGTTTAGGGAAGATTTGTATTATAGATTAAATACTGTTCCGATTTTTGTACCACCTTTGAGGGACAGAGGTGAGGATATAGAACTACTCTTTAGGAAATTCACCTCAGATTTTGCTGAAAAACACCATGTTAATGCCATAAAATTGACGGCTGATGCTAAGCAAGCATTAATGGCTTACCGTTATCCTGGAAATATTCGACAATTAAAAAACATTGCTGAACAAATTTCCCTATTAGAAATGGAGCGAGAGGTAGATAAAGATATTCTCCTAAAGTATTTACCACAAGAGGGGAATATGATGCCGGCTCTGTATAAAAGTCAAGACGGTACCGGAGGCAGTAAAGATAATTTTTCTGAAAGAGACATTTTATATAAGATTCTCTTTGACATGCGAAATGATGTGGAAGAGCTAAAAAAGCTAGTTCATAACGTTTTGAAAAATGAAAACTACGGAGAAGAGATTCTGAAAGACAACGAGGATCTATTTGAAGTAAAGCAAAATGAGTTCAAAGAAAATGCTGAGGGGATAAGAACACCATTTTTACTGGATAGCAGAAAAGAGGAGGACGAAGACAGTGAGCATTTTGATTTACAAGATTACCAAGACGCAGAGCATGAAATCGAAGAAGAATCTTTATCTCTTGAAAAAAAAGAAAAAGAGATGATCGAAAGGGCACTTTCCAAAAATCAGAACAAAAGAAAATATGCGGCACGGGATTTGGGCATATCAGAGAGGACATTATACAGAAAAATAAAGCAATATGACCTTTAAAAGTATATTTACATTTTTATTTTTGGCAATATTCACCAGTAGCTGTGGCGTTTACAGTTTTACGGGAGCTTCAATTTCACCGGACATTAAAACAATATCTATCCAATATTTTTACAATGATTCAGGAAATGGCCCTCCAAATTTACAGCAAACCTTTACTGAAAAAATTAGGGACTATTATCAACAAAACACGAGCTTGGAGCTTGTTGACTCAAATGGGGATTTACAACTAGAAGGGTCTATTACTGGTTATACCGTACGGCCAATTGCAGTAACAGCCTCAGGAAATCCTGAATTGCAAGATGCCGCTGGTGCGCAAAGATTAGAGATCACAGTGAAAGTGAGTTACGTCAACACTAAAGATGAAGTATTCAATTTCGAAAATAAGTCCTTTAAATTCTATGATGATTTTGATGCTACTGCGAACACCTTAACGGCTGTGGAAGATCAATTGATAGAAACCATTACCGATCAGATTATTTTAGATATATTTAATGCATCAGTAGCAAATTGGTAAAATTTTGTAACTTTAATTCTTTAAAATAGAACCAAGTGGACAAACAAAGGCTTACAACCCTCATTAATCAACCAGAAAAATTAGAAGAAAATGACTTCAGAGATTTGGCTAATCTGAAGAAAGAGTTCCCTTATTTTCAAGCCTTATCCCCCTTAATAACACTAGGTTCTAAAAAATATTCTCCTGAAACAGAGAAAAAACAGCTTCAAACTTCTGCGATTTATGCCCTGGATCGAAAACACCTAAAAGAAATTTTAACCAAGGACTATATCCAGGCTGTAAAAAAAGTCGAGCCGGTAGAAAATACCTATCGGCAGGAAAATGAAGTGCGAATAGCGAAAAATAAAGTCATTGAATCTCCTTCAGTAGATAGAAAAAAAGTTGAACAAAAAACTGAATATGTTAGCAAACCTATAATTGAGTCTTCCGCAATAACAGATTCTTCTCATTTACCTGATTCTTTTTTCGAAGAATTATTTAAGGATATGGAAGCACTGAAGGAGGAAAAAGAGAAATATCAAAAAACTTTAGAAAAATTCGAAAGTAAGAAGACAACAGCTACAAAATCAAAAACGGCTACCACAAAAAAAACCAGCTCCAAAACAACAACTAAGAAAGCTGCATCTCCTAAACCCACTTCTGCCAAAAAAGCAACCACACAAAAGCCCAAAGCAGCCACAACCAAGAAAACAAGTAGTGCCAAAAAACAGCCAAGTTCTAAAAAGGCGACAACAACAAAGACAAAAACCACTACTACAAAAGTCCCAGTTTCAAAATCTAAAAAAACCTCAAAGAAACCGAAGAAAGATGAGCATGACATAATTGAGGAAATAACCTCAAGAAAAGAATTAAAAATTAGTGATGCTCATAAAAAGGAACAACTGGACATTATCAATAGCTTCATTGAAAAAGAGCCCGTTTTAACCAAAAGATTAGACCCTGATAATCAATCAAATAAACAGGAAGCTGAAGACCTTTCGGCTAATAGCACCAATCTTTCGGACGATGTAGTTTCGGAAACTTTGGCGAAATTGATGATAAAACAAGGGAGAAAGCAAAAAGCAATTGATATTTACAAGAAATTAATTTGGAAATTTCCACAAAAAAAGACGTACTTTGTCGAAATTATAGATGAGTTAAAAAAAGAATCATAAATACATGTTAACATTATTAATTACTTTAATCATTTTAGTGGCCATTTTGTTGGTATTGGTAGTATTGGCTCAAAATTCTAAAGGCGGTGGATTATCCAGTCAATTCGGAGGTTCAGGAGCAAGTCAAGTTGTTGGAGTTAAGAGAACTGGTGATATTTTAGAAAAAATCACATGGGTTTTAGCAATTAGCTTAGTGGTATTAGCTTTGGCTTCTTCATTTGTTATTAAAACAACGACTGTTGATACGGGCTTTACAAGTCCTAACATAGAAAAGGCCCAGGACGAAACTATACTACCAGGAATGGAAGGAGCTGGACAAGAAGAAGGATTATTACCTCCAACAGAAGGTGAAGGAAGTTCTGAAGGTCAAGAAGGTGGTGGAGATCAAGAATTAATTGAAGGACTTCAAGAAGATACTGAAGACGGAAGTTCAGAAGAATAGATTATTTTAGCTTAGAGGCTATTGAAAAGGGAATCCGCATGGTTTCCCTTTTTTTGTTCCTTTGGATTATTTGAGCTAACTGATTTTTATACCACGATCAGAATTACAACTCGCAATAGTAGTGCAATGACTTATTTCAATACTTATTCATCTAAATACCCCCCCTCTTTCCCAACTCTATCACCTCCAACTTTTCAATTTTCCCATTATTAATTTTAAACCTCATCATCGTCCTAATTTTATGAAAGCCTTGATTTCCTGCAGCACCCGGATTAAGATAGAGTAAATTATTATGCTTCTTATCTGGCATTGCCCTCAATATGTGCGAATGCCCACAAATAAAAACATCAGGCTTTTCCGATTGAATTAATTTCCTGACTCGTGGATTATAAGATGGCGGCTTCCCTCCAATGTGGGTTATAAATATTTTTACTCCTTCCCTCTCAATAAATAAATTCTCTGGATAGGTTCTTTGAAATTCAGGTGTATCGATATTTCCATAGACAGCAATAGATGGAGCAATTTTATTTAGTTGCTCCATGATCTGTCCAGATTCACCTATATCGCCTGCATGCCATATTTCATCGCATTCTTTGAAATATTGGGGAATAGTTTCATCCCAAAAGCTATGAGTATCGGATATTAAGCCTATTTTCATTTATTGGTTATTATTCTATAGGAAGAAATTAATGAGCAGAAAGATATTTTAATCAAAGATTAAATTTGATAGATTCCCACTTGCGTGGGAATGACGCACAGAATCAAATCAGTAGATTAAGGTAATTTTTATCATTAGAATTACAATCGTAGCGTCAGTCCTGTGAAGACAGGAATCTTGTCTTATTTAAACTTAGTTTCAATAATCCTACAAATCCAAATCATCCAAATAAGCCTTAATGATATTACCCAATTCTGCAAAATCCTCCTCGTAGGTTTCCTTGCTATTTAATTTCCCCTTTACACTCACATAAAATTTAATCTTAGGCTCTGTACCGGAAGGTCTGGCGGATATTTTACTCCCATCCTCTAAGAAAAATTGTAAAACATTAGAAGACGGAAAATCCAATTTGCTTTTCTTTCCACTTTCCATATTCAAAATGGTCGATTTCTGGTAATCTCGCACTTCAACAACTTTGGTACCAGCCAGGCTTTGAGGAGGTTTCTCTCTAAATCGAGTCATCATGGCCTTAATTTCCTCGCTTCCTGATTTTCCCTTTTTAGTAATCGAAACTAAATCCTCACGATAGAAACCAAACTTCGTGTACATTTCGATCAAGTAATCATAGAGAGTTTTGCCTTGAGATTTCACATATGCAGTCATTTCTGCAATCATCACCACTGAAGCAATAGCATCCTTATCACGAACATAATCGCTGATCATATATCCATAACTTTCTTCTCCTCCACCAATAAAAGTTTTCTTGCCCTCTAATTCCCTGATGACTGCTGCAATGTTTTTAAACCCGGTTAAAGTATCGAAACATTCCACCTTGTAGGCATTTGCAATATTTTTGAAAAGCTCGGTAGTTACAATTGTTTTTACAATGAATTGATTACCATCCAACTTGCTTAAATCATTCCATCTACTTAACAAATAGTGAATAAGCATAGAGCCGGTCTGATTTCCATTTAATAATGCAAATTCATTTTCTCCATTTTTGATCGCTGTGCCGACTCTATCAGCATCAGGATCTGTAGCCATTACAATGTCAGCATCTACTTTCTTACCCTTTTGCAAAGCCATGGACATAGCCTCCTTTTCCTCGGGATTCGGATAGACTACCGTTGGAAAATTCCCATTGGGCTCCGACTGTTCCTCTACCAGATGTACATTCTTAAAACCAAACATTTCTAAAGCTTTCGGCACTAAAGTAATTCCCGTACCATGAATAGAAGAAAAAACGATATTAATAGATTTGTCTTCTTCAGAGGCATTGGGGAAAAGAGAGATTTTCTTTATTTCCTCAAGGTAAGCTTCATCTATATCATTACCTATGGTTTCAATGAGTGCTTCCTTACCATCAAAATAAACATCATCGATGGATGAGATAGATTGAACCTCATTCATTACATTCAAGTCATGCGGAGCTACCATTTGTGCACCATCAGTCCAATACGCCTTATAGCCATTATACTCTTTCGGATTATGAGAAGCAGTCAGTACCACCCCACTTTTACAACCCAAGTGACGAATTGCAAAGGATAATTCAGGGGTTGGACGTAAGCTTTCAAAGAAAAAAACTTTAATATTATTTGCTGTAAAAACATCCGCTACAACTTTGGCAAATTCTTCAGCATTATTTCGACAGTCATGAGCAATAGCAACCGAAACTCCTTGCTCGGTGAAAGTTTTGTTTAGATAATTACTTAATCCTTGAGTTGCCATTCCCAGGGTATATTTATTCATGCGGTTACTGCCAACCCCCATAATTCCCCTTAAGCCACCCGTCCCAAATTCTAAATCTTTATAAAAAGACTCTTCAAATTCTTCCTTATTATTTTCTTGTAGGGCTTTAATTTCTTTTTTGGTGGCTTCATCTACAGATTTACTATCTAACCACTGCTGGGCTTTTTCCTGACTTGTCATTTTTGGTTCCTATATTTTAAATTCTAAAATCTGATTTGCAAAAGTCTATTTTCCTAATCCAAAAAATCAAAAGGGATTAGAATGCTTAAATTACTGAATTATCAAATAGTAAAAAATATTTATGAATCGAAAAGTGCCTAAAAAGCAAAAAACCATAGAATTGTCATTCTATGGTTTTAAAACACTATACACAACCAGATAAATTTATTAATCTAATTGTTTTACAAATTACCTCTCAATTCTTGCTCTCTTTCAATAGCTTCAAACAAGGCTTTAAAGTTTCCTTTACCGAAGGATTTTGCACCTTTCCTTTGAATGATTTCATAGAAAACGGTCGGTCTATCCTGAACTGGTTTAGTGAAAATCTGAAGTAGGTATCCTTCATCATCTCGATCTACCAATATATTATTCTCTCTTATAGGCTCAATATCTTCTTCAATTTTACCTACTCTCTGCCACAAATCTTCATAATAAGTGTCTGGCACTCTTAAAAACTCCACTCCTCTTCTTCTCATTTCAGACACTGTATCAATTATGTCATCTGTAGCGATCGCAATATGCTGAACTCCTGCTCCTTTGTAAAAATCTATATATTCCTCGATTTGAGATTTCTTTTTGCCTTCAGCCGGTTCATTTATTGGGAATTTTATGAAACCATTTCCATTGGAAACTACTTTCGACATTAATGCAGTATAATCGGTAGCAATATCTTTATCGTCAAATGTAATCAACAGATTGAATCCCATCACATCTCTGTAAAAATCAACCCAGGTATTCATCTCTCCCCAGCCAACATTACCTACACAATGGTCTACATATTTCAAACCAATAGGCTTCACTGGTAATTCGCTTGTTTTTTCTACGAAGCCCGGCAGGAAAACGCCATTATAATCATGTCTATTTACAAAAGTATGAATAGTATCTCCATAGGTATGGATAGAAGCTACCGTTACTTCGCCATGTTCATCTTTTATTGTTTTTGGTGCAGTATGTGGTTTTGCACCTCTTTTGGTTGTTTCATTATAAGACAATTCTGCATCGTCCACCCACAGCGCTAATACTTTCACTCCATCCCCATGCAGGTTCACATGCTGAGCTACCTCCGTATCAGGGGCTAAAGAAGAAGTCAAAACCAATCGAATTTTCCCCTGTTGCAACATATACGATGCTCTATCCTTAATGCCGGTTTCCGGACCTGCATAGGCCTTAAGCTCAAATCCAAAAGCCGTTTGGTAATACATAGCGGACTGCTTTGCATTTCCAACATAAAATTCGATGTAATCGGTGCCATTTATTGGCAAAAAATCCTGTTCCATAGTAGTTTAAATCGATTGCATAATTATTTACAGTTCAAAATTATGTTTTTTACACAGTAATTGAAATAAATATGAAACTATTCCTAAATAGTCTTCTATTTACTTGGAAGTTATTGGCAATCTAAAGAATTTTACGCTCAGAAAATAATAGCACTTAAGCATGATAGATATTAAAAAGTTAGACAAGGATTTGACAGCATTGGTAAAAGCAAAAATTGCGTTAAGCAAATTGACCTATGCCGATAAAGACTATGACAAAATTGAAGAAGAACTTCATGATATGGAGGACGATTTTATTGAAAATTACGGTGAGTACTTGGAAGAAGCATTAGCCGAAGTTCATGATGAATTCTGTCCTGATAACGATGTACTGCTTCCAATAGCCTATTTAGCTGATGAATACATTGTGGACGGAGATTCAATTGATGTAGCTCCTGGACATGGTGTATTGGTTGAGGCTGATGATTTTGCAAGTGCTAAAGTCACTTTAGCCTTAGCCCCTCAGCCAACAAGGATAGTACTTCAAGCAGGAAACGACCATAAGGAGGTTGTTTGGAAGGCGCAATAATTTGAACCTTTTTAGAAAATTAGAAATCCCTTTCTGCAACGGAAAGGGATTTTCCAGCCTTCTGTTTCATTAAAATTGGTAACTTTTTCTCTATAAGGTATTTTACAATTCACAACTCAATTTGTAGCTATACACTGTCCTAACTTTTAGTTTTTCAACTTCAACGAAATACCCATTCCCATTCTCACAGGGAAAAATCTAATAGAACTATTGCAATCAGTCAAATAAGCCAGTCAATATTTTTTCTTTTATTAAATATTTCCATTTCCCAATCATCCCTCTATATTTGCAGGGTTTTAAAAAATAAAAAAATCTTATGAGCAATATTATCTGGATTGTCCCGATTCTCGGGATTGTGGGACTGATTGTTATGGCTATCAAATCCGCTTGGGTATCGAAGCAAGATGCTGGAGATGAAAGGATGACGGAATTAGCTGGCTACATAGCAAAAGGAGCTATGGCATTTTTAAGGGCTGAATGGAAAGTGATGTTCTACTTTGTAATTATTGCCGGTATATTGTTGGCATACTCAGGAACACTAGTTGAAACCTCTTCCCCTGTAATCGCAATTTCATTCGTAATTGGTGCCGTATTTTCAGCATTTGCAGGGTATGTAGGAATGAACATCGCAACTAAAGCGAATGTAAGAACTACTCAAGCTGCAAAAACTAGTTTATCAAAAGCATTGAAGGTATCTTTTTCTGGCGGTACTGTTATGGGACTCGGTGTTGCAGGTCTTGCAGTATTTGGAATGGGGATTTTATTTATTTTCCTATATAATATGTACGTTATCCAAACAGGCGGTGATGTAAACGGCTTAGAAATGGAGAAAGCATTGGAAGTGTTAGCTGGTTTCTCTCTAGGAGCTGAATCCATTGCACTTTTTGCACGTGTTGGTGGTGGAATTTATACAAAAGCTGCCGATGTAGGAGCTGATTTAGTTGGTAAAGTGGAAGCTGGTATTCCAGAAGATGATCCGAGAAACCCTGCTACAATTGCTGACAACGTTGGTGATAATGTTGGTGATGTTGCCGGTATGGGCGCTGATTTATTTGGTTCGTATGTAGCTACCATTTTAGCCTCAATGGTATTGGGTAGAGAAATCATTTCTGAAGATCAATTTGGAGGCATAGCCCCTATCCTACTTCCTATGATTATCGCAGGATTAGGTCTTGTATTTTCTATTATAGGTACTTTATTCGTAAGAGTTAAAAATGAAAACGATAGTGTTCAAAAAGCATTGAACTGGGGAAACTGGTCTTCAATTGTTTTGACTGTCGTTGCTTCCTTTTTCTTGGTTGATTATATGCTTCCAGAAACTTTGATGATAAGAGGCTATGAATTTAGTAGCATGGATGTTTTCTGGGCAATCTTTACTGGTTTAATAGTTGGAGCCTTAATGAGTATCATTACTGAATATTATACAGCTATGGGCAGGAAACCTGTATTATCGATTGTAAAGCAATCCAGCACTGGTGCTGCAACCAATATCATTGGTGGTTTAGCAGTAGGTATGCAATCTACCGTTTTACCTATTTTAGTTTTGGCAACTGGTATTGTAGTTTCCTATTCTTTCGCAGGTCTCTATGGTGTGGCTATTGCTGCTGCTGGAATGATGGCAACTACAGCCATGCAATTAGCAATTGATGCCTTCGGACCTATTGCTGACAATGCAGGAGGTATTGCTGAAATGAGTGGCTTACCGGAAGAGGTTAGAGACAGAACAGATAATTTAGATGCTGTAGGGAACACTACTGCTGCTACTGGTAAAGGATTTGCTATCGCATCTGCTGCCTTAACAGCGCTAGCACTATTTGCTGCTTTCGTGGGAATTTCTGGAATTGACTCCATTGATATTTATAAAGCACCTGTATTAGCAGCATTATTTGTAGGTGGTATGATTCCATTTATCTTCTCTTCTTTAGCAATTGCAGCGGTAGGTAGGGCAGCTATGGATATGGTGCAGGAAGTAAGAAGACAATTCAAAGAAATGCCAGGCATTATGGAGGGTACAACCAAACCTGAATATGAAAAATGTGTGGATATTTCAACTAAGGCTTCCATCAGAGAAATGATTTTACCTGGAGCTATTGCTTTGATCACTCCTTTATTAGTTGGATTCGGGTTAAAAGGAGTTTTCGCTGAAACTTCTTCTGCTGAAATTTTAGGTGGTTTATTGGCCGGGGTTACGGTATCCGGTGTTTTGATGGGTATTTTCCAGAACAATGCCGGAGGTGCATGGGATAATGCCAAAAAATCCTTTGAAAAAGGTGTGGAAATCAATGGTAAAATGGAGTATAAAGGATCTGAGCCTCATAAGGCTTCAGTTACTGGGGACACAGTAGGTGATCCTTTCAAAGATACTTCAGGACCATCTATGAATATTTTGATCAAATTAATGTCAATTGTTGCTTTAGTAATTGCTCCTCATATTTCGGTTAAAGACCATAGTACTGCTGAAATTAAGAAAGAAGTAAAGGAAGTAGTAGTTGAAAAAAGTGAAGTAATCAAAGCTGAAAAATAAGATCAGTTTTTAAAAATATAGAAAAGGTTAGTTGTTTCTCCAACTGACCTTTTTTTTTATAACTAACTTAAAACTATTTTCTACTCCCAATTCACTAATCTTTTATTGTATTTATAGTAAATCATTTATATTTTGCTAATACTTTTTTCGGTATTACAAATACAACCCTAATGGCAGACAACAATTCTCAAGACAGCAAGCAAAAGAGAAAATTCTCAATTAAAAAATATATTCGGATAGATTTTAAAACTTTACAAGGTAGAATTACTATTGGGTTTTTATTAATGGGTGCCTTTGCGATCATCATGCTAATCAGCAGTAATTACTCATGGAATAAGCAAATTACGAAAGGAAAAGAATTAATAGCACTAAATAAAAACAGTAGTACGCTGGCTTCCGAAGTTCAACAATTAGTAGATTTGACTACAATCCTTTCCTTTAGGTATATCAGTACAGAGGATGATCTCTTTAAAAATGATATTGAAAACCGGTGGTTCAACAATATTTACCCCAAAGTAGATGAATTAGACAGTTTAGTAAGAGAATTTGGGAATCAAGATGTTGTAACCTTCACTGAAGAATTGAATGCTCATTTACCCAAGATCAAAAGCAAGCAAAAAGAAGCTGTAGATGATTTAAGTTTTGAAAAGCTCAATAGTGAAGAACTTATAGATGATATTATACATTTGACTTTTCTTACTACTTCTATTAAGGAGGAATTAGCAAAGTCGGAAAAACAATCTATCCAAAGTATTGAACAGGCTGAACGTAACATCCCACTATTACTTAGCATAGAATTTATTATTGCATTTATCATTAGTACTGCGATCGCACTTTATATAATTCGTTCTGTATTACTAAGAGTTAAATACGTAAAGGTTAATATTAGAGAACTGTCTCAGGGTAACCTGCCTAAAGAGATGGAAGAATCTGAAGATGAATTAAATTCTATTATAAGAGCTATTAATGAATTAACTACAAACCTAAAAGGAATAACAAGATTTGCAGACGAAGTAGGGAAAGGTGATTTCAATACGAATATCACAGTTTTTGAGAATCAAGGTGATTTAGGACAATCTCTTGCAGAAATGAGAAATGAGCTGCAAAATGTCGCTGACGAAGATAAGAGAAGAGTTTGGTTCAATGAAGGAGTAGCCAAATTTGGCGATATTTTAAGAAAAAATAATGAGAATATTGAAAACCTTTCCGCTAGGCTAATTTCAGAGTTAGTTGAATATACTGATTCCATTCAAGGCTCCCTCTTCACTGTAAATAAGGAAGATGAGCAAAACATTAAAATCATTCTGAAAGGAGCTTATGCATATCAAAGACAAAAATTCGTTGAAAAAGAATTAGCTCCTGGTCAAGGTTTAGTGGGACAATGCTACTTGGAAAAAGAGCATATCTATTTATCTGAAATACCCGAAAATTATGTTTCTATTCGTTCTGGATTAGGTGAATCTTCACCAACGCATATCCTAATCAGTCCTATGAAATTAAATGAAGAGGTATTTGGAATTATTGAACTAGCTTCTTTCAGGTCTTATAAAGATCATCATAAAGAATTTATAGAGAAAGTAGGAGAAAGTATTGCTTCCACAATTCAGGGCCTACAAGTATCCATGGAAACTAAAAGATTGTTAGAGGAGTCTCAGTTAAAAGCAGAACAACTACAGGCCCAAGAAGAAGAGATGCGTCAAAATGCTGAGGAGTTAGAAGCTACACAAGAAGAAATGGAAAGGCAAAGTCGTGAAATGGGAGCTTTTAATCAAGCAGTCAGTATTTCAACAATGGTAGCTGAATTTGATAAATCTGGTAAAATCATAGAAATAAACAGTCAATTAGAATTACAAACCGGGTGGGATACGGACGATTTATCAGGTATGGATAGAAAGAAACTCTTTCTGGATGAAGAAGACCAAGATTGGAAAAAAACTTGGAATAGTATTACTGATAATATGTCTATGAGCAAATCTGCTACCTTAATAAATAAGCAAGGTCATGAAATCCCGGTTGTGGCTCATTGCATGCCGGTGTCCGATGAACAAGGTAATGCACAGAAAATTGCTTGCATATTTATAAGAAAAGAAAAATTGTAATAACATTATAAATTTAGTGCTGTTATAGAATTCTTAAAGCTTATGCCTTGAAAGAATTTGCGCAACTCATAACTTCTTTAGACCAAAGTACTAAGACCAGTGAAAAGGTGAATGCTTTGAAAAACTATTTTCTATCTGCTGATGATAAAGACAAAATCTGGACATTAGCATTATTCACTGATAGAAAACCCCAACGAGCAGTAACCACCAGCCTTTTGAAAGACTGGGTTATCGAATGGGTAGGAATCCCTGAATGGCTGTTTCAAGAATCGTATCATGTGGTTGGTGATTTAGCTGAAACCATTGCATTATTAATGGCTTTAAAAGAATCTTTTGAGCATCAAATCGATAAACCTCTGTCACACTACATCGATACTTTAATCGAATTAAAAAACAAGAATAATAACGAGAAGAAAGCTAGGCTACATTTAATTTATGAGGAATTAGACTCACAGGAACGCTTCGTTTTCACCAAAATCATTACGGGGGGATGGAGAGTTGGGGTGTCACAAAATCTAATGACCAAGGCTTTAAGCCAGACTTTCGAAATAGATCAATCAATAGTTGCCCATCGATTGATGGGTAAATGGTCCCCTGAAAATTTCACCTTCCATGACCTTATTCTAGAGGAAAGTAATAATGATCTCGCTTCACGCCCCTACCCATTCTATTTGGCTCACCCTATAACCACAGCTGAAATCCAAATAAATCTAAATCCTTTAGAATGGCAGGCCGAATGGAAGTGGGATGGCATCAGAGGGCAAATAATAAAAAGAAATGATGAAGTCTTTATTTGGAGTCGAGGGGAAGAGCTCGTCACTGATAAATTTCCAGAACTCGAGGCAATGGCAAAACATCTGCCGAATGGGATAGTTCTGGACGGTGAAATAACTGCCTTTGAAAATGGAGAGCCCCTCTCCTTTGCATTGCTTCAAACAAGAATAGGGAGAAAAAATATTACTAAAAATCTTCTAAAGAAAGCTCCAGTTGCATTCATTTGCTATGACCTAATAGAATATGACGGAAAAGATATTCGAAGTAATTCGTTAGAGAACAGAAGTCAACTTTTAAAAAATTTGATTAAGGAAGCAAAGGATCCAGTATTGATTCCTTCACAATCGATCAAATTTTCTGATTGGACCGAGCTAATTGAAATTCGAAAAAAATCTAGAAGGCTAAAAACGGAAGGCTTAATGCTTAAAAAGAAAGACTCTCTTTATGAATCAGGAAGAAAGAGAGGTAATTGGTGGAAGTGGAAAATTGCCCCTCTCACAATTGACGGAATCATGATTTATGCTCAAAAGGGCCACGGTAGAAGAGCTGATCTATATTCTGACTACACCTTTGCTGTCTGGGATGAAGATGAATTGGTACCATTCGCAAAAGCTTATTCTGGATTAACCGATGCAGAAATGAAAAAAGTAGATGCCTTTGTGAAGAAAAATACAAAAGAAAAATTTGGGCCTGTTCGTACTGTTAAACCTGAACTAGTTTTTGAGATTGCATTTGAAGGAATACAAGAATCTAATCGACATAAATCAGGAATAGCGCTTCGGTTTCCTAGAATAAAAAGATGGAGAAAAGATAAACCCATAAATGAAGCCAACAAATTAACAGACCTGCAAGAACTTCTGCAAAAGTATGGATAAGCGTATTAAAGCAGGTGTAAATTGGTTTCAAAAGAAAAAATGGAGACCCTTTCCTTTTCAAATAGAGACTTGGGAGAATTACTTATCAGGTCGTTCAGGTCTATTAAATGCTCCTACAGGCAGTGGAAAGACCTATGCCCTTTGGATTGCTTTTTTAATATCAAAGTTAGATGAAAAGCCACAAAAAGGCTTGAAGTTTTTATGGGTCCTCCCCTTAAGAGCTTTATCAAAAGATATCCAGTCTGCCATGCAAGCAGCAGCTCATGATTTTGGTTTTGACTGGAAAATTGAAATTAGAACGGGTGACACTCCCACAAAGGATCGTCAAAGACAGAAGAAAACTCCCCCGGATTGTCTAATTACTACCCCTGAAAGTCTGCATTTACTACTCAGCCAAAAAAAGGCTACTGAATACTTCAAAAACTTGGAAGCAGTGGTCGTTGACGAGTGGCATGAATTATTAGGAAGCAAAAGGGGAACTCAAGTAGAATTAGCGCTATCGTCCTTCAAGAAACTTAGCAACAATTCTTTAAAAATATGGGGCATTTCTGCTACTATAGGAAATCTTCATGAAGCTCAAGAAGTACTACTAGGCGGGAATGATAAGCAAGGGATCTTCATCAGCGCCAATTTTGACAAAGAAATTAAAATTGAGTCTATTCTTCCAGATGAAGTTGAAAAATATCCTTGGGCTGGGCATTTAGGCATAAAGCTAATTGATAAAGTTTTACCCATTATCAATCAAAATAAGACAACATTAATTTTCACCAACACACGTTCCCAAACTGAAATTTGGTACCAGCAATTATTAAATAAGGCACCCGAACTTGCTGGTGCCATTGCTATGCATCACGGATCTTTAAATAATAATATTAGAACTTGGGTAGAAGAAGCATTACATAGCGGACTGGTAAAAGTAGTTGTTTGTACATCAAGTTTAGATTTAGGTGTTGATTTTAGACCTGTTGATACAATCATTCAAGTAGGCGGTCCAAAAGGAGTAGCTAGATTCGCTCAAAGAGCTGGTAGAAGCGGACATAGGCCTGGTGAAATCAGTAAGATCTACTTCCTTCCAACTCATTCTCTAGAATTAATTGAAGGATCTGCTTTAAGAACAGCTATTCAGCAAAAAGATTTTGAGGCAAGGATTCCTGTTCAAATGGCATTGGATGTGCTACTTCAATTTATGGTTACGCTAGCGGTAGGTGATGGATTCGAACCAGATGAACTTTACAGACAAATCAAAAATACTCATTCCTACAAAAAAATAAATCAAATGGAATGGGATTGGCTGTTAACATTTTTGAAAACGGGAGGAGAAAGCCTATCCGCTTATGATGAGTACCATAAAACTATCACTGAAGATGGTATCATTAAAGTAATTAACAAAAGAATTGCCATGAGACATCGATTGTCAATTGGAACCATTGTAGGCGACCAAGTTTTAAATGTAAAATATATAAAAGGCGGACATTTAGGAACTATTGAAGAATACTTTATTAGCAAGTTGAAACCCGGTGACGTATTTTGGTTTTCTGGTAAAGCCTTGGAATATGTGCGATTAAAAGATATGTCCGTACAGGTAAAGAGGAGCAAAAAGAAAACAGGTCTTATTCCCCAGTGGATGGGCGGAAGGATGCCACTCAGTTCGCAATTATCATTTCATATAAAACAGAAATTAGAAAAACTGAGACTAAATCAACTGGATGAAATCGAATTAAAAACAATCCAACCCATAATAGATCGTCAAAAGAAACTTTCTATCATCCCAAAACAAGATGAATTGCTAATAGAATCAGTAATTTCAAATGAGGGCTTTCATATCTTCATTTTCCCTTTTGAAGGTCGCTTTATTCATGAAGTATTAGCAGGATTGATCGCGTATAGAATCAGTATTTCACAGCCTATTAGCTTTTCAATTGCCATGAATGACTATGGCTTTGAATTATTAACAGATGAAGAATTTGATTTTGAAGAAATGCTTTCATTAGATTTATTTTCATTGAAAAATTTACATGATGATATACTATCAGGAATTAATGAAACGGAAATGGCCAAAAGGAAATTCAGGGATATTGCCTCCATTTCAGGTATGATATTTAAAGGATTCCCTGGTAAAAATATAAAGGAAAAACACATCCAAGCATCTTCATCTATATTATTCGATGTTTTTACAGAATATGAACCTGATAATCTATTACTTCTACAAGCTCATAGAGAAGTCATTGAACAACAATTAGAAGAGGAAAGATTGATTAAATCCATGAAGAAAATAAATAAGCAAAAAATAATTTATAAAAAAACCACTAAACCCACTCCATTTGCATTTCCAATAATGGTCGATAGATTAAGAGAAAAGTTTTCGACCGAAACATTGGAAGAAAGAGTGGCAAAAATGCAGGTACAATTAGAAAGTTTATAATTTTAATTTTACATTTGAAAGCAACTATAGAACAAAAAAAATGAAGAATTTAAGTTTAGTACTATTATTAATCGGAATCAGTTTTGGCGCAATTGCACAATCAGATGTTACTGGTAAATGGAAAACGATAGATGACGAAACTGGAAAGGAAAAGAGTGTAGTAGAAATATACGAAAAGGATGGTAAGGTCTACGGGAAAATCACCAAGTTATTCAGAGGACCAGATGAAGAGCAAGATCCTATATGTGATGTATGCCCTGGAGACAGGAAAAACAAGAAAATTATCGGGATGGAAATCATTCGAGGAATGGAATGGGATGCAGATGATAAAGAGTATGACGAAGGTGAAATTATGGATCCTAAAGATGGGAAAACCTATGATTGTGTATTGTGGAAAGAAGGAAATGAACTAAAGGTGAGAGGATACGTAGCCTTTTTCTATAGAACTCAAACTTGGAAAAAAGTAAACTAATCAATTGGAAATCAACATAGCAGGAGAAAAATTACTGCTTTCTGAAAATAAAATTATCTATTGGTCGAAAGAGTACACTGCTTTTATTGCAGATTTCCATCTTGGAAAAACAACCCATTTTAGAAAATCTGGTATCGCAGTTCCAACTGCTATCATAGAAGCTGAAATTGGGCGTTTAGATAATATCATTTCAAAATTTCGCCCAAAAAGAATATTCTTTTTGGGTGACTTATTTCATAGTGATTTGAATCACGAATGGACTATCTTCAATGATTTTCTAACACTACATTCTAAGATCGAATTTATTTTGATAAAAGGAAATCATGATATCCTAAGCGAAACGAATTACAAACTAAGTGCACTAAAAATCGAAAAAGAGCCCTACCAATTAAATCCATTTTTATTAAGCCACCATCCAATAAACGTTGATTCGTTTCCTCATGCAGAACTAAATTTCTGCGGACATATTCATCCAGGGATTAGCATTAAAGGAAAAGGGAAATCATACTTAAGTCTCCCCTGCTTTCATTTTGAAGATAATAGAATTATTTTACCCGCCTTTGGCAGATTCACTGGACTAGCCAAGATAAAACCAAAGAAAGAAACACAAACATTTATTGTCCTGAATAATTCTGTACAAAAGTGGAGCTAAAAATAAACTTTCGACATCTTCAAAAAAGGTGACTTGTAAGAAATTAAGCGTTTTTACATTCGAATATTTATAAAAAATTACGTATTATTATAATTCAATGGGTTACCAAATCCACTTGAGCAGTATTAACAGATGAAATTAACAGACAGTCAAATAATTCAACGCATCAAATTAGGTGATGAGTCCGCTTTAGATTACCTCTATAAGCAACATTATAAGATGATGTTAAGAATGGTTTTGAGAAATAATGGAACAGAGCAAGAGGCTCTGGATATTTTTCAAGATGCTTTGATTGTTTTTTGGCAAAAAGCAATAGATGCCAATTTCGAATTGACCTCAAAAATCAGTACTTACCTATTTAGTGTTTGTCAAAACCTATGGAGAAAGGAATTAGAAAGAAAAAAGAAATTTGAGGAAAGTGATAAAGAAGAAAGCGAATACAACCAATTGGAAAATCAGGAAATGGTTAAAATTATCCATGAATGTATAAATGAATTGGGGGACTCGTGCAAGCAAATTTTAAGTTATCATTATTTTGATGGTCTTTCAATGGACCAAATAGCAAAAAAAATGGGGCTTGCAAATAGCGATACGGCTAAAACAAAAAGATATAAATGTAAAAAAAGGCTGGATGATTTAATTCGATCAAGATATCAAGCCAGCGACTTTTTAGACTGAAAATTATGAGTGAAACGAACTATTTTCGCTTAATTGATGCATATTTTGAGGGTACTATTACCCCTGCTGATAAAGCTATGCTTGAAGCTCAAGTCAAATCTGACCCTCTGCTTAAGGCTGAATTTGATTTGCAAAAAAATATTGTACAGGGGATTTCCAATTCCAGAAAAATGGAATTGAAATCAAGATTGACGGCAATAGATTTACCCTCACAAATTGGCCTATTGGCTGGAGGTGGTGCCAAATGGCTAGCTGGCACAGTGGCGGGAGTAACAATATTTGGCAGCGTTTTATATTGGTCACTAATTTCTTTTGATGACAGTATCAAGCCAATAGACTTAAAGACTGGTCAAGAAATTGAATTTCATACTGAGTATTTAGCTACTTTACCTAAAGTAAAGAAGGAAAAGAAAGTATTTAAAGCACCGAAGAATCTTGAATTAAAAGTTGGTGATTCTGGATCAAATGTTCTTAAATCAAAAGACTCTAAGGATGTAATTAAAGAGGAAAGTAATGTAACTGCTATTGTTCAGCCTCAAGCGCTGATCTCCTATGAAGACGATCAACTATTTACAAATCAAAATGAAGACGATTTAAATCGAATTGAAAGCAGAGAAGTTGCGCATAATAGAGTAGATAAAACGGAAATTGAATTTTTGAAGGCAGTAGAAAATCAAGATAATTATCATTATCGATATTTTAATTCAAAGCTTTACTTATATGGTGACTTCAAAGATATGCCATATCAAATTATTGAATTAAATGATAAAGGCAAAAAACAATTATTCCTTAGCCACAACGAAGAAGTGTATATCATTAAAGATAAAACCACTGAAATCACGGAATTAAGGGAGCTTCAGGACGAGATGCTGAAAATGGAAATTCAGCTGATCGTGGAAGAATAGTATCCTCACTTGTAAATAAACACAAGGCTTTTCAAAATATTTGGAAAGCCTTTTTTGTTTTTATAGAGAATTAATAAGCTAAGCATAAATAAATTCTTATTTTTGAACTTTCAATTATGAGCAAGGAAAAGAAATATAGAAAAAAGAAGAAATTAGGGCATTACCCCTTTATAAGTGTCATTTTCAGTATGACTTTAGCCTTATTTATTCTCGGATTATTTGCGCTCTTGATTACTACAACTTCCTCCTTGACAAAAATAATCAAGCAAAACGTAGAGATGCAGGTTTATCTAAAATCAAACCTCTCTGAACCTCAGCAATTACGAGTAAGTAAATCATTGGCTTCAAAAGAATACATTTTAAATGAAGATAAAATTGAAGCTATACGGTTCATTTCAAAAAAGGAAGCTGCTGAAAAGTTTATAGAAGAAACTGGAGAGGATTTCATGCAGTTTTTAGGCGATAATCCCTTGAAAGATGCATTTATAGTCAAAATTGCTCCAGAATTTCACTCATCAGATAAAATGAGTGAGGTCCAAAAAAGTATCGAGAATATAAATGGAGTTTTTGAGGTAATTTACACGAACAATATGGTGCAGAGTATAAATGAGAACATCACAAAAATCAGTATTGTCTTATTAAGTATTTCTGTTTTGCTCTTTATAGTAATTGGAATCTTAATAAACAATACGATCAAATTAGCACTATTTTCTCAAAGATTTTTAATTAGGAGCATGCAATTGGTTGGGGCCACAAGAGGTTTTATCAGAAAACCATTTATCTACCGTTCTATATTGCATGGATTAGTATCAGCATTGATTGCAGCTAGCTTGCTTTTTGGATTATTGACCTACGGAAGTCAAAAATTAGAAGGCTTGGCTGAACTACAGAATCAACAGATGTTATTAATCATTTTTGCTGGACTAGTAGTCACAAGCATTAGTATTGCAAGTTTTAGTACCTATAGAGCCATGCAAAAATATATGGCAATGTCTTTAGATGAATTATATTAAACAACTTTTATGTCAGAAAAAAGGAAATTAGCATTCGGTAAGAGCAATTACATCCTCATGATTGCTGGGATTTTAACTCTAATAATCGGTTTTATCATTATGACCTTAGATAATGAACAATACGGCTTTGGTTTCTTAGGATTAACTCTTGGGCCAGTAATTGTTTTTATTGGTTTCATTATAGAATTATTTGCTATTTTAAAGAAGCCTAAGCAGTAAGAATGGGAATACTTGAAGCTATTATTCTTGGAATCATTCAAGGATTATCAGAATTCTTGCCCGTTAGCAGTAGTGGTCACCTGGAAATCGGGGCGGTTTTACTCAATGCGCACACATCTGAAAGCTTATTGTTCTCAGTCTTGGTTCATGCTGCTACTGCCCTGTCTACTATTATTGTTTTCAGGAAAGATATTACCAACATCATCAACGATATTTTCAAATTCAAATGGAATGACTCTTACGATTTTGTTGTAAAAATCATTATATCAATGATACCAATTGCTATAGTAGGAATATTTTTTGAAGATCAAGTGGAAAGCTTGTTTACCGGAAACCTTCTTTTGGTAGGTAGTATGTTGTTAGTAACAGCCATATTGTTAGCTTTTACTCAAACCGTAAAAAACAAAACAGGTGGCCCTATAAAATATTGGCAAGCAATAATTATTGGAATTGCACAGTCAGTGGCTATTCTCCCTGGTATATCACGATCTGGGGCTACAATAGCAACAGCCCTATTAATAGGTGTAAACAAAGAAAAAGCAGCAAGGTTTTCCTTTCTGATGGTACTGGTACCCATTTTAGGAGCCTCATTCTTAAAAGTATTAGATTATATTGAACAACCAGCTGTTGCCAATCAAACAAGTGGGTTTGTACTATTTATGGGATTTCTAATGGCATTTTTAGCAGGTCTATTTGCTTGTAAAGCTATGATCAAAATCGTTAAAGAAGGGAAATTAATTTATTTTGCTGTCTACTGTGCAATTGTTGGAACTATCGCCATTATAAGCCAATTGATATGAGTGAAACTGTAATCAATTATAACGAAGGGAAGGTCCTTTTAATTGACAAACCACTTAATTGGACCTCTTTTGATGTGGTGAAGAAATTGAAATTTACACTAAAGGTTAAAAAAATCGGACACGCAGGCACTTTAGATCCACTAGCTACTGGACTGTTGATTCTGTGCACTGGCAAAATGACCAAATCAATAGAAAAGTACCAAGCACAGGAAAAAGTCTATACCGGGGAATTCACATTAGGTTATATCACCCCCTCCTATGATTTAGAAACTGAACCTGAGTTCATTAGTGAAACAAAGCATCTCAAAAAAGGAGATTTAGAAGCAGCAACTTTAGATTTTGTAGGAGAGATTAATCAAACCCCTCCTATCTTTTCTGCTGTAAAGAAAGATGGAAAAAGAGCTTATTCATTAGCAAGAGAGGGAAAAGAAGTTAAATTAAACTCTAGGATAGTCACTATTGACGAATTTGAAATTACAAGTTTCGAGAATGGTAAGGTAAGATTTAAAGTCCGTTGTTCCAAAGGAACTTATATCCGTAGCTTAGCCCATGATTTTGGACAGAAACTAGGAGTTGGTGCCTATTTATCAGCATTAAGAAGAACAAAAATCGGTGACTTTTCCGTTGATGATGCTGAAAACTTAAATGATTTTGTAAAAAAAAATAAAGTAGATACGAATGATCGTCCATAACGGATATGAAAATTTAGAAGGTATCAAAAACGCTGTTGTGACCATTGGTACTTTTGATGGAATACATCTTGGGCATCAGGAAATCATCAGCCGAATTATAGATTTAGCAAAGTCGGTAAATGGAGAGACAGCATTAGTTACATTCTGGCCTCATCCCAGATATGTACTGGGTAAAAATAAAGATGATCTAAAATTGTTGACCACATTTGATGAGAAAGCCGAAATCTTAGAGCAATTGGGATTAGATCATATTGTTAGAGTAAACTTTACAAAAGAATTTTCTCATTGGACATCTGAACAGTTTATTCAAAGAATCATAATTTCTGCATTACATACAAAGAGATTGGTTATAGGATATGATCATAGATTCGGGAAAGATAGAGAAGGGGGTTTCGATCATTTAAAGCAACATTCAGATCAATACGGCTTCCAAGTTGAAGAAATCTCAAAACAGACGATTGATGATGTAGGAATAAGTTCTACAAAGATCAGAAATGCAATTGAAGTAGGGGAAGTAGAGTTGGCCCATGATTTTCTAGGGAGATTTTACGAAATCAATGGAGAGGTCGTAGGCGGAGACAAAATTGGCAAAACCATCGGATTTCCTACTGCCAATATCCAAATTCCAGAGTCCTACAAATTAGTACCAGCAGATGGTGCTTATGCGGTAATTACTCAAATAAAGGGTAAGGAATATAAAGCTATGCTTAATATTGGGTTTAGACCTACTGTGAATGGAAAATCCAAGAAAATTGAAGCAAATATCTTTGATTTTGATCAAGAAATTTACGGGGAAAATATAAAAGTGAGCTTCATAAAGCGATTAAGGGAAGAAATTAAATTTGATTCAAAAGAGGAGCTTAGTAATCAATTGAAAAAGGATAAGGAAAAAGCGCTACAAATATTGAATGCATAAATTTGAAAAAATTAAAATACTTAACTTGGTGTTAAATTATAGATGTTGGGTTGGAGTCAATTGAATTCATGAAACAAATGAATGTAAAATTCATTTTATTATACTAGTAGAATTCAAAAGCAATAAACCAATCAAAGTATTCTAAAATACGTTAATTAAACATAAAAACATGATTAATAAAGTAGTTAAAAATGCAAATGAAGCTGTAAAAGACATTCCCGATAATGCAATTCTAATGTTGGGTGGTTTTGGATTGTGCGGTATTCCAGAAAATAGTATTCAGGCATTATTGGATACTAAGGTGAAAGGACTGACCTGTATTTCAAACAATGCAGGTGTTGATGACTTTGGAATCGGATTACTACTAAAAACTCATCAGGTGAAGAAAATGATTTCTTCCTATGTTGGTGAAAACGCTGAATTTGAAAGACAACTATTGTCTGGTGAATTAGATGTAGAGTTAATACCACAAGGTACTTTAGCTGAAAGAGTACGAGCTGGTGGAGCAGGAATCCCTGCTTTTTATACTCCCGCTGGCTTTGGAACTGAAGTTGCAGAAGGAAAAGAGACTCGAGAATTTGAAGGTAAAATGTATCTACTAGAAAAAGGTTTAGTAGCTGATTTTTCATTGGTTAAAGCTTGGAAGGGTGATACAGCGGGTAATTTAATTTTTAAGGGAACTGCCAGAAATTTCAATCCTATGATGGCTGCAGCAGGAAAAATCACCATAGCTGAAGTTGAAGAATTGGTTCCAGCAGGCAAACTAGATCCTAATGAAATACACACACCTGGCATTTACGTCCAACGTATTTTTGAAGGCAAGAATTATGAAAAAAGAATTGAACAAAGAACCGTAAGATCTTAAGGTATGTCACTAGATAAAATTGGAATTGCAAAAAGAATTGCACAAGAAGTTAAAGATGGAATGTATATCAATTTGGGTATAGGTATCCCCACCCTAGTAGCAAATTATATCCCAGATGCATTGGATGTGGTATTGCAATCTGAAAATGGGCTGCTGGGAATAGGACAATTCCCAATAGAGGAAGAAGTAGATGCAGACCTCATCAATGCAGGAAAACAAACCATTACAATGCGTGACGGTTCTGTCTTATTTGATTCAGCTGAGAGCTTTGCTATGATCAGGGGTGGTCATGTTGATTTAACTATATTAGGAGCCATGGAAGTTTCAGAAAATGGGGATATTTCGAACTGGAAAATTCCGGGTAAAATGGTGAAGGGAATGGGCGGTGCTATGGATTTAGTTGCTTCCGCTAAAAATATAATTGTAGCGATGCAACACACTAGTAGAAGCGGTGAGTCAAAACTATTAAAGAACTGTAGTTTACCTATTACGGGTTTGCAATGTGTAAAGAAGATCGTTACCAACTTGGCCGTTTTGGAGGTTCAAAATGGTGGAGGCTTCAAATTATTAGAAAGAGCTCCTGGCGTAACAGTAGATGAAATTAAAGAAGCAACTGCAGGCAAGCTTCTAATCGAAGGAGAAATCCCTGAAATGAAAATAGACTAAATATGAAAGGTTTTAGTAAAGTACTTGGAATCTCTATTGTAGCTGTAATATTAACTGTCAGTGCTTGCAAAGAAAAAAATGATAACTTCTTACTCCCTTCTATTGAAGAGGATGTGGATTTAGGAGCTCAAGTGGCTGAAGAAATTGAAAACAATCCGAATGATTTCCCAATTCTGGATGAAAGTGAATATGAAGATGCATACAGTTACCTGAATGAGCTTCTAAATCACATCTTGACTTCTGGAGAAGTTCAATATCAAGATGAATTTGTTTGGGACATTCATATTATTAAAAATGATTCAGTTCTTAACGCTTTTGCAACACCCGGTGGATATTTATATGTCTACACAGGATTAATCAAGTATTTAGACCAAGAAGATGACTTAATGGGTGTGTTAGGGCACGAAGTTGCTCATTCCGATTTAAGACATACTACCAGAAATATACAAAGGCAATACGGAATAAATTTTATACTTCAATTGATAACAGGTGAAGACCCTAGTCAACTAGCACAAATTGCTGGTCAAATTGCAGGAACAGCAGCAGGTTTAAGCTTTTCGAGATCCTTTGAAGAAGAAGCTGACGCAAAGTCAGTAGAATATCTGGCAAATACACCGTACGCTTGCAATGGTGCTTATTCATTTTTTCAAAAACTACTGGATGAAGGACAAGCAAATGGAACACCTGCATTCTTAAGCACTCACCCAAACCCAGAAGATAGAGTAGATGACATTAATACAAAAGCAGATGAGTTAGGTTGCGATATAACGCCTCTGGCACCTGCTACTTATGAGGACTTTAAAAACATGTTACCTCAATAAATTAACTAGTTTAATAATAGATAGAAATAGCAAGAATGAAGAAATCGAACATAAACTTCGAAATTGACTTAGACAAAGAAAATGTACCTGAAAAGATTCATTGGTCTGCCACCGATGCTGGGGAAGAATTGACAGAAACCAAAAGCATTAGTATATCGCTCTGGGATCATGAGCAAAAAAACTCGATGAGAATTGACTTATGGACAAAAGAAATGCCAGTGGATGAAATGAAAAGGTTTTATATTGATTGCCTGGGTGGTATGGCTCAAAGTGTATTGAACTCAACTGGCGATGAGTTTATGGCGGAAGAAATGAATATGCTTTGTGAAAAACTTGTGAAGCATCTTGAGAGAGAAATGAAAGAACAAAAATGATAAAAAAAAGAGGTCAATTAACTTTGGCCTCTTTAAACTTAAAGTCTAATCATGCTACATCATCGGCCAATGGTTCAATGTTGAACTCCATATCTAACGAATCCCTAAAATCCTCAATTTCTTCACCCATTTCTTCATCACCTTCAACAAAATTCCAAGTTATACTTAGTTTTGTGCCGTTATTTTCAATATCCTTTAAATCAGAAAGTAAATCAAACAAACATTTAGATGAGGAAGTATTAAAGTATTTCAAATATATATTCACATCTAATTTTTGAGGGCTATTCCCTCCAAAGGCCTTTAGCTTCGACCTTAACATATTAAAAAGCATTACTACATCATCATCATATGATTTACCTTTAATCTGCAAGGTTCCATTTTCTTCATCGAATCGAACGTATGGGGCAGCTTCTTTTGCTGGAATTTCTAATACACTCATTAAAAGTAAGTTTTGTTTATTTAGCAATTATAGTCAATATCCTTCGCATTTCTCATAAAAAATATAGTCATGTAAGATAAATTCGATAAATTAAACTTTTTTATCGATTATTGATGAAATGTTGTGCAAACAATTATTTAAGTTTAGATTTAAATTATGAATGTGAACAAACACATATACAATAACTTATACAAAGGTAGGATTAGAACAAATAGCATTTTACTATATGTGTTAAATTTCCTTACTTTTGGGTGTCTTACATCTATATTTCTTTACGGTACGTATAGTATATTTAATCCTGATCTTGCCTATCTTTTCGGAATAATTGTATTGGTTTTAATCTCTATTTTTAACAATAGTTTCTTTCAAAAACCTTATTGGGTCTTAAGACCCAAAATCAATCAAAGTCTATTTTCCAATTTTTTTAATATTACAAGTCTAATATTTGCTGTTATATACAGTACTCTGATTATTTTTAATTATCAAAACGGCCTTGTCGATGTGGAGTTTGGTACCACAGGATCTTTAATCTTTGCTGCTGGCCTACCCTTCTCGTATTATATTTGGATGATATTTACCCAAACTAATGAAGAAGCAATCGCTGAAATTATTGAAAACACTTCATTGAAGTCCTATAAGAAATATGAAATCTATTTTCTCCTGATATTCATAACAATTTTTGGATTAATTTACGACTATTTACCACAGTCAGTAGACGTTCTTCTGCTTGTTCCTACAGGTTTACTATTTATATTTTCCCTCCTAAATGCAGTTCTTAACAGAAAAATCCATAGTGATATCCTGTTATATTTCAATGCAATTAAGAAATCTCAAAAAGTTGAAATTGAGAAGGATTCAATAATTGGGATTTATGAAAAGCTACCATACCAATTGATTTCTAAAATAGAACTTGATTTTCTCGGCCGATCTTTCTCCGAGCAGAAATATCTCCTATTCACTTTAAAAAGAATTTCGGCAATAGATGCACTTGAACAGTTAGAGACCCTAGTTAAAAATTGCGATAAAAAGAATCCTATTTTCAACACTTTGGTGGAAGTACATGACTATCTATCAAATGTTGAAGACAAAATATCTAAAATAGAAAATCCGTACGAGTTCATTGAACAATCTAATGACATAATTTTAATCAAAGGCGTTATTCGGCAACAAATTAAAAATGAAGATCGAAATCTTATAATAAAGTTGCTAAACGATAATAGAATATCAGTGAAAAAACCTGCCTGCATTGTGGCGGGATATTATGAAGATATAAATATTATCTCTATCCTAATTGAACATTTAGAAAAGCCTGAACTAACTTATTGGGCTCAATTGGCCCTTCAAAAAATAGGTAAAAAAGCCTTGAAGTATATAGAGATAGAGTTCTCAAAAAGAAATGCAAATCTATTATTTGTGGAATCCTCTTTTAATTTAATATCTAAACTTGGAAATGAAGAAGGATACAACTTGCTCTTTAAAGCATTAAACGAACCAGACAGCAATGTGAGAAAAATTGCTGCGAAAAAAATCATACTCTATAACCTTAAAGTGACCGAAGATCACAGGAAATACTTCACCAAACTATTTGATGACTTAGTATTGACACTTCTAAGTAATGGTTATATACTCCAGCAATTAGAATCAAAAAATGAAAATTTCAAATCACTTAAAAATGCACTATATAACGAAAATAAAGAGTCACTTTATCTTATAATCAACATTGCAAAACTGTATTACAATGAATCAGCAATTGAAAAAATATTTGAACATTATGGGAAAAATTCTTGCTCGTTACATGCTTCCTCAAATATTTTGATTGAATTAATTGTTAGGAATAATATTTCCGTGCGAAATAAAATAAAGGTCTTGTTTTCTCCTAATGAAAAATTATTGCTTGAGTCATTACAAGAAGAATTCCCATCTATAAATTTAAAACCAAAATTTAAGTTTGATGAAGACTTGATATGGTTAATCTTAAAAAAGGAATATGATCAAATAAATAGTTGGACTAGAGTGTGCGCTTTAAACATCATTCAATATTCCTTTAAAGATGATATTCCGTTTGAATTAGCATCCGAGTTTTTAAATAAAAATCAGTTACTCAAAGAAACTGCTGCCTTGAACATTTATAAAAATCTGCCTGAATTTTACACAATATTCCTGTCAAGATTAAACGAAACGGAAGCAAAACAAATAGATTATTTAATCCGGTCAAATCTAGACACCGGTAATCAAAAGCAGATAAATGCAGACAATTTTTTATTGTACGACAAAATTAATTTTCTGATTAGTACTCCATACTTAAATAAATTATCAATTTCCGAAATCATCAATGCTCATCGTTACTTTAGAGTTAAAGTTTTAAGGGCTGGTGAACATCAACTATCCTTGAATGAAGAATTTAACTTAGGTTATTGGTTAATAGAAACTGGCAAAATTTCCTTTTCAAAAAATGGTATTGATTTTTACGAATATGGTAAAAGGGATATTGTAAAAGTATCTGATCATGAAAGTCCTTCTGAAAATGTTTATTTCTATCTGGAGGAAGATACTCGCTTTTTGATTGTCGAAGAAATAATCCTTATAAATATAATTAGAGATTATGATTATATTATGCAAAAATATATTGATATCTTGCCTGATAAAAGTCCAAAAAAACATATTAAGGAATTAAATCAAAACGCTGCTTGAAATTTAAAGTATATCATATAGCCCTTTTTTTTATTGCATTTTGCTTGCACCTGCAAACTAATGCACAACTAGAAAGAATAGAAAAATTTGAAATTGATGATTTTCTAGGTGAAAAAGCATTTAAATCTGCTACTCAAAGTGACGGACTTCTTATCTACTTTAACACTTCTGCAGGAATCCTTAGTTATGACGGGCACGAATTCAGAAGCGTAAGAGCTTTAAATAATGAGGTTGATATAAACCAGATTTATTATTTTAATAATTCATTATTTATTTCTTCAAAAAAATCATTAAGCCAATATTTTCCTAAGAATGATTCGGTTTCTACTATTTCTGACATAAATGTGAACCAGTTTGATGAAATCGGCAATCAATTATGGATGATCACTGATCGAGAATTGTATGTGTGGGAAAATAATAAGTTAAAAAAAATATATCAGGCTGAAAATTCAGAACAATTTACGTGCTTAGAAGTGAAAAATAGCACCACACTAATTGGTCATTCGGAAGGACTCACGGTATTAAATAAAGGAAAAAAGGTAAAGACATTTGCCAGTTACTTAAAGCCCTCTAAATTTATTGATGGAGACTCATCAATACATATTTTGAGCGGAAATGCCATTCTAGAACTTGTCGGTGACCGTGTGGTCAGAAGTTTAGCAAATAACACTGAGATTCTAGATTTTTATATTGATGACTTTGGCAAAACGTGGTTTATAGATGAGCAATCTATTTTAAAAGTGAATGATTTAATAAAATCGAAGCCACAATTTGTAGCAAAAAATAAACCGGTAAAAGGAAATAGTATATTTAATGATAAAGAAGGCAATTTATGGATTTTAGGTAACAGCCAGCTTGTTAAATTGACTCAAAAAAACCCCTTCTCAAAGATACCGGAAGATAACGCTAGGAAGGTTTTTGTTGGAAGCAATGGTAACTTAATCCTAAAAACAGATGAGATTATTATGTATAATTTCATTACTGAAAACCAAACAGTTAAAATACCCAAATCATCTACTCCTTTAAGTGAATATTATGCATTTGATGATGAGGATAGCTGGATTATTACCATTAATGAAACAATATATTCTCTAAGTAAAAAAGAAGGAAAACTAACTTCCATTTTAAACCAAAGCCAGTACGCCCCTTTAAAAAAGGTGAAGGAGGGACAATACATTGCTAAAAATAGAGCAGGAACTTTATTCTTAGTAAATGACGAATTCATTCCTACCAAAAAACTAGCTGGATCTAATTCTTCTCATAAAATCACCTTTTCTAATCAAAAAATCTATACTTATTCAAGCCAAAACTCAATTACAGTATTAGATAGCATCGGTGAGATTGAACTTAGAACAGACTTTGCAGACAGTATTAAGTTAGCAAATGTTGTCCCAGCCAAAGATGGATATTGGTATTTTGGGACAAATAAGATTTTTTGGATGAATGCTGACGGGCAAGCTAATTTAGTTGATATTGATCAATCAGAGGACCTTGAAAATATTTATATCATGAATGTATTTGATGATATGGAAAATAATTTGTGGGTATCATCCAAAAACACTCTGTTCAGATTTCCTATAGCAGAAAAAAGTAATAAAACTATCCTTCAGAAACCAGAAAAGTATGATAAAAATGATTTTATATTTTCATCATATTTTAAAGATGCTGTCCGTGACAACACAGGTCGTATTTGGTTCCTCAATGAGAACGGTATTTCTCTATATAATCCGCTAAAGGAAATCCCAAATTTGGTCCCGCCAAGCGTGGAAATTACAAAATCAATTGCTTATCAATTAGATGATTTCAACAACCCTACTGATACTGTTTTTCTCACAGACAATAACCAGAAAATAAGTAATAATTCAATTGTTGTCATTGAACCAAAAGTGATCAACCATTTTGACAATTCAAACTCTTCAATTAGTTACAAAAATTTAAGTATTAATCAAAGCGAAAGAATAATTGGATCAGACGAAAAAATTATCCTAACCGATTTATCTGATGGTTTAAATGCTATCGCTATTAAAGGCTATAATAGCAGTGGAGTTGAAAGTATAAACGAAGAGAAAATTAACATTTATGTGACCCCACCGATTTGGAAGAGAAATTGGTTCTATGCTTCAACTGCCTTATCACTTCTATTTTTAGGCTTTATAGGATATAGAACCGTGATAAGTATCAAGAATAGCAGGGCAAGAGAGCTGGAAGATGAATTACACAAAGGATTAGAAGATTTGGAAAAAAAATCACATCTCCAAGTACTAAAAGCTGAAAGACTTAAGCAATTAAATGATCTCATAACTTCTCAAAAGAGTGAATTAGAGAAAAAGAATAAACAAATTGAATCGCAGAAATATGAGTTATCTCTAACCAATCAACAAATTAAAAAACAGAAAGATTTACTTGAAGAAACAAGTAGTAAACTAACATCCAGTATAAATTATGCGAAAAGGATTCAAAATGCTTTAATGAGCACTGAGGTTGAGATCAAGAAAGCTATTGATGAAAGCTTTGTATATTTCCTTCCCAGAGATGTTGTTAGCGGAGACTTTTTTTGGTTTAATAAAGCAGAGAATGAAAAAGGAGAAGAACTCTGGATTTTAGCAGCAGTTGACTGTACAGGACATGGGGTACCTGGGGCTATTGTTAGTGTAGTTGGTATGAACCTACTGAACAACATCACAAAGTTAAAAAAAGTATATGATCCTGGTCAAATACTAACGGAAATGAATCAAGACATCATTTCAGATTTAAGACAAGATGAAACCCAGGTCAATGATGGCATGGATATGACCATCGTAACATACAATACGGTAAGTAAGCAATTATATTTTGCTGGTGCGAAAAACCCATTGATGTATGTTGAAGACGGGGAATTAATTAGGATTAAAGGAGACAAACATGCAATTGGGGGGCAACAGCGCGGTGATGACCGAATTTTCAGTACTCATACACTGGATTTAACTGACGGGAAGAAAAGAACATTCTACCTTTTCTCTGATGGTTTTCAAGACCAGTTTGGTGGTGAAAAAGGATTTAAATATTTAGTAGGTAACTTCAAAAAACTCTTATTATCTATTCATCAAAAAAATGTACTGGAACAAAAAACCATTTTACATGAGGAAATTGAAGACTGGAAAGATGGATACGCTCAAACTGATGATATTCTGGTAATAGGATTTAAAATATGACGAAAAAGCATCACAATATCATTATTAAGTTTACAGAAAACGACAATATCAAAAGTGAAAATCAAGACTTGGGATGGGTAGACTATTTTGCAAAATTTTTAACCTCGGCTTTATCTTACAGAATAAAAGAAAAAGTGAACATCATTTATAAAAATGAACTGGAGTTAATCACAAAGGAAGATTTTGACAATTCAAACCTGATTTTTTATATCCTATCACCTGCTATGGTGTTTTCTTCTAATATAAATCAAGATTCTACGGAGTTAGAACAAGCATTCAATTTTGATATCCCCCTAATTAACTCGAAAATTAAAAAAGTTTTTAAAGCTCCAGTGAAGATTGAAGATCTTCCTCTTTCCTTATCAACTCCTACTTACTATCGTTTTTTTGACAATAGTTTAATTAACGAACAAAATTACGAAACCTATGAGGGTTGGAATGAATTTCAAGAAAACGAAAGCTATTGGCAGGTATTTGCAGATGTTTTATTAGACACCTTATCTACATTAGAAAACAAGAATTCAGAGGTTAGTAGTAGAATATTTATTTCCGATAAGAATAAAAGCTATTATCACGCAAGAAATGTTATCAAAAGAGAATTAAAGGCATTTAACGCTGAAATATTCCCTGATGAGGATTTTTCAATTGAGGCAAACTATATGGAAGATCCTGAAGAATTCTTCATGAAGAAATGTGATATGTCAATCCATTTTCCTGATGAGTTCGTTGGTCTTACAATCGAAAAAAGAAAAAAAGCTTTCGATAAGCTTCCGGAGAAAAAACGACTAATTTGGTTTAGCCCAACCGAAAGCCAACAACCAGAGAAGAAAGCAAAGTATAATGAATTGAAGATTCAATTAAAACCTTATCCAAATATTGAAGCGGTGGAAACCACGATAGAGGAGTTTAAGGAGATTATCAAAGAAAACATAAATAAAATAATTCAAAAAGAAGAAACTGTTCTACAATCAGTTAAACAAATCATTTATATAATATCTGACAGTAAATTAGATAAAAAAAGTCTAGATTTGCTTGATAAAGATAAATCCATTTCACAGAATTATGAATTGAAATTGATTGATAATGTAGAAAATGTTACTGATTACAGACATCTTCATTATGAATTATTAAGAAAAGCTGATTATTTCATTATTTTGTTCTTTAGAAACAATTTACCATGGTTGAATTCTATGTCTGCTGAAATAAAAAAGGCACCTGGTTTTAGAAATGACAAAGAAATTTTAGGGAAATACATAATATTCAATGAAAATTCTGTATTTAATGACGGGAAACTAAGTGATTTCGAATTAATTAAAAAAGATGAACCGAGTCAAATAATTGAAGTAGTCAAAAAATTAGCGGTTTAAGTGCAAGAGAACAACATTAGTAATAGGGAAAATAAAGTTAATCCATTTCCGGGGCTTAGGCCTTTTGGTATAGAGGAGAGCTATCTTTATTTTGGTCGTGAAGGTCAAAGTGATGAGGTGCTGTCTATTCTCGAAAAAAATCGCTTTGTCAATATTCTTGGATCATCGGGTACAGGTAAATCGTCCTTGATGTTTTCAGGCGTAATCCCAACTCTACATGGAGGATTTATTTCAAAGGCAGGCAGTGAATGGGAAATTATCACCGCTAAACCTGGATTGAATCCAATAAAAAACCTCGCTTTAGGTTTTAAGAAACATATAGAAAGTAAAAGCCAAGATGATCCCACTGATTTTTCGCATCAATTAATTAATGAATATTTATTTGAAGCTGTACTACACAAAAGCACCAAAGGATTAAGTGATCTATTTAAGTTAAATAAATACTTAAAAGGTAAAAACTTATTACTGTACTTAGATCAATTTGAAGAAATTTTTAGGTTCAGAAAATTGGGAGAAACGAAACACATCAATGAATCCCTAGCATATGTAAACTTAATATTAGAGGCTATTAGACAAAGTGAAGTCCCTATTTACATAGCTCTCTCCATGAGATCCGACTTCTTGGGTGATTGTGAACAATTCCCTGAACTCACAAATAAAATTAATGACAGTCACTATTTGATCCCTCAAATGACTAGGGAGCAAAAGAAGCTTGTGATTACAGGACCCGTTGCAGTAGGTAATGCTAAAATATCTAATCGATTGGTTCAAAGGTTGCTTAATGACATGGGTGACCGATTTGATCAATTGCCGGTTTTGCAACATGCCTTGATGCGGACGTGGGATTATTGGATAGACAGCAAAAAAGACGATGATCAAATAGATTTCATTCATTATGAAGCAATTGGTGGAGTAAATGAGGCGTTATCACGTCATGCTGATGAAGCATTCTATGAGTTAAATGAAGAAGAGAAAGAAATATGTGAAAAGCTATTCAAGACTATAACCGAGAAGAGAAGCGATAACGATGGAATTAGAAGGCCAACTCCACTCAAGGAAATCTCCAAAATAGTTGATGAGGAAGAACATATTCTAATCAAAATAATTGATAAATTCCGCATTGAGGGCAGAGCCTTATTAACGCCAAGAGAGGAATATGAGTTGCATAGCGATTCAGTAATCGATATTAGCCACGAAGCATTAATGCGTGTCTGGTATAGACTTAAAAACTGGGTACAAGAAGAGTCGCAATCTGCACAAATATATTTGAGGCTTTCAGAAGCTGCCAACAAATTTCAGCAAGGAAGTGGTGGATTATGGAGACCACCTGATTTACAATTGGCAATAGAGTGGAGAAATAGTACAAAGCCCACCTTAAAATGGGCACTTCAATACGAAAACAATTTTGAGGCAGTTATTCTTTTCCTTGAAAAAAGTGAAGAGTCGTATAAAAAAGAATTAGAAACAAAAGAGCTCCTTCAAAAAAGAAGACTTAGGCGCTCCAAAGTGATTGCGACAATTTTGGGTACCGCTGCGGTGCTATCCATAATTTTCTTGGTCTACGCCTTTAATCAAAGTAGGATTGCTGAGAGGCAACGGGAAATTGCAGAATCTAAATCGCAGGAAGCCCAAAGAGAGTCAGATCGAGCAAAAGAGAGTGAGTTAATTGCACAAAGACAAAAAATTGAAGCTAATAAATCCAGTATTAGAGCTAATGCTGAGAGGGAAAAGGCAGAGTATAGTTTCTTGTTAGTACAAGAGGCACGAGATGTCGAAAAGAAAGCAAGAGAGGAATTGGCTATTAAGGCAACTGAGGAAGAAAAAGCTAGAAAGGACGCACAAGAAAAATCAAAACAATTAGAATTAACTAACCTTCAATTAGAAGACGAAAAGAATAATTCCAGACAATACAGCATGAGGGCCATTGCCTCATCTTTAAGCGTTAAATCGTTGCAACAGGAAGATGATGAGCTCAAAGGACTTTTGGCACTCCTTGGTTTTAGATTCAATATAAACAACGAGGGCTACGAAAATAATAATGATATATATAATGGATTGTTCTATGCAGTGAAAAATTATGACCCAGAATATTATAATGCGTTTAAAAGCAAATCGACTGACGTCAGGTCATTACAATTTGTAAAAAATAAGTACTTATACACTACTAGTGCTTCTGGGAGAATTAACGCTTGGGAAGTTGAAAACAAAACTGCAAACAGAAGTATTGTGATTTTTGATGAAGAAGGAGTTTTTGTGAAGAAAATTTACGTAGATGAGGAAAATCAAATCCTAGTTGCTCTAACGGACAGCCATGACTTTTACGTAATTGATGTTGCCGACAGAATTAGGGAAATACAAAAATATTCTTTGCCCAATAGTTATGCTTATGACGTAAGTTTCATTGAAGGAACTACTGATTTTTATTTATCTGCCTCCGACAACTTCATCTATAAATTTACAAACAATAGTTTAGAGCCCTACCTCAATACCAAGAGTAGAATCTATGATATTGAATTGATAAGCGAAAACATATTGGCTACGGGAAACACTGACGGTAAAATTGAACTTTGGGATATGAATTCTAAAAAAAGTAGAGCCATAATCAGAGAAGCTAATGATAAATATATTCATTCTCTTTCATTCTCTAATAATATCTTGGCAACTGGTGATAACTCTGGTCAGGTAAATTTATTCTACCTGGATGACAAGTATAACGTTCAAAATTCCATAACCCTAAGAGGAAGTGATGGGGAAATTATGACTGACATCCAGTTTAATATGAAGGAAAACCAAATTATCGCTGCAAGTACTAAGGGAACCATCAGAATCTGGAATTTAATTGATCCGGATGAATTTCCAATGATTATAAATGAGCCAGGTTCATGGGTAAATGCCATCGCATTGATGGATCAAGCACATATATTTGCTGGCTGTAAAGATCAAGTATTTAGATTATATCCAATCAAAAGTGAAATTTTAGCAGAAACATTGAAGAACAAGATCAATAGAGATATTACACCAGAAGAATGGGATCGATATATTGGTGATGATCTTGATTACAGCCCAATTTTCGAACAGAGTAAATTTATTGATCAGTCCAGATGAGAATAGTTATTATCACTTTATTTTTACTTTCAATATCAAGCCCTCTCCTACTGGCACAATCAAGTTGCCAAAGGAACCTGAATGAAGCTAGAGCTGATTATTCTAATGGAAATCTATACGCAGTTCCAGGAAAATTAGGTGACTGTTTAGAGGAAGGGTTTACAAAGACAGAGAGAATTGAAGCATTAGAACTCTTAACATTAACCTACATTAACATCAATCAACAAGAGAAAGCTAGAACTACTTTGATAAGGTTATTAAACCTAAAAACCGATTATCAAGTCATAAAAAATGTTGACCCGTCTGAATTGTATTCTTTATATCAAAAAATTGATACCGATATAAAATACTTTATAGGTATTACTGCAGGACTAAATTTAAATTCCATGATAGTTTACGAGGCCCCTAATACTAATCCACTGGGTACTCATACTCCAAACTATGAATCACAATTTACATTTAGACAAGTGGGAGCCCAATTTCTATATCCAATCACTAAGGATATTATAGCTGGTGCTGAAATACAATACCAAAACCATCGATTTTTTTACCGTGAAACTAATGATTATGGTGATAATGACATATCTAATATTAGTTATCAAAGTAGTAATGATGCTATGAATTTAAACCTTATGTTAAGATATATGAAAGATTTCTATCAATGGAAACCTTTTATTGAATTAGGTACAACCGGCAGATATAATTTGAACTACCGTATAGTAAGTTATATTAATAATTATGAGAAATCAGTAGATGACGAAATTATTAATGAACCAATCAATATCCTTCAAGATAGATCAAAATTTAATATCTCATTAAATGCCAATATAGGTTCAATGATTAAAGTTCGTGAAAACTATATGGAGATAAAATTTGGGGTTAGTAATTATTTTAGATACCATGCAAGCGAGGAGGCACTTAGTGATTCCGATAAAGATACTATATTAAATAGTATGGCTTTGAAAGAACACTCCTTAAAGAATCTGGTCTATCAACTAAATTTCACCTTTAACATACCATTTTTTAATTTTCAATGAAAAAGAATTACCTTATCTATATTGCTTTATTGATGTTGCTATCAGTTACTGCTTGTAATCTGGATCCATTTTCTGAGCAAGAGCCTCCAAGTTTTGACAAATTGTATGCTTTGTCGGAAAATGTAGAAGCGGTTGATTTCATATGTAAACCAGATGCCAGCGGTTATATAGTAGTAGGGAATTCAAAATCACTAGATAATTCAGACATTATTATCATTAATGTTGGTAGTGATGGAATGCAACAAAATCTCCATAGAATTAGCACCCCTTTCTATGACGAAGCAGTCAGTGTAAAACTATATCAAGAAGATAATTCAGTACTGATTTTGGCGCATAGAAGAGTAGATCCTTCAGAACCAGAAATTGAGCGAAATCTCATAGTAAAATCAAATTTAGATGGAGTCCCAGTGGGAACAGAAGGTAACGACTCAAGTGAAGAGATTTCTGCAGACTTTAAAATACTGACGATAAATGAAAATCCTTCTATTTACCTCAATGACTTCTTGATCGAAAATCAGAGATTAATTGCCATTGGAAATATTCATCAAGACGGGAACAACAACAGAAGGAAAATAACACAAATCTATGATTTCAACTCTGTCGATTTCAACAATAAAAATGATTCCGTTTTTGAAAAAGTTCGAGAAAAGTTAGGTTCTAATTTCAACAGCAGCAATTTAAATATTAAAATTTCACCTGGAAACTCACCGGCTTCAGTATATGAAATAATAGGTCAAAATATGAGTGAGAACCCAAATACTGAAACTGATAATACATCTCTAAATATCAGTTGGGAAATTTTTACGGATTTGGAATCAAATGCTAGCGAAAGAATATATGTTGGCTCAGATCAAGATGAAGAGTATGGTGATATTTTATATCATTCGAATGGAAAATATTATGTTGGTGGGAATTACCTGCAAACTGACTCTATCTTCTTAATTGCAAAAGAATATAATGGCTCAAACAATAATTCAGGTCAAAGTATTTTTACACTTGTTGATTATGGAAATCGTGTAACGAGTTTAACGGAAGACGAAAATGAGCACATAATTATGGCTACTGTAGACGAGGGGACTTTAAACAGTAGTTCTTATATCTTGAAATTTTCCCAGTCAGGGACACCTATTGAAGATGAAGACTTTGAATTTATTAGCACTGGATTTTACAATATCCAGAAAATTAAAAGTGAGCCAGGCAACATTTTGGTTATCCTGTCTCAAAAAACTTTTGAGAATAATTCGACAGCCATAGGATTAATGAAGATAAAATTTTAGCAAAATTCTATTATTCAGTATAAATTTGTCAACTAGTACCCATTTCATTATATTGTAAGTTACACTTAAATAAAAAGTTACGAAACACATTTACAGATATACTAAAATAATTGTACTTGCCTTTACCTCATTATTCTTAATGAGCCAGAAGAGTAACGGCCAGGTAATGATTACCCAAGCTGACCTCAGTAATATTTGTGTTGATGGAGGTTATTATGGTCTTGGTGACATTACAGTTGCAGAGAATTCAAACTCAGATTTTAGTCCTGGAACCAATATTTATTTCAGACTATCTATTCCAGCAAATTTTGAATTTAAATCAGTTTCAGGCTCTTCGAGCTTTTACTCATTCACCACTAACGAGTTAAATATAGACAATATTACTATTACACCTTCATATGTTGAAATTCAGTACGATGTTACTGGTACCTCTTTTTTAGATCAGTTTACATTGCAAAACTTACAGGTAAGAGCCATAAATACTTCTAGCAATAGTGATATGGTTGAAGGAACTGCCTCAGTTCCAGCTGGGACTATTAATTTTGCCGGTGGTGCAACTTTTGGGAATTTATCAAGCATAGAATCTCCTACAATTACAGGTCAACCAATTGCTGAAACGGTTTGTGAAGAGGAAAATGCTAATTTTTCTGTTACCGCTACAGGTAATAGTTTGAGCTATCAATGGCAAAGAAATGATGGTGGTGGTTTTGACGATATTAATCTATCAACTGATGGTGGAATATATACTAATTTTACGTCTCCCACTTTACAAATAAATAATGCTCCTACTACTGCAGATGGCTATACTTATAGAGCAAATATTGTAGGTAGTTGTTTACCTATGGCTACTTCCAATGTTGCTGCTTTAACTGTTGAAGCACTGCCTTCCAACCCAACTATAACGAATCAAAGTCAAACGGTTTGCCTGAATGAAGCAATAGCGTCACCCTCAGCCTCTGGAACTGGTGGTACAATAACTTGGTATTCTGACGCTGGTTTAACAAATGTTTTAACAACAGGGACAAACCCAACTACCGCAGATATTGGCTTTGATAATTCTGCATCTGGCACTACCAACGTTTATGTAACGGAAACCTCTGCACAAGGCTGTGAGAGTGAGGCTGCATTAGTTTCGTTAATAGTAAATCCACTACCAAACAATTCACTCACTGTTACTCCTACTGCTGTGGAAGTTTGTGATGGAAACACATTAAATTTCAGTATTGCTGGATCACAGACGGGTGTAGATTACCAATTATTTGATGAAAGTAATTCTGCGATCTCGGCCGCTATGGGCGGAAATGGAGGGACTATTAATATCACATCTAATGCTTTTGATTATGCTGCTTTAGGAAGTGATGGTACTGAAATCATTACAGTTCGTGCCACAAATCAATCAACCTTATGTACCGATGATCTTACGGACACAGAAACTATTACTATTAATGAGTTACCCGTTGTAACTTTAAATAGCGATGACATTGATAATGTTATTTGTAATGGATCAACTATTGTTTTCTCTGCAGGAGGTGCCTCAACTTATCAGTTTTTTGTAAATGGTCTTGCGGTGCAAGGTCCTTCAGCTTCTAACACCTTCTCTACTTCAACTTTGGCTGATGGAGATGTTGTTACGGTTACTGGAACTGACGGGAACGCTTGTGCTGATACACACGCGGGAATCAGTGTAACTGTAGAAAATGCTCCCGCTGCACCTTCCATTCTTCAAGGTCCGAGCGTGTCAGTTTGTGAAGGTGGATCAGTCACCTTGACTTCTTCCATAGCTCCTGGCACCACTGAAGGCTCCTATAGATGGTACAAAGATGGAGTTTTAGTGCCTGCATTAACCACTAGAGACATTTCACTAACCTTAGTTTCTGAAAGTGGAAATTATACAGTTGAAATAACCAATGGCGATAATACCGAGACTTGCTTTAGCAGTGCATCTTCAGCTACTACAGTTAACATCAATCCTTTACCTGTTAACACCCTCACTGTTACTCCTACTGCTGTGGAAGTTTGTGATGGAAACACATTAAATTTCA